>JAYSYY010000115.1:0-20080 GCA_043727215.1 Chitinophagaceae bacterium | reverse complement strand
CAATCAAATAAATAAAGATCACAGGTCGATTAACGATAGCCGGATTAAAAATAATCCGGCTTTTTTTATAAAAAATGTTTGGTATTCTGAAAATTATGTATAGTTTTACACCCTGAACCACATTATGACTACTACCTCGTAGTTATGATCGCCTTGCGATCCACATATCCCCCCAATATTTCTATCTCTTTAAAGTTGCATCGTATTAGTATGTAATTTTCTGGTGTACCATTTCCATAATATCCCACTTATCTCATTTATTGCTTAATTACTCAAACCACGTATTATGAAAAAAATTTTACTTAGCATCGGTACGCTTATTATTACCTCGATCGCAATTTCCCAAACAACAACCCAGGTATGTCCTACGTCTTTTAAAAGGAGTAATGGCGCAGGTGGCGGTTGCCCCATCGCAAAATTGACTTTGGTGTATGCATCCTGCCCTACAATTGCCCTGCCGATAGATTCGGTGTATCAAAGCGGTGTAAAGATCAATGCAACTTTTGACGCTGGTATCATCAACTGCCAAAATAGCCAGTATGAGATCACCTATTGTATTACTTCCTCTAACATCGCCCCAACAGGGTTCCTGACCATCTATTTCCATGCTGCCGGAGCATTTGATGGCAGTACTTGTAATGTGCCTACTTCGGGTGGAACATTACCAGTAAAACTCACTGACTTTTACGCAAAAAGGAACTCATCCGTAGTGTCACTTAGCTGGAAAACTGAAATGGAAGTAAATGCCTCTTCTTTTATCCTGCAGAGAAAAACAGGAGCTGATTTTGTTGATATAGCCACCATCAGCGCTACCAACAGCGCCAGCGGTAGCCAGTACAGCTATACAGATGTAAATTCAAGTAAATCTGTTAGCCAATACCGTTTGAAGTTTATTGATAAAGATGCTAGTTACAGCCTGAGTGATATCAGGACAGTTAAAGGAACCTTATCAGTGACCGATTTCACGGTTTACCCGAATCCCAGCAACGGTAATACGAAAGTTACAGTAGCTGACATTTCAGAGCCTACTGATATCCAATTAATTGACAACTCTGGCAGGGTACTGAAGAATATCCCGATGAACAACAGCAACAGCGTAAACATAGACAATCTGAAGAACGGCATCTACATGATTCGTATCATTAATAAAAATTCCGGCGAAAATCTTACTAAAAAGATCACAGTCGTTAACTAAAGGTTGATCAGGTCTTTGTCAAATAACAGCCCCGGGCTTGCACATTTATAAATGCTGTTTACCTGGAAAGAACTTCTGGGAAGAATTCGGGGAGATACTTAAAAAACGACCAACGTTGTGGCCAAATGCCGGATCGAACGTAATGAGATACTGGAACTTAGGTAAAAGTGTGGCTAAACACCCCTTGCTTTTACTTAATATCCTTTACCAGGAGTTAAGAGGCGTAAGTACTTGTTATTAAGGAGCATTTTCGTAAAAAATGTGATTAATTGTAAATAATTCTCTACTTTCGTTTTTGAAACCCCCAGTCTGGCTCACTTCAGCTACATTGGCCATAATCCAATCCTGCCAATATCTCTATCTCTCTAAAGTTGCATCTATCCAAAAATAGTATGTACATTTTTTAGTGTAACATTTCCATAATATCCAGAAGCACCGTATTTATTTGTTTATTTCACAAACCTCATTATTATGAAAAAAATTACACTTTTCTTAGGGCTGCTTATTTGCACAACCCTTGCATTTTCCCAGGAGACTCCATGTCCCACCATTATCAGCTACGGATTTGCAACTGTAGACAACCTAGGTAACAATAACTGTACTGCGAAAGTATATGTTAATGCCTCCGGCGATATCTCCGCCCAAAAGGGCCTCAGGATCCAGGTTTACATTGGATCTGCGACTGGAACCCTTTTAGCAGACGTTTGTTTTACTGTTCCTGCAAACACAGCATCAAACTACTATGAAACTCCTGTTTTTTCTGCACCCTGCGATGCAACGATCGTTTTCGTCCTTACCCGTTACACAGCCAGCAACGGGTCATGTGGCGGTGGTTCTTGTGGTACTGTTGTTACAATTGACGGGGGTCCGCTGCCAATGCGGATGACTGCTTTTTATGCCAAACGCAAAAGTGCCACAGTAGGTTTGAGCTGGATTACTGACGCTGAGGTAAATGCGAAAGAATTTATTGTTCAAAGAAAGACCGGGAATGATTTTATCGATGTGGCTACTGTTGCTGCATCTAACCGGGCTGATGGTGGGTCTTATAATTTTTCGGATGTGAACAGCTTTAGGGGTGTATCCCAGTACCGTCTGAAACTGATCGATCAGAATGGATCTTTCAGGTTTAGCGATATCAGGACGGTAAAAGGCACTGCTGCTGCAAATGATTTCACCATTTTTCCTAACCCAAGTTCAGGGAATGCAAAAGTTACTATCACCGATATTTCTGAACCAACTGATGTTCAGTTGATAGATAACTCAGGTCGCATTTTAAAAGTTGTATCAATGAACAACAGCAACACTGCAGACCTTAATAACCTGCAGAAAGGTATGTACATGATCCGGATCATCAATAAAAATTCTGGAGAAAGCCTTACCAAAAAGCTGAACGTAGTAAACTAAATACTTTAATATCATTATCTCAAAAGGCTGCCCGTTGGGCAGCCTTTTTGCTTACCCTGTCACCTGAATCCTCTTCTTTAATAACAAAACTTTGATTTTCAGAAAATCTTTACTATTTTGTTTTCACTAGCCCTAAATAAATTCTTCAGGGCCTTTAGTCCAATCCTTCCCAATATCACTATCTCTACAAACATGCGTTGGATTTTTATGCATGGCTTATAGTGTAACATGTCCACCAAATCCTGGAACCAACTCATTATTTTTTCGCTAAAAACTACATGTATGAAAAGGACTACACTTTTTTTGATCCTTCATGCCTTCTGCGCCCTGTCTTTTGCACAATTGAACCCGTGCCCAGTTATTAATACCAGCGGCATCAGCGAGGTCAGCAGTAATGGAAACAGCAGTTGTACCTTCCGGGCATTTGCAAATATAACCGGGGTCCAAGCTAAAAAAAGTATAAACATCCAGGTTTTTGCCGGTTCGCTTTCATCCACCGCCATAGTGAGTGAATGTATTGAAATAACGCGAAATGCCACAGCCACTTATTCCACTGCTGATTTTACGGCTGCTTGTGATGCTATTCTCTTCCTGGTTATCACGCGGTACACGGCTAGCAATGGCGGCTGCCAGGGTGGTATCTGTGGTATTGATACAATTGATGTAACCGGTGGGCCCTTACCTGTGAATATGGCGGGCTTTTACGCAAAACGAAAAAACAACGCGGTAACCCTGAGCTGGCAGACTGCCGCTGAACTAAACGCGAAAGAATTTGTGATACAGAAAAAATTGGGCAGTTCCTTTATAGATATCGCAACCGTTGCTGCAGATAATAAACCGGGCGGGAGTTTTTATTCCTTTTACGACATTAACAGCGCAAAAGGTATATCTCAGTACAGGCTGAAGCTGGTTGATCAGAACGGTGCATTCACGTACTCGGAAATTCGGGCCGTTAAAGGCACAACCGGCGCAGCCGATTTTACAATTTTTCCGAATCCGAGCAAAGGTGATGCAAGGGTGACAGTAACAGATATCTCAGGACCTACTGATATTCAATTGGTTGATAACGCCGGGCGCATAATAAAAACTGTTTCGATGAATAACAGCAATACTGTCAACTTTACCAATCTCCAGAAAGGAGTGTACCTGATCCGTATCATAAATAAAACTTCAGGTGACATGCTGGCTAAAAAACTAAACGTTTTGAACTAGCTATCCACCCCATACGCTACTGAAAGAGCTGCCTGGAAGCAGCTCTTTTTATTAAATACCGCCACAAGCGATTTAAAAATGCTGGCAGGTGGTTTTGCTGACTATTTTCCACGACATTCCAGGGACTGTTTTACCCCAATCTTACTGCCACATCCGTTGCTGCAACTAAGATCCTTTATGGTACATACTTTGTATTTTTTAGGTAGACTCCCTTGTTTGGAGAGGGTGTGCTAAACTTACCACTTACCCCTAAAAAAGAACTCATGAGAAAACAACTACTTACGCTGTGCACACTTGCAATTACCGGATTTGCGTAGTCACAAAACTGCATAGGAGTTACTAACACCTCGTTTTTCCCGGGAAGTGACGAGAGCACATGGAACCTCAATTTTTCCTACTACTCTTATGCTGGACACCTGCTTTGCCACCATGGGTTCAGGTTCAGCAGGTTTTAGTGGCCTCGTTTGTCGCGGAGGACTTGGCGCATTGACCGCTACGCTCGTACCACATACGGGAAACTGTGCTGCTGCTACTTGTGGCCCGATGGTAACAGTGCCCCCAATAGGGGGGCCCCTACCCATTAATATCAGCAGCTTCTACGCACAAAGGAAAAACACCACTGTTTCTCTCGGCTGGCAAACGCAATCTGAAGTTGATGCCCAAGCGTTTGTTATCCAACGCTTTACTGGCGGTGGGGCTGTAGATGTTGCAACAATTCCCGTATACAACAATCCAGCAGGAAGCAATTATACCTTCACCGATATCAATAGCTTCACCGATATATCGCAATATCGCCTTAAAATAATAGAGAGTGATGGATCCTTCGCTTATTCCGGGATAAGGACGGTGAAAGGCACAAATGGTGCAGCCGCCGATTTCACCATATTTCCGAATCCTGCCAGTGGCAGGGCAAGGCTTATGATACCATATGTATCCGGCTCCACTGATGTGCAGCTTGTAGATAACACGGGCAGGCTATTAAAAATTGTTACCATAAACAACAGCAGCAGTAACGTGGCTGATTTTGATAACCTGCAGAGAGGAATGTACCTTGTCCGCATGATTAATAAAACATCGGGGGAAATTTATGTGAAACGACTAAGCGTCGTTAACTGATATGTCATTGGATTATTAAAAAAGCTGCCCGATGAGGCAGCTTTTTTAATAATTACATTTAATGAGATCACAGTCCCGTTTTTCCATCCCGGATCGCGCCTTTTTTGCCGCGGTTCTTTTTTTCCCATTCCAGCATTTCAGCTGTTTTCTCTACTTTTTTCTTTTCACCCGTAGCAGCCAAAACAGGTTTTGGGGCATTGGGATTTATCAATACATTCCTTTCCCATTCTTCTGATCTGATAATTCTGCCGGTAGCAGGATCATAATATTTCCATTCTCCCTGTTTTACGCTGTATTGTTCTGCCTTTACGATCTTGAATTCTATTACTTCATTACTTTCTGTACCATACACTGCAATGGTGTCATAAGGGGCATCGGGATCATATCCCCTCCAGTTCTCTTCAAGGAGCAACTCCCCAACCGGGGTATAATATTGCTGAAGACCATGTTTACCTCCTCTTTTGTAATTTTCTATGGCTACCAGGTCGCCCTCCAGTGTATATCGCCGCCATACACCCTCCTTCGTCCCGTTTTTATAAACGCCTTCTTCATCGTAACCAGGCTCACCTCTCAGTTCCGCAATACGGATGACCCATTTTCCTTGCTTTAATCCTTTCAGGTTAATTGCATTAATGGTGTCACCCTTTGCGCTGATCTTAAACTCTTTGTATTGCCCATGTGCATTTTGGAAAAAGAAAAGTGTTACTATTGCAACCAGGAACAACTGCGGGAATTTTGTGTGTTTCATTTCTATCTTATTTACCAGGGATAAGAGATACAACAGGAAATCCTGCTTTTTATTGTCTCAAAATTACAGCAATCTGGTAATGCATAAATGTTAATACTCTTTTATTACTGCCTACTTAAAGCGAGGCAGCCGCAACAACAATATGAAGGATTATAAGAATTATTACGTCATCGGAGCAGCACCGGAGGAAGTGTATCTCGCTCTCACGAACCCTGCCACTATCCAGCTTTGGAGTGGCGAACCTGCTATAATGAGCACTGAGCCGGGATCGGAGTTCTCTTTGTGGGAGGGAAGTATAGAAGGGAAAAACATTGCCTTTGAGCCCGGCAAAAAAATAACCCAGGAATGGTACTTCGGTGACCAGGAGCCGGCATCCGTTGTCACAATTATCTTACACCCGCACAAACAGGGAACGTCGGCTGAGTTGAGGCATAGCAACATCCCGGATGAGGATTTTGATGATATAGTACAAGGCTGGGATGATGTTTACTTCAACAGCCTTATTAATTTTTACGAAGATTAACTGCCAGCTTTTACCTGCTCATTATGGTATCTTCCATTCAAAAATATTTCGGCCTGGGATTTAGCATATATTCCGTGACTCAACAGTTGCGTACTCAAAGGAAGTTTCTTACGAATTTTGTTGCCCCAATATTAACGGAAGCACGTCTTCAGAACGATGGCACATTGGATGAAAGCGATTTTAAAAAGATTACGCACTATTACGGCTGGGCCGTGCCGGCTATACTGGGAGAGGCATTCTGCGCTTTAAGGGGAACCGAAATGTCCTTGACAGAGCGATTGAGCAGCACCTGCCAGGGTGCAATGACCGGTCTTTTCGATGATTTTTTTGATGAGGATTATATGGCCGATGAATGGGTGATGGCAAAAATTAATGCTAATGCTCAGCAACGAGCGAAGCAATCCAATGAAAGTTTATTCAATGTTTTTTATGGGGAAGCCTTAACTCATGTACCCAACAGCGCCAGGATGAGAAAAGCACTGTTGGCCGTACACCATGCCCAGGTTGCCAGTAAACTACAGGTGGACCCCGATCTCCCACCCGAAAAACTTTGGACGATCACCGAAGAAAAAGGCGGAACTTCCCTGCTATTTTACCGCACTGCATTCCTGCCCTCAGCATCTGACCAGGAAATTGCATTGCTGTTCCATCTCGGTGCAAGCATGCAACTGGCCAATGACATCTTTGATGTGTACAAGGACCGACAAAAAAATATCCGTACTCTGATGACCGAAGCAAAAAAGGTAGAGGTTGTACGTACTTTGTTGCTGCAACGACTCAACTATGCCTACCAGGCCGCGTACCTGCTGCCGTATCCCAAAAAGAGGGTGAGGCGTTTTTTAACGAACCTTTCGATCGGGGTCTTCAGCCGGTGTTTTGTTTGCCTGGATCATTTAGAAAAAAATGAAAAAATGACAGGCGATCTTTTCGAGGTGAAAGCTTATACCCGTCGCCAACTGATATGTGATATGGATACAAAAAAAAATATGCTGCGATCCGCAGCATACCATATAAAAACCATCCGGTAAAATCTTTTATTATTTTATTTCAAAATTAAGTATTGTCTTATCTTCAAGCAACACTTCCAGTTCATCCCCCACTACGCATTCTCCGACTCCCGCAGGAGTACCGGTAAAAATAATGTCCCCTATATTCAGTGAGAAATAGTTGGACACATGGGAAATAATGGCATCAAAACTAAAGATCATGCTGCCGGAATTACCCTTCTGCATTACTTCTTTATTTTTGAGCAGGCTGAAATTGATATTCTTTTTATTGAGGTCCGGGGTTATATCTGCAAATTTTCCTACAGCTGCGGAATTATCAAATGCTTTCGATTTTTCCCATGGCAATCCTTTTTTCTTGGCTTCATCCTGTATGTCTCTTGCAGTAAAGTCGATCCCTACCGTAATACCATTGTAGTAATTACTTGCATGGCGTTCCTGGATATATTTACCATTTTTACAAATACGCAAAACCAACTCAGCTTCGTAATGGAGCTCATTGGTGAATTCAGGATAGTAAAAAGGTGTGTGGGCTTGCAAAAGTGCACTCTTGGGTTTCATAAAAACTACCGGCTCATCAGGGACTTCGTTGCCAAGTTCCTTGGCATGTTCAACATAATTCCGCCCTATACAAATTATCTTCATCTTAATTTAGTTTTATTATGGGTGTTGATTCAGTAAAGCGAAAATAAACAAAAACAAATTATAAAAAGAATATACGTTTCTTTTATTCAGGTAGTTTTATTACCAGGTTATTCACCTGGCTCATCGTTCTTTCCAAACCTGCGGTAGCGTAGCTTTCGATAATCTCCACGCATTTTTCAATTTTCAATTTTACAACAGGAATTTCGTCAGTTCGCCACTTCCCAAGTACGAAGTCAGCCTGCAGGCCTTTGGGATATTGGTTACCGATACCAAACCGAAGTTTAGGGTATGCATCGGTTCCGATAGTTTCCTGGATATCTTTGAGGCCATTGTGCCCGGCATGAGTACCTGTACCCCTTAGACGCAGTTTTTCCAGCGGCAGGGCGATATCGTCCACAATGGTCAGGGTTTGCTCCAAGGGCAGTTTTTCTTTGTCCACCCAGTAGCGAAAAGCGCGTCCACTTAAGTTCATAAAAGTGGTGGGGCATATACACACGAAGCTTTTACCCTTCCATTTAACCTCTGCCATGTATGCCAGCCGGTCTACACCAAAGGTTCCCCCATGTTTTGATACGAAGGCGTGCACCACATCAAACCCTATATTATGCCTTGTATTCGCATACTCGTTTCCAATGTTCCCTAAACCTACTATTAAAAATTTTGACATAGCACAAGTGGAAGAAAGTGATATTATTTTTGGGACCCGGCTTTTTACCGCCATGCGGCAGAGAATTGGAGTAGTTAGATCAACCCGTCCATATATTGCTGCAGGTCTGCTTCTGTTTTTACCAACACATCCCGTGTTTTACTTCCCTGGTTGGGACCTACGATACCCGCCGCTTCCAGCTGGTCCATAAGCCGGCCAGCCCTGTTATAGCCTAGTTTCATGCGACGCTGCAGAAGGGAAGTGCTCCCGCTCTGGCTGGAAACGATCAGCCTGGCGGCATCTTCAAAAAGAGCATCTTTATTGTTCACATCAAAGTCACGGCCCTCCATTTCTTTCTCGTCAATATACTCAGGCAGGAGAAATGCTTCTGCATACCCACGCTGATCTCCGATGCAATCTACAATTTTATCTACCTCTGGCGTGTCTACGAAAGCGCACTGCAAACGCACCACTTCACCGTTATAACTGATCAGCATGTCTCCCTTACCGATAAGTTGCTCCGCTCCGCCTGTATCCAGGATGGTCCGGCTATCGATCTTGCTGCTCACCTTGAAGGCTATACGGGCAGGAAAGTTAGCTTTAATTGTACCGGTGATAATATTTACAGATGGCCGCTGCGTGGCTATGATCAGGTGAATACCGATTGCCCGTGCCAGTTGTGCAAGGCGCGTGATTGGCATCTCCACTTCTTTTCCTGCTGTCATTATCAGGTCGGCAAATTCGTCTACCACCAAAACGATGAAAGGGAGGTACTGGTGTCCCTTCTCCGGATTTAACCGTCTTGCAACAAATTTCTCGTTGTATTCTTTAATATTTCGGCAGCCGGCTTCCTTCAAAAGATCATACCGGTTATCCATTTCAATGCAAAGCGCATTTAATGTATGTACCACTTTTTTGGTATCAGTGATGATGGCGTCCTCCTCGCCCGGTAATTTGGCAAGGAAATGTCTTTCGATCTTTTTGTAAATACTCAGTTCCACTTTTTTAGGATCCACCAGCACGAACTTCAACTGGGAAGGATGTTTTTTATACAAAAGAGAAACAAGGATCGCATTTAATCCCACAGATTTACCCTGGCCCGTAGCACCGGCCATCAACAAATGCGGCATACTGGCAAGGTCTACAATGAAATTTTCATTGTCGATCTTTTTCCCGATCGCAATGGGAAGTGAGAATGCATTTTTTTGAAATTTATCCGAGCTCAACAGGGTCTTCATACTCACCACAGTTTTTTTAGCATTGGGTACTTCAATTCCGATCGTTCCTTTCCCAGGAATCGGGGCAATGATACGGATACCGAGCGCTGCAAGGCTCAGGGCGATATCATCCTCCAGGTTTTTGATACGGCTGATCCGGACACCTGCAGCCGGAATGATCTCATATAATGTGACAGTGGGCCCTACTGTAGCAGATATCTTTTGTATATTGATATCATAGTTCTTAAGGGTATTAATGATCTGGTTCTTATTATTCTCCAGCTCGGCAGGATCCTGAACAATTTTCTCACTCCCATGATTTTCCAGCAGGTCGAGCGATGGGTATTTATAATCCCTGAGATCCAGCACAGGATCGTAGGGCTTTAACTGTTGTACTTTTTCTGCCGGCAGGTTCAATTCCTCTTCGGCAGCTAATTCATCCGCCGTTTTGATCTCCAGTTCCAGGCCAGAAGCAGCGGCCAATAAAGTTGGTTTTGCTGGCGCTATTAGGGGTTGGATCATTTCTACAATGGTTTCCTGCTCATCCGGTTCGGGTCCAGGAATCGATTCAGGTAGCTCCTGCTTTTTGAAAGCGGGCTGTTTTTCCTCCGTGTCCTGCCTTTCCACTATTGTAAGCTCATGGTTAAAGGCCGGTGCCTGGTCGGGCACTTCGCCCATTTTTCCTGCACCTTTCATCGCATTAGCCGCATTGGCTGCCTGAATATTGTTTCCCAGGTCGGTAGTTTCTTCATTATCTCCAACCAGCGAAGCAGGCGCCGCATCTATTGCCTCTGCTGGTACAACTTTTTTATCTGACAGCGCAAATGAAGGATTGAAACGCCAGATCACGTATGCCAGGAAGGAAACTGCAATTACCGCGATGGTGCCGATACTCCCTATGGTTTTAAAAAGGTAATCTTTACACATATCCCCGACTCCCCCACCCCATGCGAATGCCTGTGCTCCCATGATTACGGCGGCTGTAATGCTAATCAACGGTAAGCCGATAAACAGGTATTTAAGGTTGCGCCAGACGGAAAAAACTTTTTTACCTACAAACAAGTTCACGCCGATGATAAAAAACAGGCTGCACAGCATATAGGAGGCAATACCAAATCCTTTATAAATAAAAAAGTGCGAAATGAAGGCCCCAAAGGTCCCCATTAGGTTAGCTACATTGGTGTCAGTTCCTAATAATAACTTATACCCGTCTGTGAAAACTTTATCCTGGTCCTCATCCCATGTAAACAGGTAGGAGGTAAATGCTATGAAAAAAAGCAAGGCAAGCAAAATAAAAAGGCTTCCGGCAATTTTATGGGTGCGCTCATCTTTCAACAGCTCTTTTACCTCTACTGTTTCTTCTTTTTCCTGCTTGAGCGCTTCCGCCGCTTTTGTATTTGGTTTAATTGATTTTGCTTTATTGGCCATTGAGAACAAAGATAAATAAACATGCCTGCTTATATAAGGTCCACACCCTGTTTAAATATGCAGTTTCAACGAATTTATGTAGGTTTGGGAGTAAAGCTGCATTTTTGAAAAAAATTATTTTCTGCACCCTTATTTTATTAGTTAGTCACGTTGCCCGGTCACAGGTAACTATAGAAACATTCCTGCCGGGGGCCGATACCATCGAAAATATTACTCCCATAGAAGACAAGAGTTTTATTTTTATTGACAGCACGCTTAACCTGCCGGTGGAAAAAATTGTACAGCAGGCGTTCATTCCCCTCATGAAGTATACCGAGAGGCAAAATATTCCGGAAAAACTGGTTGATAAAAAATTTTACATACGTTTCCGCCTGCAAAACAATTCCAAAAAACCGGTTGAATATTTTTATTACCCCGGGAAATTATTCCGGGAACTTCAGTTGTACTCGATTGATACTGGCGGGGGGCCCCGTGCCACGGCAGCAAAAGGAGTTATGTCCGGTTTTATCCCATTGACCCTTCCGCCCGGCCGCACGTCCACTTTCCTGCTCAAAGCCGTTTTTTTTAAAACGACATTAAATCAGTTGCAGTCCACACTGATTCCTGCCCGGCACCTGGATACATTTCAAAATAAGATGTTCCGCTCCCTCAATGAAAAAAAAATAATTGGAATTATTCTTAGCGGTATGTTATTAATGATGATCCTGGTGACGCTGATAAATTATTTCATCACCCGCAAAATTGAGTACCTCTATAATTCTCTTTACTCCCTATGTATGTTTCTCCTGATCTTCCTTACTACCTACCTGACCGGGCACCCGGGTTGGTTCAGGGGAATTTTTATGAGTTATTTTGACCTGTTTTTTCTGATGAGCGGAACGATCTTTTATTTGTCCTTCACCCGTAGTTTCCTTAACACAAAAATCCTGCATCCCCGCCTGCATAGGTTTCTGCTCATTGAAGGCTGGAGCCTGGGCGTGCTCCTGCTTTTTTATACCATCCTTCATATCGGATTTGGCTTCTACGGCATTGAAATAATTCTTGAAAACGTTTTGAAGATCTTAGCACTCGCGGCAGGGGTCGTTTACATCTACCTGTCGGTCAAAGAAAAAAACCCTTTGATGAATTACCTCGCGGTCGGCGCTTCCTGCCAGGTCCTTTTTTTTATCATCTCTTTGTTGCTGATTTTTTCAAACGTTGGTACAGATTATATCTATACTTCGCCTTTCTTTTATTTTGAATTAGGTGTCATTTGTTCAATCATTTTTTTTCTAATGGGTTTGTTTTATAAAAACCGGCAGGAACTCACATTAAGGATTCGGGAGCAGGAGGGCATGAAGCTCGCAACTGAAAAACAGTATTTCGAAAATCAGCTTTCCGTTTACAAAGTTCAGCAGGGGGAGCGGAACCGGATAAGCGCAGATATGCACGATGATCTGGGTGCAGGAATGACCGCCATCCGGTTATATAGTGAACTCGCTAAAAGTAAATCCGGCGATACCGTATTACCCGAGATTGTGAAGATCTCGGAATCTGCGGATGAACTGATCAATAAGATGAATGCTATTATCTGGAGCATGAGCAGCCACAATGATACGCTGGGAAACATGGTTGCTTATATCCGTAGTTATTGTATAGAGTATCTTGAAAACACATCTATCACACCACACATAGTGATACCTGAAAATATCCCTGCGATTGTTGTGAATGGCAGTATCAGGCGAAATGTATTCCTGGTGGTAAAAGAAGCGTTACAAAATGTGGTAAAACATGCCG
This sequence comes from Chitinophagaceae bacterium, assembly GCA_043727215.1. Taxonomy (GTDB): domain Bacteria; phylum Bacteroidota; class Bacteroidia; order Chitinophagales; family Chitinophagaceae; genus Ferruginibacter. Next base: position 7,166 of record JAYSYY010000115.1, on the reverse strand, counting down.
GCGCCACACGGGTGGATATCATTTTAGCCAAGGAACCCGAAGGCATGTCACTCGTGATACATGACAATGGAAAGGGTATCGATTTCGAAAACATCCGCCAGTTTAGTAATGGCCTTAAGAATATGAAAAAAAGAATGACTGATGTGGAGATTGATTTCAGCATCGGGAATGAGGGCGGCACCAGGATCCGTTTATTTCGAAAAACACGTTGATCAGTTCTTCTTAAAAAAACTCCCAACCAGGAACAACCAGCCACCAATGAAACATACACCCCCGAAGGGCGTGATCGCGCCTATCCACCTGAAACCTGGCTGCACTGTTGCCTGGAGTAACGCCATCAGGTACAAAGATCCACTGAATAAAACGATCCCCGTGATAAAAAGCCACCCCGCAACTTTTGTGCTTCGCCAGGAGAAGTCTTTATATAAAACTCCTGTAACCAGCAATGCAAAGACATGGTAAAACTGGTAGCGGACTCCGGTTTCGAAGGTCACGAGTGCATTATTGCTCACATAGTTTTTCAACGCATGTGCGCCGAAAGCTCCCAGGGCTACCGTTAGCGCACCCAGTATACAAGCAGTTTTTAAAAAGCCTTTATGCATAATTATCTTTTGAATAAAAAAATTTCATCAAATGTATGTTTCCCGGGGTGTTCTGCATTGGTGATTATGTGGGCCTGGTTATAAAAAAACGCCCGTTCAACCAATTTGGTTTTGATAAAACTAACTATTTCCTCGTCACTCATCCCGCTTAACAGCGGCCGTGTCCCGGTTTGTTTTTTTATATTTTGAAGAATGAAGCCGGGGCCGGCATTTAATAAAACCGTTGTACCATTTGTATTCATCCATTTCATATTATTAAAAAAGCACGGAGCACCTCCGCCGCACGCTATGATCGTTTTTTCTTTCCCCAACATCTGGCGGAGAATAGTTGCTTCTCTTTGCCGGAAATAATCTTCTCCTTTACCTGCAAAAATATCAGCAACGGATACCCCTGTTTCCTTTTCAATTTCCGCATCAAGGTCCACAAAGCTATATCCGGCCTGTAACGCCCAGAGCTTACCCCAGTGCGTTTTACCCGTGCCCATAAATCCTATCAGGAAAATTAATGATCGTTTACCGGTATTGAATGAATCGTGACTGTGCACCAGGTTTTTTTTGCAAAGAAAACAAAAAATAAATGGTTGGAAATAATATGCAAAACCTGCTGCTAATTCTTTTTGCGATAGTCGCCCCGCTTCCAGGCCTTTATAAATTCATTCCAGGCAAAAGGATTGAAGATATTCTGCGGTGCAGCCTGGCCCGAATAATATAATTTTTGTGCACTTTGACGAAGATATTGGTTACTTGCTTCCCTGCCGTCGGAGGGGAGCGATGCCATCAGCACCCGCCTGGTGGCAGAATTGGTATTGCTCCTGGCAATCGTGATATCGTCGTCCGCCACTTTGGTATTTACAAAATCCCGTTCAAATTGCTGCCGGCTGGGCCTGGGTTTAATAATTGTGGCAGGAAGATAAACTGTATCAGCAACCATTAACTGGATGATACTATGCTGGTTTCCTTCCAGTGTTGGTGGTATGTTAACGAGGATCGGTTTGTAACCAACACTTGTAAATTCTATTTTATCCCCTTTTAAAACTACAATGCTAAATACACCCCGGTCGTTTGTAATGGTGCCACGGTTCTGTCCTTTGACCACCACACTCACTGCCGGTAAGCCTTCGAGGCTGTCTGCGGTCATTACTACCCCATATAACTGCACGACAGAGTCCTTAAATGACTCGAACTGGGCGTTGGCAGCAGAAGGAAGAATAAAAAGGAGAATAAGAAGGTATAGTAAATTTTTTTTCATGCCGCACACTTAAAAAGTGCTTTGTATATTTTAAAGGTGCTCCTCATTCTTTGGTAACCCCCGAGAGCGGTATGCCACGTGCATTCGTTTGGAACAATGTTAACTAATGGTAAACTGCTGGTTTCAAAAATAAGAACATTTCGTATCTAATAAACAAAGTAAGGCCTTCAGGGTTTAAATTTGCCCAAGGAAAATGTTTTTTAACAAATAATTGAACCATGACCAAAGAAGATATTCTAAAAGCGCTGAGTAATGTGCAGGAGCCAGACCTGGGGAAAGATCTGGTGACGCTGAACATGATACAGGACCTGGAAATCAGTGGAGATGCAGTGTCATTCACCATAGTGCTGACCACGCCTGCATGTCCTATGAAGGACCTCATGAAAAATGCCTCAGTGAATGCTATCAGGTTATTGGTAAATAAAAATGCCGAGATTACTGTCAACTTTACCAGCAATACCACCAGCAATCGCCTGGATCCGAAAACCATTTTAAGTGGGGTAAAAAATATTATTGCAGTTGTCAGCGGAAAAGGTGGTGTCGGCAAAAGTACGGTGAGTGCCAACCTTGCACTTGCCCTGGCAGCAGGAGGTGCCAAAGTTGGACTAATGGATGCCGACATATATGGCCCCAGCCAGCACATCATGTTCGGGATCCGCGGGGAAAGACCGATGATGAAAGATAACAATGGAAAGGGTCTAATCGTCCCGATTGAAAAATATGGTATTAAGGTAATGAGCATTGGCTTGCTGATAGATGAAAAACAAGCGGTAGTCTGGCGCGGGCCGATGGTGAGCAGTGCTATACGCCAGTTTGTGAGTGAGGTTGATTGGGGTGAGTTGGATTACCTCGTGATTGATATGCCACCAGGTACAGGGGATATTCACCTGACGATCGTTCAAACCGTTCCTGTTACAGGGGTGATCGTCGTTACTACTCCCCAGCTTGTAGCAATTGCAGATGCCAAAAAAGGAATCGCCATGTTCGGGCAGGCACAACTCAAGGTACCGGTAATCGGCCTCGTGGAAAATATGAGCTATTTTACCCCTGCAGAATTGCCGGATAATAAATATTACATTTTCGGGAAGGACGGGGGCAAACATCTTGCGGAAGAATTTGATATTGCCCTGCTTGGTCAGATCCCTATTGTCCAGGGCATCCGGGAAGGCGGCGATAGTGGGGTACCTGTGATGGTGGGAGATGATATGATCAGCAAAAAAGCATTTGAAGAATTTGCAGGTAACGCGGTAAGAAGCATCGCGATGAGAAATGCCAATATGCCTGCAACAAAAATACAGGCAATATTGGAATAAGATACCATGGAAAAAAGCTAAGAAAACAAAGAACTCCAGGCGTACCGGGCACTTTTTTGCTTTGCTTCATACCCAGCTGAGCGGTTCTTGCCAGCCGGGCAAAAGAAATAATAAGACCAACACATGGCAATTATAAAATCTTTAGAGCTTATCCAACTTTGCTGCAGGGTGTGAAATCATTGCATAATTTAGCTTATGAAAAGGAAAACTCACCTCCTGATAACTGCCCTGTTTTTTTTGAATGCTTGTAATTCAACAAAAATGCATAATGACACTAACGACCTTCAAAAGCCTTCTTCAGGAGGTTTGGGGACCGCCTACGATACACAGGGTCATCGCGGCTGCCGCGGACTGATGCCGGAGAATACTATTCATGCAATGCTACACGCAATGGAACTGGGGGTTACTACTTTAGAGATGGATGCCGTCATCACAAAAGACAACCAGGTGATCCTGTCGCATGAACCCTTTTTTAATCATGAGATCAGCACAAAACCGGATGGCATTTTTGTAACCGAAGAAGAAGAACGCCACCTCAACATTTACCAGATGACATATGCTGAGGTAAAAAAATTTGATATCGGCCTTAAACCCCACCCCCGTTTTCCGGAGCAGAGAAAATTTGCTGCTGAAAAACCTTTACTGGCAGACGTATTTGACAGTGTTCAGTATTTTATGAAGACAGCAAAACGGCCGTACCCCTTTTTTAATATTGAAACAAAATCTTCACCTCTTACAGATAAAAACTACCACCCCGATCCGGGGGAGTTTGTGGAACTACTCATGAAAGTGATTCGTGATAAAGGAATGGAAAAACAGGTGATCATCCAATCATTCGATTTCCGAACGCTTACCTATTTACATAAGAAATATCCAGGCGTCTCCACCGCTATGCTGATCGAAGAAAAAAATTACACGTCTTTTGAAGACCAGTTGAAAAAAATAGGTTTTACAGCGAATATTTATAGCCCCCATTTTTCTGCCGTTACGGAAGAACTCATCAAAAAGTGCCATGATAAAAATATGCGCATTATCCCGTGGACTGTAAATGATAAACCAACAATTGAACAATTGAAAAGATCAGGCGTGGACGGGATTATCTCAGATTTTCCAAACCTATTTTATTAATTTCTCACTACGGGGCAGGCATACCTGCTTTTTCTCCCGAACTTGTAAGAGACGCCCACCGTGCTCACAAGGTAATGATCGTTCATGTTCGGGTTTGCAGACTCGCTAAAGCCGTCAATGTAATCTGTATTGGTGAGCCGGTACGAACCTTCGAAGTTAAGGGACAGGTCTTCCGATAAATAATATCTTAACCCGACGCCTATTGGTATTACTGGTTTTTGCATCTTAGCAGGCTTTGTGATATCTATAGCCAGGCCGGTTACTGTAGCAGAATTTGTTCCGAAATATGCTGCTTTAAATTCACTGTAATCGGTAGTAATGTTAATATATGCAATGCCCAGCCCCGCAAATACATAAGGTTTCCATTTGAATGTATAGGGGGTCAAAGATTCCAGGTTTACTTTTAGCTGCAGGCTAAACTCTCTTAAAGTGCCGGTAAATTTAAATGCCCTGAACTTACGGTATTCCGGTTTGTCAAATCTGGTTTCATCCCCCTTTAAAGTGCCAATATTAAAAGCCAGGCGCAGGGTAACCGCAGGTGAAATGATGCGGCCTGCATAACCACCAAAACCCGGCCTTGTGGTTTTTATCGAACCCCACACACGGGGAGCCAGGTCTCCCTGGTAAACGAATGCGCCCCCCGTTAACCCTAACTCATATTTTGCAGGAAATAACTGTGCAACAACAGCACTAAAATTTAAAGCAAAAACCAATACCATCACCCAACGCAACGATTTAACCACTGCCATTAGCAACAAATTTTAACGGGTTAAATAAATTATTTGATGTAAAATTTTTCGGGATGACCTGTTTAGGATGATTCAATTGTTTTCGACAAGCGCGGCATTGTGCATTTATTGTGCCGAAGGGCTTTTTACTCTCAATTTGTATTAATTCCCACCGTCGTTAGGCCAGCCAGTCAATTGCGTTGTGATATAGTAATTTTTCTTTTAACTCCTTTTCCAGTTCCATGTCTTCTATTAACTTCCCGGGCTGTTCTTCACCCAACGGGAAAGGGTAATCACTTCCTAAACAAATCTTGTTTTCTCCCATTACATCAAGAATATATTGTATGGCTTTGGGATCATGAACAAGACTGTCTATCCAGAACTGGTCTAAATACTCACGCGGGTTAGTGTCGTTGTCCACTGCCACCAGATCGGGACGAACATTAAATCCGTGTTCAATTCTTCCGATCGTTAATGGGAACGACCCTCCCCCGTGAGCGAAAGCAACTTTCAACTTAGGAAAGTTTTTAAAAACGGCTCCAAAAATCATTGAACAAATTGCACGGCTGGTTTCGGCGGGCATGCCTACCAGCCACGGCAGCCAGTATTTCTGCATCTGTTGCTCCCCCATCATTTCCCACGGATGTACAAACAGCGAACATCCTAATTCTTCAGCCCTTTTAAAAAATGGAAAAAGGGCCGGATCGCCCAGGTTCATTCCGTTAATATTACTGCCTATCTCCAGGCCCGGCAATTTTAATTCAGCAAGGCATCGTTCCATCTCGCTGATCGCAAGGTCTACATCCTGCAGGGGCACCGTGCCAATGCCAATAAAACGGGCGGGGTCTTTTTCAACGGTGTCTGCAATATGGTCATTAAAAAAACGGGAAGTTTCCAAACCGTCTTTTGGTTTGGCCCAGTAGTTAAACAGTATGGGAATCGTGGAAAGCACCTGGATGGTCACTTTGGTAGCATCCATTTCCTTCATCCTGAGCGTGGCATCAAAACAATTATCTTCCACTTCCCGAAAAAGTTTATCCCCCTTCATCATACAGGCCTTGCAATTGCGATGTTCCAGGTGTATGAATTCACCATACCCGAATTTCTGCACCCAGTTAGGCATTTTATCGGGCATGATATGGGTGTGTATGTCGATCTTCATATTGTTCACACTAAGTGGCAAAGAAAATGCAAAGACGCCATTTAATTGCAATTGGTGATGTCTGCTACCTTGAGCAGAATTGTTATCCTTTCTTAATCGGAGGAGACATTACCGCTCCGCATTTGCTGCAGGTTCTTTTATCTTCATCGCTGTAGAAACCCTCCATTACCGGCGGTAATTGTTTTACGATGTCAGCAATATGGAGGTGCTCTTCATATAATTTGTTGCCGCAATTCTCACAAAACCATAAAAATCCATCCTCTTCACTTTCTCTCACTTTCTCAATAACAAGACCTACCGTATTGGGACCGCGTTGGGGGCTATGGGGCGTTTTAGGCGGCAACAAAAAAAGGTCCCCCTCATTAATAGGAATATCTTTTTGAACCCCATCATCGATGATCTTCAACACGATATTTCCTTCTACCTGGTAATACAATTCTTCGCTCTCATTATAGTGGTAATCTTTGCGGGCATTTGGCCCGCCTACCACCATCACAATAAAATTTTCCGCATCCTTATAAATGCATTGGTTACCCACCGGGGGTTTCAGCAGGTCGCGGTGTTCGTCAATCCATTTTTTCAAATTAAAAGGTGCTGATATGGCCATAATTTCTGTTTTTAAGTTACCTGTAATGCCGTTCTACCGGTAATAAGCGTAACAATCTTTCGGAAAATGATGAAGCATAAAAATAACCTATTTTTGACTCATGCAATTGGATATTCCATATCACCTGGAAAATTTTATCGGAGGTAATTTCATCGGGCCACTAAGCGGAAAATTCATCGACAATATTAACCCGGCCACAGGTGAAATGTACGGGCAGATACCCGACAGCAATGAAAAAGATATCAGCGTAGCGGTGCAGGCCGCCCAACAGGCATTTCCCGCCTGGAGTGCCATGGCCCTGGAACAAAGGTTTATCATCCTGAATAAAATTGCTGAATTGATCGATGCCAACCTGGAGGCATTGGCCCTGGCCGAAG
>JAYSYY010000114.1:0-20195 GCA_043727215.1 Chitinophagaceae bacterium | reverse complement strand
CAAATCACCAAATCACCAAATCACCAAATCACCAAATCACCAAATCACCAAATCACCAAATCACCAAATCACCAAATCACCAAATCACCAAATGCCCTCCGCTGATAAATTCCTGGCACTGATTAGGCATCCACTGAAATTCAGGCTCTTTCTTTTATCGAAATTACCAAGCGCTTTTTTCAGTGGGGTGAGGGTGCGGTATGCGGACGAACACAAATGTGTGGTTACCGTGCCCTATAAATGGTTTTCTACCAATCCTTTTCAGAGCACCTATTTTGCGTGCCACAGTATGGCTGCGGAAATGAGCACGGGCGTATTGGCCATGGCCCAAACCTACCAACAGAAGCCCGCCATCAGTATGCTTGTACTTAGAGTGGAAGGTGATTTTATCAAAAAAGCCACGGGGCTAACGAGCTTTATATGTGAAGATGGAAATATTGTGAAACAAATGATCCGGGAGGCGTCCGCATCAGGAAAACCTACCACTGCTACTCTTCGCTCTGTGGGAACTAATAAAGATGGTGAGATCGTGGCTGATTTTCAAATAACCTGGTCCTTCAAAGTAAAATCCAAATAATAACAACATCTAATTCTGCTGGCTCCAAATGTTGTAAATTGCGCTTTCAATATCCAGGATTTCATAATCATATTAATTAAACTATTGATCGTATAATTTTCATAAGGCCGGGTAGATTACATTTAGACTGCTTAATGTTTTTTAGACAATCAAAACTATTATGGCAACAGAACTTCGCAAACAACAGGCGCTGGAGTATCACTCTAAGGGCAGACCAGGAAAAATAGAAGTAATCCCAACTAAAGACGCAAAAACCCAAAGAGACCTCTCGCTTGCATATTCACCCGGCGTTGCAGAACCCTGCAAAGAAATCGCTGCCAATCCCGACGACGTTTACAAATACACCGCAAAGGGAAACCTTGTAGGCGTTATCAGCAATGGTACTGCTGTACTTGGGTTGGGAAACATCGGGCCGGAGGCCGGTAAACCCGTAATGGAAGGAAAAGCAGTGCTCTTCAAGATTTTTGCGGATATCGATGTTTTTGATATTGAAATAAATGAAACTGACCCGGTAAAATTTGTGCAGATTGTAAAAGCACTTGAGCCCACATTCGGCGGCATAAACCTGGAAGATATCAAAGCACCGGAATGCTTTTATATTGAACAGGAGCTAAAGAAAATATGCAATATCCCGGTAATGCACGATGATCAGCATGGAACCGCGATCATCTCTGCAGCGGCATTGTTGAATGCACTGGAAATTCAAAAGAAGAAAATTGAGAAAGTCAGATTCGTGGTGAACGGCGCGGGAGCTGCCGCCATGGCCTGCATGCGTTTGTATGAATCCCTGGGAGCCAAACATGCCAATTTCATGGTTTTTGACAGGACAGGCATTTTATACAAGGGCCGCCCGGATGTAGAACCGATGAAGGAAATGTTTTGTGTAGACGCTAAATACCAGGACTATGACCTCGCCAAAGCGATGAAAGATGCAGATGTGTTCGTGGGACTGAGCGTGGGAAACGTGATCACGGCTGAGATGGTGAAGAGTATGGCGCGCAATCCCATCGTTTTTGCTATGGCAAATCCGGATCCCGAAATAGCATACGAAACAGCTATAGCTGTCAGGAAAGACCTCATCATGGCTACCGGGAGGAGCGATTTTCCCAACCAGGTAAACAACGTCCTGGGGTTCCCCTACATTTTTCGTGGAGCCCTCGACGTTAGAGCAACCCAGATAAATGAAGAAATGAAACTGGCTGCCGTGAAAGCATTGGCAGAACTGGCAAAAACGCCGGTACCGGATATTGTAAATCTTGCATACGATGATCAGCATATTTCCTTTGGGCCAAATTATATTATTCCTAAACCGGTAGACCCGAGATTATTATCTACTGTGGCGCCAGCTGTAGCCAAGGCGGCCATGGAAAGCGGGGTGGCAAGGATAAACATTGAAGACTGGGATGCTTATAAAATAGAACTGCGGAAGAGATTAGGATTAGATAACCAGCTCAGCCGGGCGATTGGGAACAAAGCCAGGCAAAATCCCAAGCGGGTTGTTTTTGCAGATGCGGAAAACATCAAAATATTAAAGACAGCCCAGTTGGTCCTTGATGAAGGGGTTGGTTTCCCGATTCTGCTCGGTAACGAAAAAAGGATCCGGAAGATTGCTGATGGCCAGGCCATCGACCTGGACGGTATTCCGATTATAGACCCTAAAGGAGATGAATCTGATGCCTTAAGGAAACAGTTCGGGGATTTATTCTTTGCAAAAAGACATCGCAAGGGCATCAATAAATATGAAGCTCCCAAGATCATGAAGGAGCGAAACCATTTTGGCTGTATGATGGTGGAAACGGGTATGGCAGATTGTATGATCAGCGGGCTTAGCCGAAACTATCCGGATACCATAAAACCAGCTATACAAATCATCGGTACAGAACCTGGCGTGAAAAAAATTGCCGGTATGTACCTCCTCTTTACCAAGCGCGGACCATTATTTTTAGCCGACACTACGGTGAATTTTAATCCCACTGCGGAAGAACTTGCCGATATCACGCTGATGGTGGCTAAAGAAGTCCGCAACTTTAATGTGGTTCCAAGAATCGCTATGCTGTCATATTCCAACTTTGGGAGCAGTGATTCGCCCGAAGCTAACCTCGTGCGCCGGGCCAGGGAGATCGTGAAAGAAAAGGCGCCTACCCTGGTGTGTGATGGCGAGATGCAGGGCATTATGGCATTTAATAAGGATATATTAAAAGAAAATTACCCTTTTACTGAGCTGGTAAAGGGGGAGGTAAATACCCTCATTTTCCCGAACCTGGCTGCGGGCAATATTGCTTACAACCTGCTGCAGGAAGTAGGCGGTGCCGATAGTATTGGCCCTATTTTACTGGGATTGAATAAACCGGTGCATGTTTTGCAATTGGGAAGCTCTATAAGAAGTATCTTTAACATGACCGTAATCGCTGTAATTGATGCCCAGGTAAAGTCAAAAACCAACGCCCTGGAAGAGATGAAAAAGAGCAAGTGGTGGCAGCGGTCCGGCAAAAAAGAAGAACCGGCTACTCTTCCTAAAACAGAAAAGGCCATAAAATAAGCAGATGAATTTTTTTACACATTTTGGCCGGTACATACTGATGCTGAAAGGAATGTTCAGCAAACCTGAAAACGCCAAACTTTATTGGAAAGAGTTTATGCACCAGTGCGCAGATATTGGCATTGGTTCGCTTGGCATCGTTTGTATTATCTCCGTTTTTATAGGAGGTGTGAGTGCCCTTCAGACAGCTTATCAACTTGTTTCCCCCATCATCCCAAAAACAACTATTGCCCAGATTGTAAGGGATACGGTGATCCTCGAGTTCGCGCCCACACTTGTTTCTATCGTACTGGCAGGAGTGATTGGCAGTAAAATTGCCAGTGAACTGGGTAATATGCGGGTAAGTGAGCAGATCGATGCACTGGAAATCATGGGAATTAACACTAAAACCTACCTGATCTTACCAAAAATTGTTGCGGCATTTTTTACGATCCCCTTGCTCGTGATTTTAGCGATGGTCCTCGGGATCTGGGGTGGAAGGTTTGCAGGTTCGATGGCTGGTATACTTTCAACAGATACTTTTGACCGTGGCCTTTCGGAAAATTTTGTGCCGTTTAATGTGTTTTTTGCGTTGATAAAAGGCTATACTTTTTCTTTTATTATCAGTTCTGTGCCTGCGTATTATGGGTATTATGTTAAAGGGGGATCACTCGAGATCGGGAGGTCCAGCACCAAATCTGTTGTGGTGAGTTGTATTGTAATCCTATTGGCTGATTACATGCTTTCTGCACTGCTTTTATAACACGCGCCCGGGGTTTCCGAAAAACGAATCAATAATAACGAAATTGCCGTGGCAACGCGCCAGGGATAAAAAAGCAAACCGCTTTATATGATCGAATTTAAAAATATCAGGAAATCATTTGGGGATAAGGTTGTACTGGATGGCGTAAGCCACGTGATGGAGACGGGTAAAACCAACCTTATAATCGGCACAAGCGGCAGCGGTAAAACAGTGTTGCAAAAATGCCTGGTGGGATTATTTGAGCCTGATGAGGGAGAAATTATCTATGATGGTGTGAGCTTTACCGACATGACGGCAGATGACAGGAAGTTGCTCCGCCAACAGGTAGGTATGCTGTTCCAGGGTTCGGCCCTGTTTGATAGTATGACGGTGGAAGAAAACGTGATGTTCCCCCTGAGTATGTTTACTACAGACTCCTTTTCTGTGAAACGTAAAAGGGTAAATGAAGTACTGGATAGGGTCAACCTGGAAGGAAGCAATAAAAAATTTCCGGCCGAGATAAGCGGTGGTATGAAAAAAAGGGTGGGTATAGCCCGGGCGATCGTATTAAATCCAAAATTTCTTTTTTGTGACGAACCGAACTCAGGCCTTGATCCGCAAACATCGATGGTCATTGACAAATTGATCAAAGATATAACGAACGAATATAACACCACAACCATCATCAACACCCATGATATGAACAGTGTGATGGAAATTGGAGACAATATTCTTTACCTGGCCCAAGGCAAAAAAGAATGGAGCGGTAATAGCCAGGAGATCATATTTTCTACGAACCAAAACCTGAATGAATTTATTTTTGCATCAGAATTTTTACAGGATGCCAAAAACATGCGTATGATGCAAGCCAACGGCGAAGTGGATGCCGATGGTAAAATGCTAAAATAGTGTTAGCGGTGTATCATATAACTTACCAGCATACCTAATTTAGAAACGGGACCTACCCGCAGGAGAGCAACAGGCAGCATCTGCTGAAATTTTATCATCTTCAACAACCGTTCCGGAACAGGTTCATGCCAACCCGCCCTGAAAATATCTTCTTCTTTGCTTATTGAAAAATTCCGCACCATTCGCCAGTAATAATCATAGACATAAACATTATCGAGTATTTTCACACCGTGCTTTTTTAAGAAGTAACAACTTTCTGGTAGTACCACTGCAGGGTTGTGTTGGGTGCTTTTTGTCACCTGTTCGCTGCTAAGGCCAATATTCACAAGGGGCTTCTCCAGGTACCTATAATTGCTACTGTCCTTCATAAAACGGATATATCCCTCAAAGTCCACCAGCCATTTCAGTTTTTCATCATATCCCAGGTCGCCCCTGTTGCGCTGAAAAACCACGCTTGGAGGACCGATAAAATTTCTTTTGAATAAATTATACCTGCTTTTTTTCAGCAGGTACCGGTGAAAGCTACTGCAGAACACCGGCTCCACTTTGCCAGTGCTGATGTTTACATTATTAAACGCAGAAAAGCAAAAATCCACGCCAGGATGATTGGCCAGGCAATCGTAAAATTCCTGCAAGGCGGTGTCCGATGCAAACCAATCGTCGTCATGTATTAGTTTTATAAACTCGCCTGAAGCATGTCGCATGGCATAATTCCAATTGGCCGGGGTTCCTTTCGCCGGTTCATTTTTGAGGTAAAGGATTTTCAACCTGTGCCCGTATTCCCTTGCAATGGTGGCTAGGCTATCGTCCGGACTGTCATCACTCAGCACAACCTCGAAATCTGTAAATGTCTGGGAAACCAATGCATCCAGGTTCCGCCGCAGAAAAGCCGCATTTTTATAAGCAGGAATACAAACAGAAATTTTCATTGCAGGAATAAATAGTCCAACAGGTTGGTTGTGTTGCAAACATATAAATAAAACCAGGAACTGCGCTATTGCATCGTTGTTAGCGCGGTCACAGGACTTACGTCATCAATTTACCGGCAGGCATGCCTCTCCTCCTGTTTTTAATCAAAATACCGTTAATTTGCTGCTCATTATCCAAAAATTGTTTCAATGAAATTCGATTTCAAAAAGATTCTGCCCCATATAATCGCTGTTGTTGTGTTTTTGATAGTTGCAGTTATTTTCTGTAAACCCGCCCTGGAAGGAAAAGTTGTTTTTCAACATGACCTGCAAGGATGGAGAGGTATGGTGCAGCAATCGGTAGAGTTCCGGGAAAAATTCGGCCATTACCCATTATGGACCAACAGCCTTTTCAGTGGGATGCCGGCATTCCAGATCGCTATGGAAGGCACTTATAAACTGAGTATGGTTTACCTGGAACAAGTGATCAACCTTGGTTTGCCTCAGCCTATCAACTTTTTCTTTGTTGCATGCATTTGCTTTTATTTCCTATGCATTGTACTCCGGATCAATCCCTGGATAAGTATACTGGCAGCACTGGCCTATGCGTATTCCACCTACGACCCGGTTATTATTATGGTAGGCCATGTCACCAAAATGGCTGCTATGGGCTATGCCCCGGCAGTGCTGGGTTCTTTTTTAATGATCCTTCAGAAAAAATATTGGACAGGTATGGCCCTGCTCATCCTCTTTTCTTTTTTCATGATCTCGCAAAATCACGTGCAGATCGTTTACTATACTTTGCTTATCGCGCTGGCCATTGCCATTACTTATGCTGTGCGTGCTTTTAAAGAAAAACAAACGCTCCACCTTTTTGTATCCGGTGCATTGGCCATTTTTGCGGGCGTGGTGGGTTTAGGCGCATCAGCTATTACGTTGGTGCCTACAGCGGAATTTGCAAAAGAGACGATGCGGGGTGGACGATCAGAACTTACCGATACCACAAATGCAGGAAACAAAACGAAGGGTGGCCTGGACAAGGATTATGCATTTAACTGGAGCTATGGAATAGATGAAACGCTGACCCTGCTGGTTCCCGGCAGTTTTGGAGGAAGTTCGGGAGGTGAATTAACAGAAAAATCTGCGGTAGCTCAAACATTGCTCGAGCAGGGCGTTCCCGAAGAAAATGCCGTGCAGATCGCAAGGCAACTTCCTACCTATTGGGGTACACAGCCCAACACCTCCGGCCCGGTTTACCTCGGCGCTATTATTTGTTTTTTATTTATACTCGGACTCGTATACCTGGACAGTTGGCACAAATGGTGGATAACGGCTATTACTGTATTTGCTATCCTGCTGGCATGGGGTGGCAACCTTAAAGGTTTTAATTACCTGTTGTTCGATTACATGCCGTTTTATAATAAGTTCCGGGCACCAACGATGGCACTTGTGATACCGCAGCTTACTGCCTGTCTCATGGCAGGGCTCGTATTACAAAAATTTATTTATGGTGGTGATGCGAAAGAATGGTTGTTTAAGAAATTAAAATTAGCCACCTATATCACTGCCGGCGTATTGGCATTGACTGCACTCATCTACTTCAGTGCCAGCTACAGCAGCCAGAATGATACCCGGATCAAGGAAAACTTTGCAAGTAATATGCTGGCTTCGGCACAAGGCCAACCAACACCCCAAATGCAATCACAAGCCAATGAGTTTGGACAATCCATCGTGAGAGCGCTTGCCGAAGATCGCAAAGGAATGTTTGGTGGCGACCTGCTGAGGTCGATTTTATTTATCGCCGCAGGGATTGTCGTATTAGGCTTATTTGCCAAAAATAAGATCAGCCAACTGGTGGCGGTAATAGCGCTCACGCTCTTAACTGTTTTCGACCTTTTGCCGGTGGGCAAAAGATATTTAAACGAGGATAATTTTGTTGAAAAAACAAATCTTGAAGAAGCTTTCGCTATGACGGAGGCAGACAGGATGATCAAACAGGACCCGGATAAACACTTCAGGATCTTTAACACGGATGATCCGTTTAACAATGCCGCGCCATCTTATCACCATAATTCAGTAGGTGGATATAACCCTGCCAAACTCGCTATCTACCAGGACCTTATTGAAAGGCAGTTATCGAAAGGCAATATCAGGATATTTGATATGCTGAATACCAAATACTTCGTGGTACAAAACCCCCAGACCGGCGCACCCGTGGCGCAGTCTAACCCCACTGCCATGGGCAATTGCTGGCTGGTAAGAGGAGTTCGTTTTGTAAACAATGCTGATGAAGAAATGACTGCCCTGGATAATTTTAACCCTGCAGATACTGCGATTATCGATAAACTTTATCAGTCAAAGGTTACGGCTCCGCAATTTGATTCCACAGCGTCCATCCGGTTGCTGGAAAACCTCAATGACAAGATCAACTATGATTTCAATGCAAGTTCCAGCCAGTTCGCGGTATTCAGCGAGGTATACTATGAGAATGGGTGGAATGCTTACATTGATGGAAAAAAAGCGGATTATGTTCGGGTGAATTATGTTTTACGGGGAATGAACATCCCGGCTGGCAAACATGCGATTGAATTCCGTTTTGAACCTGCGTCCTATGCACGCGGTAATACCATTGCATTGTGGAGTACGGTAGTGGCACTGCTGGTGATACTCGGTGCAATTGTGATGGATACAAGGAAGAAAAAAATAGTATAAACTGATCCCGAAATATGGTTATTGGCAGTGGCATGATTGCAAAGCGATTCAGTTCGTATGGGAACAGCGAAGAATGGCTGGTATTTGCCTCCGGCGTTTCCCATTCGTTAAGCGTGCGGGAAGAAGAATTCGAAAGAGAAAAAAAATTGCTGCAATCTGCCATTGATCAGCATCGCGGCAAGACGCTGGTATATTTCAGCACCTGCAGTATTTATGACCCCTCCCTTCACCATGCTGCATACGTGCTGCATAAACTAAAGATGGAGGAGTTGATAAGAGCAAAAGCGCTTAAGTATTTAATTTTCCGTGTAAGTAACCCTGTTGGGAAAACCAACAACCAACATACGGTGTTAAACTATTTTGTAGAACATATCCGGGCCGGTACCTTTTTCACCGTTTGGAAGTATGCGAGCCGCAACCTCATTGACATTGATGACATGTACCTTATCTGTGATCATATCATGCAATCCGCTAATCTAAGGAACCAGGTCGTAAATGTTGCCAACCCGGTAAACTACCCGGTGATAACTATTATTGAGGGCATTGAAACCCACCTGGAAAAAACGGGCCACTACAACCTGGCGGACAAGGGCAATAGCCCATTGATAGACACTTCTGCAATTCAACCAATGCTGAGTCACCTCAAAATTGAATTTGACCAGCACTACCTTCAAAGGATACTACGAAAATATTTCCCTGCAACATGACCTACATGGCCGCAATAAAAAAATTAGGGTGGGAGCGGCTAGGAATGGCTCCCTTCATTTGGCTTGGCCGCCTTGCAGGACAGCTGTTTCCGCTGAAAACAAAACATTCCGTTTTTCTTTTTTTTCCCAATGCGGATATCGGGGGTTCGCCACGCGTAAATGCAGAACTCACCCACTTCTTAAAAAAGAAAAATCCTATCATCATTTTTTCCAAAAAGCCACACAACAACCAGTACCGGGAGCGCTTTGAAACCGAGGGTATAAGGATCGTTGACCTGCACAAATATGTTGACAACAAACTCTACCATTTTGTGAACTTTTTTTTCCGGGGCGTACTGGCCGCCTGGATAAACAACCAACCTTCTACGGTGGTCTTTGGAGGGGAGAGCATCTTTTTTTATAAGGTTATCCCACATATCCGCAGAAATATCCGGGTGGTTGAACTGAACCACGTGCATGTATGGCTTCCGTACAGCATTGGCTTCATTGACCGGATAGACGCCCGCATCTTCAGCACGAGGCAGCTAAAGGAAGAAGCTGAACAACAGTACCGGCTTAACCATCTTGCAGATCATTACTTTAAAAAATTATTTTTTATCGACAATGCCATTGACATCCCGGACTACCTCCCTGTTAGCTCTGAAATAATGCAGGTTTTTTTTATCGGCCGCGGTTCACCACAAAAGAGAGTTCACCTGGTGGCGGCCATTGCAGAAAAAATCCACGAAAGAAACATCCCGGTGCGATTTAATTTTGTAGGGGATGTGTCTAAAATCATCAAGACCACGGATTTCCCTTATTGCAGTTTTTATGGGAATGTGAAAGCGGAAGCTGAGATGCAGAAAATCTACGAGAAAGCGGATGTCCTGCTCCTGACTTCCGCATTTGAGGGCCTGCCGGTAGTGATCATGCAAATGATGTCTTATGGCAAGGTGGTGGTAAGCACGGCGGTAAGTGGTATACCGGATTATATCTTTCATGAAGAAAATGGATTGCTGATACGGGCTATCGATGAGACGGAGATTATTGCAGAAGGAGTACGGCACATTGAGCGGTTGCAGCAGGATGCCGGTCTTAGAAACCTGCTTGGCCGGCATGCAAAAGAGGATGCTATTAAAAAATTTAGCCGGGAATCTTTTGAAGCTGCTTACGCTCGGGTCCTTGGCTTTTAACGGGCACTGTTCTGCTGTAACAGCCGTTTTTTCCTGTTCCCATCATTGAATTATTAGTTTCAACAATAACTCCGCTGCCTTATCTTTGCGGCACATTTTTAATTTTTCAATTAACAGCATGTCAGTATTAGTAAATAAAGATTCCAGGATAATAGTGCAGGGTTTCACGGGTACAGAAGGTACTTTTCACGCGACCCAAATGATAGAATATGGTACCCAGGTAGTTGGAGGAGTTACACCAGGAAAAGGAGGCGGCACACACCTGGATAAGCCAATATTCAATACTGTTGCTGATGCAGTTAAGAGCACTGGTGCAAATGTGAGCATCATCTTTGTGCCACCGGCATTTGCAGCCGACGCCATCATGGAAGCAACGGATGCAGGCCTTGACCTTGTAATCTGTATTACTGAAGGCATCCCTGTAGCGGATATGGTGAAAGTAAAAAATTACATGTTGGGTAGCAATACCCGCCTGATAGGACCTAACTGCCCTGGTGTTATTACGGCCGATGAATGTAAGGTGGGAATTATGCCTGGTTTTATCTTTAAAAAAGGTCGTGTTGGGATTGTTTCCAAATCAGGCACACTTACCTACGAAGCTGCTGACCAGGTTGCAAAAGCAGGCTTGGGTATATCTACTGCCATCGGGATTGGCGGGGACCCAATCATTGGCACCACCACCAAACAAGCGGTAGAGTTATTTATGAATGATACCGAAACAGATGCAATCGTTATGATCGGTGAGATCGGTGGCGGTATGGAAGCAGAAGCCGCTGAATACATTAAGAGTGTGGGAAATAAAAAACCTGTTGTAGGTTTTATTGCGGGCCAGACAGCCCCTCCCGGCCGTCGTATGGGTCACGCAGGTGCCATCGTAGGGGGAGAAGACGATACCGCAGAAGCGAAAATGAAGATCATGGCAGCTTGTGGCATTCATGTAGTGGACAGTCCTGCAGACATCGGCATCACGATGGCAGAAGTGCTTAAGAAATAAAATCGTACGTCTTTCTAAATAACTTCACCGCTGGTAATACCGGCGGTTTTTTTTTGCACAAAAACCTGGTGAAAAATGAAACTGTCCCTTCCTTCGGCGGGGTAAGCAACCCTGAGGGGTGACTCACCCTGGACCTCCCTACAAATGAATGCAAACAAAAAAAGGGCGGAGCCCACGCTCCAACCCTTTTCCAAAGTATAGCCACCAAAAAACTTATTTCTGCTGCTGTATCAAACGCATCAGTTCGTTTTTACTATTGCTGTGTATTAAAACATCAGCAACGGAGTAATAATATTGTTTATCTGTTGCAAACCGGTAAAAGTATTTCGCGAGTTCGAGTTTATTGTTTTCGAAATTAAACAGCCCCATTAAATCTTTCACCTGGCTGCTGCTGATATAACTGTTAACACCGTTTTTCGCAATGCTTACCCGCGTATCTTCAAAACGCTCGCGGGCAAGCGCCTGTTTCAGTTGCAGAAAAGAGTTCTCGTTCATAGACTGATTACCCCGGTTCCAATCCCCGCCCCCATATGGATCTTCATACCGGTCATTGTTTCCATAACCACGGTTGATGGCCTGCTCATCTACAAACACTTTTCCGAAACGATTAATACTGACATCAACATCCATCCCGTTCCGCATGTACAGGTTCCCATTATAAATCAATTGCATGGCTGGTCCTGCACTTCTTGTATTTCCCTGCCGTGTGCGGCCAGCATTTGTCTGGATATAAATTTTCATGTTCCGGTTACCGGGACGAAGGTCTGTCAGCGATATTTCCCCGTCGTTCCTGGAGTTATCCAGTTGATAGGGTCTGCCATCGATCAGTACCCGGATGCCTGTGTTGATGTTACTGCTGATTGTAAGCCGGTTTTCTAGGGCATACCCTGCGGATGCCAGTAAAAGAAACGATAATAAAAGGATAAAGGTTCTGTTCATTTTGTTAATGGTTTTAGCGGTAAGCAAAATGGGACTGTAGGTTTTGTTTATAAGATTCATTTCGGGGCAGGATGTATAAACGGCCGTAGATAAATAAAAGTTAAAGAAAAAGTCGCCGGGCTTTGTATGTAAACAGGGGTGCTGCACCATCTTAGGAGGGCAACATGCCCCCTGGGCTGCTATCTTTGTAACCGGAACAATCTTAAACACCTATCGATGATGAATTTTAAAATAGCCCTTTGCTTATTGTTAATCACCCTTAACTTTTTTAATGTGCAGGCTCAACCTACCAATGATTTCGCAACGGAATGGAAAAAAATAGAACAGCTGGAAAAAAAAGGACTCACAAAGGATGCGTTAAAAGAAGTGGAAAAGATTTTTGAAACCGCGAACAGGAACGGCAATCAACCTCAGCAGGTCAGGTCTGCAATGTACCAGATGAAGTACAGGAACATGGTGGAAGAAGACAACAAAGAGAATAATATATTCTACCTCGATACACTGATTGCTAAAACGAAAGCCCCGGCCAAAAATATATTACAAAGTATGCAGGCCGAACTTTTTCAAACCTATCGGCAGCAAAATCGCTTCAGGTTATATGGCCGCACACAACTGGAAGAAGAAAAGAAGAATGACATCACTACCTGGAGCATCGCTCAGTTAAACACAACCATTACGGCTTTATACAAATCTTCCCTGCAAAATGAAAACCTGCTCAAGGCTACCTCGTTAAATGGTCTCGATGCTATCCTCACTAAAGGCAGGAACAGTCGTACGCTAAGGCCAACGCTTTATGATTTCCTGGCGCACCGGGCTTTGTCTCACTTCATGAGCCAGGAAAATGACGTCACGAGTCCATCTTACAAATTCATAATAAACGATGAAAAGATTTTTGCCCCGGTGACAACATTTATCCGGACAAAATTCAACACAAAGGATACCAGCTCTCTTTATTACAACGCCATTTTATTGTTACAGGACCTGCTGCAGTTTCACTTGAATGATGCGAATAAAGATGCCTTGCTGGATGCTGACCTCATCAGGCTTTCTTTTGCCAATGAAGCCGGCATATTTGCCAACAAAACAAACCTTTATGAAGCTGCACTCCGAAGCATAGAAGTAAAGTATCCCTCAAGCCCTTACGCTGCGCAGGCAATGTATCTCAGGGCACAGGAGTATATGCAACGCGGAGCCGATTATAACCCCTTCACAAAAAAAGAAAACCAGTTTGAGATTAAAAAGGCAAAAGAACTGGCGGAGGAAATCACCAGAAGATATCCAAAAACGCCGGGTGCCACAAGGGCCTTTAACCTGCTGGAACAAATAAAACAACCCTTCCTTAATCTTGAGACCGAAAAGGTAAATGTTCCGAATGAAGCATTCCGTACCCTCGTAAAATATAAAAACACCGCCATCCTTTACCTCCGCGTGATAAAAACAAACCGGGAGGAATTAAAAACGATTGAAGCCGGCGGGTATGAAAAAACCTGGCCTGCATTAACCAGGCTTCAGTCCATAAAAAGCTGGTCAGTTACTTTGCCTGATCTGAAAGATCACCAGCAACACAGCACCGAAATAAAAATGGAGGGGTTGCCGGCAGGGAATTATATTCTCCTTGCAAGCCTGCGCCCGGATTTTGCATTAACAGGTAATATTTTAGCCCGGCAATTATTCCATGTCAGCAATATCAGCTATATCTACAACGACAAAAAAGAGATATATGTCCTCCACAGGAGCAGTGGTTTACCGCTGGCCAATGCCGCTGTTCAACTTTGGGAGCAAAAATATGATTACGGTTCCCGAAAAAATGAACTTGTTAAAAGAGAAAAATATCTTACCAATAAACAGGGGTTTGTAAAAGCGATCCCTCCAAAAGAGCGCTACAATAGTGTTCTTCAGATTACCTACAATGGAGAGGAACTCCTCAACGACGATATTTATTACAGCAACACCTATGATAGTTACCGGAAAACCGAACAACGCCGGACCTTCCTGTTTAGTGATCGCTCAATCTATCGCCCCGGACAAACTGTTTTCTTCAAAGGGATTGCAGTGAGCACAGACAGTACCGGCAGGAAGAGTACCTTGATCCACCAGTACAAAACGACTATTTTGTTATTGGATGCGAATGGTCAGCGAATAAACGCCTTGCCCGTTTCCTCCAACCAATATGGTTCTTTCAATGGCAGTTTTCAATTGCCTGAAGGGATGCTGAATGGAAACTTTTACATCAGGGACTCGGTGAACCAATCCCAGCAGTTCATTAGCGTAGAAGAATACAAGCGCCCTAAGTTTTCTACAGAAATAAACAAACCTTCGGGTTCCTACCGGGTCAATGATTTGGTGACCGTAACAGGTACTGCAAAAGCCTACGCAGGTAATAGTATAGCCGGTGCGAAGGTTGTGTACCGGGTAGTTCGAAAGATACAATACCCGATCTGGTGGGGCTGGACGCGGGGCTATAAAATGGCGCCGCCCTATGGCAGCACGGAATCTATGGAGATCGGCAACGGTGAAACAACAACAGATGTGGATGGCAACTTTACAATAAATTTTAAAGCAATCCCCGACGAAACCGTAGAGAAAGCAGCGCAACCCACTTTTTATTATGAGGTAACCGCAGATGTTACGGACATCAATGGCGAAACAAGATCTGGTATTGTTTCTGTTGCAGTATCCTACCACGCGCTGCAGCTGGCTATAACATCAGCCCAAAAAATAGCGGCGGATAGCATTCATACGATCAAAGTTACCAGCACTAATACCAATGGTTTACATGAAAAAGCAACCGTGCACTTTGTAATGTATGAACTGGCGGAGCCAGGCCGCCTGTTCCGCAACAGGTATTGGGAAAAGCCCGACCAGTTTGTTATGACAAAAACTGAATATTATGCCAGCTTCCCTTATGACGTTTACGCTGATGAAGACCAGCCGCAGACATGGGCCCTGGGGGAAAAGGTTTCAGACAGGAAGGATACAACAAAAAACAATGGGCAATGGGCAATTGGCACCACAGCTCTTAAATCCGGCTGGTACAAAATTATTGTTACTACGAAAGATAAATATGGCGAAGACGTAAAAGCAGAAAAGATCATCCAAATCATCGATGAGGAGCAACCCTCCCGCGGTGAACCTATGCTGGTAACGGTAAAAAATAAAACGGCTGAACCAGGGCAAAAGATCAACTATGTCCTTCACACCGGATTTGATAAGATCTGGCTGATACATAACCTCACCAGGACAGGGGAAGCACATCGCTCTTCTTATAAAGACATCACTGCAGCCAACCCTTACCGGAATGAAATAACTGCTACGGAGAATGACCGCGGCGGCATCAATATGAACTATGCATTCGTGCAGCACAACCGGGTGTACACCGGCACGGAATCTTTTAATATTCCCTGGAGCAACAAAGACCTGCAAATCAGTTATGAAACATTCCGTGACAAAATCTTACCTGGCAGTGACGAAAAATGGACCGTTAAGATCAGCGGCAACAAAGGAGAAAAAACAGCCGCAGAGATGCTGGTGAATATGTATGACGCATCCCTTGACCAGTTTAAGCCTCATGCCTGGACAGCGTTGAAATCACTATGGCCTGTAAATGCTGCAACTATCAACTGGATAAAAAATAGTTTCAGTGCAGTGCAGTCTGAAGAAAGAAACAATTTGCCAGATAATTCCCGCCTGCTGCAGACCGTTATTTATGATGCCCTGCAGAATAACGGTTGGAATGAACAATTTTATGACAGGTTCTATAAGCGAGAAATGCTGCAGGGAAGTGTAGCTGTACAGGATATTGCGATGGCTCCTGTAATCGCACAAACCGCAAAACTGGCTGGCAACGAGCGGAACGCAGCTATAGCAGACTCAGCGAGTGTAGCCAACATACCATCCCCGATGCCGGGCGAGGGTGTGCAGATCAGGAAAAACTTCAATGAAACTGCCTTCTTTTTTCCGGCGTTGACTACAGATGACAAAGGGAATATCAGTTTTAGCTTTACCATACCGGAAGCACTCACCCAGTGGAAACTCATGACCCTGGCACATGATACAGAATTGGCAAGCGGGTACGCGGAAAAAACCGTGATCACGCAAAAGCCCTTAATGCTGCAACTAAATGCGCCGCGTTTTATAAGGGAAGGAGACCGGATGGAACTGGTGACGAAAGTGGTGAACCTGAGTGACAAAGAAATAACCGGTACTACTCAACTGGAATTGATCAATGCACAAACAAACACAGCTGTCGATGGCTGGTTTAAGAATGTTTTTCCTACCCAGTATTTTACAGTACCGGCCGGGCAATCCGTGGCTGTAAAATTCCCGATCGAAATCCCTTTCAATTTTAATAGTGCTATGACCTACCGGATCAGGGCCATTGCCAAAGATGGTGCCTTTAGCGATGGAGAGGAAGCTGCGATCCCTGTACTGACCAACCGCATGCTGGTAACAGAAACCTTCCCGATGAACCTGCGGAATACCAATAGTAAAAATTTTACATTCGGTAAATTACTGGCAACCAACAACAGTGAAACATTAACGCATCATGCCCTCACAGTGGAATATACCAGCAACCCTGCCTGGTATGCAGTGCAGGCTTTACCTTACCTGATGGATTTCCCGTACGAATGTGCAGAGCAGAATTTTAACAGGTACTATGCCAACGTGCTGGCGGGTTTTGTGGCGAGCGCTACTCCGAAGATCAGGTCGATCTTTGAAAAATGGAAAACCTCCGATACCGCTGCCTTACTCAGTAACCTGCAAAAAAATGAAGAATTGAAATCCGCCTTACTGGAAGAAACACCCTGGGTGATGGAAGCAAAAAATGAAAATGAGCAAAAGAAAAATATTGCCATCCTGTTTGACCTGGTAAGGTTAGGCAAGGAAAAAAATGCTTCCTTAAACAAGTTGCGGGAGATGCAAAGCAGCAATGGTGGGTTCACCTGGTTTAAAGGCGGCCCGGATGACCGGTACATTACGCAGTACATTGTAACAGGTATTGGCCACCTGCGCAAACTAAAGGCACTGAGTGAAAACGATTATGCCGCAGTTAAATCCATCGCAGATAAAGCCCTGCCCTACCTGGATGCGCGGCTAAAGGATGAATACGACTACCTGGTAAAAAACAAGGTGAAACTCACCAACAATAATCTTTCCCATACTGCTATCCAGTATTTGTACATGCGCAGCTTTTTCCCGGAGACAGCTACAACAGCTGCAAGCAAAACAGCTGTGACTTACTACCGCAAACAGGCCACCCAATTCTGGCTCTCTCAAAACAAATATATGCAGGGCATGATTGCACTTGCCTTATTCCGAAGCCAGGACGTGCAAACCGCGAAAGGCATTATCGCCTCTTTGAAACAAAACGCTATCTACAGTAAAGAAATGGGCATGTACTTTAAAGATTTTACAGCCGGTGGTTATTACTGGCACCAGGCACCGATAGAAAGCCAGGCATTGATGATAGAAGCTTTCAGCGACATTGATGGAAATGTAAAAACAGTTGACGACCTGAAAACATGGCTGCTCAAACAAAAACAAACACACAACTGGCGAACCACCAAAGCTACTGCAGAAGCTTGTTATGCGCTTTTGCTAAATGGCGGCAACTGGCTGGCCGAAGAAAAAACAGTGAACATTACCCTCGGTGGTACTCCGCTTCACAACTTCGTGACTGCACCAGGACTGCAAAACAGCCAACCGCAGGCAGGTACCGGCTATTTTAAACAGAGAATCGAAGGAACAAAAGTGAAACCCGAAATGGGCAACATTACTGTCTCCGTTCAAACTTCCCAGGCCTCCCCGTCAGGGGGCGGGGGCGGACTTTGGGGCGCCGCCTACTGGCAATATTTCGAAGACCTTGACAAAATTACTTCTGCCGCTACGCCCCTTTCCCTCGTGAAAAAACTATACGTTGAAAAAAAATCGGACCGTGGGCCTGTCTTACAGGAACTGAAAGATGGCGATGAACTGAAGGTTGGTGACAAAGTAAAAGTTCGTATCGAGCTGAAAGTTGACCGGGCTATGGAATACATCCACATGAAAGACATGCGTGCTGCAGCAATGGAGCCCGTAAACGTACTGAGCCAATACAAATGGCAGGGCGGCCTCGGGTACTACGAAAGTACAAAAGACGCCAGTACCAATTTTTTCTTCAGCCAGCTGCCAAGAGGAAGTTATGTATTTGAGTACCCTCTGTTCGTGACCCATACGGGCAATTTCAGCAACGGGATCACCACGATCCAAAGTATGTATGCCCCGGAGTTCAGCAGCCACAGCGATGGCATCCGGGTGAGCGTGGAATAAAAACCGCTCTTATTTTAAAATAATGAAGCCCTTTCCGTTCTGTGAAAGGGCTTTCTTTTTATATTCGCATTTCCTACCATTTAATAATAACAGATGCTCGACCCAATCATAGAAGAAGATGAGATCCCAACCCTGCACAAGGAAGCCGGCACCGGTGTTGAAATATTTCATATTCCACAGCAATTCCGGAGAATGGAAAATCTCCATATCGTTTTCTGGCTGATAAAAGATATCAGCTGGTGTATGATCTGGCGACCACTGGGATTAGCAATGATTTTGCCCACCTTTGTTATTGCCTGTGTTATTGCCTGGCGCACCCGCCGGATGATGAGCGAGCTTTGCCATAACCTGGCAGTAGTGTTATGGATATTTGCTAACTCATACTGGATGATCAGCGAATTTTTCTCCTTTGACAGCTGGGGTCTCTATGGTGACTATAGCTACAAAGAACTTTCAGTCATTCCTTTTGCGATGGGTATCCTGGTCCTGGCCTGGTATTACACCTGGTATGCCCCGAAGCACAGGAAACAGGAGGAAAGTTTTGCAAAAAAACCTAAGGTGGTTCATCCCGGCACTTAAGATTTTTACGGACCCCACGCGGCTACCAACAACGGAACAAACCCGAGGTAAAACCCACAAAACTAATGATTTGTGGGTCTTTTGCACCCGGTGGGTAGCACAAAAAATGTACTAAAAACCCGAAGAAAAGCCTCGCCAATCCGTACCTTTTTCCGGGATATACTTGCCTATTTAACAGAATCCTTTACGGACAGGGGCATAGTTAATTTTAACCAGGATTGAATTTCCTCCGCCACAATCGGGCGCCATTGAAAACCGGAACCCGGGAAAAACACGCAGACTGCTCTCATTGCAGGCACGAAGCAGCCAGTTACGCCTGCAGGACGTTGAAGTTTTTGCAGCTTTCAACCCTTGTTCGACTTGATCGGGCTGTATGCACCTGTTTCGTCCCCTACTTTGCAAACAGCGAAGCCCTATTTTTGCGCGAGATCGGTATAAACCTGGAAAAATTCGCCGGAAATACCCGATTATCCACTCAATTCCGTCACAAAATCCTTTTATTTCTGTAACATTTTTTCTACTTACCAAAAAATGGTTACAACCCTATCTGCGGGTGGACCTTGTAACCAAAAACGCAAGACCCGGAAAAAATGTGTTACAACCAGAAATGAAAATTTATGCGTCAAAACACGAAATTTGATAAGAAATGTAGGCAAAAATCAATCATTATTGCCGAAAGCCGACAAAAGCTTGGGATCAGCCAGCACGAACTTGCGACACTTTTAGGGGTCTCCCGGCCGCTTATTACCCTGGCCGAGACTAACGAACGCTCCCTGACGGCGGTAGCCAGTCTGCTCGTGACAAAAATGTATTTACAGTTTATGGAGCTGGAGAAGGGTACCCAGGCCAATTACCGTTCGCTGGAAACCCGGCTCTTGCTGAATGACCTGTACAAAACGGAATTGCCCGCAATGAAGGCACGGGAAAAAGAATGCCGGCTCAAACAAACCAGGTTGTCGGAGGAATTGCCGGAGATGAAGCAGCGGGAAAGAAATGCAGAACATGCCATCATTGTGTATACTACTTTGCTGAGGGAGTTCCGGGAGAAGGGAGAAACGGATGCAGCGACAGAGCGGCGAATAAACGGGCTGGAACTTTTTAAGCAGCGTGCTTACCAGCAGCTGATCGG
>JAYSYY010000113.1:0-61332 GCA_043727215.1 Chitinophagaceae bacterium | reverse complement strand
TTTACCGGTAAGAAACCCACTTACAACTTCAGTGTATTGGTTGTTTTTTTCTATCCTCACAATGGAATTGCCCCGCTGCCGCCATACACTGGTGCTCCCATGCAAACAAACCAGTACAGAATTATTTAGTAAGCTGTCATCAAAATTTTTAAAGTATTCAAAGCCGAGTGGGGCACTGTGTGCCTTGAAACCTAGGAAAGCTTTGGGTGGTTCTTTAACCCAGGCTGTCCTTGCGGAGTCTTTAAATTCCGGATCGGCAAAAATTTCCTGCCGGTACTGGTAGTAATAAGGCCATCCATAAAAGCCCTCCCGTTCTATCTCCTGAAATACATCTTCCGGTTTGTCCGGCCCGATCAGGTCTCGCCCCATACCTGTGCTCCAAAGATGATCTCCTATCCATTGGATGCCTACACTATTTCTTAACCCGGGTGCAAAGATCCTCGGGCCGGTCCCGTCAGGATTCATTTCTACTACTACTGCCCTTATTTCTTCTTTTTCTACACATGCGTTGCAACTACTGCCTACGCTTACATATAATTTATCATTGTGAAAAGAAAGGCTCCGCGTAAGGTGCCAGCCTCCGTATTTATAACTTAGTCCATACTCGGGGAAAGTTGCAATTGTTTGCCCGCTATCTTTCGCAATCCGATGCCCACTTTCGTAAATGTAACGGCGCAACCTTCCTGTTTCTGCTACATAGATATAATTTTTGTGGAAGGCCAGTTGGTTTGGATTGTGTAACTGATCCAGGTAAGTATAAATTGAATCAAACTTTTTAGAGCCATCATTCCAGTTTTCAAAGACGAGTATACGCCCCTTTCTGTTATCACTGCGATCATGCATATCTGCAGCAAATAACCGCCCGTCCCGGCTTTTGGCCAGGAACCTTAGCCTACCACCGGTCTCTGCGGCAACAGCCAGGTTAAACCCAAGGGGGACCTGGAGCTGGAAAGAATCTCCGTTTTGCAGGCGAACAGGTTGGGGACGTAATTTTATTTTTATATTACCCGTATTAATACTGTCGATAACTTTTGTACTATTTGTTGAGGATACGGGTAAAATTGTTATAGCGCTATCTTTGGCTGCCTTATTCGTTTCCTGTACACGTTGGTTGCAGGCGTTGAAAACAATGGCTAATAAGACTACCCCTTTTGCCTGCTTAAACATTGGACAATCTTTTAGCTGCTTCCTTCAGCGTTTCTTCTTTTTTTGCAAAACAAAAACGCAGTACTTTATTTTCCACAGGAGATTGGTAAAATGCGGACACGGGTATAGAAGCGACCCCGAACTCGCGGGTTATCCGGATTGCCAGTTCTTTTTCTGTTTCGTCGGAGAATGCTCCGTAGCTGTACAATTGAAAGTAGCTGCCAAATGAAGGCAAGGAAGTAAATCTTGTTGCCTTCATCTCTTCTGCAAAAAAATCTCTTTTTTGCTGCATAAAACTGCCCAGTGCGCGGAACTCGTTTGCATGCCGTAAAAATTCCGCCAGTGCAAACTGTGCAGGGCTAAAGCAGCTGAAACAATTGAACTGGTGTACCTTCCTGAATTCCTTCATATGTTCAACAGGTGCCACGCAGTAGCCTAATTTCCAGCCGGTGCAGTGGTATGTTTTTCCAAAAGAGAAGCAGGCAAAACTTCTTTTGTACAGTTCCGGATATTTCAAAACAGAGTTATGCTCCTTCCCGTCAAATATAAGGTGCTCATACACTTCATCACTCACGATAAATATACCGGTGCCCTGCACCAGTGCGGATAGGTTTGCCATGTCTTCCTCCGAAAGCACTGCCCCGGTTGGATTATGAGGACTATTGAGGATAATGGCTTTTGTTTTTTTGTTGATCCGGGATTTTACCAGGTTCCAATCAATACTGTATCCTGGAAATGACAGTGGAATCGCAACCGGGACGCCGCCATTTATCTCAATATTTGGAACATAACTATCGTACGCGGGTTCAAAAATGATTACCTCATCTCCTTTTTGTAAGATGGTGGTCAGGGCGGTGTAAATTGCGTAGGTGCCACCAGGAGTGATTGTGATGGCTTCAGTTCCAACAGACTGTTGGTGGAGCATTTCTATTTTTTCGCTTATGCTTTGCCGTAA
This sequence comes from Chitinophagaceae bacterium, assembly GCA_043727215.1. Taxonomy (GTDB): domain Bacteria; phylum Bacteroidota; class Bacteroidia; order Chitinophagales; family Chitinophagaceae; genus Ferruginibacter. The sequence continues at coordinate 59,231 of JAYSYY010000113.1, read as the reverse complement.
TGCCGGCAACCCATTGGTATGTACATACTGGTTCTTACCCTGGCGCATGGCATCCGCAACCAGTGCCGCGAGCGTGGGGTTCATTTCAAAATCCGGGAATCCCTGTCCAAGATTAATGGCAGAATGTTCCTGGGCTAAAACGCTCATTTCAGTGAAAATGCTGGTGCCTGCGTTGGGAAGTTTGCTTTGGATGTATGTTGTCAAAACGGAACGCTTTAATGCGATTCCAAAAATAGGGGTTAAGCATTAAAAACCGGGCGCATAGGTTGCATACGTACGTATTTGCCTAAAGGTTTAATTGCATACATTTTGAGAGATCGTTTGCGGGCGAAGGCCAGTAATACTAAAGGGAAAACCCAGCATATTTTAGAGAGTACGCCTGTTAGGGCCTGCAGTTTTTTCAGGGTTGGCGCCTGTTCTTCGTTTGTTTTATTTATTTCAGCCATCAGGCCTGTCCCAAATCCCGCATCCAGGTTTGGATGAATTGAGGGGTTATAATATTTTTTAAGGCTATCTGCATGCCCGTGCCAGTTCTGGTGAAGGCGTTGCTCTCCCCGGATATCCGGCTCCATATTGGCATCCAGGAAGTACCAGCCCCCATTAACAGAGGCTTCCATAGCAAAATGATGGGGGAAACCAATTTCCCGGTAATTGATATTTTTTCTTTTCAACACTTCCATCATTACCATGGCCTGTTGCGAACAGGCGGCCTCGGGATGCTGCATGATCTCTTCGGGCAGTGCCAGGCAGGAAAAATCAGTGCCGGCGATCCTGTCAGTAACGGCAGTGATCCAATCCTGGTTAAGTGACTTGTGCGAAAACCCATGATAGAAACGGTACGAGACCGTATTTTCCAGGATCTCCAGGTAAGCCACTGAACCGATGGAAACTTTTTTATCAGTAGCAGCTGCATCTACAAATGCTTCCAGTTTGTCGATTGAGTTGATGGATGAAAGTTGGGGGGAAAATTTTTCCTTTCCATTATATCCGGCCCTGTCTGCCTGTATATCCCTGTCCAATAAGTTGGGCATGGCTAAAATAGCCGACAAGGCAATTAATAATGGTTTTATCATATACTGTTTTGTCTTTGGGGGTTACAAAACACCAGTTTATTAAAAAGGATATTCACCTGCTAAACGCAGGAAGACCATTATTATTGTGAACCAACTTAAAATTTAAAGGTATTTGTCCCCTTTGCTGCGTTTGATCTCTGCCACATACTCTTTGATTTCCTGCTCCCGGTCTTTTTTGCAGATCATCAAAACATCTTTTGTATCTACCACCACAAAATCATCAAGACCCTGCAATAACACCAGTTTTTTATTGTCCGTATGTACCATATTTTTAGTAGCATCAATGATCACAACGTTATTGCCCGCAACAGCATTACCCAGGTAATCTTTTTCAATGGTGTCGTAAGCACTTTTCCATGTTCCAAGATCGCTCCATCCAAAAGCTGCCGGTATTACATAAACGTTATCCGCTTTTTCCATGATGCCGTAATCGATCGAAATATTTACACATTGTGGATAGATCTTTTCAATGGAAGCCTTTTCTTTTTTAGTATTGAAGTGCGATTTTTCAGTATCAAAAACTTCGTGCATTTCCGGCAGTAGCTGCTCGAATGCTTTAATGATGTTTTTTACCTGCCAAACAAAAATGCCCGCGTTCCATAAAAAATCTCCGCTGCTGATAAACGTTTTTGCCAGTTCCAGGTCAGGCTTTTCCGTGAAAGTTTTTACTTTGTAAACGTTATCACTTACGGCATATGATTCATATTGGATATAGCCGTACCCAGTATTAGGATGATCGGGCTTGATACCCAGTGTTACCAGTGCTTTGATATGGGAGGTAAAATGCAAAGCATCCTGGCAGATCTTTTTAAACGAATCGGTATCAGCGATCAGGTGATCTGCGGGAGCACAGATAAGGTTTGCGTTGGGATTCAGTTCATGGAGTTTATAAGAAATATAAGCGATACATGGTGCAGTGTTTTTCCTTGAAGGCTCGCATAAAATATTTGCCGGGTTCAGTTCCGGCAGTTGTTTTTGCACAATGTCCTTGTATTGTTCAGCCGTAATTATGTAAATATTCTCTGAGGGGATGAATTTGGCAAACCTGTCGAATGTACTTTGTACCAGGGTGCGGCCGGTGTTCAGGATATCCAGGAATTGTTTAGGGAAATCGGTACGGCTCATTGGCCAGAAGCGGCTTCCAATGCCACCTGCCATGATTGCTACGTAATGGTTTTTGCTCATGATCTGATATGCCGCAGTTTTACAAGCGGTAATTATAAGTTTTAAATAATACCTTCCCTCACAAGATCCTGCAGGTGAAGAATACCTGCATATTTGTTCTCTTCCAGGGCTATGAGCTGGTTAATATTGTGGCGCCGCATCAGCTCCAGCGCTTCTGCGGCAAGAGATTCCATTTGTATTGTTTTCGGTAACCTGCTCATGATGTCATCTGCTCGTAAGTCAGTGAACGAATCATATTTTTCAAACATCCGCCGTACATCCCCGTCTGTGATGATACCTAGCACTTCATCCTGGTTATTAAGTACCGCTGCTGCACCTAATCTTTTTTTGGTGATCTCCATGATGGCCTGTTTTACGGAAGCTCCCGACGGCACGGATGGTCTTTCATGTGGTAAAACCAGTTCGGATACGCGTAAGTACAGTTTTTTTCCCAGGGCGCCACCCGGATGGTACCTGGCAAAATCCGAAGACTTAAATTCTTTTGATTCCATAAGGCAAACCGCGAGTGCATCTCCCATTACCATTTGTGCCGTAGTGCTGGTGGTCGGGGCAAGGTTATTAGGACAAGCCTCCTGGTCCACTGTCGTGTTTAACACAATATCACTTTGCAGAGCAAGATAGGAATGCATATTGCCTACCATTCCAATTAGTTTATTGCCAAAACTTTTCACCAGGGGCGCAAGCACTTTTATTTCAGGGCTGTCACCACTCTTGCTGATCACCATCACCACATCGTCCGGCTGCACCATACCCAGATCGCCATGGATTGCATCCGCTGCATGCATAAAGAGGGCGGGTGTTCCCGTACTGTTCATAGTTGCTACGATCTTCTGGGCAACAATTGCACTTTTACCAATTCCGCTGATCACCAGCCGGCCCCGGGCTGCGCCCAGGAGAGCTACAGCCTCGGTAAAATCGCTGTTAATAAAGGCAGAAAGGCCCGAAATGGAAGAGGATTGTAAACGGATGCTTCGAAGGGCACTAGCTATGATAATATCGTTGTTCATTTATACGGCGCAAACCTACTTTAATTCAGGCACAATGCAAAGAATGACAAGTGAGCTTTAGCTACCGGCTAAAGTCTGACCCGCCAGCTTTGCCAGGGTTTTGTATATGTTAAGATTTCAATGTCAGACTTATCTCAGGACTTTCAAAATCAGGTATAGCTAAATTAAGAAAAACCGACCCAGGAAAGGATTCGACAAAAATTAAATAATCTTCCAATATGTTTTTTTTTACCTTATCTTAAATGATTAGAAATGCAGGCGAAAATCAATTGTTAAGGAAATACAAATGGAGCTGAAACGTTTGATAGTACAATCTGTTTGAATTAACTTCGCTGCCCTTATGAAAAACCTTATACACGGTAATTGAACCATGTATCAAAAGATAGAGAGAGATTATGGCTAATACAAAAACTGCTGCCTCCGACACTAAAAAACCGGCGGTAAAAAAGACATCGGCGAAAAGGATCGATGCAACAAAATCCCCGATTTTTACTACGAATCTTGCTGAACAATTGCAGGAACAATTTGGCTTCGATGGTTTTAAGGGCGAGCAGGAGGCTATTATCCAGTCGTTGTTATCCGGCAGGGATGCTTTTGTGATCATGCCGACAGGTGGGGGGAAAAGCCTTTGTTACCAATTGCCGGCCGTTATAAGTAATGGGGTTGCCATCATCGTATCACCCCTGATCGCCCTCATGAAAAACCAGGTGGATCTTGTACGGAGTTACAGCAGTAAGGACGATGTAGCCCATTTTTTGAACAGTACTTTGAATAAAGGGCAGCAAAAAATCGTGAAAGATGACCTGACATCCGGTCGTACCAAAATGTTGTACGTTGCCCCCGAAACGCTTACTAAGGAAGAAAACATAGAATTTTTTCGGGAGTTGGATATTTCGTTTTTTGCGGTGGATGAAGCGCATTGTATCTCGGAGTGGGGCCACGACTTCAGGCCCGAATACCGCCGCCTGAAAGAGATGATGGACATGATAAACCCGGCGATCCCTATCATTGCGCTTACTGCAACTGCCACACCCAAAGTGCAAAGTGACATCCTTAAAAATCTCGGGTTGAGAAACCCTGATATTTATATCTCCTCGTTTAACAGGCCAAACCTTTACTATGAAGTGCTTCCAAAGGTAAACCTGGAACAAACCAATAAAAGTATAGTCCGCTTTATACAATTACATAAAAACAAAAGCGGGATCATTTACACCCTTAATCGTAAAACAACCGAGGAACTTGCGGGAATGCTGAATGCCAACGGCATTAGTGCTGTAGCTTATCATGCTGGCCTGGAAGCTAAGTTGAGAGCAAAACGACAGGACCAGTTCCTGAATGAAGATGTGCACGTGATTGTGGCTACCATTGCCTTTGGTATGGGGATTGACAAACCCGATGTGCGTTTCGTGATCCATTACAATATTCCAAAATCAATAGAAAATTATTACCAGGAAACAGGCCGCGCCGGGCGGGATGGTATGGAGGGGAAATGCCTGCTTTATTATTCTCATAAAGATGTGAGTAAACTTGAACACCTGATGCGCGACAAACCATTAAGCGAAAGAGAAGTGGGCGCACAGTTGATCAATGAAACCGTCTCTTATGCCGAGAGCAGTGTATGCCGAAGGAAAACCCTGTTGTATTATTTTGGCGAGGAGTTTAATGATTCAAAAAGTTGCGGCCATTGTGATAACTGCCTTAACCCGAAAGAAAAGATAGAGGCCAAAGCAGATGCTGTAACCGTTTTAAAAACTGTAAAAGCTTTGGGAGAACAATTCGCTATTGAATATGTAATGCTTGTACTTACCGGGAAGGCGACACCGCAGGTGCAGATGTACCGGCATGATGCGCTCGAAGTGTTTGCAAGTGGCAATGATAAGCAGATCCATTTCTGGAGCAGCCTGATCCGCCAGATGCTGCTCGAAGGGTTGCTTGAAAAAGACATTGTGGAATACGGCCTGCTGAAATTCACTAAAAAAGGGGAAGCATTTTTGAAAAAACCAGGCAGTTTCAAGATGGTTTTGAATAACCTTTTTGAAGATGCAAATGCAGATGATGAAGTGACGGAGCCAACCGGGGACAGTTCCGGAGCAGCCGATGAGAAATTACTGGAGTTATTAAAGAACCTTAGAAAAAAAGTTGCCAAAGAAAAAAACCTGCCGCCTTTTGTCATATTTCTCGAAAGTTCCCTGGAAGACATGGCTACCATGTACCCGACGAGCATGACAGAACTGGAGAAGATCAGTGGGGTAAGCAAGGGGAAATCGCTGCGATATGGTAAACCTTTTTTGGAAGTAATTACCTCTTACGTGGAGGAAAACGATATCGTTCGGCCAGATGATTTTGTGATGAAAAGTGTAGCCAACCGTAACAATAATAAGATCTTCATCATTCAGAATGTAGACAAGAAAATACCCCTGGAAACTATTGCCAAAACCAAGGACCTGCGCATAGACGAGTTGCTGGAAGAAATGGAAACGATCGTGGCCAGCGGTACAAGACTCAACCTGAATTATGCCATCGATGAAATGGTAGATGAATACGACCAGGAGGAGATCATTGATTATTTTAAGAGTTGCGAAACTTCTTCTTTGCAGGTAGCGCAGGAAGAACTCGCTGAAAGTGATTTTAACTGGGAACAATTAAAGCTAATGCGGATCAAGTTCCTATGTGAATATGGCAACTAATGAATTAGCACTTCAAACCTGAAAATATACGCAGCCCCACCAGGGGCTGTTTTTAAATTAGCCCGTTCAAAGAACCAAAACAATAATCCAGGTGTCTTAAATAAAGCTTGCCAAAATTTATATTCCCTTTTTCAACTTTTAAAACTTTGATCATGTCTACAGTCATTGGATATGCCACAGCGGCCGCCCAGCCTGCCCTTGGCCCGTTTACAATTACCAGGCGTGACCCAGGGCCACACGATGTCCCGAGAGAAATACTTTAGTGCGGTGTATGCCACTCAGGTATTCACCAGGCAAGAAACAAATGGGGAAATTCTATATTCCCGATGGTTCCAGGTCATGAAATGGTGGGTCGGGTGAATGCAGTGGGTAGCCATGTTAAGGTTTTAAAGTGGGAGCTCTCGCAGGCGTGGGGTGCCTTGTCGAATCCTGCCGCGGATACCCGCAAATGTGCTGCCGGGTATGAGCAGTCACCAGTGATGTAGAGATAATTTCTATGAACCAGATAAACCAGGCATATGAGCGGGTGCTGAAGGCCGGCGTAAAGTACAGGTTCGTGATCGATACGAACTCTTTCTAGGGCGGTCATGATTGTTTAAGTTTATGGGAGGATGATTTGCAGAAAACTTTCTTATTTAAACAAAATCCCCTTATTTTTGCAACCCCGAAAGGGAATTATACAGAAATGTAGGATGGTGCGGTAGCTCAGTTGGTAGAGCAATGGACTGAAAATCCATGTGTCGCCGGTTCAATCCCGGCCCACACCACAGCTTTAAAAACCCTTAGCAGCAATGCCGGGGGTTTTTTGTTGAAAGGCCGGACATAGTTCTGTCTGCAAAGATTTCCGAAACAAACGCCGTAACCGCCCCGGATGTTAAAGCTTGCCCCTTTAACAAAAACTTACCTAAGCCCCATTAATCTTTATCGAAGAAAAACTTTCTCATTAAACAGAACGGAATAATAAAACCCTGTTCCAGCCATTTTTATGAAAAAGCTATCATTCATCTTATCTCTTACCGTACTAACGGTTTCTGTATCGGCCCAAAAATCAGGAGCCTCATTTGGGGTAAAAGCCGGACTCTCTAATTCAGGATTCAGGGGTGACGCTGTGGGTAATCTTAACGACTTGTTGGATTTTACCGATGGGATGGTTACCACAAATAACCGCACGGGCCTCTTTGCCGGCGCTTATGCCACGCTTCCTTTGGGTGGTATCATCTCTTTAGAGCCTGGACTTTACTACACTGAAAAGGGCTACGAAGTAGAAGGCGAACTTGGACTGAAAGGCCTGGAGTTCCTCGGAGCTAACGCTAAGGCACAGTTGCAGCAACAATACATTGATATACCGGTTTTGCTGAAGGCAGACCTCGGTGGCGGATTGCAGTTGTATGCAGGTCCACAGGTTTCCTACCTGGCCAAGTCTAACCTTAAAACTACAGCAGGCCTGCTGGGGATTAACCTCCTGAATAAAACGATGGATGCAACTGACCAGTTCAACAGGTGGGATATGGGGGTCACAGGCGGGCTAGGCTACCAGTTTCAAAACGGGTTGAACCTGTCTGCATCTTATGACTATGGGCTGTCCAGGGTGGATGCTAATAAAAGCGTGAATGGGTACAATACTGCTTTTAAAGTGGGTATCGGGTTCCGTTTCTAAAATAATTTAATAACACCAGCGGATAGGCCTGGCTGCTTCGGTGGCCGGGCTTTATTTTTTGTAGTAGGATCACTATAACCCTATAACAATAGTGGGCGATGTCCGTACTTCAAAAAAATTTATCTTGGGTGTTTATCACAGGCAATGAGAGTTATTATTTTTTTATAGCCGCTATGGCTTTTGGGCATGTGCATGGCAAGACTAATGAAAAAATTGGGTTGCTGAAACTTGAGAGAATTCAGCAGTCATTGGAAGAGATCGGATTGCCTTATTTGCAGCCTGGTGATGAACTGGTTCGGCACAGTGCATTTTCCTGGCCTATGCAGGAAAATGTGAAGAGGCGCGTTGGGTAGCTCATATTATTTTACCGGATATAAGGCGGGGTACGGTTACCCGGACCAACGATTTCCGCACTGATAATAAAGTGAAAACAGGCAGCGCAATGAAAGCAGATAGTAGCTGGGATTACTTTGCAACAAGCATTGACAATATCGAAGCACTGACCGGCCTTAATTTTTTTAATAAATTACCAGAAGCTTTGCAGGAAACTCTGGAAAAACAAACCGACGCCACGGATTGGCTGCCGGATTCCAATGCTACAGCCACCGAACCACTGGCGCAGGAAGCCTTACCTAGGAATCATTTTAATACGATATTTCCAAACAATGGATGGGGCACAATGATCCCATATCTGTCTGCGGTACTGTGGCGGGCGCCCCTTTGAGCAAGGCAGGCAATATGTTGATTAACCTGCATAAACAATTTTCAAACCAGGTGTTTACCGTGTTCATTAAAAAGGAAGACATCGTAAACTTCGATTATGACCGGGCGGAAGTCCTTAAAAATAAAATCATCTGTGTAAAGGGAAAGTTTTTAACCAGGGTGGTACGCCAACGATGTATATAAAAAGCCAGGCTGATCTAAAAGTGCAGGATAGGTAGGGGATGGGTTATGGACAATAGACCTTTTTATGTTGTGACGTCTATTTGAATCTTCATCCAATTTCATCCATTGAGCTATTCACCCATTCACATTTCCCCTATTCATTAGAAATGCAGTAACCTGAAAAACTCAGTCCAGGGACCCACTGCTTCCTTGTATTGTTTTGCCATCACCCTTGTGACTTGGGCGATATGTGTGAGATCGTGTACGACCCAGGTAGCCAGCAGGTTCTCCAGGCTTACCTCACCGAGCAGGGGATGTAGTCCTGCTCGGGTGAAATCGCCCTCCCCGAGTTTCAGTTTCAGCAGCCATTGAATATTATCCGCTCTTAAATTTTCAAAATCATCTAACAGACCAGCCAGCGTTTTGCCTTTGCTTTCTTCATACATGGCAAATCGGTCAAAGGTCTCGAAAGGTCTTGTGTTACCATATTCAAGGATCATTTTAATCCGTGCGGTCCAATCTGTTTTTTCTCCATGCACGAGATGGCCAAGAACATCGAATGGGCTGAAAGTATCAGGTCCTTCATTGTTCATGATCCAATCCGGGTGGATATCCTGCAGGAGCATTCTAAGTATGCCGGGCGTTCGTCGCAGGATCTCCACAGATTTTTCGAGGTCGTAATTCATGTTTAGGAATTTACTACTCGTGTAATGGCCTCGTTTTTATTCCTAAGGTCTATAACTCCTTCCAAAATTGATTTCAGGTTGGCAAGGTAAAAGGTCCAGCCTTCTCCGCAACCCACAAAATACCAGGCTTTGCTATGGTCATCCTCCGGTATCTTGTATTGATGCACGTTCACCCTTATTTCCCCTTTTTCTTCTACAAGATTTACCTTCACCTTCATATCATTCCTGCCCTTGCTATTGAAAGTAAATTCGAAACAGTCTGTTCCATTCGCCTGTAAGACCTTTCCATTTTCATCGGTGTCGTCACCGTATCCCAACCAAAGCCAAGTGTACTTATCACCGGCTTCGGCAAATTGTTCAGGGGCCAGTTGGCGAACCGTCTTTTGTTCTACAAAGGCAACTTCGTAAAAACCAGGATTCCATTCCGCTGCAGCAAGCAAATGCATGGTACCACTGTTCCAGTGTGCTTTTTACAGTAATACTTTTGGTAAAACCGGTCCAATCCTGTGCCATGGTTTTCGTTAATTTGAAGGGATGGAATGGAGGCCGATACGGTTTCCTTCTGTATCAATGAACACAGCCATAAAACCATAATCCGGGGAAATCGCTGTTTTCGGTACCAGCACTGTGCCGCCTGCCGCAGGCACTTTATCGAGTACATTTTGTAAATCCGGGTTCCCGTTTAAATAAATCAGTGGGCCATCAGTGGTTGAGGGTTTGTGAAAACCTTTACTATCAACCAACGCACCGCCAACCCCATTTTCCATATCGGTAATAGGAAACATCCTCATCTTGATGTTATCCAGGTCCATAGGAACCAGGCTAAGTTTAAAGATGGACTCGTAAAACTTTGTTGCCCGTTCCAGGTCCAACACGCCTATTTCAAACCAGCTGATTGCATTATTGAAGCTCATACTATTTTTTTTGTGTGCGATAAAGGTCTAAAAAACTATTGAAAAAAGAGAAGTGACTCTCTGACTTTTTCACCGCGACTACGAGGCAATAATTATTTAAGGAGCTCCCACTTAATTTAATGCTAAATTCTCATTGATTGAAAAGTAGTTAAAGGCACTCTTGATTGTGAAGCCGGGGTACATCGCTACAATCGCTTTTTTTGAATGAACATTACTGAATTCGCTTCCTGTTACTTGATTTTATCCATTTATTTTTCTCACACTCCGGGCAGGAATACACTTCCACCGGTTGAAGTAATGCTGTGTAGCCGCAGAAGGCACAGGAATAGTGACCCCTTTCGGGGATAGTGGTGTGGGATTGTTCCAGGGACCCGGGCATGATAGGTAATCCATATTTTATCTCTTCTTCGGGATAATAAAAGGCGCTTATGTTGCCGGAACTTTCAATGATGGCCTCTTCCACCTGGCCAAGCTGCGATACGCCTTGCATTCTTAATTCCGCGAAAAATTCATCTTCTCCCAGTGCTTCCTTGGTAAAATTTTCAATTGAAAAAGCACCATCTTTTATCAGGCACACGGGCTTCCCTTCTACGAGCACTTCAAACTTTTTGCTCTTGCCCACAAAATAGGTTATCACGGAATAGAGAGCTATAATAAGTGCAAATACAATCAAAGCGGGCAGAATGCCTACGTCTTTATAGAACATCGGGTCCCCCGCGGCCGATCCGAGCCCGATGATAACTACCAGTTCAAAAACGGAAAGCTGCTTCACCCCTCGTTTTCCCAACACCCGGAGGCTAACAAGAATAATTATGAACATGATCAACGTTCTTAAGCCGGTCTCAAGCAAAAAACTCCAGTTCTCGTTCCCGAGCAATAAGGTCTTCCAGGTAAAATCAGCACCTTCCTGTAGAAAATACATTGAACAATGAGGATTAAGTGATACTAAAGTTAATACCCGCATGGTGCGCCGGCTAATCTCAACCAGCAAAAACGTCTCCATAATTATTCCCCATTCCGGGTGCAATGAAAATCATAGATCAGCCAATGTTCCATGCCGCTCAAAAAAGCCACTTCAAACACCGTCATTGAATATATACAACGGGTGAAAATTGAAGCGGCAAAAAAACAACTGGAAGACGGACAGAAAAATATAAACCAGGGGATATACGGGGTGGCTATTCAGAGGCGAAAGCATTCCGGACCACGTTTAAAAAAATTACCGGCTTATCCGCGGTGCGTTACAAAAATGAATGCAACAAGGAGTTAGCTTTAACAGACAATTGAGATGCTGTTGGAATCACCATTTTCCTTTGATCCGGCGTAAATGAAGAAGCGAAGAACCAAATGTTCTTCGCTTCTTTGTAACCTGGCTGTTCATCCTGAAGGCGCCGGGTTGTGTTACCAACCTAACACCCACGCAAATATCAGCGGAGCCACGATGGTAGCATCGCTTTCCACAATGAACTTGGGTGTTTTAATATCTAATTTACCCCAGGTAATCTTTTCGTTTGGTACAGCGCCGCTATAAGATCCGAAAGAGGTGGTAGAGTCTGAGATCTGACAGAAATAACTCCAGAACGGAACATCATGCCATTCGAGATCCTGGTACATCATTGGCACAACGCAGATAGGAAAATCGCCGGCGATACCGCCACCTATCTGGAAAAAACCGACGCCTTTGCCAGCGGAATTATTCCGGTACCAATCTGCCAGCCATACCATGTACTCTATGCCACTTTTTACGAGATCCGCTTTCAACTCACCTTTAATAACATAGCTGGCAAAAATATTCCCCGTAGTGCTGTCTTCCCAGCCGGGGCACACGATCGGAATATTTTTTTCTGCGGCCGCCACGATCCAGCTATTTTTTGGATCGATCTCGTAATATTGTTCCAGTTCTCCACTCAAGACTGTTTTGTATAAAAATTCGTGCGGAAAATAACGTTCACCCTTAGCCGCTGCATCATTCCACTGTTTCACCAGGTGTTTCTGCAACCTCCGGAAAGCTTCCTCCTCCGGAATGCAGGTGTCTGTGACACGGTTATAATGGTTCTCCAATAGTTCCCACTCATCCTCCGGTGTCAGATCCCGGTAGTTTGGAACCCTCTTGTACTTTGAATGTGCCACCAGGTTCATCACATCCTCTTCCAGGTTTGCGCCGGTACAACTGATGATCGATACTTTATCCTGCCTGATCATTTCGGCCAGGCTTAAACCCAGTTCCGCTGTGCTCATTGCACCCGCAAGTGTGATCATCATTTTGCCGCCCTCTTCCAGGTGGGTAACATATCCCTTGGCTGCGTCCATCAGGGCCGCTGCATTAAAATGACGGTAATGGTGTTCTATAAAATTCGAAACGGGTCCTTTACTCATGATTAGAAATTTTAGAGGGCAAAAGTAATTTTTTTAACCGAAGCGTGTTACGGACCGGTTGAGAAAAATAAACTATAAAACTAAATACCAATAATGTGCCGGAAGAAGGCGATACCAGCCCCAGGAAAACAATAGCAGGCTGTGCTCCAAAAACAAAAGCGGCTGTTCCATGGTTCTGCAACAGCCGCTTTTTAAGGAAAAATCTTTAATTAATATACTTTTCCAACAAGTACTTTTTTTCTTATTTTCTTTTCCACCCAGATGTTCCCGTCGGGTGAGCATTTTAACAGCAGGTATGCTTTTTTGCTTTCTACAGTCAGGTAGTAATTTGTCTGGCCCATCAGCGCAATTTCGTCTATTTCAACAGGTTGAATGTAATCTTTGTATTGGCCCTGGATAGCCTCAGCTGCAGCCATCGGTATACGGTCTAAGCTTACTTTACGTGAGATGGCAAGCAATTCGCCCTTATCATCATAAGCAACACTCATATTACCCTGCTGCGTTTCAAAATAGGCAAAGTAAAAATTTTCTGCCTGCGTCCAGTTCACGTTTTTTGCATTTGCATACCGATCTTTAAATGCCTGTGCTACTGACCTGGTAAGATCAACTGCAGAAACAGCCTTCAGGTTGGCAACTTTAAAAATACTGGTTAATTCATTTTCGACCGGATCCGGTGTGAATGCAGATGCGCTGAAAAACAGGGCGATCGCTGCAACGATTGTTGTTAACTTTTTCATGACTATACTTTTTTTGTTTTTTGTAAATGTTGCAGCAACTACTGCAACCATGGCAAAACAAAAGTAGAAGTCACAGCAACCCTTTGCAACCACAATGTGGGGAATGAACATATTAAGTACAAATGATAGATGAGCGGTAAGACACCTGGCGGATTACAGGAGGTAAAAAAAATTGAAAGCCTGTGGTAGTAAGAGCTGTGAATTAATTCTTAAAAAAAACTTAAAAAGCGTAAGCAGAGTGTTAAAAAACAGCAGTGGCAAAACTGTCTATTTGAAACTATCTTTAAAAGATGAATTACCTGGCGCACGCTTACCTTTCATTCAACCATCCGCAGGTCCTGACAGGTAATATGATCAGCGATTACGTGAAGGGCAAATCGCAATATGACTACCCCCAGATTATTCAAGCTGGTATCAGGCTACACAGGACAATCGACCATTTTACTGACCAACACAACGCCAGCCGGGTGATCAGTAGCGTCTTCAGGCCCGTTTACCGGCTATACAGTACTGCTTTCACCGACATCGTATACGACTATTTCCTTGCCAATGATGCATTGCTTTTCCCGGATGCCGCTTCTTTGCAAACATTTGCGCAGGACACTTATGAGTCTTTAAGAAAACACCGTGATTTTTTTCCGCAGAAATTCTCGGTGCTTTTTCCCTACATGCATACCCAGAACTGGCTATACAATTACCAATACGATTGGGGCATACAAAGAAGTTTCGAGGGATTGGGCCGGCGCGCTGCCTACCTTCCGGAAACAGCTATTGCATTTGATCTTTTCCTGGAAAACAAGCAGTTATTGCAGGAGCAATATGACCTCTTTTTCCCTTCTGTTAAAAAAGTAGCCGCTAATACAATGCAACAACTATTAAAAGGTTGATTCTTTTATCTTTGAAAAAATATATAACCGTATGAAATTTGCATTTGTCTGTTTGTGTGTTCTGTTGAGCGGGTTAGCCGCAGATGCGCAGCCGAAATTCTCCCCTGTTGATAAATCTCCGCTGGATATCAACTATTATCCTGATAATTATCCCCTGTTAAAGATCCAGGGTAAAGCTACCGAGCCACTTCTAGCCCGTATAATCTATAGCCGCCCGCAAAAGAATAACCGTGTCGTTTTCGGGGAACTGATAGAGTACAATAAAGTCTGGAGGCTTGGGGCCAATGAGGCTACCGAGATAGAATTTTTCCAAAATGTGAGGATTGGAAATGCCAAAATTAAAAAAGGCCGCTACACGCTGTATTGTATCCCCCATGCCGATAAGTGGACATTCATAGTAAACAAAGAAACTGATACATGGGGCTCCTTCCTGTACGATGTAAAAAAAGATATTGTGCGTCAGGATGCACTCATTCAAAAACAAACAACGCCTGCTGAATCTTTTTCTTTTATTTTTGAAAAACTTGGTGCGGGTTTCAGCCTATCAGCGGCCTGGGATTCCGTTAAGGTTTCGTTACCCATCTACCTACAATAACGCTTATGCACATTTCTCATTTCCGGGGAGTAACCATATTACTGATGACAGTTTGCCAGCTGGTCATTTTTGCTTCCTGCCGGGAGGATGTCAGCAAAGTTTCCAAAGTAAAGGTCCTCGACTCTTTACCGACCGCACAGGGAAATGATTTTGCCCCTATCGACCAATCCCCGCTGGATATCACCTACTGCCCCCAGGATTTCCCCCAAAAAAAGATGAGTAATACGGCTGCTACCAGCGCGCCAGTTGGAAGGGTGATCTATAGTCGTCCACATAAAAAAGGCCGGAAAATCTTTGGCGCAGACAGTAGCAATATTTGTCCTTACGGGCAGGCATGGCGCCTGGGTGCAAATGAATCCACAGAGATCGCTTTTTTTTCGCCGGTTGTTATCAATGGCGAAAATATCAACCCTGGCAGGTACATAATGTATTGTATACCGGAGCAGGATAAATGGGTGATCGTGTTTAACAGTAACCTCAATAGCTGGGGCCTTAACATCGATCCTTCCAAAGATATTTTCAAAGTTGAGGTGCCTGTTCAAGTACAATCTCCCGCGGTGGAAGATTTTACGATCGTGTTCCAGGAGACCGTTACCGGTTCAGACATGGTGATGATATGGGATAATGTAAAAGTTTTTCTTCCCATTACTTATAGTAGATAATTATCCGGTTTATAGTGGCCGGCAACAGGTGTTATTCATCAGCTGGACATTTTCACCAGACCGTTTTTCTCTTCGTATATTTACAACATGTGCGGTATCGCCGGAATAATATCCCAAAACAACGACTTCATACAACCTGCGCTCTTAAAAGACATGAGCGATGCATTGGTACACCGGGGACCCGATGGCGAGGGCATTTGGATAAATGATTCAAACACTGCAGGCCTTTCCCACAGGCGGCTCGCTATCATCGACCTTTCCATGAATGGTGCACAACCGATGCACTATGAGAAAAGGTATACCATCGTTTATAACGGCGAGATCTACAATTTTATTGAATTGAAAAGAGAGCTCAGCCGGATAGGGTATGATTTCAATTCCAGCAGTGATACAGAAGTGATACTCGCAGCCTATGATTTTTACGGGGTGAAGTGCCTGCAATATTTTGACGGTATGTTTGCCTTTGCCATCTGGGATGAAAAAGAGAAAGAGTTGTTTGCCGCCAGGGACCGGTTCGGTGAAAAACCATTTTACTATTACCAGGAAAATGGGTTGTTTGCCTTTGCCAGTGAAATGAAAGCCCTATGGGCAGCAGGGGTTCCGCGCAACCTCGACAATAAAATGGTGCTAAACTACCTGACTCTTGGTTATGTGCAAAATTCGGGGGATAAATCGCAAACATTTTTTTCAAATATCTCTTCACTTTTGCCTTCGCATTACCTGCTGTTGAATGGCTCTACCGGGAAGTTTTCCGTGTCTGATTATTGGGAACTGGATAAACAAACCACGGTCAGAATAACAGAGTCATATGCTATCAACCAGTTTAATGACCTGTTGCAGGACTCTGTGTGTAAAAGGATGAGAAGTGATGTCAGCATAGGTTCCAGCCTTAGTGGCGGCCTGGATAGCAGCAGCATTGCCGCCTGTATAGTTAAAGAACTAAGCAAAAAGACAACAACCGGGACGTTTCAAACTTTTTCGGCTGTGTTCCCGGGATTTGAAAAAGATGAACAGGCTTATATTCAGTCGGTGTCTGATCATTTTTCCCTGGAAAACTTTACTGTTTCTCCTTCTGCGGATGAAATGATCAACGATTTTGAAAAGTTATGTTATCACCAGGAAGAACCCTTTCCTTCCTCCAGTATTTACGCCCAGTTCAAAGTGTTTGAATTGGCTGCCCGAAAAAATGTGAGAGTTTTGTTAGATGGCCAGGGTGCAGATGAAGTACTGGCAGGTTATCACAAGTACCTGCATTGGTACATACAGGAGTTAGTCAGCAAAAACAGGTTTTCCGAGGCAAAAAAAGAAAGAAAATTATTTGCCTCTCACAACATGCGTATGCATTGGGGCCTTAAAAACGTATTGGCAAGTTTGCTCCCTTCGCATACATCTATAGCCCTGGAAAAACGAGAATACCAGTTGATCGCGGGTAATGGCGATGTGAGTAAACAATTGCTGGGATACCTTAAAGGGAGGGAATGGGAGGGTATCCATAAACCAATTGTAAACAAACTAAATGATATCCTGTATTTCAATACTATGGAAAATGGCCTGGAAGAAATGCTACGTTTTGCAGACCGGAATAGTATGGCACATGGAGTAGAGGTACGCTTGCCTTTTTTAAACGCACAGCTAGTGCAGTTTGTATTTTCATTGCCCTCCCGGTTTAAAATCCGGGACGGTTACACAAAGTGGATCCTGCGACAGGCTATGGATGGAAAACTACCGCCCTCAGTATTATGGCGCACGGATAAAACAGGCTACGAACCGCCACAAAAAAGATGGATGTCCGATCCGTTACTGGTGGACTATATGCAGGAAGCTAAAAAGAAACTGGTGAAGGAAGATCTGCTGAAACCCCAGGTATTAAATAAAAAGATCATGCCCCTTCATGCGCATGAGGCAGCTAACAACGACTGGCGGTATCTCTGTGTAGCCCGCATGCTCGAACAATAAATTCTCCGTGCCTTTTTTATAAGTATTTTTGCAACCTGAAAAAATACGACCTACCATGAGTATGCAAAACCTGAATACAAAGAAGTTGGCCACCAGGATCATTCACGCGGGTGCTGAGCCGGATCCGAGCACGGGCGCCATCATGACACCAATTTACCAGACCTCCACCTATGTGCAAACTGCACCGGGCGTTCATAAAGGATTTGAATACGCACGCAGCCAGAATCCCACCCGCAAGGCCCTGGAGGAAGCGCTTGCCGTACTGGAGAATGGTAAATTTGGTCTTGCGTTCAGTAGCGGTGTTGCCGCCACAGACGCTGTTATCAAATTATTGAACCCGGGGGATGAGGTAATAGCCGCAAGTGATATGTACGGCGGAACCTACAGGCTTTTTACAAAGATATTTGAGAAGTACGGCATCAGATTTATTTATGTAGACACAACCGATACAGGAAATATCAAAGCAGCGGTAACAGCGAAAACAAAACTTATCTGGATTGAAACGCCGACAAACCCGTTAATGAATATTACGGATATTGCTGCGGTGGCTGCAATTTCTAAAGCGGCAGGCGCATGGCTTTGTGTGGATAATACCTTTGCTTCACCCTACCTGCAAAACCCGCTGGATATGGGGGCCGATATCATCATGCATTCCTCCACCAAATACCTGGGTGGCCATAGTGATGTGATACAAGGCGCGTTGATCATGAATGATGCTGCACTTAGGGAACAGTTATATTTTATCCAGAAAAGTTGTGGTGCTGTGCCGGGTCCGATGGATTGTTTCCTGGTATTACGGGGCATAAAAACCTTGCATGTGCGAATGAAACAGCATTGCGAGAACGGAAATATTGTTGCTCATTTTTTACGAAAACACCCGAAGGTGCAAAGAGTTTATTGGTGTGGCTTTGAAGACCATCCGAATTATGATATCGCACAAAAGCAAATGCGTGGGTTTGGCGGTATGATGAGTTTTACATTAAAGGATGATACAGTAGAAGCTGCCACTAAAGTGTTGTCATCTACCAAACTTTTTTCACTGGCAGAAAGCCTGGGAGGTGTGGAGTCACTTATCAATCATCCGTCTAGTATGACGCATGCAAGCATCCCAAGGGAAGAAAGAATAAAGAACGGGTTGAGCGATGGATTGATCAGGCTGAGCGTTGGTATTGAGGACGCTGACGACCTGGTGGAAGACCTCTCACAGGCATTGGCTGCTATTACATAGACGCAAATGAAGGATCTAAAAAATTTCCTGGATAAAAAGGTTGATGCCTACAATCAGCCTTTTTTTATAAAAAATGATCCTGTATGTATCCCCCATTCTTTTACTAAAAAGCAGGATATAGAGATCGCTGGTTTTTTTGCCGCTGTATTTTCCTGGGGCAGCCGCACGACCATCATCAATAAGAGCAGGCAACTGATGCAGCTGATGGATAACGCACCCCATGATTTTTGCATTAACCATGCTGAAAATGATCTGCGGAGAGTGTTACAATTTAAACACCGCACTTTTACGGCCACCGATCTTTTGTATTTTATTTCGTTTTTCCATCAACACTACCAACACTATCTTTCACTGGAAGATGCATTTACAAAGGGTATGGGCAAAAGCGACGGGAACGTAGAAAACGCGCTGAATGGTTTCTACCAGTACTTTTTTTCTTTGGAGGATGTTCCCAAAAGAACCCTGAAACACATAGCATCTCCCCAAAGAAAATCCGCGTGTAAACGTATCAACATGTTCCTGCGCTGGATGGTCAGGAATGACAATAAAGGAGTGGACCTGGGCATTTGGAAAAATATCTCCCCGGCGCAGCTTGTAGTACCCCTGGACCTTCACGTGGCCCGGGTGGCCAGGCAGTTTAACCTGCTGGAAAGAAAAAGCAATGACTGGCAGGCAGCCCTTGAACTTACTGCTTCAATGAAACAAATGGATCGGCAGGACCCGTGCCGTTATGATTTTGCTTTGTTCGGGTTAGGCGTATTAGAAAAATTCCAGTAGGGATGAAGTGTTATATATTTTGTTTTTTGAGTGGGAACGGTGGTTTTTTTTTAAGTAGTTTTATCCTAAAATAAACCTTTAATGAAAAAATGGTATATTAACCAACCGGGGAGAAAAAAATCCTGCTGGATTCTATTTGCTCATTTTTCCTATTCATTTCTGTTTTTATTTTTTTTGAAGCGGCAGCGGGAGAAGTGAACGCGCAGGCCTGTTACTGGTATTTTTCACCGGGATTTGTTTGTTTGATTGTATGGACCATTTTGGTTTATTATGTTTTATTTATCCCCGGTTATTCTAAAAGACAAAATAAAAATGGAGCCCAGGCGTGATCACCCATTAACAGAAGACCTACTTGCCGCTACAGATATTGCGACGTTGAAGGATAAATTATTTTTTGATAAGCTGGCCGGTTATATCAATGATCTTGTGGTTAATGATTTCGATTATTTACTTTCTTTGTTATACCGGATAGATGTGGATGAAAAGAAGATAAGGGATTTGCTGGCCACGCAAAAAGAGTCAGACGCCGGGGAACTGATCGCACATTTGATTGTTGAACGCCAGGAACAAAAAATAAGATCAAAAGAACAATTTAAGCCACCAACCAACATTCCGGAGGAAGAAAAATGGTAAAAAAAGTTTATTTCATGCGCATAACGGAAGTAAGCAAGTCTGAAACAGCCAAGGAATTTATTGCGCTGACGGCCAGGTTGTATAAAAATGATCCTAACTGGATTGAACCATTACATAATGATATTGAAGCCATCTTTGATCCCAAACTGAATAGTTTTTTTACTCACGGTAGTTGCACGCGTTGGATCCTCACAGATGAAAGCGGTACCTGCATAGGACGCGTGGCAGCATTTATCAACACTAAAAAGGCTTACAACAATTCTCACCCAACCGGTGGTATGGGATTTTTTGAATGCATCCAAAACGAGGATGCCGCCTTTCTATTAATGGATACTGCGCGGGATTGGTTGAAAGACAAAGGTATGTTTGCTATGGACGGCCCGATCAACTTTGGAGAAAACGACCGCTACTGGGGACTGCTGATAGAGGGCTTTAAACCGCCCAGCCTGGGAATGAATTATAACCCGACCTATTACCAGTCCTTTTTTGAAAATTATGGCTTTAAAAAACAGTATGACCAGATCACAAACCTGCTGGATCTCACTGTTCCCTTCACGGAAAGGTTTAAAAAAATTGCGGATTGGGTCATGAAAAAACCCAGCTATACTTTTGAACATTTTACCAGTGCCAACTTCGAGAAATATGCTGCAGACCTTCGGGAAGTATACAATGATGCCTGGTCGGAATTTGAAAGTTTTGCCCCGATAGAATTTGAGACCATCAAAGAATCTTTCCGGCAGATGAAACCCGTCGTGGATGAAAAACTGGTGTGGTTTGCTTATTACAGGGGTGAGCCTATTGCCTTTGTAGTTTGCCTGCCAGACATCAACCAGGTACTGAAACATGTGAATGGGAAGCTGAATCTTTGGGGTAAGATCAGGTTCCTCTGGTATAAAAATACAATGCCCGTTCGCCGCATCCGGATCATTATTATGGGCTGCAAAAATAAATTCCAAAATCGAGGTATCGAATCCGCGTTGGTAAGAATACTGCAACTTGAAGTCGCACCCCGGAAAACGATCACCGGGGTAGAACTTGCCTGGGTGGGGGATTTTAATGAAAAAATGATGGCGATACATGAAGCGACGGGTGCCAAAAAAGACAAATTACACCGCACATACCGATATATCTTTCCATAACCGTTTGCTTATCCCAAAACAGGAGCGGTTAAATTATTCCCCTACTTTTGTTTCCTAAATTTTTTCCCCGATGAAATTAGTCACCTATTTGAAGGAAGACCATGATCAACTTGCATTGCTGGTAAATGAAACCTTATATGACACTGATATGCTTCACCCGGATCTGCCGGTAAGCATGGCAATGTTCTTAAATTATTGGGATGATTTGCTGCCGCTGGCAAAGGCTTCGGAACAACGTATCAAAGATGGTATGGTAAGGAATGTAATGGGTGTGCCATACAAGGAACCGCAATTACTTGCGCCGGTGCCACATCCCACAAGTTGCAGGGATGGCTATGCATTCCGCCAGCACGTTGCATCCGCAAGGCGTAACAGGAGAGTAGACATGATACCTGAGTTTGATCAATACCCCATTTTTTATTTTACCAATCATAACAGTATCCAGGGTCCGGGCAACGTGTACTGTATGCCTGACCATTTTGAGAAACTGGATTTTGAACTGGAGGCCGCCATTGTTATCAAGAAACCGGGAAGGAATATCCGTGCGGCCGATGCCGATGAATACATTGGCGGTTTGATGATCATGAATGACCTGAGTGCAAGACGCCTGCAGATGGAAGAGATGCTGCTGAACCTCGGTCCTGCCAAAGGAAAAGATTTTGCTACTGCCATCGGGCCAATGCTTGTTACCCTGGATGAGTTGGAACAATACGAAGTGCCTTGCAAAGCAAACCATACGGGTAAGGCCTGGAACCTGGAAATGAAATGCATGGTAAATGGTTTGCAGGTAAGCCAGGGAAATGTAGCAGAGATGGATTGGACCTTTGCCGAAATAATTGAACGATGTAGTTATGGTGTGACCCTTTATCCCGGGGATGTAATAGGTAGCGGAACAGTAGGTACGGGTTGTTTCCTGGAACTGAACGGTACGGGTAAATTAAGTGATCCTGCATATGCCGAACAGTGGCTGAAGCCGGGGGATGTGGTGGATATGGAAATTACGGGATTGGGGGCATTGCGTAATACTATTGTAGAGGAGGATAGTGATTTTTCGATTTTGGCGCTGAAGAAAGAGGCCCGTTAGTTGCCTGTTTTTTGGAGACAAATTTTACCGCAGAGAGCAAAGAGAGAAGAGTTTTCGCTGAGCTCAATGATCATTTATGACGAGGGAACGATTAAATAAAATAGGAAAAATAATTCTGGATGCTTCTATCAGCGTTCACCTTGAACTTGGTCCCGGCCTTTTGGAATCCGCATATCGGATAGCTTTGAAAAGAGAATTGGAATTAAGAAATCTAGTAGTTCGTACCCACGTGATTGTAGAACTCATTTATAAGCAGGTTGTTTGGGTAAGGTGTACGAAATAGATCTGTTGGTAGAAGAAGTCATTATTGAAACAAAATCATGTGATAATCTTATTCCAATTTATAAAGCACAATGAATCACCTATTTAAAATTGTACAATAAGAATCTTGGCTACCTGATAAACTTCAATGTTGCATTGCTTTAAGACGGCTTCAAGCGGGTTGTATATCAATTTTAATGAGCTCTGCGAAAACTCATTTTACTCCGCTCTCAGCGGTAAAACTCATACCATGGTAATCACACTTAAAGAATTAAAACCCGCCGATATTCAGAATTTCCTTCAACATGCTATAGCTCCCAGGCCTATTTGTTTTGCCGCTACGATAGATAAGGAAGGTAACATTAACCTGAGCCCCTTCAGTTTTTTCAACCTTTTTTCCTCCAACCCGCCGGTGGTTGTTTTTTCGCCTGCCCGCAGGGTTCGGGATAATAGTACCAAACATACCCTGCAAAATGTGCTGGAAGTCCCGGAAGTTGTGATCAACATTGTAGATTATGACATGGTGCAACAAACCTCGCTGGCCAGTTGTGAGTTTCCAAAAGGCACCAACGAATTTGAGAAAGCCGGTTTTACGATGGAGGCTGCCACCATCGTACGGCCGCCAATGGTGAGGGAGAGTAAAATCAAGCTGGAGTGCAAAGTCATCGAGGTAAAACCCCTGGGTAACGAAGGTGGCGCAGGGAACCTCGTATTGGCGGAAGTGCTGGTGATGCACATAGACGATGAGATCCTGGATACCGACGGAAAGATCGATCAAACGAAAATAGAACACGTTGCCCGGCTTGGCGGCGATTGGTATTGCAGGGTAAACGCTGACAACCTTTTTAAAGTTGCGAAGCCCAATACGCAGTTAGGCATTGGAATAGACAACCTGCCGGAATCGATCCGCCACAGCAGGATACTTACGGGCAACCACCTTGGCCAGCTGGCAAACGTGCATGAACAGCCCGTAGTGGACGCTGCTTTTGACGATGACCGGTTAAAAAACATCATTCAGTATTTTTCAATTGACCCTGCAGAAATGGACGTGGAACTGCATAAGTATGCAAAAGAGCTGCTGGAGGCAGGGAACACTAAAGATGCCTGGCAGGTTTTACTTGCCGATATTTAAAGTTGCACGATACGAAGACGGTTGAGAATTTTTAATACTAAATAAACACCGTCAATCTCAAACCATTTGTGAGAGTAATTGGCCTTACCGGGATTGTGGTGATGGTTGTTGTGATAAGCCTCCCCCCAGAACACAATATCTACCGGTAATATGTTTTTGGAATCATTGTCCATTTTATAATTTACATATCCAAATTTGTGTGCCCACCAGTTGATAGCTGCTCCCTGTAAGGTACCCATGATAAGCGTGAGCGGAAAAAATAAAAATTGCCATGCGGCTGTTGCAAAGTACAGGTAAAAAGCAGCATACAACAGGATCCATACAAACCTGGTGATCCAGTTATGAGCAATTTTATCAAAAGCATCCCATCGGGGCAGGTCCTTTTTTAGTTTTTCATCCACGATGGTCTTCCCTGAAAAGATCTTAAAATAATTGTTACGCGTGTTCACCATCATGGTAAGAAAACGGGGATGATTCAAAGGGGAATGCGGATCCTCTTCCGTATCTGTGTGCTGATGGTGGAGGCGGTGCATAATGCCATAAGCAAATGGGCTGATATAGGAAGACCCCATTGTGAGAAAACTACACACAAAGAAAAATCGTTCCCAGAAAATAGTCATGGTAAAATGCCGGTGAGCAGCGTACCGGTGATGAAAAAAAGACTGGAAGAACAGGGATGCATACCAATGAAATAAGAAGAAAAGAACAATAACCATGGTGTTGTTTTTAAAATGTTAATCAATTAACCTCCGTTACTTTTTTAATAGCCGAATTAATCTTCGCCCTCATCCTGTTGAAAAACATGACCCTGTCCTTCTCATTCACGGCTGAGATAAGGGTCGATTTCTGGGCAATGTTCTCAAACGTTTTACGCATATAGTCGTTAAAAGCGGGGTTTTGGGTAGTAATAAAATTTATAACGCTGTGGTTGATATAAGTAACGTATTTAGTGCCAAGCTGGATGATTTGCATGTTGTCCCCCATGATCAGTTCATTCACAAAAAGTTTGTAGGTAGCATTTGATGTGGAAGGTTCCTGGCCGTAAGCCAACTTAACACCATACTCAGCCTGCCTTTCAATATGTTGTATTACATCCAGCAACCTGGTCAACAGTGCAATAGCATCTTCGTCCGATTGCAGAACCCCCGTGACCCGGTAAAATTCAATTTGGTGTAAGGTACTGGTTATATTCTCAATACTCCAGATCTCCGTGCTGGGGATACTCACAAATGCACTACTGATTTTTTTCCATAATTCACTGTAGTGGCTGTAATCATCCTTAACAGAGAACCGTGCGTTCTTATAATTTTCATAATACAGGATAGATTTCATGAAAAAAAAAGATTTGAAAGCTGCGATCTCAGGGAAGAGGAAATAATAAAAAAAAGGGACCTCTTTTGCAAGGTAGCCAAGGTGGTTGGGTTGAAAACTTTGTATAACCCCGAGATGTTGCACACAGGTGTTGAGCCAGTTTTCAAAATTGAAATCGGATGCATTGGCAATTCGCCCGTTAAAAATAAAAGCGTCTGTCTGGAGGTGTAACAGTTGATCGATGGAAATTTTAAAGTGTATAGCCAGTTTCTGTAATTCCAGCAGGCTGATCGATTTTTCACCCCTGATCCGTCTGTAAGCGCTGTCATTACTGATCTCTAACAGCTCACCCACCGCATCTGCCATAGAAATGTGGGAAGGTAAAGCCTGCTTTATCTGTTGAAAAAGCACTTGCTGGATTTGTTCTGCATGCATAAATTCATTTTTGCAATACTTGCAAATCACGAACATCATTGTTGCAATATGTGATCAAGTATTAGTTATCAAGACAATATTCTGCAGTTTACGCTGGCCGGTATCAGGACGCTCAGCTAAACTTAGCATTTTTTACTAAATTTTCAAATAGCCCCCCGCAATTCGATTATGATTCTGCCGGCGCGCAAAATAGTTTTGTCTTATCGAACAGCAAGCGCCGGAATCCCGCGGCGTTTCCATATTCAAGACCTGATTTTTATGTCACTTAAACATTACCAGCATGATTTACCTACTTATTGCGCTGCTCTTAAAGAAGAACCCCCGGGCCGTTCAGTGGTTGATCCATAGGCTGCTAACTATAAAATTTTTCGGCATTCATTTCATCAGGCGTTTTTTCGTTGTGATAGGTTTGTCCGGCCTTTCTTTCGCAGCCGCTGGCCAGCAGTTAGCCTATGACGTTATAAGAGGTGGCGAGATCATTGGAAAAATTGTCATAACGAGGTACGAAACAGACAGCAGCACCCATATGAAATTATTTTCCCGGGTAAAATCAAGCCTCTTAGTCCGGATTAATGTAGATTCCTGGGAAGAGTCTGAATTCAGGAATGGAAGACTGATCAATTCTTCCCTGAGAAGAGTAATAAATGGCAGGAACCAGATTAATCGCTATATAAAATGGAATAAAAATAACTACCAGATCTGTGATGATGGAAAACAGGTAATGATCCAGTCTGAACCTATTACACATAACATTGTACGGCTCTATTTCGTAGAACCGGTTAATGAAACCCGCATATTTTCTGAAAGCGAGAAACGATGGGTCCCCATACAAAAAGCTGGCGACCACCATTACAGGATAATGCTATCCGGGGGTAACTACAACGAGTTTTTTTATAGGGATGGGATTTGCTCCAGGGTCACAGTAAACAACAACTTTTTTAAAGCAACATTTAAATTAACCCAATAACCGGGATTGTTATGTTAGTCCTAATCATTGCATACCTGATTTACAGCCTTGTAGCCTGGTGGGTTTACAGGGAGCATGCCGATAAAATATTATTTCCTGATGGTAAAACCGGCAGTCTCTCCATCTGGAATTTGCGGCACCTGGCCGGAATCGCCCTGTTTTTTATTTATCCTGTATTTGTTAGTACGTCCTGGTTACAGCTTTTCCACGTTGGAATTTATAGCCTGCCTGTTATCATCGCGATTGTGATAGCTGGCTATGCTCTTTTAAAACTGAGCATTATTCACGGGTTTAATCTGCCTTACCCCGTCAGCAGGCTATTATGCCAGGGACAAAAGTATCGGGTTAGTCTTTTGCTGAGGGGAGTCTTCCTGGTCTGCTATGAGTTTTATTTCCGGGGACTCTTACTTTTTACGCTGGTTGGCGTGGTTGGTTATTTTTCCGCCTCAATCATTAGTACTGCCTTGTACACGCTGAGTCATTTCGGGGATGCGATATGGGAATGCATTGCCACCATACCATTTGGTTTTTTTCTCTGTTGGGTAACCGTTGAAACTAATTCCATTCTGCCAGCAATCCTGTTGCATTGGTTCATTGCGTTACCCGGGGAGATCATTGCGTCAAATAAAATTGTTCAACCCACATAATAAAAAGTCATGAAAATTTTTATCACAGGTTCCACCGGATTCATAGGAGGAAGGTTGGCCAGCAAATTAGCAGGGGAAGGGCATGAGGTACATGCGTTGGTAAGGGAGGGATCCGCGACTGACCAGCTGCGTCACCGGAACATTCAATTAATAACAGGGGATCTGCAGGATACCGGAGCCTTAGGCCGCGGTATGCGGGGTTGCCAGCAAGTGTATCACTGTGCCGCGTATGCTAAGCTGTGGGCAAAAGACAGGAACCAGTTTTATAAGATCAACCTGGAAGGCACAAACAATATCCTGGAACAGGCTGCCCGGCATAATATCCGGAAAATAGTGTACACCAGCAGTACAGCAGTCCTGGGCCAGTCAGCTAACCACCGTCCCCTTACTGAAAAGGATCCGAGGATACAACCTTTCCAGGATGACTATGATCTTTCCAAACAGCTGGCAGAGCAACAGGTAAGGGCGTATGCCAAAAAAGGACTCTGCGCCGTGATCGTAAATCCTTCCCGCGTGTACGGCCCGGGCAGTTTTTCACACAGCAACGTTATTTGCAGGATGTTATTTACCGCACTTCAAGGGCACAGGATCTTTGTACCAAAATCGGGCAATTGCCTCGCCAATTATGCCTTTATTGATGATGTGGTAAGGGGGCATATGCTCGCTATGCATCATGGGGGAAGTGGCCAGAGATATATATTGGGTGGGGAAAATATCAGCTATAATGAATTTTTAGAAACCGTTACCCGGTTCACCGGCAAGCTTAGTATTACAAAACTTCCCTTAAGTTTCATGAAGATTTGCGGAATTTTTCAACTACTGAAAGCAACACTCACCGGATCGTTCCCGGCCTACACGCCGAATATACTGGATCGTTATTTTATTGACTCCACCTTTTGTTGTGATAAGGCGATTAATGAACTGGGATACCAGGTCACCCCATTTGCTCAGGGGATTGAAAAAACGATCAAATACCTAAAAACAACCCTTTTATGAAACAGCAACATTTTACAGTTATTACTGGCGCCAGCGAAGGTTTTGGGAGAGCCCTGGCCATCGAATGCGCCGGAAGAGGGATGAACCTGATCCTGGTTGCTTTACCTGATTCCGAACTTGTTGAAGTGGCTGCCTACATTCGGGAGAACACGGCCGTAGAGGTTTTTTGCTATGAGAAAGATCTGTCAGAAGAAACGCATTGCTACGAGTTATTCCGGGAAATTAACAAGCTACCAGTGGCAATTGATATGCTGATCAATAACGTAGGCATCGGCAGCACTTCATTCTTCAAGGATACCTCACCAGCATTTTTTGAAAAACAGATCCGGGTGAATATTTCTGCAACAACGCTCATTACCCACCTGTTTTTAGAAAAACTGATGGTCAATAAACGTTCTTATATTTTAAACGTCGGCAGCCTGTCCAGTTATTTTTTCCTTCCAAAGAAATCAGTATATGGAAGCACCAAGTCTTACATCTATTATTTTTCAAAAAGCCTCAAAAGAGAACTTTGTTCTTCAGGTGTACAGGTAAGTGTAGTCTGCCCGGGAGGGATGAACACGAACGCGGTTGTTACCTTTCAAAACAGGTGCAGTACCTGGTTTGCCCGGAACGCTGCGATGAATCCCAAAGAGGTAGCCGGCATCGTCATCAGCGGGCTACTGAGTGGGAAGTCTGTAATAATCCCGGGGATGATCAACCAGTTGTTTAAACTGGTCGATCACTTTCTGCCGCAGTTCATTAAAACGTATTTGACAGACCGGCAAATGAAATCCCAGCAACTTCCCCCGCTTACCGTCCCCCGGATCTATCAAACCCGTGATGTAAGCCCGCCGTTAAGATTGGCAGGCCTGCCCGTTCAGCAGTAATCTGGGAACAGGCATTGCTCGTCAAAAATCCGAAGGATAGACCAAAAAGCTCTTCCCCCATTCCATATCCTATCATTTAGATAAAAATCCCGGTGAGGTAAGGCGGGACGGAAGCTATTATTTAAATTTGAAGTATGAAGTGCCTATGGTTATTGTTGTTATTTCCGATTTATAGTTACTCGCAGGTAGGGTATAAAAACCTCGTGCTGGAGGGCGGCGGCGTGCGTGGCCTGGCATATGCCGGCGTTTTCAGCGTGTTGGAAGAAAGGGGTATTCTGCTGCAAATAGAAAAAGTGGGCGGTTCCTCCGCAGGATCAATCGCCGGGATGATGGTCAGTATCGGGTACAGCGCCTCTGAAATAGATAGTTTGATGATCGAACTTCCCGTTCAAAAGTTCAATGATGGGAAGGGAGGACTGCTGGGAAAATACAAACGATTCAAAAATGGCTTTGGGATCTATAAAGGGAAGGCTTTTGAAAAATGGCTGGAAGAAGTGGTTGCTTTTAAAACAGGAAATCCTAAGTTAACTTTCGCACAGCTGCATGAACTGCATCTCGGAAACCCTTTATTCAAGGATTTTCATTGTACCGGTACCAACCTGAGCAAACAAAGACTTGAGATTTTTTCTTTTGATAATACCCCCGGTATGCCAATAGCCCTTGCTGCCAGGATCAGCGGTGGCGTGCCCTTGTACTTTGCACCGGTAGCGTTAGACAACAATATGAAGAAGATCAAGAAAAATGACAGCCTGTCTTTTGTAAACTATTACGTGGATGGGGGTATGCTCAGCAATTATCCTATCAGCATGTTTGATAGCTGCGGCCATAATTATCATAGCCCGGTTGTTTGTGATAATGTTATTTTTAACAAGGAAACAATCGGGATCAAATTAGAACGCCCGCAACAAATAGACTCACTGTTCAATAACAGCATAATCATCCCTTCGTATAAGATTAACAAATTGTCTGTTTACCTGGCTGCGTTTTCCAACCTGCTGATAGAAACCCTGAACCGCAAATACCCCGGGCTGGAAAATGAAAAAGGAAGAACGATTTATGTAAGCCAGGGAAATATTTCTTCGCAGATAAAAAGGACAAAATACCAGGATAAAATGATGCTTTACAACAATGGCGTTGCGGCGGCGAATAATTTCTTAAAGGGTAAGTAATTCGCCAACTCACGAGAAGGGATATGCTATTTATCAGTGTTATTAAAAATTTTCGGGCAGCTATTGTATTTTAGAGAAAATGAATATAATTTTATCTCATAAGCGTACTACTTACAATCTACCTATACCTCAAACCTCTTGAATTAATTCTCTCCAACATCTTCCAATAAGAATTATCCAAACTTAAGGACACACCTGATAAGTGCATGTGTAATCGGTCATGCAAAATTTAATGAATAATCATGAAAGCAAAAATTACCATCGCTTTACTGCTTTTTTTTTCACTGCATATATACAGCCAGCCGGTAAAGGTAAGGCCAGGGCTGAAGGCCGGTTTATCTTTTACAGAGGTTAAAATAAAGCCCCCGAGTAATTATCCGGGTGATAACAGGAGAACCGGTCTTATAGGCGGAGGTTTTATAAATATCTACCTGGATAAAAAGCTTTTTCTTCAACCAGCAGCCATTTTTGTACGCAAAGGCGGCAGAAACTATAGCTCATTTAGCATGAGCTACCTGGAAATCCCTTTATGTATTTTGTATAAATCCGGCCGTGAAAAAGGGGGGCTTTTTTTCGGCGGCGGGCTATCCCCTGCCTTTAACATAAGTCGCAATGATTATGGGTATCAGGAAGACGTGAAAAAATTTGACTTCGGCATCAATGCTTCGGCGGGTTATCTGTTTCCTATCGGGTTTTCTATGAACCTTGGATATACCATCGGTATTTTAAACGTGAGCGGAGATGAGGCCTACACAATGCATAACAGGTATTTTGCCCTGACAGCGGGGTATGAATTTTAACCGGTGGTTTTAACGATCGGCACAAACAACTTTTTTAAACTTCAAAATATTTTATATGTCGTTTACCAAAAATCAAAGTCGTACCCTGTCCGGTTTATTTTTAGGCCTACTTATTTTTTCAGC
Organism: Chitinophagaceae bacterium; assembly: GCA_043727215.1. Lineage (GTDB taxonomy): Bacteria > Bacteroidota > Bacteroidia > Chitinophagales > Chitinophagaceae > Ferruginibacter. The sequence goes on along the minus strand of JAYSYY010000113.1, from coordinate 28,353 downwards.
CTGTAATACTTATTATAAAGCTAGCCGCCGTGTGCCAGCCAACAGTGCAGAAACTGCAACATCAATAGACAGCCTAAAAAGTGAAAACAGGTATTTTATCCTGCGGAACGGGAGCGAGGAATTCTATATGAAAAATATCCTGGTAAGCCCTGATCAGCAGTCACTGACTTGTTACCTGGATACGCTTGCCCTTAACCACCAATTGCATTTGGTAAAAGGGCGCGGAGGGAATTATAAATTTAAAAAAACATCCCCGATAGACAGACAGGTGCTTAACGAAGTGCATTTTTATATCCCCACAGATACTACAGCCAGGTTAGGACAATACACGCTCGCCCTGAACAAAATTCAAAAAATAGAGATCCTGGAGAAAGACACAAAAAGGACAACCAACAGTTATGTGATTGGGGGCCTGGGTGTAGCCCTGGGCACTATTGCACTGGTGAGTGTCATTATCATTGCCACAAAAAGCTCCTGTCCTTTTGTGAGTGCTTATGATGGGGATCGTTTTTCCTTACAAGGAGAAATTTATGGAGGCGCTATTTACCCCCAACTGGCCAGGCATGATTATATGCCCTTGAGAATGGAACCGTTAAGCAATGGATCTCTTCAACTAAAGATCAGCAATGAATTGCAAGAACACCAGTACACAGATATAGCAGATCTATGGGTGATCACACATGATAAAAATGCCAGGGTACTTGCAGACGAACAAGGCAATTTATATAATGTCATCGCTCCTCAAACACCTGTTACCGCAAGGTTAAACGATGCAAGGGAAGTGACAGCAGCTTTACTAAAAGAAGGCGACAATGTGATGTTGTATATGGATGACACCCTGACAGCAGACGCAGGCAATGAAGTGGTAATGAAATTTTCAAAGCCTGCTAACAACAATTCGGGAAAACTCATGCTCAGTTTAAAAAATTCTTATTTCCTGGATCTATTATACGGGGAACTGGCAAAAGGATTCGGAAATTATTATGGTACTTATATTAAACAGCAACATAAAAAATCCGCTGCAGAATTATTGAAGTGGGTGAAGGATCAAAAGATACCGCTTGAAGTGTCCCTGAGAACAAAAGATGGGTGGAAAAAGATCACGGATATCACGACCATTGGACCACTGGCTACGAGAGATATCATTGTTCCCTTAGACCTGGTTAATACTGCCGGAAGTTATATAGAAATAAAACTGTCCAGTGGTTTTTTGTTTTGGGAAATAGATTACGCCGCCGTGGATTATTCGGCAGAGAATACATTCTCTATTCAGAAAATTTCTCCTGCCAAAGCGATTGATGAACAAGGGAAAAATATTTTGCCTGAACTTCTGAAGGAAGATGCTGTTTACCTGGCTCAGCCGGATATTGGCAACACGGCCACGATAACTTATAAACCTGGCCTGTTAAAGGACGAGGGTAAAACACGTACCTACATACTTCACACTAAGGGGTATTACGAGCACGTGCGAAATTTCAGCAACAAACCGGATGTTGCCTTTTTGAACCAGTTTAAAAAACCCGGTGCTTTTCCGTTGTATGGGGTAAGCCTGTATAAAAAAATATCCCGGGAAACATTCTCCAGCCTGGCAAAAAAAAATTAGTTAAGGGCAAAATAAAAAGAAGAAATTATGGAAACAGCTCATATTCTTAATTATCCCGTCTTTGTCACCGTGCAAGAGGAGGCCAGGGAAATTTGGTCAGAAAAACTTCGGGATACAGATCCTTCCAGGCTCGGTACTTTACACAAAACCATCGTCTGGAACCTGATAAAGTTGCGTATATTTTATTTTGCCTGCATCATTCTCAAACGGCCTGGTTTAATCATAAGCACATTCAGAACTATGCTTACCCTTAGGCAAAATGTGTGGGGGGGTGACCTGAGGAAAATTTATAAAGTATCCGGTAAATATTATTTTAACCAATATACACCTGGGTGGCCGGGGAAATTATATGATAGGGTCATACAACGGGAACTCAGGCGGCACGCAGCACCTGTACCCGGAGACGAAAGACTGGCTTTCGTTTTTCTTGCGATCACCCGGAAATGCCCGATGCGATGCGAGCATTGTTTTGAATGGGACAACCTGAACCAGAAAGAGTCATTTACAAAAGAAGATCTTTTCAAAGTAGTTGATCTTTACCAGCAGCAGGGTGTTATGCAATTCCATTTTAGCGGAGGTGAACCCATGGTTCGGTTCAAAGATTTGTTGCCATTGATGAAGTTTGCCTCGAAGAAAAGCGAATGTTGGGTCCTGACCTCGGGATTCAATTTTACTTTTTCAAATGCACGGCTGCTAAAACAAGCTGGTTGCAAAGGGGTGGTAGTGAGTATTGATCATTATATCCCTGAGCTGCACAATATGTTTAGGGGAAGTACTACAGCCTTTGCCGGGGCTGTAAATGCGGTGCGGGCGGCAAAGCAGGCGGGTCTGGTCATTTCCCTTAGTGTCTGTGCTACAAAGAATTTTATTGACGCTGGTCATTTACTCCCCTACATGGATTTTGCAAAAGATCTTGGCGTACAGTTCGTGCAGGTGCTGGAGCCGAGAAGTATTGGCCACTACGAAGGACAAAACGTTTTACTGGAAGAAAAACACATTGCCTCCCTTGAGCAGCTGTTTAAAGATTTGAATCATTCGCCGGAGTACCGGGATTATCCCACAATGATGTACCATGGGTTTCACCAGCGTAGGGTGGGATGTTTTTCGGGTAGCCGTAGTGTATATGTTGATTCTGCGGGGGATGTCCATGCCTGTCCGTTCTGCCACAATAAGTCATATAATATCATTGACATTATTCGGACGAATGCCGTAAAGCTGCCGGAGAAAGAAAACAAATGTCCGCAGTTTGGAAAGATTGCGTAGTAATACCGCACTGATTCAACGAATACTAATTTATGGCGGGATGAAAAAAACATTCGTGTTGCTTATTTTCTTTTTTTTATTATTGAAGGCTTTTTCCCAGGAGAAAAAACTAGAATATGTTAGTGTCGCATTTACAACCTTGCACACAACATTTCCCTTCGGTACCTTCAGCAAACTTTTTACGAAAGAGTTTCATCCAGGCTTCGAAATTGGAACAGGATTAAACTGGAGAACCAAGCCAAAGCATGATTGGTTTCAAACGTTTGAATTTGGCTATTCTTACCATCGTTTTGTTCAGCATAGCCTTACACTTTATTCAGAAACTGGGTACCGTTATAAATTTTCGAAAACATTTGCTGCAGAGGCGAAGCTTGGGGCAGGTTACCTTCATGCCATCCCAGTTGGAAAAATTTTTAAATTATCCGAAGAGGGTAATTATGAAAAGAAGGCAAACTGGGGCCGCCCCCAGGCTATGGCTGCTTTTAGTATAGGAGCCAGTAAAAAAGTTGGGGGATCCGGGTTGGCTTTTTTTCTTCAATACCAACAGCGCATCCAGTTACCCTTCATAAAATCTTATGTTCCATTGCTGCCGTCTAATATGCTTTTCGCAGGAGCAAAGATGCCTTTAAAACTAACGGCTGTAAAAGACTAAAATGAATGTATGAAACAGCTTATAATTTTTGTCCTGTTATGTTCGATGTTTGCATGCAGAAAGGCACAGGTTGAATCATCAAAAAGCATTGGTCTTCCGGTCCCCTGGAATGACAGCAGCAACAGCCATCCTAAAAATGCAGGGCTGAAGGCCTTGCTGGAGAAGTACAGGACAAGGGGTTTGCCAGGTATCTCGCTACTGGTAAGTGATCGACAAGGTACCTGGGTAGGGGCAGCCGGCAAAGCAGATATTGGGAATAACATTGATTTTGTTCCCGGAACAATTTCTAAAGCGGCCAGCATCACTAAACTTTTTATGGGAGCCTTAATATTTAAGTTGTTTGAAGATTCCACGAACTCCGGCCTCGGTTATCGTTCATTGTATATGCCCATCAGCAATTGGATACCTAACCGGATCCTGTCAAAAATTGAGAATGGCAACAGCATTACCCTTGGCCAGCTGCTGAAGCACCAAAGCGGTATTCCCGACCTTATCGAAGAGGATGCCTTTTACCTGGCCGTTCTCAACAACCCAAATAAAAAATGGGAACAGGAAGAATTGTTGTCTTTTATTTACGATAAAGCTGCCTTGTTTCAACCCGGCGACACAGCGGTATATTCAAATACCAATACTGTTTTGGCTACACTGGTAATGGAATACGCAACCGGCCAGAAACATGAAGAGCTGCTGCGCCAAAAAATTCTTGTTCCCCTGGCCCTGGGGAATACCTATTATCAACCACATGATGATTTGCCCAATTCCGTGGCACAGGGATATTTTGATCTTTACAATAATAATAGACTGGTGAATGTATCGAATCTTGTCACGGGCAGCGGCAACGGATATGGCGGGATCTACAGTAACCTCTTTGACCTTTACAAATTTGCAGATGGATTGTTTTTGCAGCAAAGCTTTTTGAAACCTTTATCATTGGCTATCATGCAAACTTATGGAAAGCAGGATGGCACCAATTTGTATGGCTACGGTATCCAGAAATCCTACCTAAACAGAGGGATCGATGCTGGTATCGGGCATAAGGGAAGGGACCTCGGTTATAACGCTAATCTTTTTTATTTCCCCAACAAAAAAGTGCTTCATATTCTTTTTGTGAATTACGGCACCGATAGTGACAGCGATCTTAAACCTGTTTTCCAGGAGTTCCTGGAGGAACTTGTGGACATCACATTAAACTGATCATAGTTCCAGGCAACTGTTACTGAACTACAGGGAATGCAAATTAGTTAAAGAATGAAAAAGCTTTTTGGCATTGGATCGATGATATTATTAACGGGCTGTAACCATTATTATAGGGCAACCCAATTACAATCGCCCGGCAACATCCATCAGGCTAAGGCGATCGATAGCCTCAACAACGAGAAAAGATATTTTATCCTAAGGAACGGTAACCGGGCTTATTTTATGAGGAACGCGACTATCAGTAGGGATAAACAGGCAATCGTTAGTTCGCTGCAAAATCCCGGTGTTGATCACAGGTTACACCTTATAAACGGACGTAATGGAAAATTAAAATAGGACACGAAGATCCCACATGATCTGCATGTGCTGAATGAAGTTCACTTTTACATAACGCCGGATACCACAATATCTACCGGGCTAAAAAATTAGAATCTAAATAGCATTCATAAAATTGAAATAATTGAGAAGGATAAAAAACGCACCACGAATAGTAGTGTGATTGGTGTGCTGGTGGGATTGGCCGGGATTTCAGCTTTGGCTATTCTGTTTTTTTTGTCTCTATTCCACTAGCAAATTTCATTTATACGCACCACCAAATACCTTTTTGAGAATATCTGTTGACCTTGCAGCAAAATTTGTCCGGATATTTACTTCTTCTTTTGCTATCAGGTCAAATAGTGCTACAACCGCGCGGTCAGTTACAAAACTGGAAAGGTCAGGGTTTACTTTCCTGAAAGTAGTGGGAAGGCTGTTATATTTAGAGACCAGGTCTCCGTAATACTTGGTGGCATCCACTTTATTCAAGGAAGACTGGATAACAGGTTTGAATGCAGCCAACAGTTTTTCCGTTGTCTTAACACGGAAAAAATGAGTCGCACTTGTATCTCCATTTCTCACCAGGCCGATAGCATCCTGCAGGGTCATACTTTTGATGGCATCAACGAAAATAGGTTTGGCAAAACCGGCTGCGTCTTCCGCACCGCGGTTAATCTGGAGGATAGCTTTATCTACAAGGCTGTTGAATCCCAGCGTCCTTAAAGTGTTTTCAATTTTTATTGCATCGGGAGGAAGTAATATTTTATATGCTGCATCTTTAAAAAATCCATCGACCGAATTCAATTGCAGCACCGATTTTCCAATTCCCTGCCCGAGTGCTTCTTTAATACCCTGTGCCGCTTCGGCCTGGCTTACTCCACCAATTGCTGGGAAGGTTCCGGTAGGTAGTTGATTTAAAACTTCGCAGGAGTTAAGAGTTATTACTACGAGGATGAGTGTAAATAATTTGCGCATAGTTAAGAGGTTTCGCAGTGTAGTGCAAGTTTACTGCCAATTTAGCTGGAATGCCGGCAAACTATCTAAACAAACTGTTTTTACGGCTTTGGCAGCCTGCCGTTCAAGGATTACCTTTGCTGCCCAATGTAAAAATAACATGAGCACACAACATTTATCGGAACAGGAATTGATCAGGCGGGAAAAATTGACGGAATTAACCAACATGGGTATCGATGCATACCCGGCTGCGCTATTCCCTGTCAATACCAATTCCGCGTATATAAAAGAACACTATAAAGGAGAAGAAAACAAAGCAGACTTCGCTGAAGTGTGCCTTGCGGGCCGTATCATGAGTGTGCGGGATATGGGGAAGGCAAACTTTGCCGTATTGCAGGATGCTGCAGGCAAAATCCAGTTTTACATCAAACAGGATGATATATGCCCGGGAGAAGATAAAAGTTTGTACCAGGTGATCTGGAAAAAAATGCTGGACCTTGGAGATATCATTGGTATAAAAGGGTATGTGTTCACTACTAAAACGGGGGAAACATCCATTCATGTGAAAGAGTTCAGCCTCCTTGCAAAATCTTTGAAACCATTGCCGGTGGTAAGGGAAAAAGAAGGGGAAACCTTTGACGAGGTAACAGATCCGGAATTTCGCTACAGGCAGCGCTATGCCGACCTGATCGTTAACCCAGGTGTAAAGGAAACTTTTATTAAAAGAACCAAAATGATGAATGCCATCCGCGAATTTCTGAATCATCGGGGTGGGCTGGAAGTGGATACACCTGTGTTACAAAGCATTCCGGGCGGCGCAGCAGCGAGGCCATTTGCCACACATCACAATGCACTGGATATGCCCATGTATTTGCGGATCGCTAATGAATTATATTTAAAAAGGCTGATCGTAGGCGGCTTTGAATGGGTGTATGAGTTCAGCCGCAACTTCCGCAATGAAGGGATGGATCGCACACACAATCCTGAATTTACTGTACTGGAATTTTATGTGGCCTATAAAGATTACGAATGGATGATGGACACCACGGAGCAGATGCTGGAGAAAACAGCCATAGCTACCAACGGTATCTCTACCGTGATGGTGGGCGATAAAAAAATTGATTTCAAAGCTCCCTATAAAAGAATCAGCATGTATGATTCTATCAGAGAATTCACTGGTTTTGATATCAGTGAAATGAATGAAGATGGGATCAGGGATGTGTGCAAACAATTAGGTATACACGCAGATGCCAAATGGGGCAAAGGAAAACTGATCGATGAGATTTTCGGATTCAAATGCGAGGGGAATTATATTCAGCCCACCTTTATTACAGATTACCCGGTGGAAATGAGCCCGCTTACCAAAAAACATCGGAGTAAACCCGGCCTGGTAGAGCGTTTTGAATTGATGTGCAACGGCAAGGAAATAGCGAATGCCTACAGCGAGTTGAACGACCCGATAGAACAAAGAGAACGTTTTGAAGAACAAACCAAATTAATGGAAAGGGGCGATGACGAGGCAATGTTCATTGACCATGATTTCCTGCGGGCCCTGGAATATGGCATGCCGCCTACAAGTGGAATCGGGTTCGGAATAGACCGGATCGCCATGTTGCTTACTAACCAACATTCCATCCAGGATGTGTTATTTTTCCCCATGATGCGGCCGGAAAAACAGGATTGATAAGCGATGTTGTATGGTGAACGTGCAAATTGATGAACCCAGTTTGCACTTTTTTTATCGTATAATCAGCACTGTTCCCTTCCTGGATTGCCGTAGCCCGTTCAGGAGGTAGTTAGCGATCCATACAAAACAAACATTTAGTATGTGGAGCCGATATTGTAAAGGCTGATCATCGGGCAGACTGCGGCTTACTTCTTCATTTCCGCCAGTTCCTTTTGCAGTTTAAACATCTCGTCCCTTAACCTGGCGGCTTCCATAAAATCAAGGTCACGGGCAGCTTTTTCCATTTCCTTTTTTGTTTTGCTTACAGCTTTCTCCATTTGCGGAATAGTTTTATACACTTCCTGGTCTTCGGCTGCAATGGTTACCAGTTCTTCATCCGGGCCAATGGAATAGGGATTGCTGGGATCATATCCTTTTACATCCAACACACTGCCTTGCGCAAAAACCTGTTCTTTTGTTTTCACAATTGTAGTAGGAATGATACCGTGTTTAGTATTGTATTCGATTTGTTTTTCCCGCCTGCGCTGCGTTTCATCAATGGTTTTCTGCATACTCTCAGTCATCTTATCAGCGTAAAATATTACCAGGCCATCCACGTTACGCGCAGCCCTTCCGGCCGTTTGGGTCAGGCTTCTTTCGTTCCGCAAAAAACCTTCTTTATCTGCGTCCAGGATCGCAACCAGTGACACTTCGGGAAGATCCAGGCCTTCACGCAAAAGGTTAACGCCCACCAGTACATCTATGATGCCTAAACGCAGTTCACGTAATATCTCCACCCTTTCCAGCGTATGTACTTCGCTGTGGATATACTTGCTTTTGATGTTGATCCGGTGCAGGTATTTATCCATCTCTTCCGCCATCCTTTTGGTAAGGGTGGTCACCAGCACCCGGTCACCTTTTTTTATACGGTTATCAATTTGCTCCAGCAGGTCATCGATCTGGTTCACCGATGGGCGAATCTCTATCGGAGGATCGAGCAGGCCGGTGGGCCGTACCACCTGTTCTACCACCACCCCACCGCATTTGTCTAATTCATAATCCCCTGGTGTGGCGGAGACGAATACCATCTGGTTAGTGAGGTTTTCAAACTCATGAAAATTCTGCGGCCTGTTGTCCATGGCAGATGGCAGGCGAAAACCATAATCTACCAATACCAGTTTACGGCTACGGTCGCCGCCATACATACCGCTTATCTGCGGGATTGTCTGGTGACTTTCATCAATAATGGTGAGATAGTCTTTGGGGAAATAATCCAGCAGGCAGAAAGGACGGGTGCCTGGTTTCCTACGGTCAAAAAAGCGGGAATAGTTTTCTATCCCCATACAGTAACCCAATTCCCTTATCATTTCCAGGTCATAGTTCACTCTTTCTTCAATGCGCTGTGCCTCTATGTATTTACCGGAATTTTTAAAATATTCCACCTGCGCTGCTGTTTCATCCTGTATCTCGCTGATCACATCGCCGAGCATATCTTTGGGCGCTATGTAGAGGTTGGCGGGAAAGATGGCTGCATTTTCTACTGAGCTGATACGTTTGCCCGAAGTCAATTCCAGGGTTTCGATGCTTTCAATTTCGTCTCCGAAAAAACTGATGCGGTAGCCGAAATCGACGTATGGCAGGTTGATATCGATGGTATCACCCTTGACCCTGAATGTACCTCTTGTGAAATCGCCCTGGCTGCGATGGTACAGTGAATTTACGAGCGAGTGCAAAAACCCTTGCCGGGAAATTACCTGGTTCTTCTGGATCCTGATAATACCATTTTCATATTCCGTGGGGTTTCCCATACCGTAGATGCAACTCACACTCGCCACTACTATAATGTCTCTTCTTCCACTTAATAATTGTGCTGTGGCCTGCAGCCTCAATTTGTCCAGTTCCTCGTTTATACTGAGGTCCTTTTCTATGTATGTATTACTGGTTGGGATATAGGCTTCGGGCTGGTAGTAATCATAGTAGGAAACAAAATAACCCACGGCGTTGTCAGGGAAAAACTGTTTAAACTCACCATACAATTGCGCCACCAGGGTTTTGTTATGCGTGATGACCAATGTAGGTTTTTGCACATTCTGGATCACGTTGGCCATAGTAAAGGTTTTACCACTGCCGGTAACGCCTAAAAGTGTCTGGTACCGTTCGCCATCAAAGATCCCCTCTGTAAGTTGTGTGATAGCAGAAGGTTGATCTCCTGCAGGTGAATATGGTGAACAAATATTAAAGGCCATAAAAATGATGTAAAAAGGCCCGGTAGCCGGGCCTTGTAAAATTAAATAAATTAATGGTATTATCTCCCGGCCAATTCAATCATGGTTGTTAATTCATCAACCAATGCGTCATCATTTCCCGAAAAACCAATCGCTTTAAAGCGGATATTTCCAGTTTTATCGATGATAAACTTTGTAGGTATGCCCCGTACGTTATAATCTTTCACCATTTCATTATCATTGTCCATTAAAACGTGAAAGGGATAATTTTTTTTACTCATAAAATCTTTGGCATTCTGTGCCTTATCTTCTCCACTTTCCCATGTATCCACAAAGAGGAATTGTATATTTTCATTGTCCTTAAATTTTGTTAGTGCCTTGTGCATACCAGGCATGGATGCTATACAAGGTCCACACCAGGTCGCCCAAAAATCTACCACCAGTATTTTTCCTTTAAGGTCATTTAGCTTTACAAGCTTGCCATTCATATCTTTCAATTCAAAAGCGGGTGCGGGTTCATTAGTGATAGTTTTGACGATCTCGTCCCTTTTTTTCCTTTTGGCGTCTTCTTCCAGGGCAGCCAGGTAATTATCAAATCCTTTATCCGTCTGTTTTTCTTCTATGTAAAGATTTTTTAAAGATTCCTTTGTTTTGGAGGACGCTATGCCTGCTTTAACCATTTTTTCTATCGTAGTCTTAGCTTCTTTTACAGGCAAGGCTTTTTCGGCCAACAAAGCATAACGTTCGTTATATTCTGCATCTTTTTCATAGATGGCCACGGCTTCTTTGGCATAAGGTAACCCTCCTTTGTAATCCCCTAACTTATACAATATAAACCCGTAAGTATCTGCATACATTCCATAGGCTGCTTTTCTTTGTTCTTTCCATTGTTTAGTGGATTGATCCGCAGGTTTTTTCTGCGTGGGCTTTAGCATTTCATTCTTAGCGTATGTGGTAGCAGCGTATGAATACAACTTTGCCTGGGCCAGGTCTTCGCCAGTTTCCGCCATCGACCATGCCAGGTCATTATGAAGGGAGTGTAAAGTTTCTTTGCTCAGCCCTTTACCCCAGTCTTCATAAGATTTAAAATCCTTGTTTTTCCCATATGCAATAGCCAACCGGGATTTCATGGTTTCAATTATCGGCTTATCAACCTCCGCGGTATAGCGTTCTACAAAATCCTTATACATGGCAATCCGTTTTGGCAGGTCGGTTTCGTTAAAAAAGTTGTTTAAAATTTCCTCTCTTTTCCACTCTCCTTCAGGGTACAGGGATTTCATAAGAGTGGTTAAGCTATGAGCTTTTTCTTTTTGCTTATTTTTTGTATACCAACGTATCAAAGTGCGGTACCCGGTATCAGTTAGATTACCACGATTTTCAAATTCCCTCAATTCTGCCTGGATTAAAGCGGGAGCTTCCTTTTTTTTCGCACTGTTGATCGCATTTAAGTAACTGTCAAAATAATTGCCGTCATCTTTTAAAGCCGGGTATTGTTTAAGGCCTTCTTCCAGGTAAGCCAATGTTTTTACTTCATCCCCAGGCAAGCCGAATAAATATTCTCCATACCCTGCATAAAGGCTACTGGCAGCCCTGTAATAATTTTCTACGGGAACATTATTCTTAGTGTACACGGGAACTACATATCCCTTGTTTTTATTGATGTCTTTTTCTTCCCCGGATGAGAATCCGAAAGCAATACAATTGGTATTACTATCCACCAGGAAGGAGCCGCTATGGACAGTTCCTTTTTTTGTGATAACTGGTTCGGTTACTTTTAATCCTTTTTCAGTGAACTGGTATACTACAATGTCCAGTTTTGGAAGCCGGATCAGCGGAGAATAATTTTGGTTGTACTCAAAATTCAGCCTGCTGTTTTGTTTCGGGAATTCGGGGAAAATCTTTAAAGCAGTAAATGTTGTTTGTGCGCTAACCTGGAGGGAACATGCAGCTAAAGCAATCAGGCATATGAATTTATTCATAAGGGGTTTGTTTAGATGTTAAATATAAGTAATACAGCAATTGTTTTCTTATTAAATATACCGGGGTGAACTCCTTGTTGAGTCAAATAATACAGGAATATTACAGGGTGACAGAAAATTTAATAACTTTGTGAGGTGTTTTAAACAGGAACATCATCAAACCCACCATCACTATTAAATACTGTCCCAAATGCCATTGGATGCTACGTTCAGCTTACATGGCCCAGGAATTTCTAACCACTTTTGATACTGAGTTAAAAGGAGTGCTGCTGCAACCCAGCGAAATAAACGGGGACTTTCACATCAGTATTGATGGGAAAAAAATATTTGACCGAAAGGAGTATGGCGGATTTCCTGAGATAAAAGAATTAAAACAACTGGTAAGAGATGTTGTAAGCCCGGGCAAAAACCTCGGTCATACGGATACCCAAACCCACCATCACACTAACTAAAAGTAAAGTTATGCTGGGAATTATTTTATGTGGAGGTAAAAGCCTTCGGATGGGAAACGATAAAGGGTTGCTGAAGCTGGAAGCAAAAACCTGGGCCCAAACAGCTATTGATAAAATAGCCGTGCTGAAGATCCCTGTAAAAATATCCGTTAATAAAGAGCAATATTCAGCCTACGCCGAAGCTTTTTCTGCGGAGCAGTTGATAGTGGACGAACCGCTCATTCCTTTCAGAGGTCCATTGCAAGGATTGCTCAGCTGCCACCTTGCTTTTCCTGATGAAGATTTATTCATCCTGGCTTGCGATCTGCCATTGATGGAGCCTACCTTACTACAAACCCTTTATTATAGTTGCCAGGAAAACCCTTTGGCGGATGCGCACGTTTTCACCAATGATGGGGAGCCCGAACCTTTGTGCGGAATTTACACAGCCCGGGGATTAGGCCTGATTCAGGAAACGCAAAAAAAAGGAGAGCTCATCAAACACAGTATGAAATTTATGCTGGACAACCTAAAAGTGAATGCGATTGAGCTGGAACAGGATGAAAAAAAGTACTTCCGGAATTTTAATGCACACTCAGAATTAAACGGACTGTAGCCCAAGGGTTTCCTGGGAGACTTTTACAAAATCTATTTTCGCCCCTTCGCACAAGGAACAGGTAAAATCAGGTGCTAAGGTTTCGAAAGCCGTATCTGCCGAAATACCTCTTTCTGTTTCCCCCAATGTTTCATCATAGACAGTTAAACAATGACTGCACTGGTAAACCTGCTTGTCAGATACGGTTTTTGATTTCTCTTTAACCGGGGTGGGATGCACTTCTTTTTTTGCATTGAGACCGGCCCTGTATTTTCCGTAAGAAAGTATGGTGCGCCTTAGTTGTTCCCCCAATAAAAATTTAAAATTATTGCTACTCACAATGGCAGCCGTACGTTTATTGGGATTAAATTCTTCTGCACATAAAATATCATACAAATGGAATAATTCCACACCGAAGATATTAAGAAGGGGTTTGCGTTTTATAAGAATGCTGCTGAATACCTCTGTTTTCTTTTTTGTTTTGATGCCGATACAAACACCAAAGGTCCTGGTATCTTCCTCGCTCAGTTCTCTTTAGTAGGAGCAGGCTCGGGGGATCCGGAATTGATAACTTTGAAAGCGGTGAAAACTTTAAAAGCGGCAGATGTGATTTTGTATGATGCACTGGCGAATAAGGAGCTGCTCGCTTACTGCTCGCGAACTGCTGTAAAGGAATTTGTAGGTAAAAGATTTGGTTGCCATGCACTCTCCCAGAAAGAAATAAACGAGCTCATGGTCAGTTACGCCATTTCACACGGCCATGTGGTAAGGCTGAAAGGTGGAGACCCTTTCGTTTTTGGCAGAGCACAGGAAGAGATCAATGCCGCGAGGGAAGCGGGAATAGCCATTGAAGTAGTTCCTGGTATTTCCAGTGCATTAGCCGTTCCGGCCAGCCAGATGATACCATTGACCTGCCGGGGCATTAATGAAAGTTTCTGGGTTACCACCGGCACAACTAAAACCGGGGCGATTTCCCCTGATATACAACTTGCAGCCCAATCCTCTGCCACAGTGATTATCCTGATGGCTATGAGTAAACTTGAAGCTATAATAGAGATCTTCAAAGCTCACGGAAAATCAGCAACGCCCGTGGCGATCATCCAGGACGGCACTACCGAGAAGGAAAAGATCATCCTCGGATCTGTCAGCGATATTTCCTTTAAAGCGGAATATCATAATATGTCCAACCCTGCTATCATCATGGTTGGTGAGGTGGTAAGCCTTCATCCCTTATTGGTTGCCCACGCTGATTGCAAGCACAGCAGGGTGTTTGTAGCATAAGGATGAATCTGGGTTTTACCTGTTAATATTGTATAAATTTTCCGAAAAAGGTAATGGGTGTATGAGCCAAAAAAATAAAAAAGACTGCGACCTCCACAGCTGTGTACTGTGCAGGCAATCATCGCCCAGCTGGGTGCCGGCGGTGGCAGCGAACCGGAAATGTTTCCGCTACAAAAAGGGTGAATTGATCTTTAAGGAGGGAGAAGAGGTAACCGGCATGTTTTTCATTAATACGGGCATGGTGAAAGTGTATAAGCAATGGGGAGATGATAAAGAGCTCATCCTGCGAATAGCCGGCAACGGGGATATCGTGGGCCATCGCGGATTGGGCAGCGACACCATTTACCCCGTTTCCGGCACCGCATTAAAACCTACTGAAATATGTTATATCGACCTTAACTTCTTTAACGATACCCTTAAAGCCAACCATGAATTCCTATATGACCTGATGATGTTTTTCGCTTCAGAGCTCAAAGAATCAGAGAAAAGAATGCGCAACCTGGCACATATGCCGGTAAAAGGGAGGATAGCCAACGCCGTTTTATTCCTTAAACACAAGTTTGGCAGCACAGGCAACACCCTTAATATAGCGTTGAGCCGCCAGGATTTTGCCTCCTATATCGGGGCTACCTATGAAACCGTTTCCCGTATCATGAACGAAATGAGTGAGGAGAAAGCTATTAAAGTGGACGGTAAAATGATCAGCGTTGTTTCTGAAAAAAAATTAATGGGATACATCCGGCACTAAACCGGATATATGGGGGAGCTAAAAAAAATTTTACTTTCTTAAGACTACTGCCTGGGAAGTTTTAGCTTTTGCAAAATACTTCATCGCCCATGCTATCGTGAAAGTGGGTACAAAATCAGTGAACGGAAGGATTTCTTCGAGGAAACTTACACCACCACCTAGAACACCCATCTTACCGCCAAACATCCGGTAAAACAAAAATGCAGAAACCGGCGCCCAGGCCAGGTCAAAAAATTCTCCCAGGAGCGGCAGCCCGAAACTTGAATATCCGACGACGTCAAGCAGGATGCAAAGCGCAAGGGAAGGGATTGGTTTTTGTGTTGTGTTCATTTATAGTTTGTTTTTTTTTCCTATAGTTATCAAATTACATGCAGAAACAAAGGTTTGCCGGTTTGACACATGCTAAATTTATTTAACAGAATGCCGTATTTATTAATTTGGATGCAGGCTTGCCATCCCGCAATTTAAGCGTACCTTTGCGCCTCAAAAAACGGCCATTAGCCGCTAGCTCCTTCTGCCTCACTGTTCAAAACATGGCAGTAAAAGCTAAAATCTAAAAGCTTAAAAACAATGAATATTCGAAACATCGCCATTATCGCCCACGTAGATCATGGTAAAACAACTTTAGTAGATAAGATTATCCATGCCACCCAGGTGTTCAGGGATAACCAGGAAACCGGGGAACTGATCATGGATAGCAATGACCTGGAAAGGGAACGTGGCATTACTATTTTTAGTAAAAACATCTCAGTTAGTTATAAAGACCACAAAATAAACGTGATCGATACCCCAGGGCACAGTGACTTTGGTGGAGAAGTAGAAAGGGTATTAAAAATGGCCGATGGGGTTTTGTTGCTGGTGGATGCCTTTGAAGGCCCTATGCCACAAACGCGGTTTGTACTGCAGAAGGCATTGGCACTTGGCCTTCGCCCCATTGTTGTTATCAACAAGGTGGACAAACCTAACTGTCGTCCTGACGAAGTGCATGATGCGGTGTTTGAATTATTCTTTAACCTGGATGCTACTGAAGAACAATTGGATTTCCCTACCATTTACGGCAGCAGCAAAAATGGCTGGATGAATACTTCATTAACTGAAACTGATAATATCCTTCCTTTACTGGATGCTATCCTGGAGCACGTACCGGAGCCAAAAGTAAACTCAGGCTACTCTCAAATGCAGATCACTTCACTGGACTACTCTTCTTTTCTTGGAAGGATCGCCGTAGGAAAAGTGGCCCGGGGAAGCATTAGAGAAAGTCAGCAGATTGCTTTGGTACAAGCTGATGGCAGCATCAAAAAAATGAAGATCAAAGAACTGTATGTCTTTGAGGGAATGGGCAAGAAAAAAGTACAGGAAGTCTTTGCAGGCGATATCTGTGCAGTTGTGGGATTAGAAAATTTTACTATCGGGGATACTATTGCGGACCTGGACAATCCGGAAGCCCTACCAACGATCAGTGTGGATGAGCCAACAATGAGTATGTTGTTTGGCATCAATAACTCTCCTTTCTTCGGTAAAGAAGGTAAATTTGTAACGAGCCGCCATTTGCGTGATCGTTTGATGAAAGAAACCGAAAAAAACCTCGCCCTTCGGGTAGAAGACAGTGAAAGTGCAGATAGCTTTAATGTGTATGGCCGCGGTATTTTGCATTTAGGTATCCTGATTGAAACCATGCGCAGGGAGGGTTTCGAATTAACCATTGGTCAGCCACAGGTATTGGTAAAACAAATCAACGGTTCTAAACATGAGCCTTATGAAATATTGGTTGTAGACGTTCCTGCGGAATTCAGCGGAAAAGTTATCGACCTGGTTACACAACGCAAGGGCGAAATGCTGGTGATGGAAACAAAAGGTGAAATGCAGCATCTTGAATTTGATATTCCTTCAAGGGGCCTTATCGGTTTAAGAAGCAATATGCTTACCGCGACAGCAGGTGAAGCAGTAATGGCACATCGTTTTGCAGAATACAGACCATGGAAAGGGCCAATTCCGGGAAGGAGCAATGGTGTATTGTTAAGCAAATCAACGGAAAGAACAACAGGTTATTCTATCGATAAATTACAGGACAGGGGTCGCTTTTTTGTAGACCCGGGAGAAGAGGTTTACACCGGCCAGATCATTGCCGAGCACATTAAGCCGGGCGATCTTGTAGTAAATGCGACCGAACCTAAAAAACTGACCAACCACCGTGCAAGTGGGTCTGATGATGCTTCCAAAGCAGCACCAAAGATCCTTATGAGCTTGGAAGAATGTATGGAATATATTCAACAGGACGAGTGCATAGAAGTTACGCCGAAAAGTATTCGTTTACGCAAAGTTATCCTGAATGAGGATGACCGTAAGCGTGTGAGTAAGTCAATGTCGCAGGAGGTTGCGTAATAGCACTTCATACACACAACTTTAATAATACCATATACTAAGATCCGCTCCTCTTGAGCGGATTTTTTATTCCTCCGGAGGGCTAATTTTAAGAAATATTCAGGGTTTTTCACGGGTGGAAGCGTTAATTTTGACACATGAGAAAATGCCTCATCTTTTTTTATGTTTTCATCTTTTTTCTACTGTTGCAACCGGATGCCGGTGCGCAATGCGCCATGTGTACTAAAACGGCTTCCCAGCTGGGGGAAAAACCTGCATTGGGGATGAACCAAGGTATTTTATACCTGATGGGAGCTCCTTTTATGATCGTGGGATTTATTGCTTACCGATGGTGGAAAAATCAAAAAGCGGAAGAGTAAGTTCAACTGAGGTTTTCTACAAAACGATATAGGTTAAACGCATCACCTTCTTTTTCTATAGCTTCTTTAATCGAAGCTTTTTTTATGTCCGACATTTTTTTGTTTCTCAGTAATTGGTATACTTTCTCCGCCAGTAACCAACTTTTGCGGTCTTTATTTTTTTCGTGGGAATGGTCTTGAATCCTGGCTTTTAATTCTGTAATACCTTTTTTTTGGGAAGCAACCGTTTTAATGACAGGTATTTCCTGGCTATGCGTTGCGAAAGCCGGCGCCAGCATCTGCCGCAGATTTTTTACAAATATTTCTGCCCCGGGCCGGTCAGCTTTGTTCACCACAAAAATATCCGCAATTTCCATCAGCCCGCTTTTCATTGTCTGCACTTCGTCGCCAGCTTCGGGAACCAGCACAACCACGGTGGTATCGGCCAGGCCGGCAATTTCTATTTCACTCTGGCCCACCCCTACGGTCTCGATAATAATGATATCGAACCCGGCAGCTTTCATTATATCCGTAACCTCTATTATTTTCGGGTGCAGGCCACCCATAGCACCCCGGCTTGCCAGCGACCGGATGAAAACAGCTGCATGATTATACCAGTCGCTCATCCTGATCCTGTCCCCAAGCAGTGCTCCCAGGTTAAATGGAGAAGAAGGATCCACACAGATGATTCCCACCTTTTTTCCCTCCTTTACATAGGCGTCTACTAGTGCATCGGCGAGCGTACTTTTGCCGGCACCGGGCGGACCAGTAATGCCGATGACAGGCGTGTTTGCAGTGGGTAGAGATTGCAGGAAGATTTGATAACCATCCACTTCATTTTCCACGAGGGAAATACTGCGCGCAAGTCCCTTAAATTCGCCTTGTAAGATATTTTTTAACAGCTCCTCCCACATCATGCTAAAATAGTTTAGATACAGCAGATTTAAAGCAAGACTGATTTTTAATTTTTTTTGTCGCTATTTTGCAAGTTCATCATTTTAACAAGGACCGTGAGTAACCAAGGAATTTCTGTAGTGATTCCCAATTATAACGGCAGGCTACTGCTGGAGAAGGTGCTGCCTCCTGCTTTTAATGCACTTGAAAATTCAGGCCTGCCGTATGAACTGATCATTTCTGATGATGCTTCCAAAGACGATTCCCTTGATTTTTTACAACGCCAGTACCCGCAGGTGAAACTTATCATCCATAAAGAAAACCGTGGCTTTTCCCCTACGATCAATGCAGGAATACTAGAGGCACAATATGACTATGTGCTGCTGCTGAACAGTGATGTAAAACTTGAACCCGCCTACTTTAAACCATTGCTGCGTTATTTTGATAAAGAAGATACTTTTGGCGTAATGGGGCGAATCGTTGGCTGGCAGGATGACCAAATCCAGGATGCTGCCAAGTACCCGTCTTTTCATGGCACCAAAATAAAGACATCCGGAAATTATTACCTGGCGAAAACTTCTGAAAATGATTGGTTGTATTCTATGTATTTGTCGGGAGCAAATGCTTTTGTAAACAGGGAAAAACTGCTCGCTTTAAGTGGGTTCGATGAGCTCTTTGCTCCATTTTACGTGGAAGACTTCGAATTAAGCCTGCGGGCATGGAGACTGGGCTGGAAGTGTTATTATGAACACCAGGCCGTGTGCAGGCACCAGGTGTCCACTTCTATCAAAACAAAAAGCAGCACCATCTTTATTAAAGGAATATACTACCGCAACAAGATGTTCATGCATGCCATGCATTTAACCGGCACTAGAAAAATTGGCTGGTACCTCCAATTAATTCCGGAAATGCTGATCCATTTGTTCACAGGCCGGATGTATTATTTCAGGTCCCTGCAGCTATTTTTTTCCTCACACGAAAAAATGAAAGTGTCTCAAAAAAGATTTTCAGGACTGGCACAAAAAGAGAATAAGCAATTGTTGGATGTTGCAACCGTAGTTGAAATGATCCAGGCGGCGGCCAGGGGTAAAGATATCAAAAGATTTTAAGGGAAGAGGGGCGGACTTTTCAAATTTTTATTTGTCAAATACCACAAGCTGCATATGAGCAGTTTTTAATTGGTTATGCTGTACATACAAATTCATCAACCGCTCCGCAATAAACCCGATCGCCCGGCGCTGGTACACATCATCCGTATATTTCATCCTGCTGTGGAGTTCAAAGACAATATCAAACAGCCAGGGCAAATAATTATTCCATATGGAAGAACGGGCAACCATCATATTGGCAATACACATTTTAGTCTGCGCAGACATCGCGATCAAAGACGGAATATAGTCAGGGTATTTTTCTGTGATAACTTGTTGCAGTAAGTCCCACTCTTCTTTGCTGTGCTCGCTGATGTACTGTTGATAAATACTGGTTATAACTTTTCTTTTGAGGGAAACGTTTACAGGGTAAGTTAGCAGCACATCTGCATTTACTAATTCTTTGGTGATGCTTTTATCCAATGATGGATGTACCCAATGCAGCATTTGTTTTTCATTGGACTGCCTGTTGATGGGGAAATGGCTAAAGCTAAACGGCCTGCTCTTATCAGTAAAATACCTTCGGTAATGGCATAAGCCCCAATATTCGTCTGGTTGTTTAGACAGGTTTTTCCATACCCAGTACAAAACAGTGAGTTCGCAGAAAAATTCATTCAGGTGGCTGATATTATCGCCGCTGTCATCAGACAGGTCTGATGTGGATTTCAATTCTTTATTATTTCCTACCCACACTGCCTGGATGTATTGGTGTGACGGTACAAAAAACGGTTTGTGACAAACAGTATATAACCGAAGAGAAGGATTCATCCAGGGTATTATTTGCTAATATTATTCTTTAAACGGTGCCAGGCTTTTATCCAAAAGAAAACGGGTGCGCTGTTAACTACGTTATTCGTGATCTTATTACCTCCAAGGTAAAACTTTGTGCAAGTGGTTTGCACAAACCTCTCCCGCAATTTGTGAGAATATGCCTCGATAAACGCAGGCACATGTTTGTCCAGTTGTACAAGATTTCCTTCGCTCAGGTGCGTTACCATAAAATCCACCACGTAACAACTATATCCCAAGAAATCGGCAATGATACAAAGGTCCGTACCATACAGATGAAAATCCTCCAGGTCGGAAGAAATGGTGAGGCCTGCTGAATTTTTGATGATCAGCAGGTTTTCGTCCAGTGAATATACCCTGGCTGGGAGGTTATTGCTTGTTTTGATGTCACCATTATTGTCCAGGTGATAATATAATTGTTTGTACCCACTTGCACCTGCATTTCCGCAGACCGCCCACTTGTGGTCTTTTTGCTGGAGTTTCCCTAAAATATTTTTGAGTTTTACAATGTTGTCGTGGCAACGAACATCCTGGTGAACGATAACTATATATTCTCCCTGCGCTTCTTTTATAAAACGCCTGATCGCCTGGAAAGCGTTGAATTTGTTTACCGCGATATTATCTGCCACCAGGTACTCGCAGCCTTCATCAAACCCCTGCTGAACAAAACTTTCTTTCATCAGCTGGTAGTCATCATTATTAGTGACAATGGTGCAGATCGAAAATGCTTGCTCATAATTTTTTTCCAGTTCTATGATCGCCGCATCTTCCATCTTTCAAATTATATTTATTGAACTAAATTACATAAGTTTTTACTTTCGGATAAAAGAAAAGTATCACAGATATGACCAACTTCATCCCCATCTTTCCTTTGGGCATAGTAGTATACCCTGGTGAACATGTCAATCTCCATATTTTTGAGCCGCGTTATAAGCAACTCATCAAAGATTGTTTTGAAGCCGGGAAGGCTTTTGGCATTCCTCCTGTAATAAATGATAAAGTGTCTGAGATGGGAACGCTGATGAGGGTTGTAGAGATCAGCAACACATATGAAGATGGCACAATGGACATCAAAACGGAAGGGCTATCCGTTTTTAAAGTGCTTGAATTGATCAGGGAACTGCCGGAGAAACTCTACAGTGGCGCCATTGTAACCTATCCTGAAAATTTCCCAAAAAGCAGCCCCACTAAAATGAAGCTGATACTGACCGGGATAAAAGCACTGCATAAGCGCCTCAGCATCAGCAAAGACTTTCATAAGCCTGAACCTGCACTCCGGAGTTATGATGTGGCCCACCATGTGGGCCTTGCGATTGATGACGAATACCACTTACTGGAACTTCCTCAGGAACTGCAAAGGCAGGAATTCCTGAAAAGACACCTGGCCAAAGTCCTCCCGATCATGGAACACATGGACCTGCTAAAAGGAAAAATAAAGATGAATGGCCATTTTAAAAACCTTGAAGGTTTTAAATTTTCTTAAACTACCAATTTTTACATGACTACTCTTTGTTTAGACTTCGGAAATACCAGGCTTAAGGCGGCCATTTTTAGAGACGAGGAATTCCAGGAGGAAATTTACCTGGAGGATTACAGTGAGGCAGCAATTGGGGCTTTGCTTGAAAAATACCAGCCGAAAAAATCTATTCTTTCCTCCGTTATTTTTCACAACGAGGCCATAGAAAAGTTACTTGCTGAAAAAACTGATTTCCATAAATTATCGCATATTACGAAGATCAATTTCACAGTGCCAGTTGGAAAACCAGAAACTGTCGGTGCCGACCGCCTTGCCTTAATGGCAGCTGCTGTTCATTATTTTCCCCGCAAAAACAATCTTGTAATCGGGCTGGGTAGTTGTATTACCTATAATTTTATCAATCAATACCATCAATTCCTTGGGGGCTCTATCTCCCCGGGAATGGATATGCGGTTCAAATCGATGAACGATTTTACCGCTAAACTTCCTTTGGTGTCTGCAGATTGGAATTTTCCACTGATAGGGTACGATACCAAAACTAATTTACAAAGCGGTGTGATCGTCGGAATAATCAATGAAATAGAGGGTTTCATTGAGAAGTATGACCAAAAATACGGGAACTTTAACGTGGTTTTAACCGGGGGTAATTCTGCCTATTTTGCAAGTCAACTTAAATACAGGATATTTGCCGACCATAATTTTTTATTTAAAGGACTGTATGCACTTAGCGAAACCAACAACTGCCGCACTTAAGAGAACTTTCGGGCTGATTTCATTTACCATAATTTATTCAATCGCATTCGCGCAGGAAAATTCCCCATATTCCAGGTATGGCATCGGTGACATAGTTCCCAATCAAAATGTGGTAAACAGGGGTATGGGTGGGATTGCAGCCGGTTATTCAGATTTCCAAAGTATCAATTTTATCAACCCGGCATCTCTGGGTAACCTGCGAAGTACCGTATTCGACCTCGGTGCGGATGTGGATATCCGTACATTAAAAAGCAATACATCTCCTCAAAAGTTTAAATCCGTTAACACCCTCATCTCCTACCTTCAGGTGGGTTTTCCGGTTGCTTCGGAAAAGATGAGTAAAAAGGGTAATTTCTGGGGAGTAAGCTTTGGTTTACGCCCCATAACCAGGATCAATTACAAGGTGGAAAAAAATGAGCGATTGAATAATATCGATAGCCTCAACACCCTATACGAAGGAAATGGAGGGATCACGCAGGCAAATGTGAGCACTGGTATCAAGATCAAAAATTTCAGTTTCGGTTTGTCCTCCGGGTATAGCTTCGGTAATAAGGATTACAGCACAAGGCTGGAATTTCTTAATGACTCTGTTAGTTACTATAAATCGAACACAGCCAATGTGACAAGGTTTGGAGGTGTATTCCTCAATGCGGGCGTGCAGTACGACTTTAAAATAAACAAGGATGCGTTATTAAGGATCGGAGCTTATAGTAATTTCCAGCAGAGCCTCAATGCCAAGCAGGATAAAATAAATGAAACATACGCCTATGATGGTTCGGGGGGTATCTATACAATAGACACGGTGTCCTTTACAAATGAAGTGGATGGTAAATTGGTCATCCCTGCCACTTACGGCGTTGGATTTACCTACACTGACAATCATTGGTTATTTGGTGCTGATTTTGAAACAACCAATTGGGATAAATACCGCTACTTCAATGAGCAGGATGCGGTGCAGAACAGTTACACGATCCGCCTGGGCGCACAATACCTGCCTGCCACTACAAGCACTTCCACCAACCGGTACTGGAGTTTTGTGAAATACCGCGCAGGTATGTATTATGGAACCGATTACGTAAAAATAGATGATAACACCCGTACAAATTATGGTATCACTTTGGGAGCAGCATTTCCGCTGACAAAGCTCCAACGGAACAGTTATGAATATTACCGGGATGGAGATGTTATGCTGAACACAGGAATTGAATATGGTACCCGGGGCAGCAAAGAGAGCCAAAGCCTGAGAGAGAATGTAATCCGGTTCAGTGTGGGGGTTACGATGTCTGCACGCTGGTTCATTAAACCGAAATACGATTAAGATAAACGGTTATAAAAACACTCACCTTACTTGACCAGGTTTTTCAAATATAAAATTTTCAGGGCGGCCCTCTTAATGGGCTGCTTTTTTTTGGCTGCCTGCGAGAACGATGAAGGGGAGATAAACAGGTTATTGTCTAAAAAAATCGGGCAGGAAGAAGCAAAAAACATCAAGCTCATTTTTACGACTGGCGGTAAAACCAAAGCCATTCTTACCTCTCCACTTATGCTCAGGGTACAGGATACGGTTCCCTACATCGAATTTCCCAAAACCCTCGCCGTTGATTTTTACAATGAAGCTGGCATTGCGGGAAGCAAACTGACTGCCCTTTATGCCCGGTATAAAGAAAACCAGGATGTCGTTTTTCTAAAAGACAGTGTAAAAGTGGCAAGCATCGAAGGAAAGACCCTTTATTGTGATGAACTGTATTGGGATAGAAGCCGGGTAGGATCAGAATTTCACACGGACAAACCTGTGCGGGTACGCACACAGACGCATATCATTGATGGCGTTGGACTGGAGGCGAGCCAGGATTTTAAAAACCTGGTGATTTTAAAGCCTACGGGAATGATCAGGGTCCCTTCTTCACAGTTTCCCATGTAAATACGCTGCTCTAAGACTTTTAAAAAGTTGAGGGTGCTTATTTCAACCTAAACAAGTTTCGTTTCCTTTCCTTATAGTACCTTCGGAAACTAAATTTATACAGCAACGGATGATCTGGATGTATGGTATACCTAATTGTGATGTGGTAAAAAAAGCTATTTCCTGGCTGCATAAAAATAATATCCCTTTTGAATTTCACGACTACAAAAAAGCGGGCGCTTCTGTATCAAAGCTGGAGAAATGGTCGAAGCAAAAAGGGTGGGAAACGATTTTCAATAAGAGAAGCACCACCTGGAAAGAATTGGCGGCAGGCGGGCAGCAGGAGGTGAAAGATAGCCGGCAGGCGATAGCGTTGATGGCAGCAAATACAAGCATTATCAAAAGACCCATCATAGAATCAGGTCATGAAATACTGGTCGGGTTCAACGAAAGTGAGTACAATCAAAAATTAATAAAAAAGTAAAATTTACATTTATGAAACGTAATGCAACAGCCGTTTGGAACGGCACCGGAAAAGAAGGTTCCGGCCACCTGAGTACCCAAAGTACCACATTAGATAAAACACAGTTTTCTTATCTCAGCCGTTTTGAGAGCGGTGTGGGTACAAACCCGGATGAGTTGATCGCTGCTGCACATGCCGGCTGTTTCACCATGAAGCTGAGTTTCATCCTGAATGCAGCAGGTTTTACTGCCGACGAAATCACCACCAAATGTGATGTTACAGTGGATCCAGCCGCCGGCGCTATCACCGAGTCACATTTAACAATAACTGGCAAAGTACCTGGCATCAACCAGGAGCAATTTGACACAGCGGTTGCTGATGCGAAAGCGAATTGCATTATCTCAAAATTGTTAAATACGAACATAACACACGAGGCGGTGTTGGCTTAGGTAATAGGTAAATGGTCAACTTCGGAGGTTTAACTATTCGTTTCACCATTCATCCCTCACCTTTCAAACTTCAAACAAAATGTCGTTTCAAAACAAAACAGTCGTCATCACTGGCGCAAGCCGCGGTATCGGAAAAGCAATCGGATTAAAGCTGGCGGCTGAAGGAGCTAATATTGTGATCGCATCCAAGAGTGTGGAAGAGAACCCCAAACTCGGAGGCACTATTTATTCAGCTGCAGCAGAAATGGAAGCTGCAGGGGGGAAAGCCCTGGCGGTGCAGTGTGACATTCGGTTTGAAGACCAGGTGCAAAAGGTGGTGGAACAGACTGCAGCCAAATTTGGGGGCATTGATATCGTTATCAACAATGCATCTGCAATTAATCTTACACCCACCGAAAAAATGGACCCCAAAAGATTTGACCTGATGTACGATATTAATGTAAGAGGAACATTTATGGTGAGCCGGGCATGTATCCCTTATCTTAAAAAAGGGACCAATGCTCATATTTTAAACCTCTCGCCTCCGATCAATATGGATCTGAAATGGTTTGAAAATCACCTGGCCTATACCATCAGTAAATATGATATGAGTATGATTGCCCTGGGTTTGGCAGCGGAGTTAAAGAAGTATACAATTGCTTCCAACGCCTTATGGCCAAGGACCACGATCGCAACGGCCGCCGTGCAAAACCTGTTGGGAGGAGAGATCCTTATGAACATGAGCCGCACCCCGGATATTATTGCAGACGCAGCATATTTCATTTTATCCCGGCCTTCGTCCACCTGCACAGGCAATACTTTTATTGATGAAGAGGTATTGGCTGCGGAAGGCATCACTGACCTGGCCAAATATTCGGTAGTGCCGGGTGCAGCATTGTACAATGACCTTTTTATTTAAATACCCCGAAACAAAAATGCCGCTCCTTGTCAGGGACGGCATTTTTTTATATTTAATTGATCAATAGAGGGGTTTTTTGCCCGCTGGCTTGATCTTACTTTTACTAGCGGTAGGCTTCGTGTGCCCGTGGTAGGTATCCCTGGCTACTGCATATTTATCTTCCGGTGCCGGGTTAACCTTTTGCTCATTTAAAATGGCACTCTCAGGATTGGGTTCTTGCACCGGTGCTTCCATCGGAGAATTTTCTTCCACCGGGGGATAGTTCATCTCAGGTGATGGCGGCGCTGCTGGTTTCTTTTTTTCCACAACCCGGTTTGATTTACTTAGCTGGCCTTGTTTATTAGCCCGGATAGCAGCTGATGGTTTTGCCACCGATGAAGCGGCCGGCGCTGATTTTTTGGAAGCTGCAACCTTTTTGGCAGTAGCGGTCTTTTTAGTCATCGCTTTTTTGGGCGCTGCGGCTTTTTTAGTTGGCGCTGTTTTTTTCGGAGTAGATGACTTTTTAACAGGGGCTGCTTTTTTTGCTGGGGGGGCTTTTTTAGCGCTCGATGCTTTTGTCGGTACTGCAGCCTTTTTAGCAGGTACTAAATTTTTAGCACCTGTTTTTTTTGGAGTTGCTGCTTTTTTTACGGGAGCCGTTTTTTTAGCTGCAGCGTTTTTTGGAGCAGCGGTTTTTTTTGCAGGCACTTTCAAACCTTTCTTTTTGGCTTCCGACAAGCCGATTGCGACAGCCTGTTTTTGATCCGTTACTTTTTTACCTGAACCTGTTTTCAAACTGCCTTTTTTCATTTCTTTCATTGCAGTTTCTACTTTCCTGCCAGCGGCTTTCGAATACTTTGCCATAAAATTTTAGTTTAATGAATTAGTAATGTAAGGCTGTAACAAAAAGCAAGAATGATAGAAGGTGATGGATTGTTTCAGCCCCGTTTGTTTATTTGAATGATTGATTCCAAAAAGCATACCATCATATGCCGGTGCAGTATTGTCAATTTGAACGCCGGGTGTAGGTGTTGCCTGCACTTCCTGTTTTTTTACTGGGCATATATTTCCCCCGATCCGGCATGTGAATTTATTAAAACGTTTATTTAATTGCAATAAAAAAGCCGCCCGGTTTTTTTGGGCGGCCTTATTTTTCAAAAAGGTATTTGATCTATTTCAACATACCCTTCGGCACTTCTTTTTCTAAAAGGTTTTTGTAAATATATTTCGTTTTTAAATTTTGAAAATGCAATCCCTTATTGCCTCCCCAGCCATGGCGCCCTCCTGAGTAGGGCATAAATTCAAAGTCCTTTTTTGCATCCTGCAGTTTACTGATCAGCTGGATACTGTTTTGCATATGCACGTTCTCATCAATGACGCCATGAACTATTTGCAGGTTCCCTTTGTACCTGTCGATATAGTTCAATACCGAACTTGTTTTATAGCCTTCGGCGTTGTCAGCAGGCGTGCCCATAAAACGTTCGGTATAATGTGAATCATATAAGGTCCAGTCGGTCACACTTCCCCCGGCCATAGCATGTGTAAAAATAGCTGAACTATGGGTGAGCGCATAACAACTCATGTACCCCCCGTAGCTAAACCCTGTAATACAGATTTTGGAAGAGTCTGCTGCTCCGTTCGCGATCAGCCATTTTACCATAGTGGAATAATCTTTCATTTCCCAATAGCCGAGGTTGTGGTACATGTAGTTCACGCCTTCTTTCCCAAAATGGCCGCTGGCGCGGTGATCCATTGCCACCTGTATCAATCCTTCCCTGGCGTAAAACTGCTGGTTACCGGTCATCGTCCAATTGTCCATAACAGTGCCTGCATTTGGACCGCCGTAAATGCTGATCAAAACCGGGTATTTTTTGGTCTTATCCATGTTTAGTGGCCAGGTAACTTTCATGGGAAGGTCGTAGAGGCCATCATCACTTTTTACACGTACCAATTCCGTTTTGGCAAGTTGGTAAT
>JAYSYY010000112.1:0-7221 GCA_043727215.1 Chitinophagaceae bacterium | reverse complement strand
CTCATTCTTGCATTTTTAAATTATATTTAAGAGGTAGATTGTAAAAATTGAAAAGTTATGCCAGCCAAGAAAAAAATACCTTTTCCGCAATTATTGGAAAACTTTAAGCAATCGATGTTGGAGGACAGAACGGTAAAACAACCCCGGCTCATCCTGATCGTGATGGCCAATACCCACGATGCTCTTTTGAATAAAGGTTGCGTAAAAGATGCTAAGGCTGTGAAAAAAGTGTTTAAAGCTATCTGCAGACATATCCATTACGATCTTTGTCCGATAGAAATTTCGGGCCCGCATTATCACCGGGATCATTTAGGGCAAGCTATAGACAACATTGTATTGCGCACTGAAAATGATGTTGTCCTGTTTTATTATTCGGGCCATGGATTCAGTTATGAAAAAGAAAGGCACCGGAAGTATCCGCAGGTAGACATGCGGCCTCCTCACGACCAGGTGCAATACAATAAGATTGACTTTATAGAAAAGCATACCCAAAACCTGGCCGTGATATTAAACATCATGCGTTTTAGAGGTGCCCGTATCACTATTGCCATAGGGGATTGCTGCAATACCAATATACCTTTCAAACGTCCGGCAAATAGTGAAAAAGATATGAATGTTGTAAAAGGTATCATGCCTCCGGTAAGCAAGTCACTTACCAAAAAATTGTTTACTGATCCAACATATGCGGTTTCAATAATGGTATCATCATCGCAGCATGGCCAACCTGCCGTAACCGACCCTGCAATAGGCAGCATATTTACCCACCACTTTATCCGTGCACTGGCCAATACAATTACTCACCAACCCGAGGGAAGTCAATATTTGCCCTGGTTGAAATTGTTTAAGCAAACGGCTACTCGGGCATTTAAGGAAAGCAAAGGTTATGATATTGGTGGCGGAAAGCAGGGAAACCAGAAAGCAGTGTTTGAGGTATTTCTTGATAAGGAATGATTTTTTAGAAATGGTTCTCAATTGCCGCGGGAGGGAGTGACTGCCTTTTGCCCTGCTTTTTTGCTCCTGATGAATAGTGGAACCCGGTTACCCAAAAGGTTTTTAAACGGGAACTGGAAGATTTAACCTCGAAGAATAAATGCTATCTTTCTTCTCCGGCTTAGACGATGAAACAGGTAACTATAAAAATGCGGTGCTATCGATGTAAGCCTGCCCCTCGCTTTATCACAGTAGCTTCGTGCCGCCTCTTTTGAATTGGTAGCGAAACAATGGTTGTTCAAAAAATGCGGAGCATTTGCATGTCCTTTTTCCGACGGAAAAATTCTTGGTGACTTAGGGGCTTTGTGGCGATTTTGAGTGCTTTTCCCT
This sequence comes from Chitinophagaceae bacterium, assembly GCA_043727215.1. Taxonomy (GTDB): domain Bacteria; phylum Bacteroidota; class Bacteroidia; order Chitinophagales; family Chitinophagaceae; genus Ferruginibacter. Next base: position 5,901 of record JAYSYY010000112.1, on the reverse strand, counting down.
GGAGCATCAGGCATTCAAAATACGTTAGCTTTGCTTTCTCGGGCTCTTCCCGCGAAATTCTCTTAGTACCACCCGTAGTTCCCGTGCGCAACTTCAAGAGACGCATCGTTCAGCATTTAAAATTTGAAATAAAGGATTGTTGCAGTTATGTTAAACCTCCCCACACTGACCCCTATCACCCACACAAGCTCTTTTTATCATGGTTTCCAAATAGGGTAGTTGTACATTTACACCGCATGGCATCACCCTGATAATAACATTCCAATGAATACATGGAAGAGCCGCTACAGCATCCTTTTCGCCTTCAGTGCTTTTTTCCTGATCGCTTCTTTTATTTTGAGAAGTATTTTTTTCCTGCTGAATTTTGCGGAGGCCGGGATCTCGTTCCTCGCCTCATTCAAGATCTTTGGGCTGGGGTTCCTGTTTGACCTGGCCGTAGTTTGTTTCATTGGCGTGGCCTATTCCGTTTATCTTTTATTACTGCCGCAGCGCCTCAACAGGCATTGGCTGAACCGGGGTTTTACTTACTTCTTTTTCTTTTTGACCCTCCTGCTCGTGATCTTTTCTTTTTTCGGGGAAGTCACTTTCTGGATGGAATTTGAAAGCCGTTATAATTTCATCGCGGTGGATTACCTGGTATACACCTACGAGGTCATCCACAATATCAATGAATCTTACCCGCTGCCATGGCTGATCAGCGGGATGCTCTTATCCTGCTTAGCGATCACCGTCATTTTTGTAAAGAAAAAAATATTCGCTAACAGCTTTTCTTCAGTTACCCCTTTTCGCCAGCGATTGCTCCTGACCGGTAGCATTACAGGGCTAGCCTTGGGGCTGGGCCTTTTTCTTCGCAATGACATAGCAGAGCAAAGCTACAATCACTACCAGAATGAACTGACCAAAGCTGGCATTTTTTCTTTTTTTGCTGCTTTTAAAAACAATGAACTCAATTACGAACAGTTTTACCGCGTAGAAAATATCGATGAAGCGTTTGCACTGGTGCGTAAAGACCTGGCAGAACCTGGTGCCCGTTTTGCTGACAGCGGCCGCTCGGTGAGTCGTTTTATCAGCCACCAAGGCGAGGCACGCAAGCCCAATGTGATCATGGTGACGATCGAGAGTTTCAGCGCAGATTTTATGCAGGCCTTCGGTAACAAACAACAGCTCACACCGGTACTGGACTCCCTGGCTGCCCATAGTTTGCTCTTCACGAATATGTATGCTACGGGTACCCGCACGGTAAGGGGCATGGAAGCCTTGTCGCTGGCAGTGCCACCCACACCGGGCAGCAGCATTGTGCGGCGGCCGGGAACAGAGAACCTGACCACGATTGGTAATATTTTTCGCGAAGCCGGTTACGCCCGCGCTTTCCTTTATGGCGGAGACGGCTACTTTGATAACATGAATGAATATTTCGGCAATAATGGTTATGCCATTGTGGATAAGGGAAGAAATATGGTGGTGAAAGATAAACTGAAGACCACGCGCCACCAGATACCGGATTCCATGATCCATTTTAAAAATGCCTGGGGCATCTGCGACGAGGACCTGTACGATGAAGTGATAGAGGAAGCAGACAGCCAGTATAATGCCGGCAGTTTGTTTTATGATTTCGTGATGACCACTTCTAATCACCGGCCCTACACTTTTCCCGAGGGCAAGATCAGTTTTGCTTCCGGGAGCGGCAGGGAAGGGGCTGTAAGGTACACGGATTATGCAATTGGTGCATTCCTGGAAAAGGCCGCTAAAAAACCATGGTTCCAGAACACCATTTTCATCTTCGTGGCCGATCATTGTGCCAGCAGCGCCGGGAAAAACGAGATCGATATCAGCAAGTACCACATACCAGCCATTGTGTACGATCCTATGAACAGCACGCCTCGCAGGATCGAATCCACCTGTTCGCAGATCGATCTTTATCCAACGCTCTTTGCGTGGTTGCGTTGGAGTTACCAAAGCAATCTATTCGGGAAAGATGTGCTCGCCCCCGGTTACCAGGAACGGGCGCTGCTGGGCACTTACCAGAAATTAGCACTGCTCAAAGCTGATAGCGTGGTGATCCTGGGCCCGCAGCAGAAAGTGGAAACCTATCTCTACAATAAGACCGCCAATACCCAGGCGCCGATACCAGCCGCCGCCAACCTCGTAAATAATGCTGTTGCGTTTTACCAGACCACCTATTATCTCTTTAAAAATAACGGTCTACGGCAGGATTATGTGCATGTGGGGGTGGTGCACTAAACCGAATTACCTGGAAAGTTGCACGCAAAAAGGCAAAGACGTTAAAGAGGCTTAGCTGAGAGGAATTCAGTTTAGCAGGCGGCCATATTACTAGTCATTTTTTTATAGACCAGTAAGGTCAAGAAGCCACGAAGTCATGCCCCGCATAACATTCTTGCTTTGGAAATCGTTTGAGGCTTAGCTGCTCGCGGCTGGGCTCCCGACGAACGACGCTTGCAACATTCGATTTTCCCGATGGCGGGTCGGTTCCCTGATTAAATCCCCGGTAATTATCGGGATACTTCTGTAGCTCCGGCATTTATGGGACAACGTCATTTTTTAGGGATAACCTTGTTCGGCATTCAACACTACAGCCAAAATAATCAACCTCTTTGCTGCGATGCTTTCTTAGCTTCCCTGCGTGAACCCCCCTTCAACATTTAGCATTTAACATTCAAAATAATTCACCTCTCTTATTCTATTAATTCCATGACGATAGCCTCCCTGGAAAGGAAGCCAATCGTATGCTGCTGTTTTATTTTATCATGGTAATAACCCGTGGCGATTTTTCCAAAGTTGACCGCCCTATCTCTTTGTTTATTATAAGATGAATGGTAAACAGAGTCCGGGGTTTCTACGGTTGCGATGGTAGTGTGAACCCATGGTGAACCTGCATTTTTCATATGCAGCTTTGTAACCACGGTAAAGTATTTTTTGTTCTTTATCATTTGGGTGGACACCGTTCCCACTTCAAATTTGGCCGTGTCCCTAAGCATAAACCATTTAATATGGCAGGAGTGGTTTTTAACCCATTTTTATTCAAACCCTTTTTTGCCCGGTGCAAGTGGCGCTTGCGCAAAAACCGTAAAGGATAAAATCACCAGGAAAATGGTTGTCAATAATTGCATATTCAGTTAGTTTAGTTCATCTGCAATTGTTTTTGCCAGGCTTTATGGCTTAAAACTTTTTTCCATGGCGGTTTTTATAAGGTTTTCGTATTCTGTTAGAGCGGGCATACCGGGAAGTAGCCCGATCAGGCAATGGATCTGCCCCGCAAAACATTTATCCCAGACCGTTACCCCGGCGCTTGTTAATTTGGCTGCATACAAAAAACCATCGTCTCTTAACGGATCAAATTCAGCGGTTATGATAACCGCCGGAGGTAATCCTTTCAGATCCGTTGTAAGTATCGGGGAAACTTCGGGGTTATTGTATTGACCCGGTGCATACATCTCTAATGCAAAGTAGCAGGCAGCTTTGGTTTGAAAATAGCCTTTTGCATTCTGCTGGTAGGAGAGGGAGGTTTCCATGTTTTTTGGACTAAGGTCAACGGGTAAACCATTCATGATCTGCAATTTTATTTTGCCGGAGATACCGTCTTTTTTCGCTTTTTGCGTTACCACTGCCACCAGGTTTGCACCGGCACTTATGCCCATGAGTGCGATACGACTCGTATCCCCGCCCATTTCACCGGCATGTGCTGCGATCCATTTAAAAGCATTATAACTATCATTTACCGCCGCCGGAAATTGATGTTCTGGAGCCACGCGGTAATCAACTGCAAAAATGATGGCTCCGAAACTTTTAGCTTCTCTCCATAAATCATGTTCCAGGCAGGATAATAAGGGTGATATGAAACCACCACCATGGTAATGGATAATAATGGGAAGACTTTCTGAATGAGACGGGTTGAAAACGAGCACGGGTATGCTGTCAGCCGTTATTTTAATCCGCGTTACATCTTCTTTTGGATACGGCCTCGCAGGAGGGCCGGCAAATTTTATTTGCTCTATCGGCAGGCTCCGCAGTTGTTCGATCGAAAGATCCTGGTAGCCGATCAACTGTAAGAACCCGGCAATTTGCGGAGCTAATTGCCGGGTTCCGCAAGATTGGGCAAAAAGTTCGCCCTCGCTGAAAGCAAGCAAAAAACTTACTAAAATAGTCAGGATCGGTTTGTTCATGTTAGTTGAGTTTTTATATTCCTGTCAAAAGTTACCCGGGGTTTAATAAACCGAACCCCAACCAAAGCTAACCATAGCAGCCATAAACTGCTTCCAATAAATCCTGCCATATTTATCACCGGGAAACCGGGTATCACCGTCGACAGTAGTTCTGCCTGTGCCAGAAGGTAAATAAAAGAAGCGACGAATCCTAACCACGCTAACCACTTTGGGATGAGGGAAGCTGGTCTCCTGACCAACGCATTGAGCGCCCTTCAGTATTTTTTTACTTTCGTTTTTGCTTACCCCTATTCAACATTCAGCATTTCTCATTCAAAATAATTTTGCGTCTTTGCTTTCTTAGCTCCTCTGCGTGAAACCCCATTCAACGTTCATCATGTAAAATTTAAACAAAACATTCCCCCAACATTAAACCTTGAACCCTTTTCCATTTAACAGTTAAAATTTAAGATTTCAACACAATTTTTACCCCGTTTAAATACCCTTTAATAACCGTGTAAACACCATTGCATTTCCGGGAGTCGCCACCGATCTTTATAACAGGATGATTGTGGTTCAAGACGAGAAAAGCCGGGTGCGTGTTAAATTCCTCGTCTTCCCAAAAAAAGAACTTTACTTTCCGTGGTATTTTGACACGAGTACCCGATGTGCTGCATTTTGTAAAGGCCGCACTTTTCACTTTTAAAACATAAAATATGCGTTTGGCAGCATTCAATCTCGAAAACCTGTTTACCCGTCCCACTGCGATGAACCTGGACAATGATGCGGATGGAAGAATCGTATTAGAAGATTTTTCCACAGCGAACGCGATCATCACAAAAGAAATTTATACAGCGGCAGACAAAGCGACTCTCCTGGAGCTGACAGCGAAATATGGATGGCATTTAATGAATGCTCCATCCAATTCGTTGATCACATTACAAAAACTTAGAGGTCAGTTATTCAGGAAACCTACCAATGCGCCCGTAGAAGTGGCTGCCAATGGCAGGATGGATTGGGTAGGCTGGTTTGAACTTAAACGCGAAGATGTCGAGTGGATGGCAACTTACAATACTGCACGGGTGATCAACGAAGTGCAGCCTGATGTGCTGGTCTGCGTAGAAATAGAAAACAGGCCGACGCTGGGTCGTTTTAATTTCCAGGTATTGAAAGAACAGTTTGGGTTTAGTTATCCCTATTTAATGGTGATCGATGGTAACGATGTGCGTGGAATAGACCTCGGCATTCTAAGTAAGTTTCCCATCAGGGAGATAAGGAGCCATGTGCATGATGCCGTGGGTTCCAGTACCACGTTTTCGCGGGATTGCCCGGAATACGATATCGAATTACCCGACGGACAAACGCTGGTTGTGATCCCCAATCATTTTAAAAGCAAAAGGAACGGCAATGATGCGGAAGGACAGGCGAGGCGAAAGCGGCAGGCAGATGCTGCCCACGCGATAGCGGTGACGGCCCTTCAGCGTTCAAACCTGGTGCTGATTGCCGGAGACCTGAATGATACGCCAGGCGCAGATACCCTTGCCACTCTTTTTACCCAGGGCTTCACCGACGTGATGGATCACCCGAGCTATCCAACCGATCGGCCGGGCACTTACAACACCGGGCTCATTTCCGGCAAAATTGATTACCTCATTATGTCCGAGGATCTGCGTGCTTTACTGCAGCACACAGGAATTGAAAGGCGCGGTTCCTACCATCCCAATACCTGGCAACCCTTCGA
>JAYSYY010000111.1:0-2857 GCA_043727215.1 Chitinophagaceae bacterium | reverse complement strand
GTTCATAGTGACCGCACCCTCCCCCATATTCTCAATCAGTGCACGGTATCCCTGGTCTGCACTCGTCAGGGTAAATATCTGGTGTCCCGAACCGTCGTCGACAATGAGTGCATCTACCTGGCCCGTGCGGATCGCCTCAATCGTTTCGTTTGCCTCGTCCAGTTTTTGTCTCAGGATCAACAGTTCTTCCTTAAAGCTAGCTTTATTATTTATTTTTGAATTCATAGTAAATCTGCATCAAGCCCCAGACCATGTAACAATTTTTTTGTTTCAGACATATCTCCAATAAAGCGGCGCTCTGGTAATGGAAACTTTTTTATCAATAAAGGCAGTGCAATAATCTCGGCATCTCTGGCCACAATGCCTTGCTGGTAAACATCAATAATTTCAAGGCTATACTTACCGGCCAGGTGTGCCTCACAAATGTTCTTAAGATTTACAATTGCCCGCACGGAATTCGGAGAAGCGCCACTTACAAATAATTGTAGTTCATATTCTCCGTTGGCGGCTCCTTCATGAAAGCCTTTATTATCTTTCTCACTTACTTTCATTTCAAAGTATTAGGGGACGGATATCAAGACCTACCAGAACCTTCTCTTCATTAGAAAGATCCCCAATAATTTTCCTGATGGGTACAGGTACTTTTCTTACAAGTGTTGGAATGGCAAGTATCTGGTCACCCGCTGCCAGTTGTGGGTGTACCAGCAGGTCCACCACTTCCAGCGTGTATTTATCTTTTAAGTGCAATTCGCAGTATTTTTTAAGGTTTGCTAATGCGCTCATTGATTTTGGGGTATTGCCCGCGACATATAACCGCAGTTCCCACATTTCTTTTTTGGCGCGTGTTGATTTTAGCCGTGGGGCAACAAATGCCTCCTGTTTAATTTTTTTTGCCATTGGTATTATTGGATCTTTTATTGGATAATTGACTGCGATTTCGTTCCGTCACAGCCTTTTTCAATTCTTCCTCCACATACGATTTATTCAGCTCGTCCTGCACAGATTCAAACTCTTCCTGAAGGGAAGCGATCCGTGATTCGAGTACCGTGCGTTTTCTGCTAATCTCCCTGTCTTTCTGCGATACCGCATGGCTCCGCAGTTCCTCACCAGTCAGTTCATTCAGCTGCTGGGCTTCCCTGGCAGACCCAATTAGAACGCCGTTGTTTGAAAGGTAGACATCCATCAGGTCAATTCCATCGTCCGTGATCATAAACTCCCGCACCTGGTTTGAATGTTCCATTCCCCGGGATTTCATAATATAAATGCCGCGGTTGCGCTCCCCGTTTGCTTCTATATCCCTGACACTTATCCATGCATCCACCAGGGACGATACGCCTTCATCGCTTTGAACAGTGAGATTATTGTTGTACACGAGCGCGGTAAACATCACAGTGATTCCCTCTGCCTGTAAATAATCGATCAGGCGAATAAGCATAGACTTCACTTCCTGCATAGAACCTACTGCCACCAGGTTAGTGATCGGGTCGAGCACCACTACCTTCGGTTTAAATTGCTTCACAAGTTTATGTATAGCCACCAGGTGCATTTCCAGGCCATAGGTTGTAGGGCGCACAGCCTCGATCTTCAAGTATCCCGTATCAATATGAGGCTGCAGGTAAATGCCAATCGATCTTACATTCCTGATGATCTGCTGCGGCGCTTCTTCAAATGCCAGGTACAAACAACGTTCATTTCGCTTACATGTGGCTTCTGCAAAACAAACCGCAATACTGGTTTTGCCCGTACCAGCCGTACCGGAAACAAGAATGGAACTTCCCCGGAAAAATCCTTTTCCCCCTAGCATATTGTCCATCGCTTTTATCCCCGAGGAAACCCTTTGTAAAGAAACGTCGTTATTTAATTTTAAGGATGTAACAGGCAATACGGAGATACCATCTTCATCAATCAGAAAAGGATATTCGTTGGTACCATGCAGCGAACCACGGTATTTTACAATACGAAGGAGCCTTGTGGATATCTGGTTCACGATCCGGTGATCCAGCAGGATCACGCAATCCGAAACGTACTCTTCCAAACCCTGCCGGGTGAGTAACCCGTCTCCCTTTTCACCGGTTATAATCGTGGTCACCTTTTTTTCCTTTAACCAGTTGAACAGTCGCCTTATTTCTGCCCGAAGTATCCCCTCATTACTTAATCCTCCAAACAGGTTCTCTATGGTATCCAGCATTACCCTTTTTGCCCCAACAGTTTTAATTGCATGATCCAGCCTGATGAACAATCCCTCCAGGTCATATTCCCCTGTCTCCTCGATCTCGCTTCGGTCAATGTGTACGTGATCAATAATGATAAGCCCATCCTTTTGCAGTTTTTTAAGATCAAAGCCCAACGATGCAACATTTTGTTCGATATCTTCAACACGCTCCTCGAAGGCAACGATCACTCCTGGCTCACCAAGCTCAATGGCACCCCTGACTATAAATTCTATGGAAAACAGGGTTTTCCCCGCACCCGAAGCGCCGCAGAGGAGTGTAGGGCGGCCTTTGGGAATGCCTCCGCCCGTAATTTCATCCAACCCGGTGATCCCGGTGGGACATTTAGGAAAGGTTTGGGAAATGGTTGCTAGTTGTATTTTGGTGCGCCTGGCCATTTTATTGATTTAAGGTTATGAATAATCTTTCCCCTATTATATATTATAGGGCCCAAACCATATTTTCGAAAGCATCATTCCTGTTTTTAATAAATGGATCGGGTAGAATTAAGCAACAATCAGGCTAAAATTGCCCGGCCGACCGGGGTAGTCGACCTACAGATTTTTGCATTCCGCTGAAGTCGTACCCAAAAAAAGACTTCCATTGGGAAGCCTTTGATTATTTTATCCAAGATCTTTTAACCATTT
>JAYSYY010000110.1:0-20571 GCA_043727215.1 Chitinophagaceae bacterium | reverse complement strand
AAAGAACTAAAAGAATTGATACAAAATTTCAAAACAGACTGAAAAAAGCACTAACTATTTACCCTCCACCGTCAACCGTCAACCCTCAACCGTCTCAGAGCCAATGCAGCAAACTAGCTTCTCTAATAACATTATCCGGGTAGTTTGCCTGGTCATGCTTGTAACCCAGGCAAGTTCCTATAAACTGTTTCTTTCCCATCCTGGTTTCCCCTCTTTTCCAGTTGCCGGCATATTTGGCGGGTGGCCGGAAGCTGTGCAGCAGGGGCTGTTTTTTAGCAGCCTGGCGTTGATGCTGTTTACTGTTTTTAAACCGGTGAAACCCGTTGTAGCCTTACTGCTTTTTCTGCAACTGGTCATTTGTATGGCGGACCAAAACCGCTTGCAGCCCTGGCAATACCAGTTTATGTTTATGCTGGGGGTTTATGTTTTCGTGGAAAACGAAAACCAGCGCAGGTTTGGCTGGCAGTTCATTTTGATAGGCACTTATTTTTTCAGTGCGCTCTGGAAGTTTAACCCGGCTTTTATTTATGAAATATGGCTCGGTTTTATCCTCAAACGCTGGTTACATATTTATGATATTCCCTCCTGGGCCTTTAGGGCAGGGTACCTGCTTCCCCTGGCAGAAATATTTGCAGTAATGCTGATTTGTTATCGCCCTTTCCGGCGCTGGGGTATGTGGATATTGATAGGAATGCACAGTTTTGTTTTGCTTATGATGGGCCCACTGGGTTTGAATGTGAATTACGTTCTCTGGCCATGGAACCTGTCCATGATAGTGCTGCTGTTCTTATTATTTCAACACCAGGGTATCGAATGGACCAGGCAGCAGTTGAAACCTGTTTTTAATTTTCTCGTAATCATATGTTGGGGGGTATTGCCATGGCTGCAGGCTGGAAAGTTGTGGGACAGGTACCTGTCCTCCGTACTCTTTTCCGGCGGGGCACCCTATATGTATATCACTACCACCAATGCTGTGGCCAAAAAAGAAATGGCAGAATATTTTTTTAATAATTGTACGTTGCCCAACGGCAGGGCAGTGAGTACCTATGAGTGGGGACAAAAAGAAATGCATACCACGCCTTACCCGGAGGAAAGGAGTTTTAGAAATATAGCGAAGGCTTGGAAGGAAAAGTATGCAGACAGCTCGGCCCGCTTTTTTGTATCAAAGGCAGGATTTCAGCCTGAATTGGTAGAAATAACTGTTGCCGGGGCGGAAGTTAAATAATGATTACCGGTTATGAATTAACCCCGGCATAATGATCCTTCGATTGAAACAAAGCTTATTTTTGTACCAAATCATTGAGAAAGCATGTCCCATTTTTTTCCAAAAAAGACCCTGTGTACACTGGCATTGTTGTTTTGCGTTACCGTGCCTTCTCTTTTCGGGCAGGGATCACCAGGTGGCCCTGGTGGGCCCGGATCTGATCCCGGTTGCGATCCCTGCTGCCCCCGTTGCCCGTTTTGCCCCCCGCAGTGTATCCCGATAGATGGTGGACTCAGTTTATTGATCGCCGCCGGTATTGGTGCCGGCCTGTGGAGGGCGAGGAAAAAGCCCGGGGAAGCCAGTGAGGAATAGGGGCCCGGGAGATGAGCATGAATGGTGATGGGGTGGGGATGGAGAGTTTTTGAACCCCGGGACCTATCTTATGATCTTGAAATAAACACAATCTTATATCCGAATCCTGGAAACCCATTCTGGAAATGCCGGTTTTTTAACCATGAATCTCCTGTTCTTTTATCAACAATTTTAACGATTTTTGTAAGGTCTGCAACCGATTTGTTGCCGGGCAAATTTTGTTTTACTCACCCAACCATTATGATAATTTTTCTGAACCCGTGTTGCAGGTTTTTGATGAGGCGCAGTTTTTCTTTTTTTCTTCTCCTGTTTCTGCTGTCAGTCGGATTCTCTGCCTGCAAAACCACCCGCCCCTCCACATATTTTACAACCCTTACAAAAGATACCACGATCAGCGGTGTTTTGCCGAACGATTACGAGTCTACTATACAGAAAGGCGACCAGCTCAGTATTACCGTAACCAGCCTTAGCCCCTCCGAAGATGCTATATTCAACCAGGGGGCGGCCACCAGTTCGAGCCCCGGTATGAGTGGTTTTACGGTACATCCTGATGGAAACGTGTTAGTGCATCGACTGGGAAGGGTAAAAGTTGAAGGGCTCACACGTCGCCAGCTGGCTGCAAAACTTGAAAAAGACCTCCTTCCATATATGAAGGAACCCATTGTGAACGTTGGCTACCTGAACCATAAGGTAACGGTGATTGGGGAAGTTGGGGGGCCACAAATCATCCAGATGCCGGAAGAACAATTGAGTCTCCTGGAAGTCCTGGTAAAAAGCGGGGGTATAAAATCTACCGGGTTGGCTAATAAAGTAATGATCATCCGGGAGCAGGGAAACAATAAACAGGTGAAGTATGTGAACATGGAGGATCATTCAATATTTAACTCCGAATGGTTTTATGTGAAACCGAACGATATTGTGTATGTACAGAGTGATGAAGAAAAACGGCTAAAAGCTGAAAAAAGCCAGAAATTACAAACCACCATATCGCTTGTAATGACAGGTTTGTCTTTTTTCTTCATCGTGATCGACCGGATATTTCGTTAATACATCCTGAAAGAGTAATGACAGAAGATCAATTTTTTAACGAGCGCCCGCAGGCTAATATTTTAACGCAGGTTGTGCAACGCTTCCTTCCGTTCTGGCCTGTGTTTGTTTTATTTACGGCTATTGCAATGTCTATTGCATACGTGAACCATCGCTCACAAACTAAGATTTATGTAGCGGCTGCCAAAGGCATGTTAAAGGATCCGCACCAGTTGGACGTGAATACGCGGGTGTTGCAATCGATGAACGTATTCCAGGAGAAGACCAATGTAGAGAGCGAGATCCTGCGACTGAAGAGTTTGAACCTGATGAACCAGGTGGTGAAGCAGCTTAATTTGTATGTGAGTGTTTTTAACGAAGGAAAAGTGCAAACTGAGGAGTTATATAAGGCCAATTCCCCCGTCGTATTTGAAGCCGTGAATAAAGACAGCGTGAATGGGGGGGGCAAATATCCATTCGAGATCAACTGGAATAAGAACACCGTACATATCGCCAACCAGGATATACCTTTTGGCGGGCGATTATTGATAAATAAGACAGCTTATATTCTCCGTATCAACCCGGAATACAGTCGGACCGTTACAGGGAAAAATTTCTTTGCCGTTTTTAACACAACCTGGGCTGCCGCTTCGGAAATTGTCGGGAGTTTAAATGCATCAGCACAGTCTTATACATCACCCGTGCTAAACCTTACTATCGAAACACCCGTGCCGGAAAAAGGGGTCGATGTACTTAACCTGCTGTTTGAAGTATACAACCTGGAAACCATAAAGGATAAAAACCAGACTGCCCGTTTAACAATTGATTTTATTGAAGCCCGGCTTAATACGGTTACCCGGCAATTAGACAGCGTAGAACGAAATATCCAGGAATACAAATCACGGGAAGGGGTAACCGACCTTGGTGGCCAGGCAGCCATGTATTTCGGTAATGTTACGGAACTTGATCAAAAGAGCAGCGATATCGATATGCAGTTGGAAGTGTTAAAAGAGGTGCAGGGTTATGTCTATCGGAAATCAGGAGATCGTGGTACAGTTCCCTCTCTCAATATGGTGGCCGATGGAACCCTGGGCGGTCTGTTGGGCCAGTTGTATAATACAGAATTTGAGCTGGAAAAAGCAAAAACGATTGGCGGAGAAACCAGTGAAGCCGTTGTAACTGCCGAGTCTAAAATTGATTTGTTGAAAAAGGATATCCGGGAAAGTATGAACAATATCCGGAGTAATTACCTTACCCAGAAGGGCAATATAAATTCCCAGATCGCCAAAAACAACAGTCTGCTCATCGGTATTCCGCAAAAGGAAAAAGGATTGCTGGAAATCAGCCGCCAGCAGATGATCAAAAATAATATCTACTCTTTTTTGTTACAGAAAAGAGAAGAAACCGAACTTTCTTCTGCCTCCACTTCTGCAGACCTCAAAGTGCTGGAGAATGGTTACTCTTTCGGCCCCATTCGCCCCATCGCCAAGAACTTTTATACGATGGCATTAATGATCGCGCTGGTTGCGTTTATACTGTATGTGCAGATCCAGGAACAGTTCAATAACAAAGTATTGTTCCGCAAAGAGATCGAACAGAAGACCAAAGTGCCGGTGGTAGCGGAGATCATCCAGAATACCAATAACAATACCATTGCCATCGAGGAAGGAAAACGCACGGTCATCGCGGAGCAGTTCCGCACCCTGCGAACGAACCTTTCCTTTATGGCTTTTAATGAAACCAACAAAACCCTGTTGGTGACTTCGAGCGTATCAGGCGAAGGAAAAAGCTTTATCGCCATCAATCTTTCCCTGAGTATCACACTTACCGGGAAAAAAGTGGCATTGATGGAGATGGATCTCCGTAAACCTAAATTGAGCGCTCAACTAAACGTAAGTAAGAACCCCGGTATCAGTAGTTACCTGGTGGGGAAAGCGACCATAGAGGAGATCATCAAACCTACGAAATACGAAAATCTATCAGTAATTTCTGCGGGTCCTATCCCGCCGAATCCTACCGAGCTGATACAGCAACCCTCTTTTGCAAAGATGATGGAGGAACTCCGGGAACGTTTTGATTATATCATTATAGATACAGCACCGGTTGGACCGGTAACGGATGCGCAATTGCTGGAGAAATACGTGCAGACTACCATCTTCGTGGTACGTCATGCGGTTACACCCAGCAACTTCCTCCACATGATTGAAGCATTGAACAGGGATAAAAAATTCCCGAATATGTGCGTGGTGTTTAACGGTATCAAACCAAGGGGTGTATCCTTATTTAACTATGGCTTCGGTGGTTACGGTAACGGCTATGGTTATGGATACGGTTATGGCTATGGATATGGTTATGGGTATGGCAGCGAGGGCCATGCCTACTATGTGCCCGATGGTAAACAACCCGGGTTTAGAAAACTTTGGGGTGCGACGAAGTTTGTGAAGAAGTTGTTTAGGAGAAATTATTAGGCCATGGTCGATTTTGATTTGAAGATTTGGTGATTTGGTGATTTGAAGATTTGAAGATGGGAAGATGGAAGAAGGGTTCGGTGGAAGGTGGAAGGTGGAAGGATGAGGGTGTAAGGCAGAAGATCACCGGACAAATGAGAGAGGGCTATGGACTATGGTCTATGGACCTTCGAAAATAAATTGAAAGAGGATGGTCACTCCCTGGTGTATCATCATTAGTAAAATCTAATAAAATTTCCTCACCGTTACAGTTTGGCTGTGACTGAGGAACAGCGAAGCTTTGTCCCGTCTATGAATGAGAATAAAAACTGGTATGTTGTGTACACCCGCCCGCGGTGGGAGAAAAAAGTAGCGGAACGCCTGCAGGACGCGGGCATAGAACATTATTGCCCGCTGAATAAAGTGCAGAAACAATGGAGCGACCGCAAAAAAGTGGTGTTGGAACCCTTGTTCAAGGGATACGTTTTTGTGCAGGTGGATGAACAGAAAAAGTGGGATATCCGCAGCGTGGATGGCATCTTGAATTATGTGCACTGGCTGGGTAAACCTGCCCTGGTGAAACAGGAAGAGATCGATACCATTAAAAAGTTTTTGCAGGAGTTTAGTGATGTGGAAGTGCGTAATGCGAGCCTGGGTCCAAAGGATACGGTGCTGGTGAAGCAGGGATTATTGATGAATTACAAAGGGATCGTGATTGAGGTGAAAGGTAATAAGGCGAAGGTGTATATAGAAAGTATGGGGCTGCAGTTGAGTGCGGTGTTTGATGTGAAAAATTTGCAGGTGCTGTAGGGGTTGAAAGCTGCGCGTTGAAGGGTTGAAAGCTGCGGGTTGAATATGGTTGAATGCTGCGCGTTGAAGGGTTGAATGCTGCGCGTTGAATATAGTTGAATGCTTGGCGTTGAAGGGTTGAATGCTGCGCGTTGAAGATGGTTGAATGCTTCGCGTTGAAGGGTTGAAACTATATTAGCCTTCGATCAGTAGGAACCCTTAAACTATTTTCAACCCTGCCCTGGGCAGGTATTAAACTATTTTCAACCCTGCTCTCAGGCAGGTATTAAACTATTTTCAACCCTGCTCTCCCATCTATGTACCAGTTTTCATTTGAGAAATTAGAAGCCTGGCAGTTGGCAAGGGAATTAGTAGCGGCAGTATATATCCTGACAGAAAAATTTCCGGATAAGGAGAAATTCGGACTGACAAACCAGATCAGGCGGGCATCAACATCGGTGGCAGCAAATCTTGCCGAGGGATCCGCCAGGATTACGGCAAAAGATCAGGCACATTTCTCCACTATTGCGTATTCGAGTTTAGTTGAGTTGTTAAGTCATATTTTCATTGCTGTTGATCTGAAATTTGCAAACGAGAATGATTTGACTGTCTTACGACAGAAAATTGATCCGCTGTCTTTAAAAATAAACAACCTTAAAAAAAAGCAGCTTTCGCTATTGGATGGGAAACAAAAAAATAGTTGAATGCTGCGCGTTGAAGGGTTGAATGCTGCGCGGTGAAGGGTTGAATGCTGCGCGTTGAATATGGTTGAAAGCTGCGCGTTGAAGGGTTGAAAGCTGCGCGTTGAAGGGTTGAATGCTTCGCGTTGAAAAAGTTGAATGCTTCGCGTTGAAGAGTTTAATGCTGCGCGTTGAAGAATTGAAACTATATTAGCCTTCGATCAGTAGGAACCCTTAAACTATTTTCAACCCTGCCTTGGGCAGGTATTAAACTATCTTCAACCCTGCTCTGGGCAGGTATTAAACTATTTTCAACCCTTCAACCCTTCAACCTTTCAACCCTTCAACCTTTCAAAACTCAAAAAAAATAACGAACTTTATCAAAATTCAATCTCCTAAACATCCTTAACACCCCCGGGATCAATCATGAACATTACCAACAAAATTTACGTCGCGGGACACCGTGGACTTATGGGCAGTGCTATTCTGCGGCTGCTGAAAGCGAAAGGCTATACCAACATTGTAACCCGAACGTCTTCGGAACTGGACCTTCGGGATTCGGTTTCGGTTCAACAATTTTTTGAGGCTGAAAAACCCGAGTATGTCTTCCTTGCAGCGGCAAAAGTGGGCGGTATCCTGGCTAACAATACTTATCCTGCAGAATTTATTTTTGAAAATTTGCGGATACAGAATAACATCATTCACCATTCTTATAAAAATGGGGTGACAAAACTATTGTTTCTTGGAAGCAGCTGCATTTATCCGAAAGCTTCACCACAGCCTATCAAGGAGGAATACCTGCTTACCGGGTTATTAGAACCCAGCAATGAGCCCTATGCCATTGCAAAAATTGCTGGTATAAAAATGTGCGAAGCTTATCACAGGCAATACGGTTGCAGGTTTATCAGCGCGATGCCAACAAATCTCTATGGCCCCGGGGATAATTATGACCTGCAGAACTCGCATGTATTACCGGCCCTGCTTCGTAAATTTTATGAAGCGAAGTTAAACGACAGCCCTACGGTAACGGTATGGGGTTCGGGTAAACCCCTCCGTGAGTTCCTGCACAGCGACGACGCGGCTGCCGCGTGCCTGTTCCTGATGGAGGAATATGAATCGTCCGGGATAATCAATATTGGGAGTGGGGTAGACCTTAGTATAAAAGAGATGGCGGAGATGCTCCGGGAGATCAGTGGCTATGATGGTGAACTTGTTTTTGACGAGAGTAAACCAGACGGTACACCGCGTAAGTTGATGGATGTGTCAAGAATAAATGCACTTGGCTGGAAGTATAGGATCAATTTGCGGGACGGCCTCGAAAGTACTTATAACGAATTCGCTTCAAATTACGAGACTTATACAGGCCCAAAAAGAATGGCAACAAGTGCCTAGTTCTTTCACTTCCAGCTTCGAAATTTCCCCGGGCTACCCGGAAACGGATGGATGTTTGAGTGTTGAACCAGGGTGCCGGCGAGCCTGGTGGGTGTCCTTATATGGTGGCAATTAATGAATATGAGGAAGTTCAAAAAGCTGCTGAAATTGTTTTTACCGCCGGTGTTGGTAAAGCTCCCCGAAAAACTACGCAATCGTGCACCGGAAGACAAGGAGCTAAACTGGTCTGGCCCTTTCGAGGACTGGAGCATGGCCCTGTTAAATAGCAAGGGTTATGATCATCCTGCTATCCTGGAAAAATGTAAAAATGCGTCGCTGAAAGTGAAAAATGGCGAAGCCATATATGAACGGGACAGCGTACTGTTTGATAAAAAGCAATATAGTTTTCCTTTGCTTGCCACTTTGCAAAAGGCGGCCATAGAAAATGACGGGAGACTTTGTGTGTTAGACTTTGGTGGCAGCCTTGGTTCAAGCTATTTTCAGAACCGCGATTTTTTTAGCACCCTAAAGTCACTGCAATGGTGCATCGTAGAACAGCCGGATTTTGTATCATGCGGTAAAACTCATTTCGAGGACGGGGAGTTAAAGTTTTATCCGACCATCGAATCCGGTCTGGCCGAGCAGCAACCAAATGTGCTCCTGCTGAGCGGCGTGCTGCAATGCCTTGAAAAGCCTGCTTGTTGGATGGAAAAATTTGTTGCATTAAAAATTCCTTATATTGTGATAGATCGTACCTGTTTTGCACGTACTGAACATGACGTCCTAATGATCCAGCAGGTTTCCGAAAAGATCTATGCCTCCAGCTATCCTACCTGGTTTTTTAATAAGAAAAACTTCCTTTCACATTTCAATGGCTACCAAAACTTAGCCAGTTTTGAAAGTTATTGCGATGGAGATACTATACTGCCAGGAGATATCCCGGCATGGTGGGAAGGATTTATTTTGAAAAGAGTTGATGAGGGTGGAGGGTAGAGTGTAGAGGGTAGTCCCGATATCGTCACCTCATCGGGATCTTGTTTTTCTAATACTCCTTCGTCGTATTGAAAAACTACGAACGGTGGACGGTAGACGGTAGAGAGGTAGAGGGTAGAGGTAGGGTGTGGAAGGTAAGTGGCCTTTTTGTTGGGCAGGTTTAGTTTTTTTTGTTGAATGTTATAATGAGGGAGCGTTGGTATAAAGATATTATCAGGGCATGGGTTCCGCCGGTTTTGATGAAACTAAGACCGGGGAGTATTGATAAGAATGCAAAACGGGCTCAGGATTTCTCAGGGGAATATGCAAGTTGGGAAGCAGCACAAGCCGCCTGTTCAGGGTACGATGATAGCACCATCCTTGAACAATGCAAAAATGCGCTGTTGAAAGTAAAACATGGTGAATTTGCCTACGAAAGAGATGGCGTACTGTTTGAGAACATTCAATACAACTGGCCATTATTAACGGGGTTACAAAAAACAGCGCTGGAACACGGGGGCGATCTTTCCGTACTTGATTTCGGAGGAAGTTTAGGAAGTTCTTATTTTCAAAATCGTGCATTCCTGGCGGGATTAAAAAGTTTATCCTGGTCGATAGTGGAACAAAAGCACTTTGTGAACTGTGGTAAAGAAAATTTTGAGCACGAACACCTGGCGTTTTATTATTCGATAGCGGATTGCCTGGCCAGGAAAAAACCCAATGTGGTATTGCTGAGCGGGGTGCTTCAATATTTAGAAAAGCCTTACCAGTGGCTTGCGCAACTGAATTCAATGAGTTTACCGTATATCATTTTAGACAGAACTTCATTTGTGCATCACTCAAATGAGATCCTGACAAAACAGCAGGTGCCTGGAAGCATGTATGAGGCCTCGTACCCCGCATGGTTTTTAATGGAAAAAAAAGTGACGGAAGCGTTGACTGACTACGACGTATTAATGGAGTTTCCAAGTTATTGCGATCCGGCGGGATACCTGTTGAATGGGAAATACAACACTTCATGGGAAGGCAGGATTTATACATTAAAAACAAACGCAATTCAGCATCTGAATAAGAAAGTGGGTGAACCTGCATAACTAATCTATAATAGACTATGGTGCAAAATATTGTTCATAATGCCGTCACATTCGCGATCATCATCCGGGCAGCCTATCGCAATGATGGAATAGAATTTTTTACGAAAGACGAAGATTCGCAACAACTGGGTTACATGAACCGGGAAGCCGGTTATGTCGTGGCGCCACACCGTCACAACATTATGATGCGCAAAGTGCATCTTACGCAGGAAGTATTGTTTCTCAAAAGCGGCAGGGTTCGGGTAGATTTTTATGATAATGAACAATCGTATATCCATAGCACCATATTGGAAACCGGCGACGTGATCCTGCTTGCTGATGGTGGGCACGGTTTTAAAATGCTGGAGGCATCAGAATTGATCGAAGTAAAACAAGGGCCATATTCCGGGGAAACAGATCGCATAAGATTTGATCCCGTTCACGAAGACAATGTCGTGCTGCGCTAATGGAAAATTTCAATTCCCATTATAGCCGCTATTACGACCTGCTTTATAAGGATAAAAATTATAAAAAAGAAACGCAGTACCTGGTTCAACTGATCAGGTCGTTTCATCCCGGGGCAGCCCGTTTGCTTGAGCTGGGCTGTGGTACCGGCAACCACGCTGCTGAATTTTGCAGGCAGGGTTATACGGTCACTGGCCTGGAGCGAAGCGCGGACATGGTTGCTCAGGCGAACAATAAGCAGATCACGGGTTTTCATGCCGTGGCCGGGGACATCACAAATTTTTCCCTAAACTCAACATTTGATATCACCCTTTCACTTTTTCATGTGATCAGTTACCTGGGCAGTAATAGTGAACTGGCATCCTGTTTCAACGCTGTAAATCATCATTTGAATCCTGGAGGTATTTTCATTTTTGATGTATGGTATTCGCCTGCAGTTTATCATTTGCAACCGGAAACCCGGATCAAAAGAATAGAAGATGAACTGATTAAAGTCACCCGTTTTGCAGAACCCGAAATACATGTTAACGAAAATGTCATTGATGTAAACTATGAGGTACTGATTCAAAATAAACTAACGGGCCTTACAGAATCGCACCATGAAAAACATCCAATGCGGCATTTCTGTATTAACGAAATAGACCTGCTTGCAAAGCTCACCGGTTTTGAAATGATCAGCGCAGAAGAATTTGAGACAGGCAACCCGCCGGGAAAGGATACCTGGAGTGTTTGTTTTATCCTGAAAAAAAAATAAGCATGGCGCCAATCCCCGTAAATACCCCCTTATTATCCGGCAACGAACTCAAATACCTCACCGAGTGTATCGAAACCGGCTGGATAAGCAGCGAAGGGCCCTTCATAAAAAAATTTGAGGACCAGTTTGCCGGTTACGTCGGCAGGGAACATGGCATCGCCGTTGCCAACGGTTCCGGGGCATTGGATATAGCGGTGCAGGCTTTAGGAATTGGCCCGGGAGACGAGGTTATCATGCCCACCTTTACCATTATTTCCCCTGCACAGTCGGTGGTGAGGGCAGGGGCTGTGCCCGTACTGGTGGACAGTGATCCCGACACATGGAACATGGACGTGAACCAGGTGGAAAACAAAATAACGGCTAAAACTAAAGCTATTCTTCTAGTACATATTTATGGGTTACCCGTGGACATGGATCCTGTGCTGGCTTTATGTAAAAAGCATAATCTATACCTGGTAGAAGATGCAGCAGAAGTGCACGGGCAGACCTATAAGGGAAAGCCCTGTGGTTCCTTTGGCGACATCAGTACTTTTAGTTTTTATCCTAACAAACATATTACCACGGGCGAAGGTGGCATGATCGTATGTAACGACGACGTGTTGGCTGAGCGCTGCAGAAAATTACGCAACCTTGCTTTTGAACCGGCTGGCAGGAGATTCATTCATCATGAACTCGGGTGGAATTACAGGATGACCAACCTGCAGGCGGCACTGGGCGTAGCGCAGTTAGAAAAGATAGCTGAACATTTAGCGAATAAGAGAAAGACCGGGGAGTTTTACAGGGAAGGCTTAAAAGATCTAAAGGGTTTTAAAAGCCAGCAATCCGATACCGGCTACGCCGAAAATATCTATTGGGTGTATGGACTGGTGGCCGAAACCGAAGATATGGCCACGGGCATGGTAAAACTTTTGAACGATCATAAAATAGGCACAAGGCCTTTTTTCTGGTGTATGCATGAGCAGCCGGTTTTTATAAAAATGGGGTTGTTTGCCAATGAATGCTACCCCGTGGCAGAACGATTAGCGAGAAACGGCTTTTATATCCCAAGCGGGCTCGGGCTGCGTGAAGCAGAGCTGCAAGATGTCATTAAATGTATCCAATCTTATGCAGGATAAACTGAGGATCGGTGTAGTGATCACGGAAAATTACACGCCCGAAAGCGGCGGTGCGTTTAGTTATTATGCCGCGTTATTAAGTGCTATCGACCGGCATGTTTTTCATCCTTTGCTGGAATTTGTATTTGTACGTTGGGGGGAAGGCGGGCCCCTTGTGTTTGAAAAAGAATTTTTGCAAATTCAACCCGGTGCGTATAGTACAGAAATAGCCGATTCAAAAAAGACTTTAAGCCGCATCAGTAAAATTCCTGTTTCATTTATTAGAGAACTGCTGAAGACAAGGTATGAAAGCTATACCCGGATCTCGCTAAAAACGAAAAAAAAAACAGATGTGGAGGACTGGCTGAAACAACAGAAAATTGACCTGTTGTACCATTTAACCCCCACCACTGAAGAAATGAATTTCCCTTTCGTGGTTACGCATTGGGATATAGCGCATTACTCCACCTGGGCCCTGCCCGAAATATCTATGAACGGGGTATTCGAGGAAAGAGAAATGTTATACAGCAACTGTTATAATAAAGCTTTTGCTATATTCTGCGAATCCGAAACGGGTAAAAAAGAATTGCTCCGGTTTAAACAGATCCATGAAGACAAAATATTTGTGGTACCCATTTTTCCCGGGAAAATAATTGATCTGCAAATTAGCAGGGAAAAACAATTAGCCCTGCTTGCCAACGAATTTTCGCTGCAGCCGGGAAGTTATTATTTATACCCTGCGCAGTTTTGGGCACATAAAAATCACTATCATCTTTTGCTGGCTTTCAGTAGAGTGCTGTCAGTTCATCCGCACCTGAAACTGGTATTATGTGGATCAGATAAAGGGAACCTGGCTTACCTGGAAAAAGTAATTACTCAACTGCATTTGAAAGATTCGGTCTTGATACCTGGTTTTGTACCGGATGAAACACTTTATAGTTTGTATAAAAATGCCATAGCACTGGTGATGCCCACTTTGCTGGGCCCAACTAATATGCCCTTGCTGGAAGCTGCCTATATGGGTTGCCCAGTAATAACATCCGATTCTGCCGGGCACAGGGAACTGTTGGGTGATTATGGGAATTACGTAGATCCGCTGGATGAAGATGCCATTGCAGCGGCAATGCTGGAAAAGGAAGCGGCTGCACTACAGGCAGTACCAGTTTTTCGAAATGATACAAATACGATCGATGCCGCTATCAGCAAAATTGAAGACCATTTCCTGGTGATCCGTAAGACGAGGAAATTATTCGGTGATAACTTTGAACAATATTAGGCAGGGTGAAAGGGTAGAGGGTAGAGGGTGAAAGGCGCCCGGTCGGTATTGTTGGCGAATTTGACTATCGTGTCAGGTGTCGCGCACCAGGCAGGTTGTTTTCTAATGCTTTTATGGGGTCTTAAGTAAGAACAAAAGATTTAAAAAATTTCCAAACCATGCAGCGCTTACCAGCACTTCCAATTATTTTTAGTTTAGATTATACTCCATCAAATAGAAAGCCGTCCACCGGCAGGTATGCTTTTTAACTCATTAAATTTTGCGCTTTTCTTACCAGTTGTTTTTATAGGTTACTGGTTCATCACGCAAAAAAATCTGAAGGCGCAGAACGGCCTTCTCCTGCTGGCCAGTTATTTTTTTTATGCCTGCTGGGATTACCGCTTCCTGTTCCTGCTCATTTTTAGCACCCTGCTCGATTATTTCACCGGGCTAAAAATGCACGGCGCCGAGGGCAGATCAACTAAACGTTTGTGGTTTTGGCTGAGTATTGGGATCAACCTGGGTTTTCTCGCGGTATTTAAATATTACAATTTTTTCGCGGAGTCATTTGCCGGGATGCTTGGTGGATTTGGAATGCGGGTAAATGTGACGACCCTGCAGGTGATCCTGCCCGTGGGTATCTCATTTTATACTTTTCACGGGTTGTCGTACGTGATCGATATTTATAATAACAAGATCAAACCAGAGAAAAACCTCGTGGACTATTCCCTGTTTGTCAGTTTTTTCCCGCTGCTGGTGGCGGGCCCGATTGAGCGGGCCACCCATTTGCTACCGCAGATCAAAGCGCCAAGACAATTCAATTACACAAAAGCAGTAGAAGGGCTCCGGCAGATCTTGTGGGGATTGTTTAAAAAGATAGTGATCGCAGACAGTTGCGGGGCCATTGCCGATTCCGTATTTGATCATTCTATGGATTATTCGGGCAGCACGCTTTTGCTCGGTGCAGTATTTTTCGCTTTCCAGATCTACGGCGACTTTTCCGGCTACTCGGATATTGCCATCGGCACAGCAAAATTATTCGGTATTGACCTGCTCCGTAATTTTGCCTTTCCTTATTTTTCGCGTGACATCGCAGAGTTCTGGCGTCGCTGGCATATCTCTTTATCCACCTGGTTCCGCGATTATCTTTACATACCATTGGGTGGCAGCAGGGGCGGCACCTGGAAGGCCATCCGGAATACTTTCATCATTTTCATTGTTAGCGGGTTCTGGCATGGCGCCAACTGGACATTCATCGCCTGGGGCGTATTGAATGCCGTTTACATTCTCCCTTCCATTATTTTTAAAACGAACAGGAATAATCTCGATATTGTGGCACAGGGGCATGTGTTGCCGGGGGTGAAAGAGTTGTTTTCAATGATCGGCACGTTTTTGCTTTGTGTTTTTGCCTGGATCTTTTTCAGGGCAGAAAACCTGGGACATGCGTTTCAATTTATCGGGGATATGTTATCCCGCGATCTTTTCCGGTCCCCTAATGGCGAAGCTTTTTTAAGTGCGGGGGTATCCGTATATATTCTTTTTGTTTTGCTGGGATTATTCATGCTGGTAGAATGGATGGGGCGGGAACATAGTTATGCGTTGGCGGGTATGCAACTTAAGGTCCCGCTGTTGGTGAGATGGCCGGCCTATATCGCAATGCTGGGTTGCCTGTTTTACTTCAGCGGCCAGGAACAGGCCTTTATATATTTTCAATTTTAGAGCGGCCGCAGCATGAAAGTTTTTATTGTAAGGTTTGCGGTCTTCTCCCTGCTGGTTTTTGTTTTAGCCCTGGTATTGGATCTTTTCATTTCCCGTAAATTGAAAAACGCCCCCGGGTATGCCCTCGGTGAAGCTGTTGTTTGGAAGGATATTTATGACGGGACAGTGCAGTCTGACCTCGTGGTGTACGGGTCATCCCGGGCCTGGCTCCATATCGACCCGGCAATACTCACTGCGGCTTTTGGAATGCCTGTGTACAACCTTGGCATTGACGGGCATAATTTTGCTTTACAGTATTTCCGGCACCGGGCACTCCTGGAAAAAAACAGGCGGCCGTCAGTTATCCTGCTTTCTGTTGATATTTTTACATTCGATGACAAAGGGGATTTTTATAACATTGAACAGTTCCGGCCATTCATGTTGTTCAATCGAGCCATTGCTGCGCACACCGGCCAATATACAGCCAACGCTTTGCTTTTTTCTTTGGTGCCGCTGCTGCGCTATGCCGGCGAAAAGGATATGCTGAAAGAGGTATTTAAATTAAAGACACCCAGCCCTATATTTCACCGCGATAAAGGTTACCAGGGCATGGATTGGGAGTGGACGGACGACCTGGCAGAAGTGAAGCGCAGCCGGGAATCATTCACCGTTTCTTTTGACCCGAAACTCCTGGAATTATTCGACCAGTTCATGGCTGAATCTAAGGCCAGCAACACAAAAGTGATCATGCTGTACACGCCGGAGTATATCGAGGGGCAGCGTTTTGTTGCTAACCGCCGGGCCATGATGGATACTTTTAACGCCTTTTCAAAAAAGTATGCCGTTCCCTTTTATGATTATTCCGCTGACAGCATATCGCATCAACGCAAATATTTTTATAATGCAGAACACCTGAACAGGCAGGGTTCAGTATTGTTTACGAAAAAGCTGGTCGCCGATCTTAAAAATGATCAACAGGTGATTCGCAGGCTTTGAATTAAAAAGCCTGCAATAAATTTTTCGGCCTTCTGTTAGAAAGTGCCGCACGGGCTACCAGTCCAGGAGAAACGAGAAAACAGAAACGAATAAAGCTTCAAACAGAAAGTCCCCAACCTTAAACCTTAAACCTTAAACCTTCAACCGTCTTACTTGTGTAGAATCTCAGGCATATTAAACCCTAAGCTTCCCATCCAGCACCTGGAACATTCCGTGCAGGAGATGTGCGACGAACAAAAACATGGCGGGCCGGATGATGAGGGTATATGGAAAGATGAACCGGCTGGCCTCGTACTGGGACACCGGCGCTTAAGCCTGTTGGATCTCAGTGCAGCGGGCCACCAGCCGATGATATACAAAGACCGTTACGTGATCTCTTACAATGGTGAAGTATATAATTTCAAAATCCTGAGAAAAGAACTGGAACAACTGGGTCATCGTTTTATTACGCAAACAGATACTGAAGTGATCCTGGCTGCCTATGAACAGTGGGGCACACAATCATTTGCACGGTTGGAGGGCATGTTTGCCTTTGCGATCTGGGATAAGGAAGAAAAAAAATTATTGCTGGTAAGGGACCCTTCAGGTATCAAACCATTGTATTATTTTTTCAAAGACGGTACCCTGGCCTTTGCCTCGGAAACAAGGGCTTTCCGTTTTGTACCCGGTGCTACCGAAGCTAACCCGACCTGGCCGGTGTACATGCTGGCTTACGGGCATTTACCCGAACCTGTTACTACCCTGGAAAATGTAAAACCCCTGCCCAGGGGATTTTTCATTTCGTATGATACAGAAAGGGAAAGCCTTTCTATGCAGAGTTTTAGTTTTTACAGTTTCAATGAATGGGCAGCTGACCAACCTGCACCGGAGAAAAAATTACATGATTTACTGCGCGATTCGGTAAACAGCCATTTGATCGCGGATGCGCCCGTTGGTGTGTTTCTCAGCGGCGGCATCGATTCGGGAATTTTATTCCTGCTGGCAGCAGAACAAAAAAAACAGGGCCTGAATAGTTTGTCGATTTATTTTAATGAAGGAAAATATTCTGAAAAAAAATACCAGGACCTGTTGCTGGAAAAAGTGAAGTGCGAAAGAAATCAATATCTCCTGGATAAGGACCAGTTTGAGAAAGCGTTACCACGCGTATTAAGCGATATGGACCAACCCAGCAGTGATGGCATCAATACCTGGTTCATCAGCCAATATGCAAAGCAGCAGGGCCTTAAAGCCGTGCTGAGCGGCATCGGCGCCGACGAGTTATTGGGAGGTTATCCTTCTTTTAAGCGCATCGGCTATGCGGCAGCGCTGCAAAATACACCGGGTTTGTTGCTGGGCAGCTGGTGGAAAAAGAGCCGGAAATACCGCAGGATCACTTACCTGCGAATGGAAGGATTAACGGGCCTCTATCTTTTTTTAAGGGGACAACATACGCCGGAAGAAATTGCCCGCCACCTGGATGGCGATGAAAAGCAGGTCCGGGAGATCCTGCAGGAAACACCAGTGATGCCCGCAGCTACACAACTGCACAAAGGCAACCTGGCAAGCTATATCGAGACCAACCTGTACATGCAAAACCAATTGTTGCGGGATGCAGATTCGATGAGTATGGCGCATGGGATCGAAATAAGGATACCTTTTCTTGATCATCATTTCCGGCAATATTGTATGGATATTTCTCCGAACAAAAAATACGGGGGTGCGATACCGAAATCTTTATTGATAGAAGCCTTTAAAGCGGAACTTCCCGGCGAAGTCTGGAACCGGCCGAAAATGGGTTTTGCTTTTCCTTTTACCGAATGGTTTGGCAGCAGTGATTATGTAAAAGAAATAGTGGCTGCAGGTGGAGCGAAGGCTGATAATAATTACAACGAATTTTTGAGTGGTAAAAAACATTGGTCGCAATGGTTATCTCTTCAGCTTGTACAAACAAGGGCTGGTGCGTAATCATACGTTGTTCCTCACGCTGAATATTTTTTCCGTTACCGGTGGGATTGAGAAAGTCTGCAAAGTACTGGGTAAGGCGTTGTTTGAAAGGTCACTGGAAAAACAGGAAGCCTGCAGTATCTGGAGCATGCACGATGAGCCAGGAGATGCTGATGGCAATTTATATTTTCCCGGGGAATATTACCGGGCGTTCGCCGGCGAGAAAATAAGCTTTGTGAAAGCCGCTGTGCAGGAAGGGAAAAACTGTGAGACGGTTATCCTCAGCCATATCAACCTGCTGCCGGTTGGGTGGATGATCAAAAAGATATCTCCCCGAACCAGGCTTATCCTTTATGCACATGGTGTCGAGATATGGGAGCCTACAGGCTATAAAAAAAGAATGCTGGCAGTGGTGGATCGTTTCTGGGCCATCAGCAGCTTCACACGCGACCAGTTAAAACAAAATCAACATATCGCGGCAGATAAAATTACTGTTATTAATAATTGCCTCGATCCCCTGCTACCGCTGCCAAAAAATACAACGGGCATAGAGGATCTGCAGCAGCGTTTAGGAATAAACAAAACGGACAAGGTTTTGTTCGTGCTGAACAGGCTGAGTGCGCAGGAAAGATATAAGGGTTACGACAAAGTGATTAACGCACTTGCGCAGCTCAATCGCAAGAATATTCAATATATCATTGCGGGCAAGGCAGACGAAAGCGAGGCAGCAAGATTGTTACAATTAATTTCCACAGCAGGCCTGCAGCACAACGTAAAGCTGGTGGGTTATGTCCCGGACAATGAACTGCCTGCCTATTTTGCTTTAGCCGATATTTATATCATGCCCAGCACCGGCGAGGGGTTTGGCATTGTATTCCTGGAAGCCATGTATTACGGGCTGCCGGTGATCGCAGGAAACAGGGATGGCTCGGTGGATGCCCTGCTCAACGGGAAACTGGGTATGCTGGTAGACCCCGGGGATACAACGCAAATAGCTGCAGCCATTGAACAGTTGCTAGAAAATACAACGAAGAGCCAACCGGATCATACTTTGCTGATGGCGCATTTTAGTTACGAAGTGTACAAACAAAACCTGGAGTGGGCATTGGCCGTTAGACGGATGCCGGTAACTCAAAATCCCGTTGCTGCATTTTGATCGTTGTAAAAACAAAGCTGGGCCTGGGGAACCAAATGCTGCAGTATGCGCTGGGCAGGCATCTAAGCATCAAACATACCACTGATCTTTTCCTGGACATTTCATGGTATGCGAATAATCCGGGGCTGCAACATCCGCGGGAATTCAGGCTGGATCGTTTTTGCACGAAGTTCAAACTCGTAGACTTTACAAAGCTGGAATGGAAGTTAAGGTTCACAGGTTTTGGCAGTAAAATAAATCCATTTAAGCTGCCCCTCCTGAAAGAAACAGACCTCTACAATTTTGAAGAGCGTTTTTTAGCAGCCCCGGATAACGTGATCCTGGAAGGATTTTTTTCCAGTTATAAATATTTTGAAAAAATCAGGAAGCAACTACTGGAGGATTTTCACCCAAAAGGATCATTGGATGCAACTAACGAGGCTTGCCTGCAGCGTATTAAAAACAGTAATTCCGTAAGCCTGCATATCCGCAGGGGTGATTATGCCAGCACAGACTTTCACGGTATTTTGCCGGTTGAGTATTATGAAGAGGCGATCCGTTTAATTGCGGCGAAAACCGGGCCACTAAAATTGTTTGTTTTTTCTGATGAACCCGGGTGGGTCAACCAAAACATGTTATTTGAATTCCCCGCAGAAGTAATTGATTTTAACAGCGATGATAAAAACTGGCTTGACCTGGAGCTCATGAAACATTGCAAACACAATATCATCGCCAACAGCAGTTTCAGCTGGTGGGGGGCATGGTTGAATGAAAATGCCGGTAAGATCGTGGTCGCACCTGCTGCCTGGTACCGGGAAGCCAATAAAAGGTTGGATAATATTCCACCAGGTTGGTTGGTTACCTGATGCTGGTAAAATCTTTACTATAGATCGTTATGTATAACAGGGTAGCCTATATCAATTCCCCATCCCCTTTACGCAAAGACCTATACGGGCTTTTCCGGAAAAAAGAGGCTATCCGTATTTTAGACATTGGCGGTTGTGAGGGTGAAGATTCGATCAAATACTCCAGGATGTTTCCCAATGCCGCTGTTTATGTATTTGAGCCCCTCCCAAAAAACCAGGAGAGGATACGGGAGAACCTGCGGAACTACCAAAGGAATAATATAGAGTTGATACCAGTGGCCCTGTCAGATGAAGCAGGCACACAGGATTTTTATGTTTCCTCAGGATTCCCGGAATACGAGGATAAAGAACAGGACTGGGACTTTGGAAACAAATCCAGTTCATTATTGGCACCGGACCAACATATCAATACGGTACCATGGTTAAGGTTTAATGAAGTGATAACAGTTCC
>JAYSYY010000109.1:0-21048 GCA_043727215.1 Chitinophagaceae bacterium | reverse complement strand
CAGTTTTTACAATCTTTTCCGCTGATTTATCTACTAAATTGTGGTCGTAAGACTGTAATTTGATTCTGATTCGTTGTGACATATTTAAAGAACTTTAGAATTCCGTTTTTTAATTTGGAGTGCAAAGGTAAGGGTACTGGTTTAAATAGCAAAGGGTTAATTGAAGTTTTTTTGAATTATTTGGTGGTGGATAAAAACTATGTGAATTATTTGAACTTGCACAATAAATAAGAGATGGAACGGTTTTTGGTTAGTGTCAGATTCCTCTTCAAAAAATTATCAAGAATGAAATCCATTTTTTGTGCCCTATTCCTGCTCTTTCAGTTTACATCCTATGCCCAGCGGCTTCATGCCGACATTTATGCCGGGGTATCTAACTACCAGGGTGACCTGCAGGCCAAACGATTTACTTTTAACGATGCAGGCGCCGCTTTTGGCCTCGGCCTTTCCTACGATATTACTAACAGGTTCACTGTCAGAGGTGTTGCCAGCTATTTACGGGTAGAGGGGAAGGATGAGCCGGGTGTGCCTGCGTATGATGTTTTTAGCCGGAACGTAAATTTTCGTTCCCGTATCCTGGAAGCACAGTTAGCTGTTGAGTACAATATCCTGGACCTGGAGGAAAGGGGGTTTACGCCCTATGTTTTTGCAGGGATCGCAGCATTTCATTTTAGTCCATATACATATGATACTACCAATACAAAGGTGTTATTGCGGCCTTTAGGAACAGAAGGACAAGGATTACCCCAATACCCTGAAAAAGATTTTTACAATAATAAACAGATCTCCATCCCTTTTGGCGGGGGACTTAAATTCAGGTTGACGGAAAATCTCCAGGTGGGGCTGGAAGTTGGCCTTAGAAAACTTTTCACGGATTACCTGGACGATGTGAGCGGTACTTACGCAGACTCAGCTATCCTGGCCTCGGCTCGGGGACCGCAGGCTGCCTACCTGGCATATAGAGGGTCTGAAGTGAAAGGGGATGCTGTATATCCCGTGGCTGGTTCTATAAGGGGTAACCCCAAAAGCAAAGACTGGTATTACACTACGCTGCTGAAAATAAGCTACTCTTTCGGTGGAAATGGAGCTGGTGGTGGCCGTGGCGGCGGGAGAAGGTCGAGACTGGGCTGCCCTGTAAATGTATATTAAGACAGAAATTTTTAAAATTATAAGGCGAAACTCTTTGGACTTATAAATTAAGTTCATAATATTTGTAAATATTAGAACTCATAAGCAGCCTTTTTTCTAAAAGATTACCAAAACTATTTAGACATCTCGATTGCTTCCGGTTTCTGCTCCAGTTGATTTGAACAAGCGAGATTCACTGAATATCACCCGTTGTATGCCCATTACTAGTTTCGAAATTATAAAACAAAATTTACTGACCAAATTAGAAGGCCTGGATCCGCGGCTCAGGTACCACAATATTGACCATACCCTTGACGTACTGCGGCAGGCGGAACGAATCGCTAAGGACGAAGATATCACGGATGAGCGGGAACATTACCTGCTGAAAATCGCAGCACTGTACCACGACGCTGGTTTCCTGAGACTGTATGAAGGGCACGAGGAAGAAAGTTGTAGTATATTTTTAGGGGATGCCCGGGAGTTTGATCTCACGGAAGACGAGGTACAACTGGTGCAGGGCCTGATCATGGCAACCAAAATAACCAGTGACCCACGAACCCACCTGGAAAAAATACTGAGAGATGCTGACCTCGATTACCTTGGCAGGCGGGATTTTGATGAAATATCAAATCGATTGAAACAGGAATTGCTTCTATTCGGCTTCATTGCCGATGAAAATGAGTGGGATGCCCGGCAGCTCGCCTTCCTGAAAAAACACAATTACCATACCCGCTCTTCAGAAGCGATAAGGGGTCCGGGGAAACAAAAAAATTATCTCGCCCTCGTTTAGCTAGTGAACGTTTTTCTTCATTTCTATCGTTACCCTGTCCTGTTCCCTTAACCGGCGGCAAAGTGTCCGCATAATGCCTTTCAAAATTTCGGTGCTGGTGGCTATCACATCATAAAACGGCTCCTGCTCTATCTTTAGCAACACACAGTCGGTTAAAGTAGTTGCACTCGCCGATCTGGATTCTGAGTCCAGCAGGGAAAGCTCACCAAATATTTCATTTTCTGCCAGCACAGCCAGCTGGTGTTCCCCTTCGTGTATGGAAACCTGGCCTGAATAGATAAAGTACATACAGTTACCAGTATCTCCTTTCTTGAACAGGGTGACCGCTTTATCCACATGGCTTTCCAGGCAAATGGAGGCAATATCTATCAGATCAACCTCGCTGCACCGTTTAAAAATGTCGGAATTCTTTAAGAGAAGGATTTTTTCAATGATTAACATATGGGTTAATTTATATTGTTTAAAACAAAACTCCGTGTTTCTGCCACGATAAACTGGTCCTGGCTTCCAATGCCGTTCCCTATTTTTTTAAGTAATATTTCATCCCTGTTGATCCAGCAACAATAGATCGTAACAGCTTTTGTCCAGGGATTGAAGGAAGAAGCATGTGAAAAGAAAACCTTCTGAAATAAAACGTCCAACGGGAATATCCCGGTATTTACTTTTCTATGAGAGGGATCCAGCACAAAGTCAAAAAGCTGGTTGATATCCTTGGAAATCTTTTGCGGTAGCATCAGTTCCAGCATTTCCATTCCATTAAAGACCTTTGCATTTGCTTCCAGTTCCAATAGTTCCAGCACCCGGTTGATCTCTTTTTTATTAAATAACAATACGCATATCTTTAGGGCCGATACGAGGTCCCCCTTCACTTCATTGCGGATAGAATCCTTTAACATCTGGGCTTTCTTCACCGGGGGAATCCCATTGTAATCGCCAATTTTACTTCCCCCCGTTTTCAGGTAATTGTTCAGGATCGTCCTTAGCCTTATTTTTTCCTCGTTCGTTAAAGGTTCGTATTCTTTATTCCAGAGCGCATGAACAATGTTGTTCCCATACCCGGCACCGCTGTCCAAAGCACCCAGTAAAAAAGCGGTGGAATGCTCCCCCTTTACGTTACCGGATATTTTAACCAGATCATTGGTATGATTCAGCAAAAGTTCATCTCCCAGTGCCGCCACATCATGAAACAAGCTGTCCCCATACATTTGCAAGGCGTGCAAAACAAGGTACTTATCCGTGGGATGTTCTGAAAGCTGCAATATGTCCGGCAATAGCGATTTCAACTTTAACCTACAGGCGGCAGTGATAGCTTTCCTGCGTACCGAAATTTCTTCATCTATCATCAGGGTGGCGATCACGGTTGAGAACTGCACATGTTTAACCTCGCTGATGATGCTCACAGCCAGTTCTCTTTCTACCGGGTCCGCGGAATATATAAGATTGTTCAACTCCGTGCCAGCCCTGAAAAGATAAACGAATTCCTGTTGATTCAGCAGGCTAACGATCACAATCTTCTTCACTTCCTGGTTCTGTTCGGGGATGGCTTCAGAAAGCTGGTTGAGGAATGCAGGGTCATGCCTGCATAAAAACGCGATGAGCCTGTGTTGCACATCTTCGTCCGTTTCCGACTCCAGTATGTTCTTAAAAAAAGCAATGTCTGCTGCTCCTTTCCTGGTAAGTTCGTCCAACGCATATTTTTTTACCTCCGGGTCGGCATCCCTGGCCAACTGGTGCATGAGCAACTGCTCCAGCTCCGGATAGGCCGCTTTTTCTAACAGGTTGAGTGCATAGATCACTTCAATTTTTTTGCCGGTTTCCACTTTACCCAACAGCATATCAATACCCTTCTGGTCACTTATGAAAACGTCATCACTGGTGAAGATCCCTTTCCTGATGGAAGTATGGAGGGTTTTAAGATAAGAACGTTGTACAAACACGATGATGGCGGCCCATACTAACAGGTTGGCCAGGATCACTTTTACCGTAAAAATTATGGTGATGGGCTTGCCTGTATTATAGAAGAAAAGAAGCGATAGGCCTACGATGATCAATGAAGGTGGTAGCATATACCCCTTGGAGATAATATGCCCCTTTAAGCGCAACTGCTCTTTGAGCGGCTGGAAAAGAATGAAAAACACAGGTTCCTGCATGGTAGAACGCAGCACTTCTGTGAGCATCGCCATTACCCCGAAGATATAAATATTAGAGTGAGAGTCATCGCCAAAAAAAAGGAAAAGAATACAAGACAACAAGAGTACGACAGGCGTGATAAACAAACAATTGATGATCCCCAATCTTTCAATTACCCTGCTTGTAAAAAGAAATTTAAAGATCACGGCGATGAACCGGCCAAGAGCAAAAAACGTAGCCACATAGATCGCCAGGTCGGCAATGTTCTCAAAACTGATCTTCACCTGGGCTATAAAAGTGAAATCAACCAGTATAAATACATTATAACTTATGATAGAAAGCAGGGAGATAGCAAATATCAACCTGTCCTTAAAAAGGAAATTAACGAGGTCATTCTGTTTTACCGTGGGTATTTCATGGTGATCTGCTGCATGGGCATGCGCTTTCTGCCGAATAGGCTCCCAGCTTTTTTTCCGGATGATCCTGTTGAATAAAAAGTAACCCCAGAGAAGAAAAATCACTGCCACCCAAACAAGGTTACTCAAGCCAAAAACGCCGATAAGCAGGGGTGCAATGAGATAACCGATCAGTTTGGCAGGGATGTCCCCGGCGCCCACCACAGAAAAAACCCTCCTGCTTTCGCGCACATTGAACAACAGGGATACCAGCCCCCAGAACGCAAAGCTGATGAGCATGTAGACCAGGGTATTGCTGATCAGCAGGATGAAAATAAAATGTTGCTTATAACCTGTAAAAAGGCCTATTCCTATTATGGCGAGTAGTACGGCACTGAAGCCAATGATAAATTTTAAAAGCCTTGGAGGCGTTAACTTATGCTCCAGTTTTTCATACCCAATATTGCACAGCATCATTAGTACCGCGGTACAAAGATACACCACCGGCAACATGTTTACTGGAAAACTGTACACAAAAAGGGAGAAGGATACGATATTCAGGAACGCCACCGCCAGGCCGATAAAAAACTGGACCGTTAAAAGGTCGAAGACCTGGCTTGATTCGGAAAATTTTATATTTAAGGTCCTGTATAAACGTTCTTTCATTGTTTTGATAGTCTAAATCCCTTTCCAGCCATTATTAAACCTGGTATTTATTTGGGGAGCAGGGATGGGAAAAGATTTTGCAACGGATAGTGAAATCCCGCATTTCATGTCCCGTTCCTCCCTACTTACCCCGATGAACAGGTCAATTGATGAATAAAATGCTGGTTAATAAGCGCTAAGGAGTAAACAAGAATAAATATACATTAAAGAATCTATTCGTTTTTCAAAAATTGTTTTTATCTTTATAGCGCTTATCCAATATTCTCCCGTTTAACTACCTCAACGCAACATTACTGTAGAACTTGCAGCGCGGCTAACTCGCGAACTGCGGGGCCCGAGTAACTGCAATAGCCTCAAGACAAACATACTGTAAGATCCCTTGATTACATCCTTAATCAACCACTAATAAATTTATCACGTCAAGCAATTAAAGATCGACCACCATGTCTGTTACTAACAACTTATCTCAATTTTGGAAAGGTATTTTTGCATTACCTATGCTTCTGTGTTTGTTAACCTCCACAGAGAGTACCGCACAACAAACCCTTATTACAGACTATGTAATTTTTGGCGGAAACGCCGTCTGCCCCGGTGCGGGGCAGTCCGCACCACTTGCGCCTGGTTGTGGGGTAATGATCGGTTCTTCCACCACAATCCAGCAAGGATTTATCGGGAGTTACAAGAAAGTGGCCTCTACGGGAAACAGTACGATGAACACCTCTATTTTCAGCGGTGGCACAGTGGATTTGGTGAATAGCAATGTTGTCAGCGGCCGCATTACGGCTGCCAATAGTGACAGTATTACCGGAAATGCCATATCAACCGGATCCAGCCTCACACTTGGAGGTGATATTGACGCGTATGGTAATGTAATGATCGGCGGCGGCAGCGTGGCCGGAAAAGTTACACTCTCCGGTAACAGGACCTACAGCGGGCCTTCACCTTCGGGCGGATTGTTTTATGGTACACCATCGCTACCGGTACTACCGGAGATGCCTGCGATCAGCACGCTCCGGGGTATCCCGGATAACGCACAAAATATCACGGGAACTGAATCCGTGAGGCCCGGCGTTTACGGGGATGTTACCCTTAATGGAAACAAGACTCTGACGTTGAACGGGACGGGTGAATATACTTTCAGATCAATCAAAAATTCGGGAACAACCAACAAATTCGTTTTTGATTTCGGGCCTAATAACCCCAATGGAAAATTTAAGATCTATGTGAAAAATGATGTGGATCTGAACAAAGTGCTCACCAACATCCGTGGCACGGGAAGTGCTAACAGGGTTTACGTGGAGGTACACGGAACAGGCGCTAGTTCGGCAACAGGAACTATTGCGTTCAACGTTGCAAATGGTTCCGCCGGCAGTGATCCAAAATGGATCGGTGCGGTTTGGGCCCCTTATGGCGGAATAAGCCTTGGAGCGGGTACAGGCTCCAGTGACCTTCAAGGCGCCCTGTGGAGCGGCACGCAGGTGAATGTGGGTAGTGGCGTGACGATAGTATTTACACCATTTTCATTTTGTGAAACACCGATTACTGCAAATGCAGGCGTAGACAAGCCCCTTGATTTTTCTCCATTCACGACTATCGAAGGGTCTCCAACAACCGGTGTGACTTATAACTGGCAGGCTATAAACGGTGGCCTGATCTCTTCCGCTAACAATACGGCGTCGATCACAGTAGGTGCTGCGGGCACCTATATACTCAACGTTACCGGAAGCAGCAATACGAGCTGCATTTCCAGAGATACAGTTGTGATCTCCGGAAGGCTGAGCAGTATTATCGGCTCGGAACTCCAGTCTATATACGATAACAATACCTCTTCTTCCCCTTTCTTTGTCATCCAGCAGGATAGTGTCATGATAGATGTTATCGTGAATACAGGCTACTATAGTACCGTCCTGAGCCTCATCCAGACTACGCCTTACGGCATGAGGGGCATTCTTCCAAACGGCGGAAGCGACTTTATCATCACGGGTAAATACCCGATTGCCAATCTACCAAAACTGAACCTGCTCAGAACAGAACTGAATTACTGCCGCCCCTATTACCAGGGCGTGAGCAATGGAGGATTGGTGACATCCGCTGGCGACACTTCCGTGCGGTCTTACCTTGTGCGCAATGGCTATGATCTCACTGGCGATGGCATCAAAGTGGGGGTTATATCTAATAGTTATAACACGATCTCCTCCAGTACCACCACCCCGCTGCGCACCAATACAGCCGCGCAGGATATTGCCAATGGCGATCTGCCAGGTGATACCACGCTTGCGGGTAACCAGGTTATTAATCCTAACGGATTTACGAAGAACGTACATGTTTTGAAAGACTACCCCGGTCTGAGGTCAGATGAGGGCCGGGCCATGTTGCAGATTGTGCACGATGTAGCCCCGGCTGCAGAACTGTATTTTCATACGGGCTCCCTCACTGCAGGCGATTTTGCAAAAGGCATTCGTGACCTGAAAATCGCAGGTTGCAAAATTATCGTGGATGATATCACGTATATGACGGAACCTTTCCTGAAAGATGGTGTAATTGCAAACGCTGTTGATGAAGTGGCAGGACAGGGCGTTACCTATTTTTCTGCCGCGGGAAATTTTGCAGGAAAGTCATATGAAAATGTTTACAACCCGGCGCCGGCGCCAAATGGATTTACCACCGGAATGACGGCTCACAGTTTTAGCGGCACTGATGTTTTCCAAAGTGACAGCCTTTATCCCGGCGACTACACTTTTGTGCTGCAGTGGGTGGATGATATCCATTCCATCGGCCAGGGCGGTACAAAGCATGACCTGGATATTTACTTAACACCAAATACAGATGGCACTTCCCTGTTTGGCTTCAACAGGGATAATACCAACGGCGACCCCGTGGAATTCATCCCATTCACCGTGACCAGCCCTACCAAAACAAATGTGCTGATAGTGAATAATACAATAGGCAGTAATCCCTCCCGTTTCAAATTCATCGTGTTCAGGGGAAACATCAAATTCAATGAATACGAAACCGGGGTATCAACTGTTATCGGCCAAACCAATGCCACAGGGGCCATTGCTATCGGTGCAGCCAGGTACGACCGGGCGTTACCTTACCCGGGACCGCTTACACCCGAATCATTTTCTTCTACAGGTGGCACATTTGTGAATGGGGTGCAAAGAAACAAGCCTGAGTTGGTTGGACCAGATGGTGTGAATACGACCGTGAATATGGGCGGCGACTATGATAATAATACTTATTCAAACTTCTTTGGCACTTCAGCAGCGGCTCCCCATGCTGCAGCCGTTTCTGCACTCATCATGCAGGGCAGAAAAAAATTCCTTGACATTCCGGTAACCACCCCTGCTGAACTGAAAACCTTGTTGCAGAACACTGCAATTTCCATGCGTCCCGCGGGGCTTACAGGCTATGACTTCCGTTCAGGGTATGGATTCATTAATGCAGATATCGCGATGCGCACTTTTGCGGCGCCAAGACCTACCCTCTTTAACCTGGTGGTGCCTGTTACCAACCCCATTACCATTCCCGGAACGGTCGTATTTAAAGTGACGGTAAAAGGAGAAAATTTCAGCACCAATTCAATTCTCTATTACAAAGATTCTGCAATGGCTTCCACCGTTATATTAAGCAGCACGGAAGCGACGGCTTTTATCCCAATGTTTACAGACAATCCTCCCATAAAAATGTACACACCGCCCTACCCAAATACAATTACGGTGAATGGGCAAAAACTGGATGGTGGCTTTTCAAATAGTTTGTACTTCTTTGATGCACAGGTGACGATCATTGCCGAGGACAAAACGAAAAAATATGCGGAGACGACGCCCGCGTTTACTTCAAGAGTGTTGGTTAACAACATTCCGCTTGCAAGTACCAATCCGCTATTAACTCTTGCGGATCTCGGGCTCACCAACATTACCCACACGGTTCCTCCGATTGCTTTAAATCCGGGGGAGGTAGGCACCTATACCATTACGCCTTCCAAACTTTTTGACCAAACAAGTCCGACCGACGTAGCGCTGTTGGCAAAATACCGGTATGTTTTCCAGCAGGGCGCATTCACGATTGAACAACTGCCACTTCTGGTTACTACATTGAACAGTACTGCTACCTTCGGAGGTAAAATTCCAAACACCCGGTTTACTTATAATTTAAATGGCAGCTACAATATTCCTGATTCACTTGCCTTGTTAAGTTCGTTATCCTCCGCACATCAATTGCAACTGGCCAAAGATGCACAGGGTAATGACGTGCTTGGCCTGGTCAATGGCAAAGCTGTGACTATCGAAAATGGAAAAGCAATCACCATCGAAAATGGAAAAGCTGTCACCATAGAAAACGGGCGTGCCGTGACCATCGAGAACGGGGTGTCTGTTCCTGTAATAAATGCACAAGCCCTCACTATCGAAAATGGCATAGTGACATCTGTAAATGATTATACTTTGACCAACGCGCAGATCGACAACCTGAGTTTCCAGGCTACCAACCCTTCTCTTTTAAACTACAGATTACTAACTGACCAGACATTGGTAAATGGCGTGTACGTGCAGGGCAATACCACAGTAGTTGACCTGACGCAGGAGTCTATCCTGATGTATAATGTGAATGCCGCACAAACCTATATGCTAACATCTGTTTCGGACGTGAATGCAAAAGGTTTAGTTGATGTATTGTCTTATGAAAACGGGAAGGCCATCACCATCGAAAATGGTAAAGCAATTACTATTGAAAACGGCATTGAACTTACAACAGTGAATGGCAAAGCCGTTGTTATTGAGAATGGAAGGGCCGTCACGATTGAAAACGGCGTTTCAACACCTGTAGTGAGCAGCCAGCATCGAAACGCGGTGTTAGTGAATCAAAATGAGATCGGGGATGGATTAAGCCCGCTGAAATCGCTGAATGTTATTTCCGGTCTGTCGGCGGGTACCCAAACCCTGGTACCGGGAACACTGTCCAATAAAAATTTCCTTATTACTTATAAACCCGGAGTTGTTACAATCAATAATTCACCGTGTCTAATTACGCACAGCCCGGACAAAAATTTCGGCAGCACTGCTAATCCGGGTACAGCAACAAGTTTGTGGTTAAATATAGTTACAAAAATCAGCGGACAGTTAACTACCCATGGTGATTACCTGTTGTTCCGGGATGGAGCAATTTCTTTCACCAATGTTATCTCCAACCCATTGGTTAATAATCGCCCCATACCAACAGGGAAAATTATTGCGGACAACGGTGTATCTGTCCCGGTCACAAGTTATGATGCAAGTACATCTACCTGGACCACCAAAGTGCCGCCCGGTTTCGCAAGCACATCAGATATTTTTGTCTCGGGTGTAATCATCAATTCAAGTACGGGTTTTGCTAAGCAGAATAATGTGAAAACGATAGCGAAAGGTATGTTCTATAGCAACCGCACTTACACGGATCAGTGGGCATACGCTTCCGCAGCCTACCAGCCACAGTTCACATACCCTTCTATCACGACAGCACTAACGGTAGTTTCAGTAAATGGAACTTACAGGGCCGGTACCCCTTTGATCAATGGTGCCCCGATCAACTACCTGGTGAATGGTGGTAGCGGTGGTGGAGGAAATAACTATTCCGGAAGCACGAATTCTTATGATAAATTCTCTGCGTGCCTTGTTGCCGGCACACCCACTGGCAGTTTTGTAGCAAGGCCCGCAGCAGCAACGGATGATAACATCGTGGCAGAACAAAGAGCTGACGTAGATGTTACTCCAAATCCCGCCACAGACTTTGTGAACGTTTCATTTGTGCCGGGCGAAAATGGAGCCGCAAGTATAGGGTTGTACACACTGGACGGGAAGAAAATTTTTGAACAGGGAACCGGCCTTCTGGAAGCAGGCTTCCGGTATGTCCGAAAAATTAATGTTAGCGGACTGAGGACGGGTGTGTATGTGATCCATTTAAAGGGGCGCAAAGAAATAGTCACTAAAAAAATTATTATCAGCCACTAAACGAAAGCAGTACGATGAAAAGTTGAGCATTAGGCTGCAAAAAGGATAGGCGCTATCCTAAAACTTAATAATGCTATGACCTATAGGAAACTTCTTTTTTGCATGCTGGTGTGCTGTCTTTCACTAGCGACCGTTGCGCAGGATAAAGGGGAGAACTCTACCGGGGAGGGTGATACGAGTTTGGTGAATTCACTTTTACAACAAGGTAAAGATCGCTTATCAGATGCGCCAGATAAAGCAATGGACCTTGCTGTGCAGGCAAAAAAAATGGCCGAGGATATCGGGTTTCCCACTGGTGTGGCCTATGCACTAAAACTCATCGGCCAGGTTTATAAAAAACAGGGGAAATACCCGGATGCATTGGAGACTTACAGGGCATCTATCAGAATCTTTGAGCAGACCAAAGACAATGTAGGCATTTCCAACATGTATAATAATATTGGGAATATTTACTACGACCAGAGTGATGATGTAAACGCCCTGGAAAATTACCTGCAATCATTAAAATTTGCCGAACTCTCCGGAGACAAGCTGAGAATTCTTTCAGCATTTAACAATGTTGGTGGTGTGTATACTAACAAACCTTCTACCTATAACAAGGCACTGGAATACTACCTGAAAGCCTTACCGTTAGTGGAAGAAATGGGCAAAAAAGATGAGCTGGGTGCCATCAGCGTGAACATCGGTTTTGTTTATTCCGAGCAAAAAGATTTGGAGAAAGCGATGATCTACTTCAACAAGGCGCTTAAAGCGTATGGGAATTCTGAAGGCTCGCTGAATGCTTATAATGCAATAGGAAAACTTTACAACAGCGAAAACAAATTTGACCTGGCATTTGAAAACCATTTCAAGGCACTCTCCCTTTCTGAAAAACTGGATGTAAAAATTTCTATTGTCAACTCAGCGATTGGCCTCGGAAATGTTTACCTCAAAAAAGGGGACTACAAAAATGCCATCACCTACTTCGAAAAAGCTGAGTCCCATGCATTAGAGGTTGGTGCCAGCCTGGAATTAAAAGAAATTTACGAAAAAATGTCAACGTCTTATGCCAAGACTGGGGATTACAGCGGTGCGTTTCTATACCAGTCATTGTTTTCCAGCATCAAGGACACCCTTTACAATATTGAAAATGATAAGAAGTTGGGAAGCCTTCAGTTTGACTTTGACTTGCAAAAGAAGCAAGGTGAGATCAACCTGCTTACTAAAGACGTTGCCTTAACCGATCTCAAACTAAAAAAGCAGCGTCTTATAAAAAATGGATTTATGGTTGGCCTGGCGCTGGTTTTAATCATCGCCATCATCATTTACCGAAATTACCGCAACAAAATAAAAGTGAACAAACTGTTGGATCAGCAGAATGCAGAAATTGAAAATTTGATATTAAACATTTTGCCAGAGGAAGTCGCACATGAATTGCAGAAGAATGGGCATGCAACGCCCAGGTATTATGAAAGCGCTTCGGTATTATTTACGGATTTCAAGAGTTTCTCCCTTCTCGCAGATGCGATGTCTCCGCAGGAAGTGGTCAGTGAATTAAATGAATGTTTCGTTGCTTTTGACGAGATCATCATTAACTACAACCTCGAAAAAATAAAAACCATCGGTGATTCCTATATGTGTGCCGGCGGCATTCCCACCGAGGATGATAATC
Organism: Chitinophagaceae bacterium; assembly: GCA_043727215.1. GTDB lineage: Bacteria > Bacteroidota > Bacteroidia > Chitinophagales > Chitinophagaceae > Ferruginibacter. The sequence continues at coordinate 8,301 of JAYSYY010000109.1, read as the reverse complement.
ATTACATCAACATTATAAAAGCGGCCATGGAAATCAGGGATTTCATGACTAGCCGGAATAGTGTGCGCATGCAGGAGGGGCTACCTGCATGGGATATCCGCATTGGTGTAAATACCGGGCCGCTCGTTGCCGGTGTGGTGGGAAGGAAAAAATATGCATACGATATCTGGGGCGGCACTGTGAATGTAGCCAGCCGGATGGAAAGTAACGGGGAACCAGGGAGAGTAAATATTTCTGCAGCCACTTATGAATTTATCAAACATAAGTATGAATGCACACACCGCGGAAAAATAATGGCCAAAAATGTAGGCGAGGTAGATATGTATTTTGTAGAAAATGAAATCAGCCTGCAGGCCCAGGCAACCCACGAACATCCGACAATGCAGAGCTCCCTGGCAGTAGGCAACTGATTTGCAGCCTTTCCCGCCCAACATTACCGGCGTCCTTCAACCGCCAGCCTTAATTCACCTTTTCTATATTTCCGCCGCTGCTCTCCTTTTTAACCACGGCAGCAGGACCCCTGTATTTTACGGTTCCCCCGCTACTGGCTTTGGCATCCAGTTTTACACTTGCATGTACATCAAGGCTGGCACCGCTGCTGGTTTGCGCCACCGTGTTTTCACTTAACAGTTCATCGGCATTGATGCTGGCACCGCTACTCGCCTGGGCCTGCAAATTCCTTGTTCGGCCCGTAAGATCCAACTCAGCTCCACTGCTTGCATCAGCGTCCACACCCGGCGCATCCAGGTCTGCATGTATGCTGCTTCCACCGGAAGCTCTTACGTTGATCGTTTTATCTGCAGAAAGAACACCTATCACATTTATGTTTGCAGAAGCTGAACTTTGGAGGTTGGAGATAATGGGGGCGGTAACAAATACTTTTAAGTGAGCATCCCGCACGTTCATACTTTCCCGCATCCTGATTCTCAGCCTGCCTCCTTCCACCTTTGTTTCCACTTCTTCGATCAGGTTATCGTCGGCCTCCACTACTACTTTGTAAGGGCTACCCGTTTTGATTTCCACATCAAAACCACCGCCGGCGGATACACCGGTAAAATCGCCGGTATTTCGGCTGCTTGTTACGATATCGCCACTGCCCGACTTATACCTGCAGCAAACAAGCGACCCGGCCAGGAGGCCAACTAATAGCATTTTATTCATGTTTATACTTTTAAGGTTGACAAAGATTTAAAATAAAAATGGGATTATAAAAACCTTTTTAGGACCCTCAATTTTTCCTCTCAAAAGATAATAAAGGGTATTTAAATTACCTTCGCAGCCTTATGACAGAAAAGATACTCATCCTCGATTTTGGATCACAATACACCCAGCTGATTGCCAGGGTAGTGCGGGAAGCCAATGTTTACTGCGAAATTGTCCCGTTTAATAAAGAAATAATCTATGATGACTCGCTGAAAGGAATCATTCTTTCCGGTTCCCCCTTTTCCGTTAATGATGAAAATGCACCCTTGCCGGATGTGAAAGAGATGGCGGCCAGGAGACCTGTCCTCGGAGTGTGTTACGGGGCCCAATTAACCGCCAAACTTTTTGGGGGCGTTGTAGCCAAAAGTGATAAACGAGAATATGGCCGGGCAAACTTCAGCATCGTATCACAGGATGAACTATTAAATAACCTCCCGTCATCGTCCCAGGTTTGGATGAGCCATAGCGACACTATCAAACAGTTACCGGATGGATTCGAATTATTGGGAACCACGGACAGTATTCCCGTGGCGGCTTTCAGGGCAAAAACTGCGGCCGCCTTCCCGATCTATGGATTGCAGTTTCACCCGGAAGTCTACCATTCCACCGAAGGAAAGTTTATTTTAAGAAACTTCCTGGTGAATATTTGCGGCTGCACACAGGAATGGACCCCTGCACATTATATTACCGATACGGTCGCAGCATTAAAAGAAAAATTGGGCAACAGCAAAGTGGTGATGGGACTGAGTGGCGGAGTGGATAGTACCGTGGCAGCCACATTGATTCATAAGGCTATAGGGGAAAACCTTTATGGCATCTTCGTGGATAATGGGGTGTTGAGAAAAAACGAATTTGAAGAAGTGTTGGAAATTTACCGGCAGCTTGGGTTGAACGTTACCGGTGTAGATTCACGGGAACATTTTTATACCAAACTAGCGGGCAAAGTACTACCCGAAGAAAAACGAAAAGCCATCGGGGGTTGTTTTATTGAAGTGTTCGACCAGGAAGCCCATAAGATCAGTGGTATCGAGTTTTTAGGGCAGGGCACCATTTACCCGGATGTAATAGAATCCCTTTCTGTGCATGGTCCCTCGGCCACGATTAAGAGCCATCATAATGTTGGCGGACTTCCGGAAACAATGAAATTAAAACTGGTGGAGCCGCTTCGTTTTTTGTTCAAAGATGAAGTCCGGAGGATAGGGGCTGAACTGGGTATTCCAAAAGAAATGCTAAACCGTCACCCTTTCCCGGGCCCGGGCCTGGCCATCAGGATTTTGGGTGAGGTTACAGAAGAAAAGGTACGGTTATTGCAAGATGCCGACAAGATATACACTGACCAGTTGAAAAAGACAGGATTGTATGACAGTGTATGGCAGGCAGGAACGATTTTATTGCCAGTAAAAAGTGTAGGGGTGATGGGCGATGAAAGGACATACGAGTTTACTGTTGCTTTAAGAGCGGTAACATCGGTAGATGGGATGACGGCCGATTGGGCACATCTACCTTACGAATTCCTTGCCGATGTGAGCAACGAAATTATTAATAACGTAAAAGGCATCAACCGGGTGGTGTATGACATCAGTAGCAAACCGCCTGCAACAATCGAATGGGAATAAATTTTTTAAGCAGTATGAAATCATTCATGAAACCAAAGTTGAAGTTTATTCTCTTCATAGGTTTTTTATTTCCCGCCTTTTTAAGTGCCACAGCACAGCCAGACAGCCTTAAAATATTAAAGACCTACAGGGTAGGCATTTTTGCCCCGCTTTATCTCGATTCTGTTTTTACCGGTACTTCATACCGTTATAGCAAAAACTTTCCAAAATTTGCCGTCCCCGGTCTTGACTTTGTGCAGGGTGCACAAATCGCACTGGACAGCCTTCCCATGCTCTACGGAAATATTGATGCAAGCATTTATGATTCTAAATCTTACGTGCAGGATATTGCTGCATTGATCCGCAACAGGCAACTGGATAGCCTGGACCTGATCATAGGTTCGGTAAAAGACGACGAATTTACACAGCTTGCAAATTTCGCAAAGCAAAAAAGCATACCTTTCATTTCCGCTACCCATCCCAATGATGGCGGTGCCACGATCAATCCGTTTTTAGTGATTGTAAATTCTACCCTTAAAGCGCATTGCGAAGCGATTTACAGTCACCTTTTGCAGCAACACAGTACGGACAGGATTTTCCTCGTACGAAAATCCGGCGCACAGGAAAATGCTGTGGCCGCGTATTTTAAGCAGATCAATGAGCCGGATGGTAAACCACTGCTGAAAATAGAAACGATTCATGCGGACAGTGGCTTTAACCTGTTGCGAAGCAAACTGGATAGCAACCGCAAATCCATTTTTATTGGAGGCAGCCTGAATGAAAACTTTGCAAATAACCTCGCGACGTTTAGCCAAGGTATCAGCAAAAAATACCGCGTATTATTGATCGGTATGCCCAACTGGGATGGCTTTAGCACATTAGTTAAGAATAAAAAACTAAAAGACTTCCCGGTCTATTATACCACCCCGTTTTTCAATTACAAATGGGATAGTTTCAGTAAACAGATCAAGGAGATTTACCTGGAGCGATACAAGGGTGTGCCCTCAGACCTAACCTACAAAGGTTTTGAGACGGTATATCTTTTCACCAAACTCCTCTCCATGCATCCGGCCGATTTTATGAGCAACCTGAATAATCATCCCTACAAAGTATTCACTGATTATAAATTCAAACCGGTGTTTATCAATAAAAAATCTGAGGTCCCGGATTACTTTGAGAACAAAAATCTTTATTTTGTAAAGATCATGAATGGTACGCATACCAGGGGCTGGTAAACATGTTTGATCGCTCCATTCTGCCAAAAGGATTGTATCCGGCCAAGCCCTGATGGAATTGTCAGGAGTAAAGCCCGGATTCTGATAATAATCCAAAAGTTGCTGCTCTCTAGCTTTTTATGTAAGGCTTTCGGCTATTGTTCTTACTGTTGTACGTTCGCCCTTTTCAGGTTTTTTTGCTTAAGCCGAGGTTTTTGAAGACACCAAATTCGGCATCTGTCCACACTCACCTAAGCAGTAATATCGAGTAGTGGTAGCAAGATTGGTTGTACTGGCGTAACACCGTTCTTTATGAGAATGGGTACAAGCGTTTCAGCAAATTCATTTAATGCTTCCTCTGACTCCCATACATCTATTATTAACAAACCATCAGCTTGTTGAGCCACTACACGATTAATGTAAGCTGGATTTTTCAATTTTCCTGCAGCTTCAAGGTCTTTAATTACCTGGCTGTATTGTTCAGCAGTGTAGCCAACAACATTAAATAGAGCAACAATTTTTTCCATTTTGATTTGATTTAATTTTGTGCCTACTCTGATCGGTTTTCGGCTTTCCCCTTTTTTTAGTGTCGACAGTGTCCAAAAGATAAATTAAAATTGATTTCATCTGTTCTAAATCAATATTTATATAGGATCCTATTTTTTCTTCGTGCATTTTATGTCATTGATATTATTCCGGAAGTGTCAAGCTAGGGTTCTGACTAACGTTTTACAAGCCGCTGATTTGTAGCCCTAATTCATTAGTCTTTATATCAAACCTATGAATTAGTTTTTTCATTTCCTGCACTTTTCTTTTTCGTTTCTGATCCAGGAACTCATAATTATTGTCTGGTCTGTAGGGAACAACTTTTACAATCATATTCCAGGTGATTACTGCCAATTTTCTTGCGGTTGCCGAAATTGCTGCTGGCCTTCCTTTTCTATAAGAAATGCGATTAAAGAAATTAGCAAGACCAGTGTCTTTTAAATTACCAATGGCATTTGCTGCATTTCTTAATGCAATTTTCAACCGGTTACTGCCTTTTGGTATTCTGTTACTAAGCATTTTGCCACCGCTTATTTTATTGTTGGGCGCAAGCCTCTACCAACTGGCAATTTGCTTAGCCGTTTCAAATTTATGAATGCCATTCCCTACTTCAATCATTAGTGAAAGGGCAGTGGCATGGCTTACACCTTCGATAAACAACAATTCAACGCCACCAAAATACTGGTATGAAATCAGGTTGATGTCTAAATTCTTTGGTGTGTTTTTGTTTATTTTTTATAAACTTTCTTATCAATGTAATGTTGTTTCTTTTCATCATCATTATTGATTTGTTCATTCAATAAATTTTCTATTCCCACATCGCATTCTTTCATCTTTTGCTGAAAGGTTACATACAACTGGTATTCTTGCTTCAATCCATAGAGATAATCTTTTCTTCCGTTGCTTTGAAGGGCTTTGGCAATTTCCCACTTCTGATTTTTTACAATTGATTTTCCAATCCACTTGTCGCCGTTGGCAGAACTCTGGACGTTAGCAGGAAAATGCATACGTAATCATACAAATCATTCGGGGAAAACCCCATAAGGGGTCACCTACGGCTTAAGATAGCGATGCGGATTTAATTGAAGCTAATTGGAGTGTTTTAAGCAATACGGTGTATAGATTTTACCCAAAATTCTTGTACGGCAATATTTAAGGCGGCGCCCCGGTTTGCTGACCCGGTTTCAATATTATGCGATATCGGTTTTTAGGATTAACTTTAAAAAAACCTCCATTATGGATAACACTAGTAAATCTGATGAGTTAATCAACGTTAACAAGGAACTAGCTTTTCAGAAGGAAGAAAAAAAACAACGGGCCGCTGAATTAGCAATTGCTAACAAAGAGCTGCTTTTTCAAAATGAGGAGAAAGAGAAACGTGCAGAAGAATTAGCGATCGCTAATAAGGAGCTCATCTTTCAAAACGAAGAAAAGGAAAAGCGTGCCGCGGAATTAGTGATCGCTAATAAGGAGCTCATCTTTCAAAATGAAGAAAAGGAAAAGCGTGCCGCGGAATTAGTGATCATCGGTGATCTCTCCGATGCCATTCAGCGGGTCGCTAATAAAGAGCTCATCTTTCAAAATGAAGAAAAAGAAAAGCGAGCCGCGGAACTGATTATTGCAAACAAAGAACTCGTTTTTCAAGATGCGGAGAGAGAAAAAAGGGATGCAGAATTAGTGATCGCTAATAAAGAGCTGGTATTTCAAAACCAGGAGAAAGAAAAGCGTGCCGCAGAATTGATTATCGCAAACGAAGAACTTTTGTTCCAAAACGAACAAAAGGAAAAAATGACCACCGACTTAATTCAGCGCAATAAAGACCTGGAACAATTCACCTATATTATTTCTCACAATCTGCGTGCCCCGGTAGCTAATATTATTGGGCTTTCCTACAGGCTAAAGCAAATCGGGCTTCCGGATGATCTAAGAAGCCAGATTGGCGCTGGCCTCTCCACTTCAGTTACTAAACTGGATGAAGTGATTAGGGACCTGAATGATATTTTAAAAATCAGGCAAATGGTTGACGAAAGTAAGCAGTTGATCAAACTCGAAAAGTTTATTTCAGATATTCATTTGAGCATTGAAAAAATGGTCGAGAATGAAAAGGCCCAGATTTTATGGAATTTTACAGAGGCCGAAGAAATCCTCACTATTAAAAGCTATTTGCATAGCATTTTCTTTAACCTTATTTCCAATAGCTTAAAATACAGAAAGCCGAATGAGACACCGATGATAAAAATTACCAGCCGTAAGACGAATGACAAAATTGTTTTGCTCTTTCAAGATAACGGAATTGGGATTGACCTTTCAACAGCGGGGGAGCATGTATTTGGATTGTACAAACGCTTCCATCCTGACAGGGCAGAAGGAAAAGGAATGGGATTGTACATGGTGAAAACACAGGTAGAATCCATGGGTGGAAAAATAAGTATCAGCAGTCAGGTAAATGTGGGCACAGAATTTAAAATTGAATTTAATTCCTGAGAAAACTTGCCACAATGATACCCTTACGTTTTATTATAATTGATAACGATCCGGTAAATAACCTGCTATGTGGTCTGGCTATTAAAGATGCAGTCGTTGACGCCGACATCCTTGACTTCACTAACCCTCTTAAAGCATTTGAGTACATCAGTAAATACAATGAAAGCAATAATTGTATGAACATATTATTGCTTGATATCAACATGCCCATCTGGTCCGGATGGGATTTTGCTGACCATTTTGAAAAACTGGATGAAAAAATTAAAAAACATTTTAAGATTTATATGCTTTCCTCCTCTATCGACAACAATGATAAGCTAAGAGCGGTAGAAAATAAGAATGTGGTAGACTACATTGAAAAACCCCTCACAGAACAAAAGGTTTTTTCTCTGCTATAAGCGTGAGGAGCTGTCATTTATTTTTCACTATTTGTGCTGCTGTTGGTGGTTTCACCAATAGCTGGCATCTGGGGTTGAAAAAAAGGACCTGGCAGAAAGAATTTGATAGAAAATCGGTTGTAATTGTCGGCTTGCAGGGTCGTTATAATATTGCGCTTACAGTAAGAACAAAAAGATCAAAAGATTACGTCAGCCGGGACCACTGTTGACAGTAAACAAACGACGAGGATTTATTCGTCTGCCAGCATAGAAGCAAATACCATGTTAGTGGAAGTATCCTACATGGATTTTAGTGCTGCTATAAGTGCGGGAAGGAATGATTCTTTAATTTACCAGACGATCGAAAAGTCAATACCAAAGTAATCGTGAACGATACGATTTCTAAATCCACGAATTCGATGCCAGTCGATGGCTGTGTGTTTCTCCTTGAAATCTTCGGATAATCTGTTTGCGGCCTCGCCAATTACTTCAAAATTCCGAATCACTGCATCAATCGTTTTCCCATCCTGGATGAATTCCTGAAATGATAGTCCTTTAGTATAATCGAGAATTTTAGTAGCACTCTCGATTATGTCTTCAACAAGGAGATTTGACGCACGTTTAGACATAGATGATTTCAGATTCGATTTGCTGGAAATACCTCGGTCTAATTCCGTTTCTTGAAACCAAATCCACATTTTTGCTCAGTTTACTCTCAATGTAATCTGCAAGTATACCTCCGGCTAACTACACATTGCTAATGTAAATAATTTATTTACTGCTGGTGGTAGGCAGCAGTTCGCTGATCCTGTTGATGGGATGGGTTGCAATTTTTTCAAGGGTGTTGTGCAACCAGGTGTAAGGATCGATGCCATGCATTTT
>JAYSYY010000108.1:0-7447 GCA_043727215.1 Chitinophagaceae bacterium | reverse complement strand
CCCCGTTTTTTTTGAGGTAGGCTATTTCTGTTTCCCTGCTCAGCTTCATGTCCCTTATCGGGGTGATGATCGCTGCATCCGGCAGCATGCTGCTGATGATCATATCAAATCTTACCTGGTCATTGCCGGCACCGGTACTGCCATGGGCTACTGCATCAGCGCCCAGTTTTTTGGCATGTTGGGCAATATTCAATGCCTGGCTTAACCTTTCTGCGCTTACGCTTAATGGATAAGTGTTATTTTTTAATACATTCCCAAACACCAGGTACTTTACAATCTTATCATAATAATTTTTAACCGCGTCTATGGTGGTATGTGTTTTCACGCCTAGTTTGTAGGCATGTGCTTCCACTTCTGCTAATTCTTCCTTGTTAAACCCTCCTGTATTCACCAATACCGAATGCACTTCAAAATTTTTATCCTTGCCAAGGAACACCGCACAGAAGCTGGTATCCAATCCGCCACTAAAACCCAGTACAAGCTTCTTCCCATTTCCTTCCTTTATTACCGAAGCATCAAATAGTCCTGTTGTATTATTATCCATCCAAATAAAAATTTAAAAATTAAAAAAGAAACGGACAACGGATCTACCTGCACCGGATATCTTTGCGCCGCCCAGGAAAAACTTAGCAAGTTTACTTTGTTTGATCCGCATAAAACGCTCGTAGAGTTTAGAATATTTTTTAAAATCTTCTGCAGTTTCTTCGGGCTCGTAGTGGTCGGCGGGATCATACAACATGGCCGTGCACATGCAGTTTTTCCTGTCCTTGCTCACCAGGATATCGAAATTTACACAACTTTTGCAGCCAGCCCAGAATTGCTCATCATCAGTCAGCTCACTATAGGTTACCGGCTCATAGCCAAGGTCGGAGTTGATCTTCATCACGGCAAGACCGGTTGTTAAACCAAAGATCTTAGCCTCCGGGTATTTTTTGCGCGAAAGCGCGAAAATATTTTCCTTAATCTTTTTAGCAATGCCACTTTTACGGTATGCCGGCGCAACGATTAGTCCACTGTTGGCTACAAATTCGTCGTGGCCCCAGGCTTCTATATAACAAAAGCCCACCCAATCTCCTGTGTCTGTAAGGGCGATCACGGCTTTACCTTCTTCCATTTTTTTAACGAGGTATTCCGGTGAGCGTTTGGCTATACCGGTTCCTCTTGCCTTGGCAGACGACTCCATTTCGGCAGTGATGTTCTCCGCATAACCTATATCTGCTGACGTAGCCGGACGAATAATGATATTTGCTTGTTCCAATTTATTTAAATTGAAAAGGTGAAAAAAGTAAGTTGGATAGTTTGCTGCTAGAGCAAAGTGTCGGGGGATTTTTTCACTGATAGGGGCAATTGGTTATGCTCGGCCTATCAGCACCCAGGTCGGCGGCTAGCCACTGGTTCAGTAGAAACGGGAGAAAAGGAATATGTACTGTTATGTTTCAATACTGTCATTCTTGATTTACAGCACAAAAATAGTCTTTTCAAATTAAAATCGCCCCTTTCCGTATTAATATTTTGTTAGGATAACAAACGGGTGGCGGATGGTGCAGGTAAATAATTGATTGGTTACAGGAGTTTTATCTCTGGCGGAGACATATGAATAAATTCTACCACAGGGAACATGCGTTGAAAAGAGTTTCGCGGAGACCTTCCACCTTTCGTAGTTTTTCAACACGCCCGTCCCGATTTTTCGGGAACGAAAAGGAGTGTTAGAAAAGCAAGATCCCGATGAGGTGACGAAAGCGGGGCCACCTTCAACCTTTCACCTTCAACCCTCCTACAGAACTTCGCTGACAGGCACCTGGTCCATATCAGTGAACTCTTTGTTCTCCCCCGCCATGCCCCAGATAAAACCATAGTTGGAAGTACCACAACCAAAGTGCATGCTCCATGGAGCCGATAAAGCCGCTTCATAATTACCAAGCACCAGGTGCCTTGTCTCCGCAGGCTCACCCATAAAGTGCATTACCCGGTGGCCTTCCTTTACATCAAAATAGAAGTATGCTTCCATCCTGCGCGTGTGGGTATGGGGTGGAACAGAATTCCAGACACTACCTTCTTCCAGCACGGTAAGCCCCATCACCAGCTGGCAACTTTCAATGCCATCGTTGTGAATATACTTATAGATCGTCCGTTTATTGGAGGTGGAAATATCACCTAGGTTCACCGGGGCTGCTTCCGTCTTCGTCATTTTTTTATTGGGGTAAGTGTGATGAGCCGGCACAGATAAAAGATAAAAGAATGCCGGGGCCACTGCAGAGTCACTCGTAAAACTTACTTCTTTTGTTTCCTTGCCGAGGTAGACACATTCCAGTTTGCCTAGTTCATAACGCACGCCATCGGCGATAACGGTTCCTTTACCACCCACATTGATAATGCCCGCTTCTCTTCTTTCTAAAAAATAGTTTGCTTTCAGTTCTCCTTCGTTGGGGAGCCCAAGGCCGGTGCTTGTTGGCACAATACCTCCTATGATCAGCCTGTCATAGTGGGAATAGGTGAGTTGAACGGTGCCCTCCTGCATCAAACCGGTCAACGCAAAACTTCCGCGCAATTCCTGCGTATTCATCCTGCTCGTTTCTTTCGGGCTATTTTGAAATCTTATGTCCATCGAATTGAATTTTAAATTTTAAATTTTGAATGCTCGCGTTCCCTTTACCTCAACCTTCACCTTTCACCGTCAACCCTCCACCGTCAACCTTCCACCGTCCACCGTCCACCCTCCACCCCATTCACCCCTCCACCCCCTCTCCCTTCACCGCAAACCTTCCCAGCCCATCTGCAATCTTCCTGTCGTTCCCAAGCCGCGCCACTTTATTTTGCCCACCCAGTTTCCCCACGCTTTTCATATAATCCACAAACCCGTTTTTTTGGATAGCTGTGATGCGTAACTGCTGCAGGATATGTCCCTTGATAAGATCGTCGTAATAAACATTTTTTTCCCGGAGTGCGTCATCCAGTCTTAGTGCAAAGGATAAAATGTTCCGGGGCATTACCTCAAATTCTATAAACCATTCATGGTAACTCTTTTCTTCATTCTGCGAAATAAAAGGTGCAACGGTAAACTCCCTGATATGAATTTGTTCTTGCTGTGTTGCCTTTAAAATAGCTGCTTCCACTTCTTCCACTATCACGTGTTCCCCGAAGGCCGAAATAAAATGTTTGATTCGGCCACTCACCACGAGCCGGTAGGGATCGGTGGACACAAACTTCACCGTATCCCCCATATTATACGCCCAAAGCCCGGCGTTACTGCTAACGATCAACGCATAGTTATCTCCCACTTTCACCTCTCCCAGGCTGAGCCTTGTGGGATTTTCTTTGCTGATCTCCGCTACAGGAACAAACTCAAAAAATATCCCGCTTGCCGTATTTAACAGCATGCCCGGTTCTTTCCGGGAATCCTGGAATGCGAAAAACCCTTCACTTGCAGGAAACAATTCAATCGTATCGATACTGCGGCCAATGCTCTCCGTTAGTTTGGCTTTGTAAGGCTCATAATTCACGCCTCCCTGTACCATCACGCTGAAATTAGGAAACAGCTCTCCGATGGTTTTGCCCGATTTTTCCTGCAACCGGTCAAAATACATCTGCATCCACGGAGGTATGCCACTGATGAGGGTCATGTTTTCGTTAATCGTCTCTTCCACGATCTTATCCAGTTTCTGCTCCCAATCCTCGATACAATTGGTTTCGTAGGAAGGAAGTTGGTTGGCCCTCAGGTACTTTGGAACATGGTGATTAACGATACCGCTCAACCTGCCGGTGGGAATACCACCCATCCTTTCCAGGGTGGGTGAACCGCTCAGGAAGATCAGTTTACCGTTTGCAAAAGCATGGTTGCCTGTTTCCGTCATATAACAAAGCAGGGCATTGCGGGCGGTGTTAATATGGTTGGGAATTGAATCTTTTGTGATAGGGATATATTTAACCCCGCTGGTGGTGCCACTTGTTTTCGCAAAATAGAGGGGCACGCCTTTCCAGAGAATATTATGTTTACCTTCTTTTATCCTTTCTATATAGGGTTTAAAAGCCTCGTAATCGCGGATGGGCACCTGCTTCACAAAATCCGCATGCGTCTTTATTTCATCAAAACCATGTTCCTTTCCAAATTCTGTTTTTGAAGCTGATTTAAGGAGCTGCTGCAGGAGTTGTTGCTGATCTGCAACTGCAGTGGTCATCCCTTTTTTGATCTGCCGGTGTATATAATTGGCAAAGGGTTTTGCCAGGAAAGATTTTATTTTCATCGCTACTATTTCATTGAGCCGTTTTACCTCTTCTCCCCATTTCTTTCGTTTCAGCAATCAAATTTAGGAATTAAGGTTAAGAGTTGAGAGTTAAGAGTTGAGAATTAAGAGTTAAGCGTTGAGCGTTAAGAATGGAGGGTTGCCCCCAAAGCTTTCGGGCTCTTCCGTTTCGTCTTGCTGACGGCACAGGTTGTTTTTCTAAGTTCCTTCGTCACTTCGAAAAACTATCACTGGTTACGGGTTGGGGGTTTTGTTATCCGGCTTTGCCTTTCTAACTTCTACAGTCTACCTTCTCCCTTTTACCGTCTGCACCGTCCGAACGGCATTCCACCGTCTCCTTTTCCCATACCTCCTGCCTTTTACCGTCTACCGTATACCATCTACCGTCTACAGTCTGCCTTTAACCCTTCCCCATTATCAAATTATCAAATCACCAAATTATCAAATCCCTTAATTATCCCTTCCACCTTCTCAATTACAATCACACTCATACTCCCTCTCCAAATCTATCACCGTCACCACCACCACCTTGTCCTCCTTTGGCGCAAACACGATCCTTACCTGCTGCCCGTCATGCGTACGTCCCTCCAGCGGATAAGACGTCCCCTTGGACGATGTCTCAATTTTACTTTTATTAACCCTTCCTTTCTGCAGGATCTCCCTCACCTCCGACTCATCGATCTCCCTGCAATCCATCCGGCAACGCGCATGTTTGCTATAAATAATATTGCTGATGCCCCGGTCAAAATCCCCACCTGTTGACGTTGTTTTTTCGGTTCGGTTCCTCTCAAATGGGCTTTCCCCCCGTTGGTTCTTTTTAACCCATACAAATAATAAAATAGCCGCAATGAGGAAGAGGAAGGGAAAGTATTTTTTATTCACCCCGCGAAGATACGTAGGACGGGTTCATGAGGTTCAAAAGTTCAACGTTCAAATGCATTTTATGAATGTTGTCAATCACCGCTTGTTTTGAAGTTATTATATTAAATATTAAAGTATATTTTCATTGCCGGAATGTGACTTTGGCGGGTGAGAGATCGATACGGTTCAGGTATTTTACGTTTGAACCTCTTGTCCCGCATGCCTGCGGGATGAACCTCTCGAACCTTTAACCCTCTCAAACCTCTTTGCCTGTCTCGCCTAATGCCTATCGTGTGGACACATTTTCTGCCGTTGTTGGAGTTGGCATATTGCGTTCTTTACCCTAACCTCCAACGATTGGAAAGTTCGGGGGGCCTTAGAAAAATGGCGTTTAGCAAATTACGGAGAGAGCCGTCTAAATGCGCAGCATTTAGAAGCCCGGTGCTGTTTGAGCCCGAAGAAGCTTTCGTAATAATACAGTTTTCGGGGCGAGTTCAGCGGGCTTAGGCGAACGCAGTAGTTTGTAGCCATTTTTCGACAGCCTTGATTTTTTTGCCTACTTTTTTTATCAAGAAAAAAAGTAGGGCCTGCCCGGCGAGGGCAAAAAGCGCAATGGAAATTGTCACTGCGACAACGTGCAACGGTGTCCTGTTACCCAGCGGTTCATAAATGTAGTTGATGGAATTTAGAATACATTACTGAAGAAAGATGTGACTGAGCCCCGGCATAGTGTGGACTGGCTTGAAATATTTTAAGCTTCGGACGAGGGTTGACAAATATTTAGAATTGTGTCCACGCGGTAGGCCTAATGCTGGAAACCTCTTGAACCTTTGGAACCTCTTGAACCTTTCGCTATCTTCGCGCAATGGATCGCACCGTCGCCTTACATACTCTCGGCTGCAAGCTTAACTTTTCAGAAACTACCGCTATCGGCCGGTTACTGGAGAATGATGGCTTTGTGAAAAAAGACTTCGATGAAGTGGCCGATGTGTATGTGATCAATACCTGCTCAGTAACGGAGAATGCCGACAAAGAATGCCGCCAGTTGGTCAGGCGCATTCAACGGAAAGCCCCGGAAGCGATGGTAGTGATCACGGGCTGTTATGCCCAGCTGAAGCCAAAAGAGATTGCGGAAATACCGGGGGTAAACCTGGTACTGGGAGCGGCGGAGAAATTTAATATTGCGGCTCACCTGAAAGAGATGACGAAGAATGATGCTACAAAGATCTGCAGCTGCGATATAGAAGACGTACACATTTTCACGGCCTCCCATTCGGTAAAAGAGCGCACCCGTATATTTCTAAAAGTGCAGGATGGCTGTGATTATAATTGCAGTTTTTGCACCATCCCCATGGCCCGGGGGAAAAGCCGGAGCGACAGTATCGCAAATGTGGTGGAAAACGTAAAAGCTATTGCAGCAGGCGGGGGAAAGGAAATTGTACTGACAGGCATCAACCTGGGGGATTTTGGAAAAGGCTTTACCGGCGGGCGCCGGCATGAAGAGGATTTCCTGGAATTGGTGCAAACACTGGATGAACTAGAAGGAATTGAGCGTTACCGCATCTCTTCCATCGAACCCAACCTGCTCAGCAACGATATCATTGAATTCGTGGCCAACAGCCGCAGGTTCATGCCCCATTTTCATATACCCCTGCAGAGCGGCAGCAATGATGTACTGGCAGCTATGCGCCGCCGCTATAAGAAGGAATTATACCAGGAAAAAGTGGGGCTTATAAAGACAATGATGCCCCATGCCTGTATCGGCGTAGATGTGATCGTAGGTTTCCCGGGGGAAACGGATGAGCACTTTAAAGAGACCGCTGACTTCCTGCAATCACTCGATATCGCCTACCTGCATGTATTTACCTATTCAGAAAGGGACAACACCCATGCGCTCACGCTTAGCCCCGTTGTTCCTATGCATACGCGTCATGAACGCAACAAGATCCTGCGCAATATCAGCTACAGCAAAATGCAGTTGTTCACCGAAAAACATATCGGCCAGTCCCGTAAAGTATTATTTGAAAGCGCCAATAAAAATGGCATGATGGAGGGATACACGGATAACTACATTAAGATCGCTACGCCGTTTAAGAAGGAATGGGAGAATGAGGTGGTGGAATGGAGGGTTTAGACGGTGGACGGTGGACGGTGGAAGGTCGCACGTAACAGACGGTTCAACCAATTTCGTTTGGCGTTTGGCGTTTGGCGTTTTGGAAGTTTATATACCCTGCGCTTTATTCGAGGCTTGTGCTGTAAAATCTACAATTGTGTTGTTAATTTAATGAATCCCCGGTTCTTAGAACCCTCCGGATTGTTAGGTACTCCAAAGATTTCACCATTCA
>JAYSYY010000107.1:0-67331 GCA_043727215.1 Chitinophagaceae bacterium | reverse complement strand
GAATGAGTATTGTAATAATATTTTATTTTTTTCATAAAATCTAAAAGCGGCCAACCGGCCTGCAAAACTCATGCTGAAATGCTTAAATTTGCAACTTTACAAAAACAAATAGATCCATTTTTTTGATAACGGCGTGGAGCAATTTTTTATTACAAGATGCCTACTCACCTTTGCCGGATACCATTTTATGGCTTTTAGGAAGTACACAAATATAAACGGAACTATAAACATAATCAACCTATTCAAATTATTTACACTATATGATGACCGCTGCTGCCATCCGTAAAGCTTTTCTTGATTTCTTTTTGTCTAAAGGGCATTTTATTGTTCCGTCTGCACCCATTGTTATCAAAAACGATCCGACGCTGCTATTCACCAATGCAGGGATGAACCAGTTTAAAGATTATTTTCTCGGTAATAAGATGGCTCCGTTTCCCCGGGTAGCTGATACACAAAAATGCCTGCGGGTGAGCGGCAAACACAATGACCTGGAAGAAGTGGGTGTAGATACTTACCACCATACGATGTTTGAAATGCTGGGTAACTGGAGCTTCGGGGACTATTTTAAAGAGAATGCGATTGAATGGACCTGGGAACTGCTGACCGAGGTTTATAAAATTCCAAAAGAGCACCTCTACGTAACTGTTTTTGAAGGAGATGAAAAAGAAGGGCTGCCAGGAGATGAGGAGGCGTGGCAGCAATGGAGAACATATTTACCGGAAAACCGGATCCTGCCCGGCAACAAAAAAGATAATTTCTGGGAAATGGGTGACACGGGGCCTTGCGGACCTTGCACAGAAATACATGCAGATTGCCGCACGGCAGAAGAAAAAAGGGCTGTAGATGGCGCCAGCCTGGTGAACAATGACCACCCCCAGGTGATAGAGATCTGGAACAACGTTTTCATTCAGTTCAACCGGAAAAAAGACGGCATCCTTGAACCTTTACCTGCACGCCACGTGGATACGGGGATGGGGTTTGAACGCCTCGTTCGGGTGCTGCAGGGCAAACAAAGTAACTATGATACCGATGTATTCAGTGGTACCATTACTGAGATCGAAAAAATAACCGGTAAAAAATATGATGCATCCCTAACCCCTGCCGATTCAACAAAACTTGCGGGCGCATCCCCCGTGAATGGTGGCTGGGAAGGCGCGGTGGCATTCCGCGTGATTGCCGATCATATCCGTGCTATTGCTTTCACTATTGCAGATGGCCAGTTACCCTCCAATACGGGTGCGGGTTATGTTATTCGGCGCATACTTCGCCGCGCAGTGCGTTATTACTACTCCTATCTGGATTACAAGCAGCCCCTGCTTTTTCAACTGATGCCCATCATTGCGAGGCAATTTGAAATAGTTTTCCCGGAGTTAGCTGCTCAGCAGGAATTTGTAGCAAAAGTTATCCGGGAAGAGGAAGACGCATTTTTGAGAACACTCGACAAGGGCCTTAAAAAAATGGAGAGCATTATCGCTTCCTCTAAAAATGTGATTGGTGGAGCAGATGCTTTTGAACTGCTGGATACTTTTGGATTCCCGATAGATCTTACAAGGCTGATCGCCGGGGAAAACAACCTGGCGGTGGACGAAGCGGGCTTTGAATCGGAAATGCTGGAACAGAAAAACCGCAGCCGTGCGGCCACGGCAATAGACACAGAAGACTGGCAGGTGGTGAATGAAGGGAACAGCAATGGATTCGTAGGTTATGATTCGCTGGAAACCAAAACCAAGGTTTTGCGCTACCGCAAGGTAACGGGCAAAGGAAAAGAATTATACCAGCTGGTGCTCGATAAAACACCTTTTTATGCAGAGAGCGGCGGGCAGGTAGGCGACACCGGCACTTTATTAGTAGGAGATACGGAACTGATCATTACCAATACAAAAAAAGAAAACGACCTGGTCATCCACTTTACCGAAAAGATCCCGGTAGAACTGGGTGGGGAGGTAGTAGCAAAAGTGGACGTGGGAAGAAGAAAAAATATCATGGTCCACCACAGTGTTACGCACCTGATGCATGCTGCTTTAAGACAGGTATTGGGTACCCATGTAGCACAGAAAGGGAGCCTGGTAAATGAAGAACACCTGCGTTTTGACTTTTCCCATTTTGCTAAAGTGAGCGATGAAGAGCTGGCTGAAATAGAAAAAATTGTAAATGAAAAAATTCGGGGAAACATACCCGTTGTGATAAAAAGCATGCAGAAGGACGAAGCTGTTGCAATGGGTGCCATGGCTTTGTTTGGAGAAAAATATGGCGATACGGTGCGGGTGGTAGTGATGGATCCGGGATATTCAATCGAATTGTGCGGAGGCACCCATGTTGGCAATACAGGAGAACTGGGCGTTTTTAAGATCAAAAGTGAATCTGCCGTAGCAGCAGGTGTGCGCAGGCTCGAGGCGGTATCTGGTGCAGCAGCCATGCAACTTATCAACGACGCTTTTGCAGATATCCATGTTATTCGCGGCCTTCTTAAAAATCCTCCTGACATTAAAAAGTCGATCGAAAATATACAGGCAGAAAATATTGCTTTATCCAAACGCATAGAATCCCTGGAGGCAAGACAACTGGTAGGCATACGCGCGGAATTGATGCAAAAAGACGAAATAATTAATAACGTAAGTTTTATTGGCCAGGTAATAGAAGTTCCTAATGCCGATGCGCTTAAGAAACTGTGTTTTGATCTCCAACATCACCTGCACGACCACCTGGTAGTGTTATGTTCCAACATCGGTGGCAAAGCCCATGTAGCTGTGAGCATAAGTGAAACAGTGGTGGTTGCAAAAAATATCGCGGCATCCAGGATCATCAAAGAAATAGTCAGCCCTATGATAAAGGGCGGCGGCGGCGGGCAAAAAACCCTTGCGACTGCAGGTGGGCAGGACGCAGGTAATTTTTCTGCGCTTATTGAGAAGGTGAAAGGATTAATCTGATTCCTTTAGCCTGATCTATGAACAGCCATTGCTTTGAAACCCTGAACCTTGCTGTGGTAACCGGCAGCCTCTTTTGAAAATACTACCTCGCTGATTCTCCTGCAAAAAATCGGAATGGCATACGGGGGGCTGAAATCGTGGATCACTTCCCCGTCAAAACTTTTATCCGGTATCGCCTCGTTCCAAAATATTTGTTAAAGAAAAAAAATTGTTTGCGAAAAGTTTCGTATTTAAAAATATCCCCTTAGTTTTGAAGTACTAAATTCTTCGTACATAAAAATGTAAGTCATGAACAAATTAATTATTACCGCTTTGATGCCATGGATATTCGCTGCCATTGGGTATAGAGCCACCGCACAGGATGTTCCCAATAAATCAGGGGATTCGAAGGAGGTCCAGGAAATCATCATCAAGAAAAAAGGTGGAAAAGATGCCACGTTTAAGATTGAATTCAAAAATGACCAGGTTTTTGTTAATGGAAAATCTTTGGTGGAATTTAAGGACGATGAGGTAACCATCAATAACAAAACTTACAAATACAAGCAGCTTGAAAGGGATATGGAAGGTTTTGGCCGCGACATGGAAAGATTTGGACAGGAGATGGAACTCGCATTTGGTGGCGATAATTTTAAAGGAAAAATGGCGCCATTGATGAGTGGCACCTTTCTCGGCGTAAGCACTGAAAAAGATGATAATGGTGCAAAGATCGTATCAATAACTAAAGAAAGTGCTGCTGAAAAAGCAGGCTTGGTGAAGGGGGATATCATTTATAAAGTAGACGATGCTAAAATAGAAGGGCCAGCGGACCTGTCAGAAGCTATTTCATCCAAAAAGCCGAAAGCGGAAGTGAAAATCCATTTTAAAAGAGATGGCAAAGATAAATCGCTAAAAGCAACTTTACAGGAAAGGAAGGAAGTCAGAAGTTTTTCTTTCAGCACGCCAAACGGTGGCACAAAAGCCTTTACCCTTCCTCGTACGCCTAATGTAAGAGTGATGCCTCCCGGCAACATCTACCGGGGCGAGAACTTTGGTGACAATTCAGTTTTCAACCGCCAGCAAAAGCTGGGCTTGAAGATCCAGGACCTGGAAGAAGCTAGCGGCGTAAAAGTGCTGGAAGTACAAGAAGGTTCGGCTGCTGAAAAAGCAGGGATTAAAAAAGACGATATCATTACAGAAGTTGGTGGTGTAAAAGTAAACAACACGGATGATGCAAGGGAACAATTGCATTTGAACAGTGAAAAATCTACCTATCCCCTGACTGCCAAAAGGAATAATGCCGAAATGAAGTTCGAGGTAAAAATTCCAAAAAAACTAAAAACAACGAATTTATAGCCAGGGATAAAAACAGGGAAAAGCATCAGCAGTTTTGTCGGTGCTTTTTTTTTGTTCTTTTGGTTTGAGGCTGTTCCATGGGTGAATGGTGAATAGTGAGTGGTGAAAGAAGGCAGGTTTGTTATTTTCCGGAGGTCTGTGTGGACGCCGGGTGAATAGTGCAGGGTGAAAGATGGAAGTTCCTATTTTCGCGAAAGCGCCTGGTGAGTGCCAGGTGGAAGTGGCCCTGCTGTAGAATGTTTTGTTGCAATTTTTCCAATTCATTTTAATTGCAACATATTTTTTGTTGCAAATTTTTTGTTACATTTTTTTTGCAACAGATTTTTTGCAACAGATTTTTGGCAATTTAAAGGACAATCAAAATTTTGCCACAAGGTCTGAGACCGTATTTTTACAGACATATTTTTTCTTTCCGGGGAAAGTACCCTGGCGTACAAGGAAGACCCTCTTCCTTTCACCACTCACCATTCACTATTCACCCTGCATCATCGACCAATGACAAATGACCAATGACCTATCGACCATGGACCATGATCCTTTTCCTCCCCTTGCCCTATCTTTGCGATGTGAAAAATAACGGTAAATACCAGGTGGTAATCGGCCTTGAAGTACACGCGCAATTGCTTACCAGGACAAAATTGTTCTGCGGGGACGCTACCAGTTTTGGTGCGGAACCCAACACGCAGGTGAGCCCTATATCCCTCGCTCATCCAGGTACACTCCCTGTTATGAATAAGGAAGTGATAAACCTGGCGATCAGGCTTGGGTTGGTATTGAACTGTAAGATCAATGAACATACTTATTTCGCACGGAAGAATTATTTCTACCCTGACCTGCCGAAGGCTTACCAGGTAAGCCAGCACACGGAGCCTATCTGCCTGGGAGGATTTCTCGCCATCGAAACACGGGATGCTCAAAAAAAGGTGCAGCTCAACCGTATACATATTGAAGAAGATGCCGGTAAAAGTATACACGACCTGGAAGCCGATTTTAGTTGTATTGACCTGAACCGGGCGGGTACTCCCTTATTGGAGATCGTGACCGAACCTTGTATTCACAGTGCCGAAGAAGCTTTTGTTTTCCTCACGGAATTAAGAAAACTGGTACGCTGGATCGATGTATGCGACGGCAACATGGAAGAAGGCAGTATGCGTTGCGATGCTAATATCTCCATCAGGCCCATAGGAGAAACCAAACTCGGCACAAGAGTGGAAGTGAAAAATCTAAACAGTATCAGGAATGTAAAAAGAGCCATAGAGACGGAAGCAGACCGGCTGATCAGCATCATGGAAAACAATGGCATCATTCGCCAGGAAACCAGGAGTTTTGACGCCGATAACGGAACTACCTTTGCGTTGAGAAGTAAGGAAGAAGCAGATGATTACCGTTATTTCCCGGAACCGGATCTTCCCCCCTTTTATATTTCTGCGGAACATATCGAATCGGTTAAACTGAAGATGCCGGTATTGCCCGGCGAATTGCAGGAGCGGTACAGGCAGGAACACGGGCTCTCTGCTTATGATACAGGTGTGTTATGCAGCGACAAAGACGAGGCTGCATTTTATGAGCAACTTACTGCTGGTAACGGGTTATATAAACCTGCGGCCAACTGGATGCTCGGCCCGGTGAAAGCATATTGCAATGAACACAATTTGCCCATAGGAGGTTTTCCGCTAACTGCCGAACAACTGGGATCGCTTATCCATATTACGGAGGCGGGGAAACTAAGTTTTAATATAGCTTCCACCAGGATACTCCCTGCAATGATCGCTAACGGTGGCGGTGATCCGCTCGCCCTTGCCACGGAAATGAACCTTGTGCAGGAAAGCAACGAAAGCACCGTGGAAGAGTGGGTCAAACAAACATTGGCTGCTATGCCGGATAAAGTAAAAGACTACCGCGCCGGCAAAAAGGCCCTGATAGGATTGTTTGCAGGGCAGGTAAAAAAACTAAGCCAGGGCAAGGCAGACATGCCGCTGGTGAACAGGATCCTGGAACAACATTTAAATCAATAATATTGTATGAATATGAAAAAAGTATTATCTGTTTTGCTAATTAGCACGGTTCTTTTTTCCTGTAAGGAGGAAGAAGATAAGGGCCGTTTTGAGCTGGAGGGAACCGTAAAAAATGTACCGGACCAGCCCGTGATCCTTGAGCAATTATTTTTCACAGAACAGCCCCCGCAGGTGTTAGACACCGGGGAAATAAAATCAGGAAAGTTTGCAATTGCTGGTATAGGAACAGAAGAGGGCTTGTACAGGGTCCGTTTTGAAAAACTCAGCAATGGCTTTGTATTTATCAATGACCAACCGAAAATTAGTTTAACTGCAGATATCAATGACACCCGCCTGGATGGGCCGAAATTTAATAGCCCCGCAAACAAAGCTTTGAACCGCCTGTTGCTGAATATAGAAGCACAGCGTGCTAAAATGGTGACTACAGGAGCTATGATAGACAGCCTGGGCAAACAACCCGGGAATGACAGCCTGCTGGCAGTACAAAAAGCAAACATGGCCTCGATCAATAACCAGTTTAGCGAGTTCATCACGAAATATATTGACACTGTGCAGCATCCGGTTGTAGCGATGTTTGCGGTGGGGTATACGCAGGGGGTTGAGCCGGCCAGGTTATCTGCTATAATCCCTAACCTGGCCAAAAGATTTCCCACACACCAGGGAATTGCCGGTATCGTTAATCGCTATAGCCAGATGATCACAGCGCAAAATCAACCTAAATCCTTGAATACTGCAATACCAGCCGTTGGCAGTGCGGCGCCGGATTTTTCCATGGCAGATACAGAAGGCAAGCCTTTTGCCTTAAGCCAGTTAAAAGGGAAATATGTACTGGTGGATTTCTGGGCAAGTTGGTGTGGGCCCTGCCGCGCCGAAAATCCGAACGTGGTGGCGGCTTACAATAAATTCAAAAACAAAAATTTTACCGTATTGGGGGTGTCACTGGACGATGACAAAGACAAATGGCTGAAGGCTATTAAAACGGACAACCTTGCATGGAAGCATGTGTCAGACCTAAAGGGCTGGGAAAATGCAACAGTGCGGCTTTATGGATATGAGGGCATCCCTTACAATGTACTGTTAGATCCTCAAGGGAAGATCATCGCAACTTCCCTCAGGGATGCTGCCCTGCCGGCTAAGCTGGCCGAAGTGCTGCAATAAACCATGAAATCCCCATAGCAAAATATAAAAATCCCGGCTAATTGTAACCGGGATTTTTGGGTTCAATGATTATTATTACCAGTTATAAGACCAGGTGCTCGCCTCCCTTGCCCGCCACATAGCTTGATGGTATTCAGCCAGGCCTCCACTGGCAATTTGTTCATTTGTCCTCGTTCTGTTACATAAAAAAAGCAGGATTACTTTTCTGTAACCCTGCCCTTATATAATGTTTCGTTTTTAAACTCCCTTACAGGTTAAGGTTCGGGTTGTTCAGTACTTCCGCTTGTGGAATCACAAAAGTTAACTTTGGATCTGTGTAAGGGAAAGCAACGCCTGGCTCAAACAGGTGATTTGCTCCCCTGGTGATAGTTGCTTTGTTACGTTTCATTGCCAGGTATGCTTTACCCTCACCCCATAGTTCGATACGGGTTTGCAGGTAAATTTCGTTCAGCAGGGCCTGGCCACTCAAGGCGTTGAGGTATGTAACGTCCGTGATCCTGGAGGCAAGGAAGGCGCTTAATGCAGTCCTGGCTGGTCCATCCTGTCCTGCACGGGCTTTCGCTTCTGCATTTAACAGGTAGAACTCATCGGCACGCATATAGATAAGATCCGTTTCGATCTGCCTTTGGCCACCGGATCTACGTTCAGGTGCCCAGAACTTATTAACCGGTTGTAATTTATAGGTAGCTGCTGTAGGACTGTTGAACTGCCCTTTGCGGATATCATCAGCACGGATCGCGTCATATAAACCGCGGTCGATTGTTTTAGGATCGCCGGCCCACGTATAGCTATAAGTGAACTGGTCTATTTGTCCCCACCAGGAAATCAGATTCAGTCCCTGGGCAAGGGTGATATCTACACCCCATATCCAGCTGGCAGTGCCTACATTATTAAAACCTGCGGAAGCTGCATTGGATCCGTTAAACACCAGCTGAGCCGGAGTGGTTGCAGGATATGCAGTCATCAGGTCCTGTGTTAAGGTTTGAACCTGCGTCCAGTCTGCAGCCGTTCCTCTCGCAGAAAGCACGTATGCCAGCAATCCTTTAGCTACGTTTTTATCTATCTGGTCTTTAGAGGTCCTGTTAAACCCTTCTAACAAAGTGATCGCAGAGGTCAGGTCAGAGATCATAAGGTCCCAAACCTGCGACGCGGTGCTTTTTGGTAAGTTAAAGTCGTCAGTGCTTTTATATAATGGAAGGATCTTCGCAGTTCCATCGCCGTATTCCTTTGCATAAATCTGTGAGAGGTAGAAGTAACCATAAGCACGTATAGCTTTTGCCTGGCCCATCGTATACTTATTCAATGCTGCAGGAGGTATCGCATCTGTTCCGCCTAATACATCAATAATTACGTTAGCGCCGTACACCTGGCGGTAGTAATACCTCCACGGAACATAAGTGGCATTCAGTGTAAAATCCACACTAGCCTGGTAACGAGCCACAGTAGAGTACCAGCCATAGTTCAGGGCTGCCAGTACCATGTCAGAAGCCAGCATGTCTGTGAAGATATCAACACCTTTTTGGCCGAAATCATCATGACCACCAGTACCCCCTACACCTGCGGTGAACATCGTCGTATACAAACCTGCTATACTACCGTTCAATAATTTTGGATCCTGGGCGGCAGCACCAGATAGTTGTTCAGGCGTAGTAAATTCTGTTGGCTGGGTTTCCAGGAAATCTTTTTTACAGCTTACAAGGAACGAGGCTCCAGCAATGCAAAGTAAAACCAGGTCTTTTATTTTCATATTCTTTATTTTATTTTTTTTAGAATCTTGTTTTTAAACCAACTGTAATTGTAGACAATGGTGAATACCTGTATATGTCTGAACTACCTGTTTCAGCGGTTGACGGGTTAAACCCATCCCTGGCAGAACTTAACCAAAGGTTATCGCCTGAAACAAAGAAGCTGGCTTGCTGTATAAACCCAATTTTGTCAATAAGATTTGCAGGCACATTATATGCTAAACGAACGTTGTTTAGCGACAAATAGTTTGCTTTTTCAATAAATCTTGTAGAAGCGGATGCTACGTTCGGATCATGGTTGTTGGAAAGGCGGGGTACATTGGTGATGTCGCCGGCTTTCTGCCACCTGTTCCGGATATCAGTATGCCAGTTATTTCCACCGATGAGGCCATTTGCCATAAGGTTTGCATAAGCGCCATCATAAGCGTAACCGCCGAAACTGTATAACATCTGTACGGAAAGTTCAAATCCTTTAAAGCCTGCATTTAAGTTTACGGCACCTCTAAGTTTAGGAAGCCCAGATTTGCCAACATAATATTGTGTTGCATCTGAATACACCTTTGTCGTCGCTTGTTTTAAAGTTCCAACTTTTGCTGGATTGCGAGAGTTAAAAAGAGTTAGATCACGTACTTCCTCACCTTTCTGGTAAGTACCATCTGCATTCAGGTCATCATAGAAAACAGTCCATTTAGATGTTCCGTTTGCGGGATCAACACCTTCGTAGTTCCTCATATAAAAATCGTAAATTGAATGACCGGTAGACCACCCGTAATTGCCTTGAATATCGATAGGCTTCTGAGCGTTTCCATTAGATGGATCTAAGGGCATTCTGGTGATTTTATTTTTAAAATGCTCTCCATTTATGCCCAAGTCTATAAAGTATACGTCTTTTTTATTCAAAAGGTGCGCTGTCAGGTCAAATTCTATTCCCTGGTTCCTCAGTTGGCCATCATTTACATTGATCAAGGCATATCCGTTAGAAGGACCAACCCTCCTTTCGAAAATGAGGTCATCCGTGTTTTTAACATAATAATCGACTGAACCTGTTAGAAAGTTACCCAACTCAAAATCAACACCGGTTTGGAACATTTTAGATGTCTCCCAAGTGAGTTCATCGTTTCCTGGCACGGGAATCCCAAAGGAAGGTAGGTTGTTCAGGTTACCGATATTAATACGATCATAGCCAGGATACAATCCAAGTCCTGCCTGATCACCTGTTAAACCATAACTGGCTTTAAGTTTCAGATATTTAATTGGTCTCACATTATCCATGAAACTCATCTTGCTTACCACCCAGCCGGCGCCAATAGAACCAAATGTACCCCATTTGTTGTCACTGATAAATTTGGAGGACCCATCTCTCCTTATTGTACCAGACAGGTAGTAAGTACCGCTGTAATCGTAGTTTATTTGGCTGAAGTAACTCTCCAGTTTATTAGTATTAGTGTAAGAACTGGCTGTTGGATTAATAACGATAGCGTTATTTAACTCAAGACTATAATTATCAACGAGATTGTAACCAGAAGCCCCGGCAACTGATTGCTTAAAATCGGTTGATTCGTGTGCTGCCAAAGCTTCGATATTGTGTGCGCCGAATTTCTTCGCATAACGCAACATGTTTAGGAAGTTGATATTCATCAGCTCAGTCTTAGTCTGGCCTATAGACCCATTTTGTGAGGCAGCCGAACCATAGAATTTATTATTACGGCTTACTGCGGCATTGTTATAATACTGGACACCTAACCTGTTTTCCAGTGAAAGGTTTTTGGTAAATTTAATTGTAGCAGATCCATTACCGGTTAATTCGTTACGCTTTGCAAGTAATGTATTGAAAGTAGCGTCGGCGATGGCATTGGTTAAAGAACCAAATTTCCTTCCTGTTTCCCCGTAATCATACCTAAAGCCGCCAAAGATTGGATCTGCCACTTTTGCACCCGCTGCATCTCGCATAAATAGTGGATAAATAGAAGGAATATTATCTGCAAACCAGAAAACACTGTTTGAATTAGCTGCCTGGCCGTTGTTATTGGTAGTGGTATTTGCGTAACCAATGTTAACCGTAGTACTCAACCAACTTTTTACATCATGTGTCAGGTTAAGACGGGCGTTCAAACGTTCGAAGTTAGAATTTATAATGTATCCTTCATCTTTCAGGTAACCAAAAGAAGTGTAATAATGCGTTTTGCCTTCACCACCACCCATCCTGATATTACCTTCTTTGCGGGTAGAAGCCTGGAACCCAAAATCAGCCCACCTTTCAGGGTCGTACTTACGGGTTATCCCTGGCCTGACTGTTCTTGTAACCGGATCAATCAGCTCTGCGCCAGTGGGTGCATTCCAGATATTATTGTTCACGCTGATACCGGAAGTAGAAAACAGCCTCGTATTAGCGTAAGTGGTTGGGTTAGCATTATTGATCGCTACCCCTTGATTATACATTGCCTCCCAGCTTAACCCGATAAATTCTTCTGGTGAAGTAAGCACATCGTAACGGGGAAGGATAGAACTGTTGGTACCATACCTTCCATCCACTTCGATGAATGATTTTCTGCCTTTCCCAGTTCTGGTTGTAATTACAATTACACCATTGGCACCGCGGGAACCATAAATAGAAGTTGCCGCTGCGTCTTTCAGCACCGTCATGGTAGCGATATCGCCCGGGTTGATCGCGCTAATAACACCAGAATAGGGAACACCATCTACTACGTACAGAGGATCACGGTTACCATTCACCGAACCAATACCACGGATTCTCACTGTAGCCGCTGTTCCTGGCTGACCCGAAGTGTTGATCACCCTTACACCCGAAACTTCCCCCGCCAAAGCCTGGGACACGTTAGACACACTCTTGTTGGTCAGCTGATCTCCCGTTACAACCTTAGCTGTACCAGTAAATGCTTCCTTGGTAGTGCTGCTATAGCCCACCACCACTACTTCCTTGAGGTCAGTAGTTGAGGACTGGAGGGAAACTGAATAGTCGGATCCGCTGGTCAGGGAAACCTCTCTTTGCACCAGGCCTACACCTGAAAGCATAAGGGTTCTTGCATTAGAAGGAACACTTAATGAATAATTTCCATTCATGTCTGTGGTTGTACCTGTCCTGCTTCCTTTGACTGTTACAGATACATTGGGGATAGGAGCCCCCTGCGCATTTGTAATTTTACCGGTAATGGTCCGGTTTTGAGCATCTGCCGAATACACAAATGCAAATAGCACCAATAGGCTCAAGATAATTTTTCTCATTGCGGTTTTCTGTTTTTTTGTTTATGGTCAAATATAAAGTAGAAAAATGAATATTAACATTACGGTAGACAACTAATTCTAGGTTTTGCTGCTTAGAATGTTATATTATGATGATATTTTTTTTTACCCAGTAAGTTGTTTTATCGCGAGGATCAGCCACAGCTTTTCATAAATTATTCAGTTTCTTTGCATTGGGTAAAAACCAGCTAATTCGTACCATACTAACAAAAGCCGGATATTTTTTGTTTATTATTTTTAAAAAGTTTTCCGGCAGAACGAGAGTTCAACTTTTTAAGGTCCTGGGGGGATGAAATATCAACAAAAGAACCGGCAAGAGCAGCAGGTTCGTGAGCGTCGCCACCAGCAGGGTGATAGACGTTAACCAGCCAAGCGCAAATGTACCCCCAAAACTGCTCGCACAAAATATCACGAAACCAGCAGTCAGCACAAGGGACGTATAGATTATACTGAGGCCAGTCTGGCTGATAGTGGCCCTCACAGAAGCCGGCACATTGTTGCCATTGAGTGGGAGTACCTGTTTATAATTGACCAGAAACCGAATAGTGATATCAACAGCGATGCCAAGGGCAACGCTGAAAACCAGTACGGTAGAAGGTTTTAACGGGACACCGGCCCATCCCATAATTCCGGCAGTTACCACCAGCGGAACCAGGTTTGGGATCAAAGAACACACCAGGATCCTGAACGAGCGGAACAGGTATAACATGCAGATCGCGATCAGTAAAAAAGCCCAGCCGATGCTTTCCTTCAGCCCATTGATAATGAACCTGCTGCCCTCCAGGAAAGTAATACTCGTCCCTGTCAGGGTTACCTGGTAGCTACTGTCAAATAATTCGTCGGCCCGCTGTTGAATGCTTTCCAGTATGGGCGGCAATTCTTTTGTTCCTACATCGGCCATACTCACACTTAACCGCGTGCGTTGGCTACTGCTGTCAATAAATGACCGCAGCATTTTGGTAAAACTATTCTGTGCCTGGCCCTCTTTGGACGGACGCAGGTATTCTCCCACAAATGACCCGTCAAATGCATTCGGGAGGGCATAATTGAGTGAATCCCCTTCATAAAAGCCCTGCTTGGCAAACTTCAGGCCCTCGGCAATACTCAGTGGACGATTCATATGGGGCATTGCGGCGATGAACATTGCCAGGCTGTCCACTTTATTATATACGTTCAGCGCTCTCATTCCGGAAAGCCCCCGGCGTTTTTTGGTGTCAACCACTATCTCAAGTGGCATCACACCTTTGAAATTCTGTTCAAAAAATTTGAGGTCTTTGTATATAATATCATCCTTGGGCAGGTCATCTACTATCTTACCAACCGTTTGCAGGCGAAGGATACCCGCTATACTCAACAAAAGCACGATCCCGGTAATTACCAGCACCTGCTTCTTATAATGGAATGCCCAGCGGTCAATAGTTGTCAGCAAACGCGTGATCCAGCGGCTGTTCAAGTACTTTAATTGCGCCTTTCCGGGAGGCGGCAATACACTTAATACAGACGGCAGGAGTATAAAAGAAATAAAAAATATCACCATGATACTCAGCCCTGCAACTACACCAAATTCTTTGAGAATAGCACTTTTGGTAAATGCGAAAACTGCGAACCCAATAGCCGCGGCGATATTACAAAAGAGGGTAACCACACCCATTTTACTCACCATATCCAGCAAGGATTGATCCTTGTTACCGGATTGAATATAGGAGCTATGGTACTTATTAATAAAATAGATACAGTTCGGGATACCAATGACAACCACGAGGGAAGGAATAAGGGCTGTTAACAAAGTGATCTTGTAACCGCAAAGGTGAGTGATGCCAATGGTCCATATGACACCAATAATAACCACGGAGAGCGAAAGGATGGTCGTGCTTATTGAACGAAAAAACAGCAGGAGCATGATCAAGCTGAATAACAGGGAACCAAAGAGGAATATCTTCATTTCAGACTGCACCCGGTCAGATACCACGGTCCTGATAAGTGGCAGGCCGCTTACCCGCGTTTGAAGCCCCGTTCTGGATGAAAACGAATCCACTACGGCGGTGATAGTAGCAACAACAACCGAACGTTCTTTAGAATTCAAAATTTCTTTATTGATCCGTACACCCATTAGCCACGCGTTTGTTTCCGGGTTATACAACAGGGACCGGTAAAAAGGCAGGTTATAAAAAACCATGGCTGCACTGTCCAAGGCCGTTTGAGTTTTAATACTGTCAGCAAATATCCTCGCCGTGTTCAATTTTTCACCGGCGCTGTCTTTTAGTAAAGTGACTGCTGCGGGTACGCTTAGCACATCTTCTACTGTCGGTACCTTTTTGAGCTGGTTATGCAGGTCCCGGTACTCCCTGAATGTCTGAATATTAAAAAGTTTGTTCGTTTGAATGCCAATAACCAGCAGGTTGCCATCGTCCCCGAACGTTTCTTTGAAATTTACATAATCCCGGTAACGTGGATTATCAACAGGGATGGCTTTGGAAAACTCGTAACTCAGTTTTATTTTGCTGGCATAATACCCCACTACGGCCGTGCTGCCCAGCAAAAACAGCATTAATACCATCCTGTTCCTGATAACAAAACGGGCCAGTTCTTTCCACATATATTGAGTTCAGATTTTGTGCAAAGAAAGTTTATTTATGGGTTGTATACTCCAGGAGCGGCTGCTAATAATTATTTTCATCCAATCTGAAGGGGCACAGCAGAATTCTTAACATCCTTTAGTGTGTGCCAGTTAGTACTTTTGTGTAATCAACATTGCAGGTTTTTTATGCATATCACAGAGAAAATAGGTTGTTTTTTTGTTTGGCTACTGGTATGTAATTATAATGGCCTCGCCCAGGACCCCGCGCTACGCGTTCAATTGAACAAATCAGCTTTTCGTCCCGGCGATACCATCTTTATCAAGGCCAGCCAGCCGGCCAAAGCGCATTCCACCTTATTTCTGCAGGCAGAAGATGAAAAGGGATTTGCCTGGGAAATGAGATGGCCTATGTTGCAAGGTTCCAGCGGGCCCGCGATTGTGATTCCCGACTCCATGCCCACGGGCCGGTACCGGCTTTATTTCTCCGTACTCCAAAACCTCTTCACCGTTTTTGGTAAGGTGAAGGCGCCTGCAAAAATTGATGAACTTTCTGTTACGCTCCTCACGGCGGGGGGAGACGTTTTTGAAAACGATATATCCGTGAACGAGTCGGGTGTTTTCACTTACAGGAATGTCCTGTTTGAGAACAATGCTACGATGGTTTTTACCCACCCGGATAAAAGGGATAATGAAAAACTGGATATTGAAATTTCTACCGTGCTGGATTCTGTTTCCCTGCCCTTACGAAAACAATTGCTGGATATTTACATCGGCCCCGGCGTACCGGAAAAAGAGGAAACCCCTTTTAAATCTATCAACAATGACCCGGATATAAGCGCGCGCGTGCTCGAAACAGTTACGGTGTACAATAAACCTTTGAATCGCGGGGAGTTGTTCAACAAAAAATATTCAACAGGGCTTTTTAATGATATGAACGAACGCGTCCTTAATTTTCTTGATGACCGGAACCTGGCTAACTCCATCTCGATTTTTCAAACCCTCAGTAGCCGCGTTGCGGGACTTAGTATGCGGTATGGCATAATTCCTGCACTTAGCTGGCGAGGCCAGCCCGTGGTATTTTACCTGGATGAGTTCCGGGTAAGTGCTTCTATCGTGGATGGCATTCCGATCAATGATATTGCCATCATCAAAATTTATCCGCCACCTTTTTTTGGAAACCCCGGTGGTAATGGCGGAGGCATAGCTATCTACACGAAAAGAGGTGGACTCAGCGACGACAATTACAGGAATGCATTCCGCGTGAAAGGATACACGCCCATGGTCTTTACATTATCCACCATGCCCGACCGATTTTAACAAGCCAATGACACATAAAACAAGGGGAATTGTATTAAGGAGTATCCGATATGGAGAAACCAGTTTGGTGGTCATAATTTTTACAGAACTTTTCGGGGTGCAAACCTATATGGTGAATGGCGTGCGCAGCAGTAACAAAAATGGGGGAAAAGCCGCTATGTTCCAGCCTGCGGCCATACTGGAAATGGAAGTGTACCACAATGATCAGAAAGCCATGCATCGCATAAGGGAATGCAACTGGGCTTTTCTATACCAGGGTATCCTGAGCGATGTGGTAAAAAATAGTATCGCGCTTTTTAGCGTCGAACTGCTGCATAAAACGCTCAAACAACCCGAACAGAACAGTGCGCTGTTTTATTTTTGCGAACATGCACTGGAAGAACTAGACAAGGCACCCGGCAGTGTTGCAGCCAACTTTTCTTTATATTTCACCTTGCAGCTATCTCATTTTTTCGGTTTTCGGATTAGCGACCTGGATCCCCGCATACAACAGGAGGATGGTCTTTACCTCGACCTGCAGGAAGGGCTTTTTACGAGGATAGCGCCCGGGCATTCCTGCTTCCTGCAAGATGAAGATGCCCGTATCACCTCCGATTTACTGAGGGTCATGCATCCCACGGAATTGGAACAAATTAAAATGAACCATATCAAACGCAGGAGCTTGCTTATCAAATACCTTGAATATTATGCGTTGCACATCCCTGATTTTGGACAAATGAAAACGCTGATGGTGATGCAGGAGGTGTTGGGGTAGTTGAAGTTCAAGGTTGAAAGTTCAAGGTTTAAGGTTGGGAACCTCCGAATCGGCATTTCATTTTATATATTGTGTGATAACAATATTGGCAGATGTCAGGGTAGTTGAAGTTCAAGGTTCAAAGTTCAAGGTTTAAGGTTGGGGACTCCCGGATTGGCATTTCATTTCATATATTGAGGGATAAAAAATATAACTGTTCGATGTCCAGTTCAACGTTGTGATCTTACGAATTGCATTTCAACTTTGAACTTTGAACTTTGAACGTTTGAACTTTTAAAATGGAACTCTTCATCTCCATATGCATCGGTATAGGTCTGGCAGCCAGCAGCGGGTTTAGGATCTTTTTGCCCATGCTTGCAGCCAACGTGGCTTCCCTTAGCGGCTTTCATGATTTTGGAAGCGGTTTTGAATGGCTGAATACCTGGACTGCATTTGGGATTTTGCTTACCGCCACGCTTGCAGAGATAACAGCTTATTATATTCCCTGGCTCGACAATTTGTTGGATCATATTGCACTACCCATAGCGATCGCGTCGGGTACTTTGTTAAGTACTTCCTTTATTTCCGCTGATATGGCCCCGGCTTTAAGGTGGGGTCTGGGCCTGTTGGCCGGAGGCAGTACTGCCGGCCTTATCCATTCGGGAATGGGATTGCTTCGCCTCGGTTCCACCGCAACTACCGGCGGATTGGGAAATTCATTTGTAACTACGGCAGAAAACGGGGCAGCCATCACCTTTTCGATCCTGCCATTCGTTATACCGATATTGCTGGCAGTGATCGTTATTTTGCTGGTTATCTTTATTATCGGAAAATTATTGAAATCGGTAAACAGGCGAAAAATCCCGGTGGGATCTGGCCCCGAAACAAGGTAGTACTAAACGATCATGGTCCTGAAAGTGAGGTTGATCCTTGGCTTGTTTATTTTCTTCGTAGGGGGCAACCGGTGAAGCCAGTTGGTCTGTGTGTTTTCTTTCATCATTAGCAGGCTGCCCGCTTCCAGCAAAAGATCCACTTTTTGCCCCGTACGCTTGTGTTTAAAGGAAAATTTTCTCTCCGCACCAAAACTCATCGAAGCTATACCGGCGTTCCCGCGCAATGCTTTTTCATCATCGCTATGCCAGGCCATTCCTTCCTCGCCGGAATGATATAAATTCAGCAGGCAGGAATTGAACGTCGTCCCAGATAGTTGTTCTGCCAAACCTTTTAATTCGAGGAGTTCAGGAGTCCATGGCAGCGCCTCCTTGGTAATATTGGAATAAGTGTATGAAAAACGATCATCCCCATACCATGCCACTTTTCGTTTGGTAATAAAGTGTTTGCCAAATATTACCGCCTCGTCATTTTTCCAGGCAATATCCTTCAGCAGAATCTCCATGTAATTTTCCGCTGCTTTCCCGGGCATCGCTTTGCCATAATAAATAACCTCCCCATCATAGGGCAACAAATTTGTTGGCGTTGTATTAAACAGATCCATATTTCCATTTTTGACAGGCAGCACTCATGCAGTTTCCGCATGGTCCAAAACCACTTCCCAATGCCCCTGCCTCACTGCCAAAGAAAACCCTGCTCGATATTTCAATTTTTTTTCCAGCCTTACATTTCAAACGGCCATAAATTTTTAGCTTGCCATGCCAGGCGAAAGACAGGGAACGATTTTCAGCATTGAGAAGAGTTCTTTATGTAGGAATTTAGAATGCTGAAAATTTTATTGTGCACGTATTTTCTCTGCCCTCGCTGCTTCCCAACCAATGATGGCCGCATTTCTTTCTGCCCCCCACATATATCCGCCAAAAATTCCGGAGGATTGAATAACCCTGTGGCAGGGAATTAAAAATGCCACAGGGTTTTGCCCGATGGCGGTACCCACTGCCCGCTCAAAATCAGTTTCGTGTTGTTTTTTCATCATAAACTTAATAGCTCAAAATTAGCAGGGCTTCCGGCCAATTTCCACCCAAAACTTGCACCATTTTACCGGCAGACAGGATATAGTATTGGACATCCCGTCATAACAATAGCCTGGCAGAAAAGTTCTTTTCATCCACTGAGACCAGCCCCGGTTTTTTTCCCGGGTCCAAACTACCAAACCGGTCTTGTATCCCCAGCGCATTTGCACCGTTCAATGTAGCCCACTGTAGCAGGGTTGATAAGGAAACATGCGGAAAATTTTGTTGAATTGTCTGCAGTTCCTGCATCATATTCAATTGCTGGTTGCTGGCATAACTGTCCGTGCCAAGCACTATGTTCACCTTATTCCTTATAAATGTATCTATTGGGGGCAGCCTGTTTTCGATGTACAGGTTGGCATTGATGCAAATGCAAAAATTAACATCCAGCGCCGTTCCCCCTGTTGATTGACCAGGCCCCCCAATCTCCGCGACTTCCTCCGCGGATGTAAAGCTGTTGTGCACGGAGAGAATCTGTTGCCCGCCACTGAAATAAGGTAACCAGCTGCGCAGGCTCGTTTTTCCCGTTGGCAAAAAACCGGTGATATCTATCCCCAGGTTTTCATACAAAGCCAGGAAATCCCCGGTCTTTTTCTGGTATAACTCATTCTCCGCGGCGGCTTCCTGGTTATGGATGGTAGTAACCTGGCCTGCTGTTTTAATATTAATGAGCCGGAACAATTCTTTAGAAACGGAATACGGCGCATGAGGTGCAAGGGAATTTCCCTGCTGCGGGCACGTTGACTTAAAGGCTTGTAACACCTGTTCTGCAGCATCCAGCCGTTGGCTGGCATTGTCTCCCACGAACCCGCTTACTTCTATAAAATTATGCCAGTAGAGTGTGCTTTGCCTTTTAAGTAAAAGAGAGTCTGTTCCGTTACAGATATCCCCGACTGCCACCGTTCCCGACACCCGTAGTTCCTCTTCGGCTGCCTGCATTGCGGCTTCTTTTTCTTCGGCAAAAGCAGTATTCCGGCTGCCCATTAGCTTTTGAACAAAATCTACCAGGCCGGTGTGTTGGGGAATCAAACCTTTCATGTGACTCAATTCTATATGGCAATGGGTATTCACAAACCCGGGGCTGAGGATCCCGTTTATTAATTCGAGCCCATCCCCTGCTTCATTTTCATCAATTATCTCCACGATCGTGCCATCCGTACTGGTCACCAGTACCAGGCCTTCCTCCATCATCTCCTGGCCATTAAATAAAGCTGTTGGTTTAAATTTTCTGTACAAAATGATTGCTTGAGATAATGTAAATTTGCCGCCCGAACATTTACGGGAAGCGGTCTTGCGAAGTTGAAATAAAAAATTGAATATTAACCGCAGGCGCAAACGGGAATCCCAAACAAAGGTTACCCGGCACACTTAACCAAAAATTAAACCCTTCCCAAAGGAAGTTAATATGTTAGATAAACTGGATGCAATAAAGGCAAAATTTGAAAACCTGGGTGTGGCGCTGACCAACCCTGAGATCGTGAGTGATAATAAAAGGTACAGCGCCATGAGCAAAGATTACCGTGGGCTGGAAAAAATTGTGGATGCCCGCAATGCCTATGTAAAGCTCCTGGATGATATTGAATTTAATAAGGAGGTATTGAACAGCGACGATGAGGAAATGCGGGAGATGGCGAAGACCGAGCTGCCCCAATTGGAAGAACAAAAAGAGGATGCTGAAAAACAGCTTCGGAATATGCTTATTCCCAAAGACCCTTACGACGAAAAAAATGCTATCCTGGAGATTCGCGCCGGGACCGGTGGTGACGAGGCGAGCCTCTTTGCCGGCGACCTTCTTCGGATGTATATGAAATATTGCGAAAAACGGGGTTGGAAAACAGCGTTGCTGAGTGAAAGTGAAGGCACGGTCGGGGGATACAAGGAGGTGCAGGTTGAGATCACGGGGGATGATGTTTATGGCACGATGAAATTTGAAAGCGGGGTTCATCGTGTACAAAGGGTGCCGGATACAGAGGCCAGTGGCCGGGTGCACACCAGTGCAGTGACAGTGGCCGTGATGCCCGAAGCAGAAGAAGTGGATTTTGAATTGAAGGAAAGTGATGTAAAAATGGAGACTGCACGAAGTGGTGGCGCGGGTGGCCAGAATGTAAACAAGGTGGAAACAAAGGTTTTTCTCACCCACAAGCCTACGGGTATCGTGGTGGTTTGCCAGACGGAAAGAAGCCAGCTTGGTAACCGCGAAAAAGCTATGGATATGCTCCGCACAAAATTATATGACGAGGAGGTGCGTAAAGCAGAGGAAGCCATCGCACACATGCGGAAAAGCCTCGTGAGTACGGGAGACCGCAGTGCAAAGATCCGCACTTACAACTTCCCCCAGGGCCGGGTTACAGATCACCGCATAGGCCTCACCGTTTACAACCTGGATAATGTACTCAACGGGGAAGTTTCAGAGTTTATGGAGGCCCTGCAATTTGCCGAAAATGCAGAAAAACTCACCACACAGGGTTAGTGTAGTTAAATAAAAACAGTACTTTCAATCCCTAAAAGTTTAGATATGTTAGAAGAACTTTTCAACCTGGTGAAAGGCACCGCAAATGATTCAGTTATTAATAATCCCGATGTTCCTAACGAACAAAATAACGAAGTTGTTGCTGAAGCCACCAATACGGTGGCCTCGGGTTTGCGAAATGTGGTGGCCGGTGGCGGGTTACAAAATATCATTGCCTTATTTACCGGTAGCCAGCAGCAGAGCAAAAGCGGTTTATTAAGCAATCCCATTGTTAATATGATGGTGGGACATTTTGCCGGAAAACTCATGGGTAAGTTTAATATGGGCGGTCCACAGGCAAATAATGTTGCAGGTAACCTAATCCCCGGGGTGATCGGCAATCTGGTGAACCGGGCAAATGACCCAAATGACAGCAGTTTTTCTCTTGAGGACCTATTAAGCTCTATTACGGGCGGGCAAGCCGAACAGGTAGCACAAAATTCAGGCACAAGCGTTGGGGACCTTATCAGCCAACTGGCAGCGGGTGCGCAATCCAACGGTACCGGCGGCGGTGGCCTCGTGGATATTATTACCCAACTTGCCGGGGGCGCACAGCAACAGCAACAAAAAAATGGGGGTGGCGGACTCATGGACCTGATAAAAGGTTTCATCAAATAATATTTTTTATGTCATAATAAAGGCCTCCTGAAACGGGGGCTTTTTCATTTAAAAATGTGCATTAGAATTTCTTTAACAGGGTCCTGATATTTTTGGCATTGTGTTTGAATATATAGTTTCAGAACAAACATTAATAGTAAATTTTCTCATAAGCAGTTAGTTTTGGTAAACGGCCCCTGTCTCTACAGGGGCTTCTTTTTTTCCCAAATTGTGGAACAATACTGGGGTCTTTATTTCCATTCTTTGCATCCGGAGTTTTGGTTAAATAAAGAGGCGCGGCTGACAAAACCAATTTCCGCAACTATACGTAGCTAGGTTCCGGTACGGCAGGGATGTTATTAAGATTAGAATCTACCTTACCTTTACACACAAAAAAAATAAGGGTGTCTACAACAGAAGGAACGAGAAAACAGTTTTTTAAAAAATTAAGTAACTCCAAAGGAGAAGACGCAGCCGAAATGAGCTTTATAGATCATTTGGAGGCACTTCGCTGGCACCTGGTGAGGGGTGTCATCGTTTGGGGAATTGCTTTTATCGCGATTTTTCTTAATGTCGACTGGGTTTTTGATAATATTATATATGCTCCTGCAAAAAATGATTTTATTACTTACGGGTGGTTTTGCAAACTCAGCCATTTTTTAAGATTGGGAGATTCCCTGTGTATGCCCCCTGTAGAAATACCTTTGCAAGGTAATACTATCAGCGGCCCATTTATGTCCGCTTTGTCTATTTCGATGATCGGCGGTGTTGTACTTGCGTTCCCTTACCTTTTTTTAGAGTTGTGGCTTTTTATAAAACCTGCCTTATCGCCCAAAGAAGTCCGCTATTCCCGTGGTAGCATCTTCTGGGTCTCACTTTGTTTTTTTACCGGCGGTGCTTTTGGGTACTTTTTGCTGGCCCCTTTTACATTTAATTTCCTGGCCAACTTCAGCCTCGGCACTACCGGCGCTTATAAATATATGCCCACCCTCACGGATTATATTGATACCATCAATAATATTATTCTTGGCTGTGGTATAGCCTTCGAGTTACCTATCCTGGCTTTTGTACTTGCAAAATTGGGGTTGATCACTGCGCCCTTGATGAAGAAAGTACGTAAATATGCATTTGTGGTGATTCTCCTGCTTGCCGCCATTATTACTCCGTCGCCAGACTGGACCAGCCAGTTAATTGTGGCCCTTCCCTTACTTCTTTTATATGAAATAAGTGTGGTGTTGGTGGGCAGAGTAGATAAAAAAAGAGAACTCGTTGAAAAAGAGTGGAGTTAGTAGGGGTGTCCCTGCATATATACTATTCCATTCATACCAGGTAATTTACTAAATGGATTTTCCGTACTTTTTTGGCGATATTTATTAGAGGTAGTAGTTGTTAATAATTAACTTTGAGTAGGTACAAAAGTGCCTAATCTAATTTCACCTGTAGGCAAGGTTCTGTAACAGAACTTCAAACTTTATAAAATTCAACATCATGTACATTTTCGATTCTTCCAAGCCAATTGCAATCGGGTGCGATCATGCAGGATTTGACTGTAAGGAAGACCTGATCTCTTTCCTGGAAGGAGAAAAGATGGCATACAAAGATTTCGGTACCTACAATAAGGATTCTGTGGATTATCCTGACTTTGCCCATCCGGTTGCCAGTGCGGTGGAAAGTGGAGATGCCAGCTTTGGCATCTTGTTATGTGGCAGTGCAAATGGCGTAGCCATTACCGCTAACAAGCACCAGGGAATCCGTGCAGCTATTTGCTGGGGGGAAGAACTGGCCGAACTCGCACGAAAACACAACGATGCCAACATCATTTGTATCCCGGCAAGGTTTGTAAGGGATGGTGATGCAGAAAAAATGCTGGATGTTTTTATGAATACAGAATTTGAAGGGGGAAGACATCATGGCAGAGTGAGCAAGATCGCCTGTGTATGCTAAGTTTAATGAGCAGAATTTAATGGGCGTGGGCCCCGTATATTATAATGATTGCCCCGGCTGGAAGTCCGGGGCAATTTACTTAGAAGAATGAGTGGAATAATTTTGGGTAACTGGATTAGCGTAAGGAGTGAATAATAAAATCCCTACACAGCATTCATAAAAAAAGGAATTCCCCCCAACCTCATCTACCTATGTTGCTTTCCATAAAAAAAATCCATGAAAAAAATCTTCTTTCTTCCCCTCTTATTGAGTTTTGCCGCAGGCCTGGCACAAACAGACGATGCGGCAAAATATGCCGGTGTTATCCGCACTTCCGAATTACAAAAACACCTTAAAGTGATTGCCAGCGATGAAATGGAAGGCCGGGAAACCGGTACCGAAGGGCAAAGGAAAGCCGCTGCATATATCGAAACTTTTTTCAGGACCACGGGTTTTTCCGCCCCCGAAAAATTGAATGGGTATCAACAGTTTTATCCATTATACAAAGATTCCATAGCTGGTACTACGCTTACGATAGGATCCAATACGGCGCTTTACGGAACCGATTATGTCAGTCCTGTGGTTGTAAATGAGGCAGGAAAATTTAAAGGAAAAAAAATTGTATTTGCAGGTTATGGTATTGAGGATAAAAATTATAATGATTATGCCGGGCTGGATGTAAAAGGAAAGGTAGTTGTAATCTTACTGGGTGAACCAAAACAAAACGGCAACTATATTGTGACCTCCGGCAAAAAAGCATCAGAATGGACAAACCCAGGCCTTACAAAAAAACTAGTGCTTGCAGCCAAAAAAGGGGCGGCAGGAGTATTAGTCATTAACCCTTCACAGGAAAGTTTTACCCAGCGCATGATCGATGGCAGTAAAAAAACAAACCAATACTTTCCGCCGATGGCGGACGGCAGAAAAAACAATTACGCCATGTTCACGCACGCCTTTGCCAAAACAATTTTTGGGAACAAGATTACTCCGGCCATCGACAAGGCAAAATCCGGAATCGCATTTGCGCCCGCGGATTATTTTGAACAAAAAACCAAAATAAGGTTTGACTACCAAAAATCCCGGGTAACCACCATGGCCAGCAATGTGCTGGGTGTAATTGAAGGGAGTGACAAAAAAGAGGAATATGTATTTGTTACGGCACACTATGATCATATTGGTATGACCAGCAATGGACATGTAAATAATGGTGCGGATGATGATGGCAGTGGCACGGTGGCCGTGATGCAGATCGGGGAGGCTTTTCTAAAAGCTAAGGCAGAAGGCAAGGGACCACGAAGAACCGTGGTGATCATGACGGTGAGCGGCGAGGAAAAAGGATTGTGGGGAAGCGAGTACTATAGTGATCACCCCGTTTTCCCTTTGAATAAAACTACTGTGGACCTGAACATAGACATGATAGGGCGGGTTGATACAGAACGCCTGAAGAATGACAGCCTCAATTATGTGTACGTGGTAGGCCATGATAAACTAAGCACCGATCTGCCGGTCATAAATGAGGCAGTAAATAAAAAGTACACCGGCCTGGTGCTGGATTATAAATTCGACGACCCTGCCGATCCCAACAGCATCTATTTCCGCAGCGATCATTACAATTTTGCACGCAAGGGAGTACCAGTCCTGTTTTTCTATGATGGGATGCTTAAAGCTGACTATCATCGACCCGGCGACGACGTAGAAAAGATCTACTGGCCATTGTTAGAAAAAAGAGCCCGTTTGGTTTTTCATACGGCCTGGGAAATGGCCAACAGGGATGAAATGCTAAAAAGAAATATTCCACTGGGGGATGAAAAAAGATAGAGAATGAATGGGCCGGAACTTTTATTCCCCCTACAAAATAAAACTGGCTGTCTCCAAACCAAGGAGGCAGCCAGTTTTGTTATGAGATGCAATTGGTTTAATCAATATCCTTCATTCTGAACCAGTTGTTTATTCACATCTATTTCTCTTTGTGGTATCGGTAAAATTAGTTTGGGAGAATTCCACGGAGTACCTGATTGTGTGCCCCGGGTTCTTTTTATATCATGCAACCGGTTTCCTTCAAAAGCAGTTTCCAGGTAACGTTCCTTTAAAATTGCAGCCAGGTCTATTGTTAAAAGACCAGGAAGGCCGGAACGGTTCCTGATATCATTTACATCTTTCAGGGGTGTCTGGCCGATTGAAGTACCCAGCCTGAAATTAGCTTCTGCACGGGT
Source organism: Chitinophagaceae bacterium (assembly GCA_043727215.1). Lineage (GTDB taxonomy): Bacteria > Bacteroidota > Bacteroidia > Chitinophagales > Chitinophagaceae > Ferruginibacter. Next base: position 41,059 of record JAYSYY010000107.1, on the reverse strand, counting down.
AAGGTACATTTCAGCCAGGCGAGCCACAGGTACGTTGCCATATCGGTCAAGGTGTTTCCTGGTATAATTATTTCCTCCTACAACTGCAAAATAAGCTCCACGTGCATCCCCGGCTTCATATTTGGCAAGATGGGCCGGGAATATTTTATTATCGCCCCTGCCTGCAGTGCCAGCTCCTGCATTGATTCCAAAATAAGTGTTCAATGCATTAGCTCCATCCTGTGTTGTGACTTTCATTGAAAAAATATATTCCGAAGGACTGTTGCCCGCATTGTTTATAAAAGTGAAAAATAAACCTGCAAATGTTGGCGAGAGGGTATGCCTTCCTGAACTAATTACCCGGTGAGCAGCGTCCCTTGCAGCGGCATAGTCTCCCGTCATTAACCCTACTCTGGATAGGGTAGCAGCTGCGGCATTTTTTGTAGCATAAATGGTATTGGTAGCTGGTAACAGACCTTCTGCTTTTATAAGGTCGGCTGTTACTAATGCATATACCTCTGCTACACTGCTCCTTGGTTTATAATCTGCTTCGGTAATACTGGTAGTAGGTGTTAATACAAGCGGTACGCCGGGATTGGTTTGGTTATTGCCATCTCCCCAGGTTTTTGCAAACAACCTAACCAATTCAAAATACATGGCAGCACGAATAAACAATGCCTCGCCTTCTACCGAGCTTTTTTTAGTGGCCGAGGAAGTTACTTTATCTAAAGCCGACAACACATTATTGCATCGGTTAATGGTATTATAGCATTGGTTCCAGATACCGAGTGCAAAAGAATTATTTGCAGTCATTTCTAAGCGATAGGCATCTGCAAGCCCGGCAAAAGTACCGGTAAACCTGATGTCGTCTCGGTTACCAATAAGCTCATTCATCAGCATAATTTCTCCCCCATAAGCGCTTGCACCCTGCATTCCGTCGTATGCACCTATGAGTGTAACCAACACGTCCCCCTCCGAAAGTAATGCCTGATCCTGAGCAATACTCTGTGTGGGAAGGATGTCCAATTTTTTTTCGCAGCCTGTTAGCACTACTGCCAGCACCAGGATATTTATCAAATATTTTTTCATAATTTATTTTTTAAATTTAAGTAACCCTTTTTAAATGCTTGCTCAAATATCATCAGATACTACAATTCTGTATCGTACTTGATAATGTATGTTTCATTTAAAAACCTATGTTGATACCAAATAAAATTGTTTTTGGCTGAGGGGGTGTGTAAAAATCATTGCCTTTAGCAATATTTGAATCAAAAGAATCAGAGTTTACTTCAGGATCCCAATAAGGGTAATCTGTAAAAGTAAACAGGTTCAGTGCAGACGCATATATTCTCAACTTTTCCAATTTAATTTTAGTAAGTAACCGTGAAGGCACCGTGTACCCTAAAGTTACCGTGCGCACCCTGGTATAAGCGCCATCTACAATATAGCGGCTGCTTGCCTGTGCACCATTATTGGATAACCATCTTGCCTGCGGAATTGTTGCTCCCTGGCCCGGGGCTGTCCAGGCACCTATCTGGTCTGCTGTCTGGTTATCTTCAAACCTGAAATTGGCTGAGGAAAAACGGCCCATTCCGTAAATATTTATCTGGTTGCCCCTCACTCCATTGATGAAAACAGACAGATCAATTCCCTTGTAGGAAAAATTATTGGTGATACCGAAAATATAATTAGGATTAGGGTCACCAGCTACCACTCTTTGAGCCTGGTTATATCCGGCAGCATTCACCGTACCTTTATCCAACTGCCCGTTCACAATGCTGTTCTTATAAAATAAAGCATCGCCATTGGCATCATCTACACCGGCATATTGTACCGTATAAAATACGCCAATGGGCTGGCCTTCCATTACACGGTTCATACTGCTTATTCCACCTTCTACAATTTGCCCTTGTATGTTCACTATTTTACCTTTATTGTTAGCAAGATTCAAATTGGTATTCCACTTAAACTTTCCGATAAGATTCTGCGTGTTCAATACAATTTCAAACCCTTTATTTTCAAGCTCGCCAACATTTTTAGTTTGTGTTGTAAACCCAGAGGTAGAAGGTATGTTCACATTTAGTAGCAAACCGGAGGTCTTTTTTTCGTAGTAATCAAATTCCCCGGATATCCTGTTTTTAAGCACGCCAAAATCGAGGCCTATATCCAACTGGTCTGTTGTTTCCCATTTTAAATCAGGATTGCCAATTTGTGATGGGCGCTGACCAGCGTTACCAGCATAACCGGCATCGCCGGTGAACAATCCGAGTTGAGGAAAATTACCAATTTCTGCATTCCCCACCCTTCCGTAGCTTGCTCTCAGTTTTAAAAAACTAATTGGTTTAATAGATTGCATAAAACTCTCTTCCGATATTACCCAGCCTACAGATACTGCCGGAAATATACCATATCTTTCATTTGCTCCAAAACGGGAAGATCCATCCCGGCGCACACTTGCTGTAGCCAGGTACCTTTCTTTGAATTTATAATTTGCTCTAAAAAAAACAGATGCAAAACTAAAGTTGCTTTCAGAAGAACTACCCCCCGATTTGGTAGCAGCACTTGCAATTTTTTTATACGAATTAGAGGGGAAATCGGTGCCTTCTGTAAAGTTATATTTGGCAGTACTTTCCTGGTATTGCATTCCCGCCGTGGCATCAATGGTATGTTTACCGAATGTTTTTAAATAATTAAAATAGTTATTGGTGTTATAATTCACTACAAAAGCAGCCCTGTTTGTACCCAACCCTCTTGCAGCGGTGGTTTGGTTTCTCACGGTTTGACTCTGGAAATAACCTTCCTCATTTTGGCTAAAGATATCTACCCCGAATTCGGTTTGGAAAGAAAGGCCAGAAACTATTTTAGCATTCGCATATATGTTACTCAAATTCCTGAAAACTTCCTGCGTGTATTTCCCATAATCCACTGTCAGGCGGGGATTATAATACAAGCCTACATTCAAATCTCCGGGAGGCGCACCTGTAGGCAATCCTGTATTAGGATCAGTGAAAGGTGTCATAGGCATAAATGCTACCGCCTGCAAAGGATTAGAAAAAGCATTGTCATCGGGTGCGCGACGGTTTAGTGTGCGGGCCAGGCTCATATTAAAACCTATATTCAACCAGTCTTTGGCTTTATGGTCTAAATTTAACCTGCCTGTTATCCTGTCTAAAAAATTCCCCACCAGTATTCCGGTTTGATCAAGATATTGCAGGGAGCCAAAAAACTTGGTTTTTTCATTGCCTCCATTTACCTGGATATCTGCCTGCTGGTATTTCCCTTTTTGAAAAGCCTGGTCTTGCCAGTCGTAACTTTTTTTGGGATCTGTAAGCCATTGATCAAAACTATGATAGGCCATCCAATCCTTGGCAAAAGTTGTCTCACTTAACGGGTCATTAGGATTAACTCCTGCTCTATTGTCGTACCACCGGGTGGCTCTTTGAAAAAGCTCTGAATATTGTTCCGAATTCAAAAATTCTACCCGGTTACTTTCTTTGGAAGTACCCGCCTGGAAATTTACGCTGAACTGGGTTTTACCAACACGGCCTCTTTTGGTCGTAATTAAAATTACGCCATTCGCAGCACGGGACCCATAAATAGCTCCGGCAGATGCATCTTTCAATACATCTATGGATTCTATATCATTGGGGTTAATGTCCGCCAAAGGGTTTGTATCGCCTCCATAAGAACTCTGGTTATTGACAGTGACTGGTACACCATCTACCACATACAGTGGCTGGCTGCTGGCACTAATGGAGGAATTGCCCCTGATCCTAACCGTTACACCCTGCCCCAGTTTCCCGGACTGGCTGTTTACAAAAACCCCTGCAGCTTTACCCTGGAGAGCTGCATCTACGCTGGCAATTGGCATATTTTCTATATCCTTACCTCTAACCCTTGCTATACTTCCGGAAATATCTTTTTTGACCTTTGTTCCATAGCCGGTTACAATTACTTCCAGCAATTGATTATCGGTCTGTGCTAATGAGACCATCATTTGCCCTGTAGAAATCCTTTCTTCGTTGGTTTTGTAACCCACATAGCTGAAAGACAAGAGGGAAGTTTGTTGGGGAACAGTGATAGTAAAGGACCCATCGGCACCAGTCATGGCTGAAACTTTGCCGTTTTTGGTTGTTACTGTAACCCCCGGTAAGCTGTTACCATCTTTTGCGTCTGTGACTTTACCGGATATTTGTTTGGTTTGTGCTAAGGCAATATTTACAAACAACGTTGCCAGCATTAAGCAAAATGCGATTTTTCTCATAAAACAATTTTGGTAATTAATGTTATAAAAGTAACAGAATGTTAACAATAAATTTATGAGTTGGTTTAATAAATCCTCCAACTAATTATCAACATTGTTTAAAAAGTTTTAAAATTTTCTGAATACCCCGCAAAACATCTTTTTTCCGTGAGACAATGGACATAAACTGACGGAACCTATTTGCTGAAACCAACTTGCAGTTGCTGTATCACCCGAATGCAAAAAATCAGCTTGTGGTAAAGAATGTTGTATTCATATTCAATTTATTTTAAATGAATTGCATCAATAAACGCAAAAATTTTTGTAACCAATAGCTGAATTGGGGCTACATACATTTATTTACAGGCTTATCTTTGCAAAAATAATTACTTGCAATCTAAAGATCCGCTTCATGGCAAAACATTGGAACTCATCCTCACCGAACTGGTGCATCATTTTGGCTGGGAGAAATTAGGATCAATCATCAGGATCAATTGTTTTACAAGTAATCCGAGCATTAAGTCATCCCTGACATTTCTGAGAAAGACACCCTGGGCAAGAAAAAAAGTGGAGGATCTGTACCTCCACTCCATTACATAAGAACATCACAATGAATCACCCCGCACATTCGGCTGTAATTGCGCAAACAAAAAAATGGATCACAGACGTGGTAGTGGGATGTAATTTCTGCCCGTTCGCGGGCAGGGAAGTCAAAAAAGATACCATCCATTACGAGGTATTGGAAAATGCGAACACGGCGAAAGTACTGGGAGCAGTTGTAACACTGTTGCAACAGTTAGATCGTGACCCAGGCATCGAAACCACCCTGCTCATTTTTACAGGCTCATTTGCAGGTTTTGATGATTACCTGGATCTTCTAGAGGAAGCTGAATCAATCCTGCAAAAGGAAGGGTATGAAGGCGTTTACCAACTGGCAAGTTTCCATCCCCAATATTTATTTGCAGGATCGGGAGATGGAGATGCCGCTAATTACACGAACCGTTCGCCTTACCCCATGCTGCATTTTTTACGCGAGGAGAGTGTGACCAAAGCCATAGAAAGTTATCCCGGCATCGAAGAAGTACCAGGCCAGAATATTGCCTTCGCAGAGGAAAAAGGATTGGCCTACATGCAGAAGTTACTGGAAGCCTGTAATAAAAATCCCCTCCCATAAATACCTGCGTCCCCATCCATCGTAAAAAATTGACCTGTTAGTCAATATTTTTTTAATCTTTGTATTCATCAATTGTAAGGATATGAAGTTTTACTTAGTTGCGGTTTTACCAGTAACATACTCTCCTAAAAAATAATGCTGCTCTGCGGCGCCGATCCGGTTTTAATTTCCAACAACTAACACAACCTCATGTCTTATAGTTCAACATCAGCTTATACGTTCTCTTCTATTATTTCTCTCATTAAACTGTCGCTCAATGGTAAATTGCAGGACTATACAACGGGCAGCATCCGTCGTGCGGTGATCCTGCTGGCCATCCCAATGATGCTGGAGATGAGTATGGAAAGCGTTTTTGCTATAGTGGATATTTATTTTGTGAGCCATCTTGGCAAACATGCCACGTCCACAGTCGGGCTCACAGAATCCGTTATCACCATCGTCTATTCGTTAGCGATAGGTGTAAGCATGGCGGCCACCGCCATGGTGGCCCGGCGGGTAGGTGAAAAAGATCCGGACGCAGCCACCAAAGCCGGGATGCAGTCTATATTGGTCGCATTACTTATCACGATCCTGGTGAGTATACCCGGCTTTATTTACGCAGCGGATATACTCCGGCTGATGGGTGCAGAACCCGCTGCCGTGGCTTCCGGCACGGGCTATACCCGCATCATGATGGCGGGGAGCCTGGTGATTATGTTGCTGTTTCTTATCAATGGAATCTTCCGGGGAGCGGGGGATGCCATGATGGCTATGAAAAGCCTGTGGCTTGCCAATATTTGTAATATCATTTTTTGCCCGGTGCTGATCCGTGGCCTGGGCCCTGTGCCCGCTTTCGGATTGGAAGGGGCGGCGATGGCGACTACGATCGGCCGGGGTATTGGCGTTTGTTACCAGTTGTACCATCTTTTTAATGGTAAAAGGCTGGTGAAGTTTGCCACTCGTTTACTCAAACCCGACTGGCCCGTGATCCGGTCGCTGGTAAGTATCGCCTGGCCGGGAACCCTGCAGTTCCTGATTGGCTCGGGTAGCTGGATCGTGCTGGCCAGCCTCGTGGTGCAAACAGGGCAGAGTGATGCTTCTGCTGGTTACCAGATCGCTATCAGGATCGTGCTCTTTTTTATATTGCCTGCCTGGGGCATGAGCAATGCGGCTGCTACCCTTGTGGGACAAAACCTGGGAGCTGGCCTGCCGGGTCGTGCCGAGTTGTCGGTAATGCGCACAGCTAAATACAACGCGATATTTATGGGTGTGATGTCACTGATCTTTTTATTCTTTGCTCCCCTGATTATCTCTTTTTTTACCCGGGAAATTGCTGTGGCAACTTATGCAGTCAGTGCTGTAAGAATTGTAAGTGCAGGATTTTTATTTTATGGAATCGGTATGGTGATGGCCAACGCATTTAATGGTGCAGGCGACACGCGTACACCTACAGTGATAAACCTTTTTGGCTTTTGGTTTTTCCAGATCCCGCTGGCATATTTTTTATCCAAAATATTAGGATGGGGGCCGCTGGGAGTTTTCATAGCGATTCCTGTGGCTGAAACCGCTATTACGATTGCAGCCTACATTTTATTTAAAAGGGGCAAATGGAAGTTGAAGAAAGTATAATTGTTATATGAAAATAATTAGTGCATATCCCCACCCCTTAAAAAATTGCTGGCTTCCGGCATACTGTAACCACTGATCATTCGCGTGTTATTGATAGTGTATTGCTCGTTTCCATTAACTATATTTGTCGCACGACATCAATACTGTTCATCTAATGGCCATTTTTGACATACGGCTACCTATATCGATTGCAAAAGCTTTGAATTTCACGGGTAGCGACCCGAGGACACAGCAGTTGAAGGTGTTGAAAAAATTATTGAAGAAAGCGCGTTTTACGCAATTCGGGCAGCAATACCAGTTCGATGAGATATTGATGAGCAGGCACCCCGGCAAGAAATTTCAGCAGCTCGTACCCACTTACAACTACAGCAAAATTTATAATGACTGGTGGTATAAAACCCTTGAGGGTATCCCCGATGTGTGCTGGCCGGGTGTCATTAAATATTTTGCATTAAGTAGCGGCACGAGCGAAGCATCCAGTAAATACATACCGATCACAAAAGAACTAATCCGCGCAAACACAGTCACCAGCTTTAAACAATTGCTTAGTCTTACCCGCTATGATAATGTGCCCCGAAATTCTATCGGGAAAGGTTGGCTGATGCTGGGCGGAAGCACACAACTACAAAAAGGCCCTACCTACTATGCGGGTGACCTCAGTGGCATCCAACAGAAAAATATTCCATTTTGGTTTATGGGCCTGGGCTTGTACAAACCCGGAAAAAAAATTGCCCGCGAAAGAGACTGGTCGAAAAAACTGGATGAAATTGTAGAGAATGCCCCCAACTGGGATATCGGTTTTATTGTAGGTGTTCCGGCCTGGTTACAACTTTGTATAGAAAAGATAATCGAACGCTATCAATTAAATAACATTCATGAAATGTGGCCCAACCTTGCATTTTATGTGCATGGTGGCGTGGCAATGGAGCCTTATAAGAAAGGGCTTGAAAGCTTATTGGGTAAACCAATCACTTTCATAGAAACCTACCTGGCCAGCGAAGGTTTCCTGGCCTACCAGAACCGTCCCGGAACGCGTGGAATGCACCTGGCATTAAACAACAATATCTTTTTTGAATTTGTACCCTTTGATGATGCAAATTTTGATAGTGATGGAATTATGTATGAAGATGCGCAGGCCCTGATGCTCCACGAGATCGAGGAAGGAAAAGATTATGCCATCCTCATAAGTACCAATGCAGGCGCTTGGCGGTATGCCATCGGCGATACGGTGAGATTGGTAGATAAAGAAAGAACAGAGATCATCATAACCGGCCGTACCAAACATTTCCTGAGCCTGGTAGGGGAACATCTTAGCGTAGACAATATGACCACGGCTATAGAACTGGTAAGCCAGGAATTAAATATTTTCATACCTGAATTTACGGTGGCAGGTGTTCCTCACGGCATTTTCTTTGCACATGAATGGTATGTGGCTACCGATGACCATGTAAACACGAATGACTTCACCTCGATGCTGGATGCAAAATTAAAATTCCTGAACGATGACTACGAAGTGGAACGCAACCATGCCTTAAAAGCAGTTACTGCTCACGTCCTGCCCAAACAGGTCTTCCATGATTTTATGAAAGCAAAAGGGAAGGTGGGTGGACAAAATAAATTTCCGAGAGTGCTAAAAGGAAAAATGCTGGAAGAATGGAAAAGCTTCCTTGGCGAAAAAAAATTATCGTAAGGCTTATATTACCATCTCCTTAAATTGATTAAATGATCGAGGCTTTTCTTAAAGGCGTAGCTATTAGTTTATTGCTGGTTTTCTCAGTGGGCCCGGTCATTTTTACGATCATCGGGCAAAGCGTAAATCATGGAAGGCGCGGCGGATTTGCATTTGTATGTGGCGTGTGGCTCAGTGATATCATCTGGATCATATTAAGCATGGGTTTTAGCGAAGTGGTAAAAACACTGCTTCATTTTAAGATCCCCATTGGAATTGCCGGCTGTTGTTTCCTGATAGGCATGGGTATTTATTTTGCATTCCTGAAAAAAATAAAACCACGCAGGCTACAGGAACCCGAAATCATCGCAGGGGATGAGATAACAGTGGGTGGGATAAAAGAGATCAATTATTTTTCCATATTTAGTTCAGGGTTCATTGTAAACACCTTGAATCCCGGTGTCATTTCGTTTTGGGTGATCATGGCTGCTTCTTTATCTTCTGTGTATTCATTCAACCACCAGGTGATCATTTTTGCAACCTGCCTTGGCATCAATGTACTTGCAGATACAGCTAAAGTTTTAGGGGCCGGCTTTATAGGCAAAAAATTAAGTGACCGGAATATACAGCTCATTAACCGCATATCCGGCTGGCTTTACCTGATCTTCGGTACCAGCATTCTATCGGGAATAATCTATACATTGCTAAAAGATTAACATGCCGGCTTTGCTTTTTTTCTGATTAGTTTTTTATTTTCATCACAATGAAATGGCTGCTAAACGTTTTCCTGGTGTTATCTTTCAACGGCGTCGCGCAGAGCAATGACTTTATCATTTTAAAAAAAGGAAATAAAACGATCCGTAATATTTATACTGGTACCAACATCCAGTTTGTGAGTACCGGGGGAGCCTACCGGGATGCATTGGTTACGGCAATCAAAAACGATAGCATTTACCTGCAGGAATTCCTTGTGAGGAGGCTGCCGACCGTATATGGAAGTTTCATCAATGATACAGCGGGAAGTTTCCGGTATACTTATCATTATAACGAGGTCGCAAGTTTCGGGAAAAAAGCGCCCAAAGGTTTTAACGTAACGGGTAGCGGTGCGGCATTAATGGGCGGAGGTGTACTACTGACGCTAGCCAGCGGGGTTTCCTATATTGCAGATAAAGATAAATTCAGCCCGGAATTATTAGGTGCCGCGATTGCCCTCGGCGGATTAGGATACCTTATCAGCACCAGCGGAAAAAAGGGGATAGTTATTGGGAAAAAATATTCATTGCAGTATATGGAGATGGAATAATATGTGACACAAATTGCCCGAATCATCATTTTTTTCGCAGGCAGGAAATAATAATATATTTCTAAAGAGGCGAAGTCCGGATGAGTCAAACCAGTATCGTAAGTTTGTAGTTTAACGTATGGCTAAAAGATCAGCAGGGAAAAAACGTAGCATCCCGTCCATTATAAAAAGAATTATACTGGTGATGTTTATCGCCCAGTTTGTGTACATCATTTTTTGTAAGTGGATCAACCCTCCAATTACGATCACGCAGTCGGTGAATTGGATAATGGGCTATGGCCTGAAGCGGGATTATATTTCCTATGACCAAATGGGTACAAATATCAAGCTGGCAGTGATGGCAGGTGAAGACCAGCTTTTTCCCGATCACAATGGTTTTGATATCAAGGCAATCAAAAAAGCGCAGAAGTATAACCAGAAACATCCCAGGCGGGTCAGGGGGGCAAGTACCATCAGCCAGCAAACAGCTAAAAATGTTTTCCTGTGGCAGGGTGGTGGTTACTTCCGAAAAGGGCTGGAGCTGTACTTTACTTTTATGATCGAAAAAATATGGAGCAAAAAACGTGTACTGGAGACTTACCTGAACGTAGCAGAAATGGGGCCGGGCATTTTTGGCGTGCAGGCTGCCGCCCGCAGATATTTTAAAAAAGACGCTAAAGATCTTACCCGCAGCGAAGCTGCACAGATAGCCGCTTGTTTACCCAACCCCAAAAAATATACTGTAAAACCAGAGAGCCGGTATGTAGCCGTGCGATCCAATAATATACTAAGGCAGATGAATAATTTGGGCGGGGATGAGGATATAGTTAATTTATTAAAGTAATTTTTTGTTCCAGGTTGGGCGTTTGGCGTTCTATATTTCCCGCATTGATATCACTAATATGGTACCCGGTTTTAAAAGGATTTTATAATTGTGACCTAACGCCAAACACCTAACGCCAAACAGAACTATTGATTTAATAACTTATCCACTGCCTCCACCGCTTTCAAAAATCTTTCTTCATAGCCACCGCTGATATCTACCCAGGGCCGTTCCTGGTTGACCAAAGCATCTTTGTAGTAATGATAAATTTCCTGACGCATTTTTAAATCCGGGTACTCCCTCAGCGGATCGGGTGTCCATGGAAGATCCGTATTGCAGAGCAGGTAAAGATCGTATCGATGGTCGGCGATCCGGGAAAGGATGCGGTTATCACATTTATTAAAAGAGATCTCGCTCCAGATTTTAATGGTATATAGGTCGGTGTCGAGGAAAAGAGGGCAATGGTAAAAGGGAGAAAGTGGAGGGTTTTTGTCTATGGTCAATTGCTTATTGCTCATTGCCACTTCTTCAAGTTGTAATTGTCCAATCGCAATCTCGTACAGATCCTCATATTGATAATCCGGCCCCTTTTGTTCCAGGTACCCCCTTGCAAATTCAGGTACCCACATGGAGTGGTAATGAGTAGCCAACTGTTCACATAAAAAACTTTTACCCGTGGACTCAGGACCAAGGATCACTATTCTTTTCATTCCGTTTTTTTCAGGTCATTTATATCGGTGACCAGCGAGATAGTGAAAAACACGAGCATTACAAATCGTAAAAATAAGCGCACTTTATCAGCTGTTCTGTCTACAAGAAAGAAGAACAGGATCAACAGGATAAATCCGGCCTTGATAGCTATCCATAGTCGTTTATCTTTAATCATATGGGTTTAAACGTCCCATCCCTGGTCCTTAGTATCTTTTTATTCCATTCAATCCATCCGCTGACAGCCAATACCAGTAAGACCATGTAGTAAACACTGGTAAATACATACCCCTTCACAAAGTATAAGGGTATAGAAGCGATGTTTGTGATGATCCACCATACCCAGCTTTCCAGCTTCTTTTTTGCCATCAACCACATGCCGGTATAGGCACTTGCGCTTGCGAGGGCATCTGCCCAGGGAATAGCATTCGGGTAAAAATTATTTTTTAAATAGTTCAGCGCAAAAAACAACAGCACATAAAATGCGCCAAAAAAAAGGATTTGTTGCCTCCATTCCTTGCCGGATGAAGGCGTAATCTGCAGGATCGTATGATGCTCCCGATCCTTCCTGCTCCACCAGATCCATCCATAAATACTCATAATGGTATAATACAGGTTCACACTGGCTTCCCCGATCAGCCCCTGCTTGAAACTCAAGTAAATATAAAAGACCGTATTGATGAGTCCTACCGGGTAAACAAGGATATTTTCCTTCCTGCTAAACCAGACGCTGATGATGCCCGCAAAAACTGCTATGTATTCAATTGGGCCGGTAGCCTTTATACCTTCAATAAATGCCTTTAATATTTGTTCTGGCGTCATGGGTAATTAAAAATTCAATATAGGTTATTAAAACAAGATCGCGTTGTTGAACAGAAATGATATAGTTTGCCAGCATGAAAAAGCAATTATCCCTCTACCTGATGGCGGGGTTATACCTGTTGGCAGGGTTGAACCATTTCATAAATCCGTCATTTTATTACAACATCATTCCGCCGTACCTGGGTAACCCGGTGTGGATCAACATTGCGGCGGGTATTGCAGAGAGCATCCTGGCAATTATGCTGTTAGTCCGCCATACGCGGGAGTGGGCCTGTTACGGTATCATCTTAATGCTGCTCGCCTTTATTCCTTCCCATGTTTACATGCTGCAGGTGGCTTTCGATGGAACGCGTCCTTCTCCCGCACCGAACTGGATACTATGGCTCCGCCTGCTTCTTATTCAACCATTGCTCATATGGTGGGCATTTAGCCTGCGAAAAATAAAATAATTAAAGTAGGGGGCAAAGGTATAAAACTTTGCCGCCCTCTCACACCACCGTATGTACTTGCGTGTACGGCGGTTTCTTTAAAGTGATTTACGATGTAAGGATTTGTAGTTTTCGCTTAAGCTATAATAGCCTTGAGCGGTAAACCACATTTTGTTCATACCAATATTAAGGGCCGGGCTGTTGCTCAATCGCCACCATCCCTTGCCGCTTAGTGCCGTTCGCCAGCATAAGGTTTCTTCTACGCCTAATCTCCTCAGCCATCTTACTATGCCCATTGTACGCTTGCATTGTTTTAACCTAAAGCACTTTAGTTTGCGTCTTATCCATCCGTCTATTGCCTCCATCTTGCTACCCATTCTGGCGTATCGGAAGTAGTTGAGCCATCCCTGTAATTTCGTTCGCAGCTGACACAGTATTTCTTCCAGATTTATCCCGCGCTTTCTTTTCGTTATTTCATGCACCTTGTCCTTTAGTCGTCGTTCGCTCCCTTTGCTTAATCCTAAACTTCCGTCATTTAAAACACTGTGGCCTAAGAAGTTTAGCTCATATCCAAGACATACCCGGCTCTTGCTCTCGTTTACCTTGAGTTTAAGCTTATCAGTAATATACTTCGTGATGCTTACTTTTACTTCTTCAGCTCTTTCTTTGCTGCTTACAAATATCTTCACATCATGGGCATACCGTACATAGCTGTTGCCACGCATTTCCAATTCTTTGTCCAGTTCGTCCAGCGCGATGTTGGATAAAAGAGGACTTAGCGGGCTGCCTTGTGGCGTCCCTTTGATGCGTTGTTCACATAAACCATCTGCTAACATGCCTGCTTTTAAATACCGGTGTATTAATTGAAGCACTCTTTTGTCGCCTATACGGGTGCTTAATAGCCACATAAGACGATGGTGGTTTACTTCATCAAAGAACTTTTCCAGGTCAAGGTCTATTACATAGCCCTTACCCCCTGCAACATATGCTCCCGCCTGCTTTAATGCCTGATGCGCATTTTTCTGGGGACGGAAGCCGTAACTGCGGATAGAAAACACTCTTTCATAATCTACACTCAATACCTGATGCAAGCCTTGTTGAACCAAGCGGTCTATTACCGTGGGAATGCCCAACTGCCTTTTACCTCCCGTGGATTTGGATATCTCAACTCCGCGTATGGGTTGCGGTTCATAGATGCCCTGGAGTAATTGATCTTGCAATCGGTTTAGATGTTCTCCTAACCAGCCTTGCAATTCTTTTACTGTCATCCCGTCTACTCCGCCACTCCCAGCATTGCTCAATACCCTTTCGTATGCCTTACTTAAATTTAATGGGTCGGCTATTTGTTCCATTAAACACTTCGTCAGGTTGCGTTGTTCTCTGCATGCAGAAAGCCACTCAGGACTTACCTTTCCGCTTCGGCCGTAGCATACGGGTACAGCTTCGGCGTAGAGGCGGTTGCCAGGCCCTCGTTCTTCCATCGGATTCATCCGGGGCAACAACACTTTGCTATCCTTTTTAATTTTCATTGACTTTTACTACTTCAAAAAAAACTCGCCTGCTTTAAAGATTCTGCCCTTCGCTCCACCTTCATTACAAAGGCTTCTTCGCTACTATGGCTTCGGCTGACTTCTGTCTTATTTTCATTGCTCGGGCATTCGCTCATGCCTCCACCTCTGTAAAAAAAAACAGATCTCTCATGGTAAGCTCATTGCTCCTCCATTCTAAGTTGCAGGATTTACTACCTCATGTGTACGTCTAACTGTAGGGCTTCGCTGTCTAATGCCAACTCACCCAATGAGAAAGCCTTATATCCTGTTTCTGTTCGTCAACTCAGAACTTTGTCCGCAGCTTCCTTCAGATTTTACTTCGCAGTAAACACCCTTGCCTTGGACTAACAGTTCCCGTTAGATGGCCTGTTCTGGATTTCAACCTTAGAGAACAATGGCATGCATGGCGCACAATAAAAAAGCATCCGAGCAGGATGCTTAAATACTTTTTTTGGGAGAAAATCAGGTTTCAATTATTCCGCTTCAGCTACTACTTCTTTTACTTCAGGGATCATTCGTTTCATCATGCCTTCAATACCAGCTTTTAAAGTAATCATTGAAGACGGGCAACCACTGCAGCTACCCTGCAACATGAGGTTTACTTTGCCTTCCTCGTAACTTTTAAACTGGATGGCACCCCCGTCCATTTCCACGGCGGGTTTTACGTAATTTTCCAATAGCTCCTTAATACGTTTTACCACGTCATCATCGTCAGCATTTACTTCATTGCTGCTTTCGGCTTTCACGTTAGCCAGTTCTTCCTCATTCACCACCACTTTACCTTCTTCCAGGTATTCTTTTAGGAATTGTTTGATAGTGGGAATAACATCCTGCCAATCGTCTGTTTCATTGGTTTTTGTAAGCGTAACAAAATTGCTTGCTATAAAAACGGACCTTATAAAAGGGAATGTAAATAACTGCTGGGCCAACGGGCTTGGTTTTGCGCTAGCTTCATCCGGGAAATCCACACTTTTACCAGGGTACAATAATTTGTTGGCAACAAACTTCATTGTTTCCGGGTTTGGGGTCATTTCCGTATAGATACTGATCACCGGGTTACCTGTCTTTATCATATGCTCATTTTTTTTATTATCTGTTTACAAAAATAACCATTTATTCAGCAATAAGATTTTAGAACTACCTTTAATTTCCTATTTCGAAAACCTAATAAGCCTTTTGCTGTTGTTAATATTATGGAAAAGCAACGCTCGGAACGACCTCCACGTATTGATGTTGCTTTTCGTCGACATGTGACCGCTTGTAAGACGGAAGCATTTAACCACCAAAACAACTTAGAAGATGAAAACGTTCGCCATTCTTTTGTTCGCATGCTGTTTTTTAAGGGCCGGAGCTGCCATACATACCGTAACAGTTACTAATTTCCAGTTCACTCCATCCAACCTGAATGTGGTAGTGGGCGATGTGATACGTTGGGAATGGAGCGCGGGTGTGCACAATTCGGTTTCCCTGATCGTGCCACCGGGGGCAACGCCCTGGACCTCACAGGACCTGGCAGCTCCAGGCAATACTTTTTCTTACACCGTAACAGCCATTGGTTCCTACCAGTATGAGTGCTCCTACCACTCTGGTTTTATGTCAGGCAGTTTTACAGCCAGCGCGCTGGTTCCTGTTACACTTTCTTCTTTCGCCATTTCAAACCAGGATAACCGGCCCCGCATTTCCTGGACCACCGAACAGGAAAGTAACTCGGACTTTTTTGCCGTACGCAGAAGTTACGATGGTGCAATTTTTACCGAGATCGGCCGGGTACCGGCTGCGGGCCATTCTTCCATAACACGGAATTATTTCTTCCTGGATGCTACTGTAAAGGCCAATGTAAAATATGTGTATTACGAGATCGTGATTACCGATAAAGATGGCAGCACGCAGCTTTCGCCGATCAGATTGTTTAAAAACAATGACCGGACCAGGAAACTAATCACCTCTATCTCCCCCAACCCGGTGCAGCAAGCCGGCCACCTAATGATACAGTTCAATGCCGATGCAACGGGAAGGCTCCTTGCCCGGGTAGCTGATGTGAATGGGAAAGCCGTTTTGAACAAGGAGCTTAATGCGGCGGCGGGAGTTAATAATGGCCACATTCACCTCGGTGACCTGGCCTCAGGTAACTATATTGTTCAGTTTAGCTTAAATGGTGTGACAGAGACCCATAAAATAAGGAAAAAGTAGCACGCACATAAAATGCTGAGCACAAACCACTTCAATTGGAGTGGTTTTTGTTTTACCAGTATATCCATCGCTCCGGCATATCCTTTTTTAATCCCTTACATTTCTAAAATAACAAACATGATAAAAAAATTAACGGCGTTGATGGGTTGCATTTTCCTGGTTGTGGGTATAGCGGGTGCACAAAAAGTAATACGAAAAGGTATGCCTCCAGCAAAAGTCAATAAGAATGCCAGAACGGTTTTCCATAATGTTGCCCAGTTGTCCGGCAAGTGGCAGGAATACCAACGAAAAGTTGTCGGTACATCTGCACCGGTTGATTTTAAAGACAGTCTCCTTCTTAATTTTAATAAGCGGGATTCGGTATATGTGTACGATGGTATTTCAATGTCGCAGCGAGGAGTGGTTTCCATCGATGGGCCGGCTACTTTATCCCTGGCAGGCGATATTTACACTATCGTGTCTCTTTCAAAATCAATGATGGTGCTTAACGATGGGGAATTTACCAGGCACTTTAAAAAAACAGAGCGGTTTTATCATGAAACTCTCGGCAAACTCAAAGCCAATATCGAGAGCCACGAAAAACCTGTTGTCATTAACCAGGGCAAATTAAAAGGCCGCTGGGATATCTATCGGCGGCAGGCTAACCCCGGAACAGCGGATTCCATCCAGGTGAAAGCCATTACTTTCCTTACAGCCGGCGAGGCCATAACAGGTAGTATCTCTTTTTATTCTTCCGGGAGCACCTATACAGAAAATTTCACCGGATCTATTACAGGCACTTCTCTTTTCGTTAATGCTGCCAGCAAACGGTGGCAGTGGGATACTTTTAAAGCCGATGGCGAAGAATTTGTTTTTGGGAAACATAAGGAGATTATTTATTATGCTAAAAAGCTGGATAACTAATTCCCTGGTCCCTTCTATCAGAAAGGCGAAGCAAAATAAATGCTTCGCCTTTCTATGTTTCCTTAGCAATCTTTCCAAAAAAACTCCAATAATTTACCTCAACCTATCTCAACCCAACTTAATTCTTAATTCTCAACTCTTGATTCCCAACTCTACTCCACAATCTTCAGCTTGGCATAATTGAGCATTATCTTTTTCTCTCCATTCAACTCAAATTTTACAGTGGCGATCGGGTTATGCGCAGCACCTTCCATTTTAAGTACTTCACCGAAGCCAAATTTCTGGTGTTCCACTTTTTGTCCTGGCTGCAGGCTACTGGTGTCACTGGCCGCGAAATTTTCGGAGGGTACGTGCTCTACGGCTTTTGTTACGGCAGGCTTTGATGAGATAAAAGACTGCACAGCTTTTTTTGCCGGCGGGGCACCGTATTGCCGATCTGCCCTGTCCGAATCCCCGCTGCCGAAGCCGCGTTGCATTCTTTCAAAAGCACTACCCTGGCTCCAGCCGGTATTGCTATTATTACGGGCGGCAACCCCCGCATAACTGCGGTCGATCATTAGTTCCGGCATCTCATCAATAAACCTGCTGGGGTCATTCTGTTGTAATTGCCCAAAGCGATAACGTGCGTTGCTATAGCTGAGGTAGAGCGTTTTTTTTGCCCGGGTAATAGCAACATAAAATAATCTTCTTTCTTCTTCCAGTTCTTCCCGGGTGTTAATGCTCATGGCATTCGGAAAAAGGGTTTCTTCCAGTCCGCCCACAAACACCACGGGAAACTCCAGCCCTTTTGCCGCGTGAATGGTCATCAGTTTTACCACGTCGGCATTTTCCTTATCGTCATCTGCATCTGTGAGCAATACGATCTGTTGCAGGTAAGTACCCAGGCCTTTATCACCCACTTCTCCATCTTCCTCATTCATCGGTGTCTCTATAAATTCCTTGATAGAGTTTAATAATTCCTGCACGTTTTCGTACCGGGCCAGTCCTTCCGTGGTTTTGTCATTAAAAAGATCTTTTACTATCCCTGTACTTTTGCCAACGATAATAGCCAGGTCGTAGGCGTTCTTTTTATCCAACTCACTTTGAAACATTTTGATCATCGTCACAAAGTTGTCGATGGCGTCCAGGGTACCACTCTTAAATCCATACATGCCTGCGTTGCACAACACATCCCACATACTCAGGTTCCGTTCGTTGGCATACAACACCGCTTTTTCGATCGTGGTTTTACCGATGCCCCGGACAGGGTAATTTATAATCCGTTTCAGCGCTTCCTCGTCTTTCGGGTTAGTAACCATCCTCAGGTAAGCTATAAAATCCTTCACCTCCTTGCGTTGGTAAAAACTCATGCCTCCATAAATCCGGTAGGCAATTCCCATTCGCCTCAGGGCTTCTTCGAAGCTTCTGCTCTGGGCATTGGTCCGGTAAAGGATGGCAAAATCCTTATTAAAAAAGTGGTTACGTAGTTTTTGTTCTTTGATTGTGTCTGCCACCATCTTACCCTCGTCGTTGTCAGTCATGGTGCGAACGAGTTTGACCCTTTCGCCTTCGTCATTATCTGTGAACAGCTTCTTTTCGATCTGACCTTTATTATTCCCGATAATTTCGTTGGCTACATTCAGAATAGTTTTGGTGCTCCGATAATTCTGCTCCAGCTTCACAAGTTTCACTTCATCATAATCTTTCTGGAACTGCAGAATATTGGCGATCGTGGCCCCCCGGAAACTATAGATACTCTGCGCATCATCTCCTACCACGCATACATTTTCGTGCATAGCTCCCAGTAGTTTTATGATCTCGTACTGGGCAGGGTTCGTATCCTGGTACTCATCAATCAGGATGTATTTGAATTTGCGCTGGTATTTACTCAAAGCCTCGGCATGCGTTTTCAGGAGTTCATACATTTTCAACAGAAGATCGTCAAAATCCATTGCACCATTCTTAAAACAGCGGTTCACATAAGCGGCATATACCTGCCCGATCATCGGGCGGTTGGACCTGGCATCTTCCTGCTGCAGCATATAATCATTGATATATTCTGGCGGGCCGATCAAGCCGTTTTTGGCAGCTGAAATCCGGTTGTAGACGATATTCGGTTTGTATTGTTTATCATCCAGGTTCATTTCATTCACCACCGTTTTCACCACAGATTTTGCATCATCCGTGTCATAGATGGTGAAATTGTTGGGGAAACCGATCTTATTTGCTTCAGCCCTTAGTATGCGGGCAAATACACTATGGAAAGTTCCCACATATAAATTCCGGGCTTCACTATTGCCTAATATCCTTTCGATCCGTTCCTTCATTTCAGCGGCTGCCTTGTTGGTAAACGTGAGTGCCAGTATGTTAAATGCATCTACCTGGTGGGCTGCCATCAGGTGGGTGATCCGTGTAGTCAGAACCTTCGTTTTTCCGCTGCCGGCTCCTGCAATAATCATAATAGGGCCGTCTTTGTGCATCACTGCTTCACGCTGGGGCTCGTTCAGTTCATCTAAATAATTCCTCATGCTGCAAAGGTAATTTGTATTAGGGTGATTTGGTGGGGAGTGGATAACCCTTTATGTAAAATGCCGGCATTGCTGCCGGCTGGCCCTTCAAGGAATATAATATTTTTTTAACCAATTTTTACGGAGGTCATAGTCAATGAACCACCTACCGCTTTATCATTAAAAAATTCTGTTGTGTCTTTAGTGCCCTGCAATGAAAGCGTGTAGAGGAGGGGCAGGTAGTGTTCAGGGGTCGGGACAGCCAGTTTGGCTGCTTTGCCCAGGCTTTCATAATTCACCAGGGGGTTGTGATTCCGGTCACTGATCAGGTTTTTGAAAGTGTCGTTCATTTGTATTGCCCAATCAAAACCATAGTTATTCGTATTCAGCTTATCCCAGGCTACCATCCGGAGGTTGTGCACCATGTTGCCACTACCCATGATCAGCACAGCTTTTTTCCGCAGGCTATATAGTTCTTTTCCAAGGTCATAATGGTATTGCGGTCCCTTGCTGTAATCGATGCTCAGTTGTAACACTGGGATATTGGCCTGGGGATACATATGCCTTACAACCGTCCAGGTGCCATGGTCAAGTCCCCAGTCATGGTCAAGTTCCACGTTGCCGGATTTCATAAGACCTGCAGTTTCTTTGGCCAGTGAGGCATAACCCGGGGCAGGGTATTGCACATCAAATAAAGCCTTCGGGAACCCACCGAAATCATGGATCGTTTTTGGGAAATCCATGGCAGTTATCTGTGTGCCGTTTGTGAACCAATGGGCAGACACCACTAAAACGGCTGCAGGCACCGGGATATCCGCTGCCATTTTTTTCCATCGGTGGCTGAATTCGTTATCCTCTATTCCATTCATCGGGGAGCCATGCCCGATAAAAAGCACCGGCATTAAAAAATACAGCTGCGGTAACCTATCCGTAAAGCTGTTAAATGCTGACAAGACTGACATCCCTAATCCTCCCTTTATGATCGTTTGAATGAATTTTTTCCTTTAGAAGATGGTTGTTTAAGCTCTCTCCCTGTGTTCGTCAGTATAAACTGTAGTCACAGTCCTGATACCCACTTCTTGCAAAAGAGTTAACACCTGGTCAAGTGCTTCGCTGTTATTACTTTGAACAAACACAACCGATTTCTTTCCGCTCCACTCTGTTACCACATTCACATGTTTGGAGTGGGGTAAAAGGGTTTCATTCCCCGGAGCAAGATCAGCATTTGCCGCTTCCCTTACATGAACCACAATTTTACGGCTGGCCACGTCGTTTATTTTTTCACAAACGGCATTTGAATCTTCATTCTCCAGAGCCACGATGATAATATCTGCCTCCCAGGCTGCTTCGTGACCACAGGATACAGCTTCCACATTCACTGTGGGGAAATGTTTCTGCAGGTCGATGGCCATCCATTTTGCATCAGCCAGGTTTTCCCCGGCTGGCAATAACAACTTATGTTTCCCTGTGGCCAGACCCGTGCTGATGATTATACCAGGCGGGGTATTGGCTCCAAAAATGGCTATTGTCTGTTGCCTCATTGTCCTGATTTTTTATAATGTAAATCTAGGCCTGCACTGGTGCTTGCACCAATGACATTTGATAAATAAATCCCTTGACATTTGTCAAGATAAAACTAGCGGGTGATTTGTTTCCGGATGCGGCTGAGCGTCTCCGGGGTAATACCGAGGTAGGAAGCCACCAAGTGTTGAGGAACTTTTTCCGCCAGGCTTGGATAGTTATCCATCAGCCGCGAATATTTCTCTTCGGCAGAAAGGCCCAGTGTGGCCTGCAACCTGCGCTGTAGTGCAACATAGGCATTTTGGTAAAGGATCTTTGTATAGGTCTCGTAGCGGGGAAATTGCCTGATCAGCTCTTGTTCATCGGCCTGGTCTAATATCAACAATTCACAGTCCTCAAGGGCTTCAATGCTGCACAACGATTTTTCTCCGGTAAGGTAGCTGTAAAGATCTGCAATCCACCAGCCCTCAAAGGCGAACTGGATCACATGTGGTATGCCTTTGGAATCGGTGGAATAAGCATACAGCGACCCTTTTTCCACGAAAGCAAGTCGGTAACAAATATCTCCCTCTTGTAATAAATATTGTTTTTTTCTTAATTTTTTCGGCTTGAAAAATGTTTTCACTGTGTCAAATTCAGCGCCTGTTACTGAAATTTTTGAGGCCAGGGTTGTATGGAGTTGCTGAAACATATACTTGCTTCAAATTTATCTTTTTTTTCGCTGCACTCCATCGAAGATTGTAATCGGCGGTGTTAAAAAACAGGGTCATTTAAAATTTAGGTTAACCAGTTTTATACTAAATTGTATTCGGATCACACCTTTTATATGAAAAACAACTTATTTCCGCCGGTGCTTGTCCTGCTGATAGCTGTTGTTCTGGCTACCTGCGCCAAATAGGAGGCAAACCTGGAAGCAGGTGGACTGTTACCTGCCAACTATTAAAAAAGGTAAACAACATTGTGAGTAAAAAGCTGGTTCGTTTCGTTCGCAATAATTTTTTATCAATATTGATTATATAACGAATACGTTCTTGCTTAATGTACATTAGCAGCACCTGCAAAGACATGAAAGGCAATAGGGCTTTTTTACGATGTCTGATTTTTACCTCAATCATTGTTGCCGACTGAAACGCTGGCAGAAATATTTTGCAGGGACAAGGGCAAAGCTTGATAAATGATTAACTTCCTTGCTCATTTGTAAAGCCATAACGCTTAAAATTTATACCGGGGAATACGGGATATTCCATTAATAAATTGTCTATTTATGAAAAGAGAACTGTTTACATGGCATAGCCCTGCGTTAGATAAAGAGATGCCCATTGTTGGCTATGGGGATTACGGCTTTTCGCTGTTACTGGTGCCCACGGCTGCTGCAGATTACCTGGAATATGAGCGTTTTCAGCTTATTGACGTACTTGCCCCCTTCATCAACAATGGGAAACTGAGGGTCTTCTCCATCAATAGTATCAACAACGAAAGCTGGCTGAACAACGAGATGCAGGGTGCCCATAAAGGGATCCGACATAACCAGTTCAATAAATACGTGTTTGATGAAGTGATCCCGTTTATTAAAAAGAACACAAGCAATGAAACACCGATCATTGTATCGGGCGCTTCATTCGGTGCATTACACAGCATGAACCTGTTCTTAAAACGTCCGGATCTGATAAATGGTGTGATCGCCATGAGTGGTGTGTATGACCTCACAGAATATACCAAAGGTTTTTATGACGACCAGGTCTATTTTAATTCGCCTTGTCATTATATTCCAAACCTAAGCGATGAGTGGTCCTTGAATGCGATCCGCAGTAGTAACCATATCCACCTCCTCACAGGTACTGGTGACTATGAGGATCCGCAGGCCGCAAGAAATTTTTCCGGTGTACTGAATACAAAAGGAATCCATCATGAACTGGATATATGGGGGCATGAATGGAAACACGATTGGCCAACCTGGAGGGCAATGCTACCACATTACCTTGGAACCCGGTTTTAAATTGAGATGGGTGGCGGAACAATTGTTCCGCTTTTTTGGCGCTAATAATGGCGATGGATTCTTCCATCAAAAATCTACATTTGCTGTATGGAAAAAAAACTCTTTTTATTGGATGCATATGCGTTGGTGTTCAGGGCTTATTATGCATTGATCCGCAGTCCCCGTATAACCAGTAAAGGGAAAAATACCAATGCGCAATTTGGTTTTATCAATACCCTGGTGGATCTCATCAATAATCAAAAGCCTACTCATATAGCTGTTTGTTTTGATACACACGCCTTAACTGAAAGGCATACCGACTTTGCCGATTATAAAGCTAACCGGCAGGAAACTCCCGAGGATATCATGGCGGCTGTTCCTGACATTAAAAGGATGATAAAAGGTTTTAATATCCCAGTGGTAGAAATGGACGGCTACGAGGCGGATGATGTAATCGGTGCGCTTGCAAAACAGGCAGAGAAAGTAGGTTACCAGGTGTATATGGTAACACCTGACAAAGATTATGGCCAGCTTGTTTCAGAAAATATTAAGATTTATAAACCACCCTACCAGGGCGGCACCCTGGAAATACTCGGACCAAAAGAAGTATGTGAAAAATGGGATATCAAAAGTGTGGACCAGGTAATAGATGTGTTGGGCCTCATGGGAGATTCTGTGGATAATATTCCCGGCATACCCGGCGTGGGAGAAAAAACCGCTGCCAAACTTTTAAAAGAATTTGGCACCCTGGAAAATATCCTGGAGAACGCTGCAAATATTAAAGGGGCGCTGGGTGAGAAAATAAGAACTGGGAAGGACCTGGCGATCATGAGTAAAAAACTAGCCACTATCATTTTAGATGTGCCGGTAGCTTTTCATGAAGAAGATTTTTGCATGAAGGAGTGGAACAGGGACGTACTGAAAGAAATTTTTGCCGAGCTGGAGTTTAAAACGATCGGCAAAAGGATCCTGGGAGAAGATATTCCTGGTTTGCCCAGTGAGGATAAAATACAGGCCCCTGCAAAAGCCCAATTAGATCTTTTTGGTAATGAAGTCCCACAAGCTGAATCTGCAGGCAAGGCTGCTACAACAGCGGTGGAAGGAGATGAGCCAAACTTTTTATCAGTAGAAAGGAATATCAAAAACACCGATCATTTTTACCAGCTTGTTCAAACGCCTGAAGAAATTGCTTCATTACTGCAAACCCTTGAGGGATTTGGGCTGATTAGTTTCGATACGGAGACTACGAATATCGATGCGAACCTGGCAGAGTTGGTAGGATTAAGTTTTGCGGTGAAACCGGGTGAGGGCTACTATGTGCCCTGCCCGGCAGACAGGAATACAACCCTTGAAATTTTAAGTAAGTTCGGGCCGCTGTTCAGCGATGAAAGCAAAACCTGGGTCGGGCAAAACATTAAATATGACCTGCTCGTATTGAAATGGTACGGCGCCACACTCAGCGGAAAATTATTTGATACGATGCTTGCGCACTACGTGATAGAGCCCGACGGTAAAAGAAGTATGGACCTGCTCAGTGCAAAATACCTGGGCTATGAACCCATACATATTGAAGAACTGATCGGTAAAAAAGGAAAAAGCCAGGGCAACATGCGGGACGTGGAAATAGAAGCCGCAAAAGAATATGCAGCGGAAGATGCCGACATAACCTTACAGCTTAAAAATGTTTTCTTTCCAATGCTGAAAGAAAAGGAAGTAGAAAAAGTTTTTTTTGAAGTGGAGAACCCATTACTCAAAGTGCTGACAAATATGGAATTTGAAGGCATCCGCGTAGATATCGATTTCTTAAAAAGCTATTCCAAAGAACTGGAAACAGATGCCAAAACCGCGGAGGAAAGTGTGTATGCCCAGGCAGGGGTTCGGTTTAACCTGGCCAGCCCCAAACAACTGGGCGAGGTCTTGTTTGAAAAACTGCAACTGGATCCCAAAGCAAAAAAAACGAAAACCGGCCAGTACGCCACAGGTGAAGATGTGCTTGCCAAACTGGCGAATCAACATAAGATCTGTGATGATATTCTCACTTTTCGGGAGCTGACCAAATTAAAATCAACTTACGTAGATGCGTTGCCATTAATGATTCATCCAAAAACGGGAAGGGTGCATACAAGCTATGCGCAGGCAGTGGCAGTAACGGGAAGGCTTAGCAGCAATAATCCCAACCTGCAGAACATTCCTATCCGCACAGACAAAGGGAGAGAAATAAGAAAAGCATTTATCCCAAGGGATGAAAATCATGTGCTGGTATCTGCAGATTATTCCCAGGTGGAGTTGCGCATTGTTGCCAGTATCAGCGGAGATGTAAATATGTGCGAAGCATTTAGAACAGGGAAAGATATACATACGGCAACGGCTGCTAAAATATTCCATGTAGAGGAGGCGGACGTAACCAAGGAAATGCGTTATAAAGCAAAAAGTGTAAACTTTGGTATCATCTACGGCCAGGGAGCGTTTGGGCTTGCAGAGAACCTGGGCATCCCGAGGGCAGAGGCTAAGGAAATCATCGATAATTATAAAATGCAGTTTCCCAATATCCAGAAATACATGGATGATACGATCAATTATGCCAAAGAGCATGGATATGTGCAAACCCTTATGGGGCGTAAGCGCTGGTTAAGGGACATCAATAGCGCGAATTTTACTGTCAGAGGTTTTGCAGAAAGGAATGCCATCAATTCTCCCATTCAGGGAACCGCAGCCGATATGATAAAACTGGCTATGATAAAAATTGACGAGGAATTAAAAGCCAATAAGTTTAACAGCAAGATGCTGCTACAGGTGCATGATGAACTCGTTTTTGATGTGCTGAAAGAAGAGTTGGAAGCGATTCAACCCTTTATCATCAACTCCATGAAAAATGCATTGATTCTTCCAAACGAAGTACCCGCCAATGCAGAGATAGGGCATGGTAATAATTGGCTGGAAGCGCATTAATAGGTTAGTCACTCCGCAGGGGTGGCTAACCTGGCCAGGCCGATTAACAACAGATGAATAGCTGAAAGTTCATGGGAATACTGTTTTCAATGGTCTCAGAA
The DNA here is from genome assembly GCA_043727215.1 of Chitinophagaceae bacterium. Taxonomy (GTDB): domain Bacteria; phylum Bacteroidota; class Bacteroidia; order Chitinophagales; family Chitinophagaceae; genus Ferruginibacter. Next base: position 14,648 of record JAYSYY010000107.1, on the reverse strand, counting down.
CCTTCTTCACCAATGCCGGGTGAGCCACCATGAGAGGGGTGAGCCACCCCACCCGAATTAAAATTTGTTACAATGCCGACACCCTTAAAATACAAAGCACCTTTCACACGGAATCCTTTTATCATCTCCTTTGTAAAAGCGCGGATGGCATTTTATTGTTCAGGGAGCCGCAGGATTACGCGGTTTTCCAGGAGAGATTCAGGCAATTTAATATACCCTTTTTCGAGGTTTGGAGTTATTCATTATTAGCAAACCATAGTCACCACATTATCAAAGTATCGTCCAAAAAAGTAATCTTGAATTATTTGAAATCTGAAAAAGAGCCTCAACATACTTTAGCAATGAAAGTTTTTCTGGAGACACAGAAAACGAAAATCATTTGATGAAATGTTGGAAAGGCAAATGAACAGTTTTCTTGTTTCCTACGCTAATTACTATAACCAACGGTATCAAAGGAAAGGTGGGCTTTTTCAAAAACCCTTCCGGAGAATAGAAATTCTTGATGATGCTTATTTACAACAGGCAATTATTTATACAAATGCAAACGCGCAAAAACATAATATCATAAATGATTTTTCTAAGTATCCTTATTGTTCTTACCAGGAAATATTACAAGGTAGTGGGACAGGGATTGCACAGAAAGAAATTATTAATTTTTTTGGTAGTAAAGAAAAATTTGAAACACTACATAAGGCACAGGTTGAATATTATTATCAGAAAGGCTGGCCATCCTCGAAGCTTGAATGATGATAGGGCGAGTCACCCCTTAGGGTGGCTTACCCGGACAAAATGCAATGAACCAACTATGAAATGCACAAAAGTCATTTAAAGGCATTTTCAGTCATTCCACAAATCCCTTATCCTTTACCGGGTAAGCCACCCTTATGGGGTGACTCACCCTAAGAAAGTTCGAAGCACATTACGAGGGTGGGTAACCCCTTAGGGTGGCCTACCCGGACAACATCCAATGAACCAACTATGAAACGCACAAAGTCTACAAAGATGCTTACACCGGCAGGCAAATGCGTGGATCCTTCGAGCGCACCGGCCAGGAAATGAATATCAGGGAAGTGATGAGGGTCATTGATGACAAAACACAGGTAATGGAAATGTACGGCCCGGGGCCGGATGGCAAGGAGTTTAAAATGATGGAAATCAGGATGACAAAGCAATAATCGATAGAACTCAATTAATTTTACCGTCCCGAACTGCTCTGGTTCGGGACGTTTTCATTTATCGAAAATACTGTCATGGATAAACCTGTATTGATATACTGTTATGATGCCTATTGTGGCTGGTGTTATGGCTTTAGCCCGGTAATTAAAAAGATCGCAGAAGAATATAAAGACCGGATGGATATGGATGTACTGAGCGGCGGTATGATCTTGCCGGAAAAGCCCACCCCTATCGGCATTGCCGCCGGATATATTTCCAAAGCTTACAAAAACGTGGAAGAACTGACCGGCATAAAATTCGGAAGCGATTACCTTTGGCATATCAATAATCCTGATGACAGTGACTGGTACCCCAACTCTGAAAAGCCGGCTATCGCCCTGTGCATTTTTAAAGAATTTTACCCGGAAAGATCCGTGGAATTTGCAGCCGATCTGCAATATGCTTTGCATTTTGAAGGCAGAGATCTCACAGATGACCAGGCCTATATTCACCTCTTGGAGAAATACAGTATTCAACCGGAAGTTTTCTATGAACAACTATCCAGTGAAGCGTATAAAGAAATGGCCTATTATGAATTTTCATTGATGAAACAGCTACAGGTAACAGGTTACCCCTGCGTTTTTATCCAAACCGGTGACTTGAAATTTGTAATGGTAGCCCGGGGATTCACGGATTATGAAACGCTGAAGGAGAGGATTGAAAAGGTGGGGGGGAGTGAGTGGTGATGTGAGAGGTGAGGTGGGAGTGGGTAAAAGTGAATGGTCAATAGTGAATTGTGAAATCTTGAAGTGGCTATTTTTTTGAAACAATCTTTTAAGACGCACCGAAAAAATTTGAACCTTCATTCCTTCACCATTTACCCTTGACCATTGACTTTCTAATTGCTCCTACGCTGCGGCCTCATAGATGGCTCAATTTGTTCTGCCCAGGTTTTCAATTGTTCTGCAGTGAGAACCGCCTTTAATTTCACATCGCGGGCATCAGTTAACTCCTTCCGTTTTGCCATCATAGCGTCCCTGTCCACATTTCCGGTGGCGCGCATTTCCCCCATTGATTTCTGCTGTGAGGCATAATAATCTATGAAGATGGTTTTTACAGCAATTCTTACCGCTTCAGCAGGTTTAAAAGCAGAGTCCATTTTGGCCATGATCACTGCGGTCCTTTCTTCCGGTGTCTGGCGCTGCATACCGCCCCCTTGTGCCCGGGCAGTTCCAAGCATAACGAATAAAGCGGCTGCCAATACGAAAATTTGTTTTTTCATGTTTCTTAAATTGATGATTAATGATTATTCTTTTTTTGGTTTCTTTTTTTCACCTCCCTTGCGGGCCATCACTTTATAAATGCTGGTATCATACTTTTGCTGTTGCCCCGGCGTACAGAGGTTCCTGATATCTTTGAGGTGTCGGAGCATTTGAAGATCCAGCATTCGCTGTTTTTCTGCTGACACATTCGCGGCCCGTATGATCGCAGAATCTGAATAACCTTTTTCGGCCAGGACCCGGAGGCGCCTGTCTTTTTCGGCTTTCAACTGATCAAATAAAGTATCCAGCTTTTTGCGGTGTTCCGTTTTAAGGCTTTCGTATTGCTGTAATTGAACGGTATCAAACCCAATATCTGTTTTGAGATAATGAGCGATGGCATTTTTCCATTGCGGACCATTGTTGGCCCTCTTTTTTTCAGTCTTATTGGCTATAAAATAAGCCATGACCCCGAGATTGGCCAGCAGCAACACTACCATGATCACCAGCAAAGATCGGCTCCTGTTAGACCTGTTTATCATGGTTGTACATTTTCAAAGTCATATAATGAAGATGCAACATTCATAGAATATTCATCTCCCGGAGGGTTTTGTGTGGTTATGCCGGTTGTGTTATTACCATTCACAGCGGATGTAATAATATAAACATTCATGAGTAATATAATTGCCAGCACGGCGAAAGCCACAGAAGGTCTTGTAAGCCATATGCCCGCCTTCTCCCAAACGGATGGCGTCGATTGCCTATTGCCCATTTTTGCCCGAATCCTTGTCAACAAAAAGGGAGCAGGGCTTGCTTTTGTGGAACCATCAAAACTATCGATGGTTTCCTGAACCAGTTTATCCAGGTTTTCCTTTTTCATCTTATTTGTTATTCTTGCGTGAGGTAATATTTTTCCAGTATTTTTTTTAAGCTGTTTTTTGCCCTGCTAATCAGGGATTCCACTGCGTAAAGGCTCGTTTCCATTATCTCGGCCACTTCCTTTGCGCTTTGTCCCTCCATTTTGTGCAGTGTAAAGGCTATCCTTTGTTTATCGGGCAACTTTTTTAAGGCCTTTAACAAAATAGCTGCTTTTTCTTTATTATCCAACAACACCCCGGGATGACTAAAATTTACCGGTTCCTCTTCCGCTTTTACAAAAAATATCTTTTTCAGCAGGCCACCATGTTTCTGCCTTTTTTTTCGCTTCTCAAAATCCAGTGACAGGTTTACTGTTATGCGATAGATCCAGGTAGATAATTGTGCTTCCTGCCTGAAAGATGCAATATTCTCATACAGCCTTATAAAAACATCCTGGGTGATATCTTCCGCATCTTCTTCATTTTGCACAATACCAAGTGCCGTGTTATAAACCATATTTTGCCATCGGTCCACCAGCGTGCTGAAGACGGCCCCGTCCCCGCTCTGAATGCCCGCAAGAAGATCTGAATGGTTCAAAAAAGATCGTTGTTATATTCATTTTAAAGTTAAAGCTTTTGGTGCATCAGCAAATGAACATAGCAACCAAAAAATTAAAAGCCTGGTCCACCCATTCCGCCACGTTCGCCCCTGTTGTTTGCAGGCTTCGGCGTTCCGAAATTTTTCAGGCTGTAGGTAAATGTTAACATAAAATATTGCTGCAAAACCTGGCTTTGATAATCCTCGATTCCTGTTTCCGTAACGGTTCTGCTGATACTTTGATTTTGTTTCAATAAATCAAATACAGAAAGTTTCAGCTCTCCTACTTTATTCTTCAGGAATTTTTTACCAATTGCGGCATTCCACAACCAAAAACTCTGGTTAAACCCTTCGCTCAACCCGGAATAGGTCTGGTTGTTTACATCGTTCTGTATAAACCATCCTGTTTTACCAAGGAGATTTACTGCAATTCCGGCAGACTGGTTTACAAAACGATTGTTCAGGCTTTGCGTTAAATTATTTCGTGCGTCATTCAGGCTAACATTATAATTGATGTTGAAATCAACGTATTGGCTGATGTTGCTGGCTAATACTACTCCACCGTTATATACCAGGTTGTCTGTTTTAGACATAACATTATTTACAAGGCCTGGCAATTCTGAATAGGCAAATCCGGCATTGAGGTTTAAAGTAGTTTTGATCGCTTTTATCGGCATACTATAAGTGAAGAAACTCCTCAATGTTTTATAGCCGTCCAGGTTTACCGGCCTGGTTAATTGTGACCCCTGCTTCAGGGTATCTCCGTTTTGCAATAAAGAATCCTGTGATGCTATATAAATAGAATTGGAAATATAATTACTGGCCGTCTGGGCAAAAATGTTAGCAAAAAAGCTCTTGCTTGTTTTGGAATTGGTGTAGGAATATCTTCCTCCCAGGAAATGCGTGTTGCTTTGTTTAAGTAATGGGTTACCCACTGACACTCTCAAAGGATTGCTCACATCCACCACGTCCTGGAGTTGCGTGACAGAAGGAAAATTCACAGACGCCCTATAAAAAACCCGGATGTTACTTACAGGCGATAACTTTTTCCGCCACATGGCATTTGGCAGGAAGTCGGAAAAGGTTTGCTTAACCGAAGTTACTGTTGGGAAAACCCTGTCACTTTCTAAAGTGGCTTTTTGCACATTAACACCCACCGCGAACATATCGTCTCTGTTTTGCACAAGCCTATAGGTAACGCCACCCCTGTGAGTGGTAACAGTATTATCAAATAAATTAGAAAGTTTGGGTTCAAACATACTATACTTACTTCCGTCGAAAAGATAAGTTTGCTGGTTTGCTTTGTTTTTTTGGATACCCGGAGAATATTCGAGCTGTAACTGGGCTTTTTTAGTGATTGGCTCAGTGTATGTCAAAGTACCAGTATAGCTCTCACCATTAGTGAGGTTGTCGGTAAACTGGTTCCTGATAGAATCCTCTGCAATGTTCACTTTAAAAAAGCGGTAATAGGCATCTGTAATAGTCTCCCCACTGTTTCTGGTAAAATTGGTATTGAGGCCTATAGAGATGGATCTGCCTCTTTTAGCAAACGAATGCCGGAACATAATATTATTCCTGATGTTATACCCACTCCGGTCGCTTAGCGATTTGACTGTTGAATTGTTTGCTGAATCGTTAATAGCATAATAATTCTGCACATCCGAGAAACTGTTTGAATTATTGCCCTGGAAGCTGATGCTTGGAATAATAAAAAGACTATTATTGGAATCGATCTTATACTCCAATCTCATATTGAACCGGTGATTGTAATTATCAGAGCTGGTTGTGCTGGCTTGCCTTGTTTTCAGCGTTTCATTATTACGCGTGCGGGTGAAATTTTCTAAATTAAGCAAGGACTGGTTGTTGTTTTCACTTTGGTTGTAAAAGTAACTGGCGCTTAAACTTAATTTTTTACCATATTGGTTACTGAAATTTATACCCAGCGCATTGGTTTTGCTGATACCATTAGACTGTCCAACAGAGAAGTTATCATTACCGCCACCCCAGTTACCACCACCCCAGTTGCCGCCACCGCGTCCGCCACGTCCGCCACCGCCGCTGCTGGTTAGCCCAAGCAGGTCCTGTGAACCGAAATTTTGCTGGTTAATATTATTAAAATTACCTACGACCGAAAAACGCCTGTTGTCTTTGAAAAAACTCATATTACCCCCCGCTGCGTAACGTTCATCTGTACCATAACCTGCATAAACACGTCCAAACTGGCCATTCTTAATTCCTGCTTTCGTTACCACATTAATAGCCTTTTGGGAGTTTCCATCATCCACCCCAGTTAACTGGGCCTGGTCGCTCAGCCGATCAAACACCTGTATTTTGTCAACAACCTCAGATGGCAGATTTCTAAGGGCAGCAGATGCGTCGTCTCCAAAAAAGTCCTTACCATCGATGGTTACTTTTCTCACTTGCTCACCCTGCGCGGTCACGGTACCGTCCCTTGCCACGGTAATACCTGGCATTTTCTTGATCAGGTCTTCGGTGGTGGCGTCCGGATTCACTTTATACTGGCTGGCGCTAAATTGGGAAGTATCCCCTTTCTGCACTACAGGCGCGGCCCGGGAAACGATGGTTACCACGTCCAAATCTTTCCCTTTTATTTCTAAACCCAAAGTACCCAGGTCGCGGGAGTTGTTATCACGAATAGTGACAAAAGAAACATATTGCTGAAAGTTCACTGTATTTACAGTAACTATAAAGCTATCATTGGGAAGATTTTCAAAAGCAAAAGCGCCCAAACTATCACTCACCAGGTTTTTAACCTCGCTGCTATCTGACTGCATCAATAGCGAAACAGTGGCACCCTGTACTGTTTTTTTGTCGGTTTTACTTGTTACAATACCCTTAATAGAAGCAGTTTGTGCAAAACCTGTTATTGCCATAATACCTACCAAAACCGTCAGAATAGCTGATCTAAACATAAAATAATTCTTTTGTGCATTTAGACGATCAAACGATAGGGAAACAGGCGCTTTGTTAAAAATTGTTTTTTCAAATAATAACAAAGGAAAACTAGTGGGCGGAATATGCCATATTACAGCTAAATTGCAACCCTGAAAATTTATAAAAAAAATTAAGATGAGTTATAACAAAATGGTATCCGTGACCGGGCTTGGAGGATTATATGAGCTGGTTTCTTCTAAATCTGACGGGGGAATAGTGCGTTCATTGGAGGATAAATCCACCAAATTCGTGAGCAACCGCGTGCATAATTTCTCACACCTGGAGAGCATTGAGGTGTATACCACCGGCGAAAACGTAAACCTGGTAGAAGTATTTACCGCAATGCAGGATAGTAAAGAGGTTTTACCCGATTCAAAGGCGGATGCCAAGGCGATCAAAGCTTACTTTGAAAAGGTATTCCCAACCATGGATCTGGAAAGAGTTTATGGCAGCGACATGAAAAAAATGATCCGCTGGTATGATATTCTCACCAAAGCCGGCATTGAAATAAAGTTATCGGAAGCCAGCGAGGAAGAAACAGGCACAGATCAGGCAGCGGCACCCACGGAAAAGAAAACTGCTAAAGCAGTGGCTCCAAAGGCAGCAGCTCCAAAAAATAATGCCCCTGCAAAAAAAATAAATTCGCCGCGCAAGATGGCGTAACTGCCTGCGGGATGATGTGAATGGTGAATGGTCTCTGGTGAAAACCAGCGGCGATTCACCATTTATCGTTGTTTATGAGAAAATGCAGGCAAGAAAAACCGTGTAAAGACTTACAAGCTTTCTCTATTCACCATCGACTATTGACCATCGCCCACTCACCACCCACCATATGTATACCGCTGAAATAAAAAAACAACAAAGGACTTTTCTCCCGGAAAACTTTACGGTTACCGACTGGCCGGCATTAGCGCCTTACTTTAAAGAATTGCTGGAAAGAGAAATTTCCGATAAAACCGCGCTGGAACAATGGCTGAAAGACCAGAGTGAACTGGAGGCGGCTGTGAGTGAAGACGCATGCTGGCGGCAAATAAAAATGACCTGCGATACAGCAAACAAAAGCCTGGAAGAAGCTTTTAATTATTTCTGTATGGAGATACAGCCACAGATACAACCAATGGCGGATGCCCTGAATAAAAAGCTAATGGCATCGCCGCTGCTCAATTCACTGGAAAGGGATACCTATCACACCTACCTGCGCAGCATCAGCAGGAGCATTGATCTTTTTCGGGAAGAAAATATCCCCCTGCAGGCAGAAATGGCCGTATTGCAGCAGCAATTTGGACAGATCACGGGTGAAATGATGGTGACAGTCAACGGTACCGAATATACGCTGCAACAGGCAGGGAAATTTCTGGAAAACTCCGACCGGTCCCTTAGAGAAGAAGTGTACAGGAAGATACAGGACCGCCGGCTACAGGCTAAGCCGAAGCTGGATGAATTGTATGATAAACTCATTTCCCTTAGAAATAAATCGGCCCACAATGCGGGGTTTGAAAACTACCGGGATTTCCGCTTTAAGGAGCTCGGAAGATTTGATTATACCAAAGAAGATTGTTTCCAGTTTCATGAAGCAGTGAAGCAACATGTGCTGCCACTGGTGAATGAAATCTACAAAAAGAAAAAAGAAAAACTTGGCCTCCAGGATCTGCGCCCATGGGACATGGATGCAGAACCAGAGGGAACCCAACCCTTACGCCCTTTCACACATAGTGATGAATTGTTGCAAAAATCGATTGAATGTTTTAACCAGCTCCGGCCTTTTTTTGGTCAGTGCCTGCAGAAAATGCATGAACTTAAACACCTGGACCTGGAAAGCCGCAAAGGCAAAGCCCCCGGAGGTTATAACTGCCCGCTGGCAGAAAGCGGTGCGCCTTTTATTTTCATGAATGCAGCCGGGCAAATGAATGACGTAACAACAATGTTGCATGAAGGCGGGCACGCGGTGCATTCTTTCCTTGCGCATCCTTTACCACTAACAGGCTTCAAGGAATACCCCATGGAAATTGCGGAGGTGGCAAGTATGGCGATGGAACTGTTTACCATGGATCACTGGGAGAGTTTTTTTGCGAATGAAAAGGACCTGCGCAGGGCAAAAGAACACCAGTTGGAAAGAGTGATCAGCATTTTTCCGTGGATAGCCATTATTGATAAATTTCAGCATTGGATCTATGAACATCCAACCCATACCCATGATGAACGAACAGCCGCCTGGGTAGCAGTGCTTAAGGAATTCCAGGACGCAGTGGTGGATTATGGCGGGCTGGAAACCTATCGGAGCAATGCATGGCAGCGTCAACTGCATTTATTTGAAGTGCCGTTTTATTATATAGAATATGGTATTGCCCAGCTGGGCGCCATAGGTATGTGGATGCAATACAAAACCAATAACCAAACGGCCATAGACAATTACTGCAATGCACTCGCACTGGGAGGTACGAAAACATTGCCTCAACTTTTCCATACGGCCGGCCTGGAATTCGATTTCTCGCCGGATAAAATAAAAGTCTTGATGGATTTTGTAAAAAATGAAATGGAAAATTTATGAATAAAAAAGCGCCTTTTTAAAGAGGGTACTTTTTTATTGACTACCTATATTTGTAACATCATAAAAAACATCTACCTCAAACCCTCACCAATGAAATTAATTTCCAGGAGTTTTTTTTCGCTGTTTCTTGTTTTGTTTTTTTCATTCGCCGATGCACAAAAATTTAATGTCGCCTGGGGTGACAATGCCAGGCTGAAATATGATTTTGAAGATGCGGTGCCTGTTAACAACAACCAGTTTATTATTCTAAAATTGAAGGGCAGCAGCAAACTAACGCTGTTTGGCGGTAGCGGTGTGCAGCAGGATCCGATCCTTGTGCTGGTAGACAAAAACATGGAAGCCGTAACCGAAAGAGAATTACCGATCCAGGAAAACGGTGCCAGCCTGAAGGGCTTTGAAAAATATGGCCAGAACATTTTCTTTATTTATGAAGCTTACGACAGGGAAAATAAAACTACCTCGGTGTATGCTTTGAAAGTGAATGAAAAAACACTGGCAACATCCGGTAAGATCACACTTGGTACCTATGCATCGGATAGCCGTTATGACCAGGCTGAACCAACCTATAAATTATCTTCTGATTCCACCAAAGTGTTATTATTCGTGGAAGGGCCAGACAGAAAAAAAGAAAATAAAAAATTCTTCGTCGGGGTCTTCGACACCAACCTAAAAACCATCTGGAAAAAAGAAATTGAACTCCCCATCGGGGACAGGTTTGTTTCTATTTACGACCAGGATATCACAAACGATGGAAAAGTTTTTGTGGCGATAAAACATTATGACAAGGAAGTCACCAGGCAGACAGTACGAGAAGATGGCGCCAAAGTACCTTCCTATACCTATAAACTTTTAGTGTACGATGCAGCCAATCTCAAGGGAAAGGAAATTACTTTTAACCTGAACAACCAGTTTATACAAGGTACAAAACTCACATATAATAAGAATGGCAGTGTTACCGTTGCAGGTTTGTATAAAAAGAAACACAACGGGAATATCAATGGTGCTTTTTACACCAATTTTGATGCTAACAGCAGTGAAGTAAAAGATCCAAAAATGGTGCCTTTCAGTCCTGAAATGGTAACGTTGGTGGACAAAGATAATTTCGGTACGGATAAAGATTCAGATCCGGGCCTGTTCCCGGGTTTCAGGATCTTACATATCATGAACCGCACCAATGGAAGTGTAGACCTTATATCTGAGTACTATCGTTTGGATGTGATGACTAGTTATAATCCCAGCACCCGAACAACTACTACATCTTACCGTTACACCTACGGGGATATCATCAATACCAATATTGCCAGGGATGGGAAAGCGACTTTTACCCGAATTCCTAAAAATCAAAAACTCATGAACTCGAATATTTTCCTGGGTTATTATCCTATTGTGTATGGAGACAAACTCGTGTTGCTTTATAACGATGATAAGGATAACGTGGAAAGGGATATGGAGAAAAAACCAGATGATGTTGTAAACTTTAAGCGGTCGATCTTTATGGCAGCAACCATAGATGCGAAAGGAAATGTAAGCCGCCAGGCCGTGTACAGTCACCTGGATGAGGATTATGTTACCCTGCCGAGAGAAGTTGCAAAAATTTCCGATACCAAATACCTTATTGTATCTGACTTGCTGAAGTTGTTTAAAAAACGAACAAGATTTGGTGTGATGGAAATGAAATAAGTAAAAACTAAATTAAAAATACCCTTAGCAATGTAAAAAAAAGCATTTTTGAATTATAGGCAACTCATCAAAAACATTAAGTGGTTTTACAATCCAGGCATAAGCCGGTAACAACCATTGCCGCTTGCGAGGGCGTAAAACCTTCCGGCAATTTTACATCCGGGACCGTCACATCATCCAGGCAAAAAGTTTTGTCGCAGTTGGTGCAAATAAAATGCACATGGTTATCGTGGTGGTGCCCCTGTTCACAGTTGTGGCGGCAAAGCGCGTATAAAACAGAATTATCTGTCGTAGGTATCTGGTGAATGATTCCTTTCTCTACAAAGGTCTGCAGCGTGCGGTACACTGTCACCCGGTCGAAAGCTGCGTCAGTGTTTTTTTCAATATCTGCGTGCGCCAATGCCCCTTCTGTATCAAGGAACAACTCCAGTATTTTTTTCCGGCTTTCTGTTACGCTGAGCCCGTTCTTCTTTAATATACCTGAATGGTTATCCATTGTTGTCAATTTGGATTGTTGCTGAACCCCGTCATGAATCTTTTAGGGGCTACCTTTTCTTTAAGCAAGCCATCTATGTCTCCCAGTAGCTTTAGCACTTCTTCTTCTTTTAAACCGTCGTAGATACCCCTTAACCTCCTGTATTTGTCTACCAGTGCAAAAAACTGGGTATGTATAAATTCATCTTCGATTCTTTGTGAGCTATCCGGTTTGCCGTTGTCTATTAGATATCCCTGGCGAGCCATTTGATACAGCTCCTTTTTAGGCCCGGTTAAAAACTGCCAGTTTGTATTGCCCAACGGCTGATTGTTGGATACCTGTAGCGTGTTTATCTTATAAGATCCGTCCTCCCGTTTGGTCAGGGCTCCACCGAGCATTTTTTGCTCATAAGCTTTCAATACCGACACGCTGTCTACCTCAGGCATACAGGTGTGAGAAAGAATTAAAAAGCCTGGTTCATTTTTATATTTTTCAAAAACCCGGCGCATATTGGCGTTCATCTTTGGGCAAATTCCCTGGCAGGTCGTAAAAAAGTATTCAGCAACATAAACTTTGTTATCTGTATCTGCCTGGGTGAGTGGTTTACCGTCCTGGTTGATGAACTTGAATTCCGGAACTTCCGGGTTGATGACAGCCAGTCTAGAGGCTGAAAAGTCATAATCCCGGAAGATAAATAAGTAAAAAACGAGGAGCAGAACTGCAAAAAAACCCAGGTAAACCCACAATTTATTTTTCATCACTTATTATTGAAATGCAAATTTACTGCTAAGCACTCAGGGGGTAAAATATAAGATAACCGCCCCACTAATTGCAACAGTATTGCAAATATACCTTATCTTTACCGTTCATGAACATTAGATTGAACTGGGATGGTTTGGGCATTTTGACCTCACTGGCTTGCGCAATTCATTGTGCCATATTGCCGTTGGTCGTCAGCAGCCTGCCATTATTCGGCATCAACATCATCCATAACCAATTATTTGAGTGGAGTATGATTGCCCTGGCATTTGCGGTTGGTGTATATTCTCTTGGGCATGGCTACGTGAAACACCATCAATCTATTATCCCAATGGGGATTTTCGTCGCAGGATTTATTTTCCTGGTGATCAAGCAGTTCTTTCATGGGTATGAAAACTGGCTGCTAGTGCCGGCTGTTTTAATGATCATTAGTGCTCACTACCTTAATTACCGGTTATGCAGCAGGAAAAAATGTAGCTCGCCTCATCACAAACACTAATAGAACATTGAGATAGCTAACCCGTCCCTTAAGCGATCGTCCAGGTTTCCCTTCCCCGCAGTAATTTATCAAGGTCGCCATTACCGCTTTTCGCGATAGCTTCCTGCAACTGCATTTCCATTACATCTTCGTAACAGGCGCGGTCTGTTTCATAAAAAACGCCGAATGGTCTTGGAAGATGCCCTGCTAGTTTTGGATCATCAAACATACGGGTAAGAATCTGGGCCTTATAAAAGTCTTTTTCATCATGTATCCAGAGATCATCTGCGGATGTGCCTTCTGCCAGGTCTGCTATCACCGGCTTAAACCCATCGAGCTTGATCCCCTTGTTTTGAGAGGCACCAAAAATGAGTGGTTTTCCTTGTTCCAGGAAAAGCACCTCATCTGGTTTTGTACTTTTTTCTGTAAAAATTTCAAAAGCCCCGTCGTTAAATATGTTGCAATTCTGGTAGATCTCCAGGAAGGAGGTGCCTTTATGGGCCTGGCTCCTAAGTAACATGGACTGCAGGTGTTTTGGATCCCTGTCCATCGTACGTGCAATGAAACTTGCATCTGCACCCATGGCCAGCGCAAGGGGATTGAAAGGGTGATCAATACTGCCCATTGGCGTACTCTTGGTAACTTTCTTTTCTTCTGAAGTGGGAGAATACTGCCCCTTTGTTAGCCCATATATTTGGTTGTTGAACAACAAAATATTGACATCAAAATTTCTCCTTAGCAAATGGATTGTATGGTTTCCCCCAATGCTAAGGCCATCGCCATCACCGGTAACGATCCATACGCTCAGGTCTGGCCTGGCGGCTTTTAACCCACTTGCCACAGCCGTGGCGCGCCCATGAATACTATGCATACCATACGTATTCATATAATAAGGGAAACGGCTGCTGCAACCAATTCCACTTACAATAACGATATTTTCTTTTGGTATACCCAAAGTAGGCATGATCTTTTGCACCTGTGCGAGGATGGAATAATCACCACAACCGGGGCACCAGCGTACTTCCTGGTCTGTCGAAAAATCTTTAGGAGTGAGGGCCGGTTTCTCTATTGTTTCTGTAGACATGTTCGTAAAATTAATACCTCAAAGTTATTTATTAATACGATGCCAGCATTGGTTATATAGCGGATTCATAAATTTTAACCCATTCAGGTACCGGCCAATACCTGCTAAAAGCAACCGAAACTCATCCCAAGGTTCCGGTGGATTGTACAAATGGCGGTGATGCTGGTAACACAGCCGGCAGGTAGCGTGTTTCCGGAGACCTTACCTGCTTTGGTCTAATGGCCCACTGAATCGTAGGTGGCTTATGGAATATTCTTATCCGCTTTTACATGCTCCGCCGGCTTAACTTCCCACTGCCTTTAGGCAAGTCAATAAAAACGGGGACAAGGGCCTTTAGTACTATTGATTTTCCAAAACACCAACTTCCCGAAAGCCTATGCGCCTGCCTGCAGTTCTTCCCAATATTCCGCAGCCCTTCTTGTATGCGGCACCACGATCGTTCCACCCACGATATTGGCCACTGCAAACACCTCGTACATCTCTTCCGTGGTAACGCTCAATTCATGGGATTTACCAAGGTGGTATTTTATACAATCATCGCAACGCAGCACCATACTCGCCACCAGTCCCAGTAACTCTTTTGTCTTTACATCCAATGCGCCTGCGGAATAAGTGTTGGTGTCCAGGTTCCATAATCTTTTGATCACAAGGTTATCCTTGCTAAGGATCAGTTCGTTCATCCTTTGACGATACTCATTAAATTCATTTACAAGATTGCTCATAAAATTATTTTGAAATGTAAAGTTAGGCGTTCATGCTACAGGCGATCCAATCAACCATCAGGATGGCCAGGAAATTGG
>JAYSYY010000106.1:0-132671 GCA_043727215.1 Chitinophagaceae bacterium | reverse complement strand
AACGTTAATAACCCGGGACCGGGAAGAACTATACTGCTGCGGGATCGTGCTGCAGCAGACAACCGGGCCACTGCTGCGTGCCAGTCTTTGACTGTAATATGTTGTTTTGTATTCAAAGCAGTGCAATCGTTCCTGGAGCATAAAAAATGAAGGATCCCAAACGGTCCCGTCAATTCCAGCGTGAAGGACGAAATAATAACTTGAATTTGCTAACGCTTTTGTCTCAATCTTTTATCAATTCGTCGCAAATGCCAACAGTGCTTATACAGCAGGAGGATTAATCCCCAAACTTTAGTAATTTGTACTATTCTAAAAACCCGTTACATTGACAAACAGGTTTCTCTCTTGCTTGAGCGTTTGGCTCTTTTCGATTGCTACCGTTTATGCCCAGGGCGAATTTTATTTTCGCCACTACCAGGTAGAAAACGGCCTTTCCCACAACACCGTCATGTGCAGCCTGCAGGACGAAAAAGGTTTTATGTGGCTGGGTACTAAAGACGGACTTAACCGGTTTGATGGGAATGCATTTAAAATTTTCCGTCAGGATCCTGCAGATGAAAAAAGTATTGGGAACGATTATATCCGCTGTCTTTACCGGGACAAAAGCGGGCGCCTGTTCGTGGGCACACAGCGGGGGCTTTACCAATACCACCCTGCAACAGAAAGCTTCACGCACATCACTTCATCGGGCAGCAAAAGCATTAAGCAGGTATGCGTAGACAAGCAGAACAATGTTTGGTATATAGCGGAAGCCAGCCTGGTGTGCCAACAATCGAAGGAGTTTACCATCTTTGACAACACCCGGTTTTTTATACCCACTGCGTTGTGCACATCTCCTGATGGAAGCCTTTGGGTGGCCGCATCAGACGGACAGGTAAAAAAATACGATCCAGCTACCGGTTCGTTTAACGGTTATCCCGTGTTGAGTAAAAACTCCGCCGCTACCTGTTGGATTGAAAAATTATATGCCGCCGGGGAGCACCACATTCTTGTTGGTACCTCCGCAGAAGGCCTGTATTCTTTTGATGTGAACAATAGCCAGGTGAAAACGATCATCAGCCGCAATGAAGATAAAACCGGGATTTATGTAAGGGATATCTTACAAGTGGCGCCAACTGCATACTGGCTGGCCACCGAATCCGGCATTTTTATTTACGATACTAAAAAAGAGGGCATTACCAACCTTAAAAAAAATTACCACAACCCTTATTCCTTATCAGACAACGCAGTGTACACCCTGTGCAAAGACAAGGAAGCTGGTGTGTGGGCGGGCACTTATTTCGGCGGAATAAATTACTATGCGCAAAACCAGTTGCAGTTTCAAAAATATTTTCCGGATTACAGTAAAACTTCCATCAGCGGAAATGCAGTCAGGGAAATCGTAAAGGACCAATATGGAAATTTGTGGATCGGAACGGAGGATGCGGGCCTTAATAAAGTAGATCCCAAGGGCGTTATCACCCACTTTATGCCCGGGGGAAACAACACGGCATTGTCCTATTATAACATTCATGGTTTACTGGCGGTCGGCAATGAACTATGGGTGGGCACATTTGAACATGGCCTTGATGTGCTGGATATTCCATCAGGAAAAGTGATCCGTCATTACGCTGCCGGGGAAAAAGCCGGGGATCTGAAAAGCAATTTTATTTTTTCGCTTTACCAAACCCGCGGAGGGCAAATATTGGTGGGCACCACGTCCGGTGTATTCAGGTACGATGCGGGCCACGATGTTTTCGAGGCCATCCCTCATCTCAGCGGCTACACTTATAATATCCTGGAAGACCATGCAGGCGTATGGTGGTCTGCTACCATTGCTGACGGTGTAAAATTTTTTAACCCGGTGACCGCCGATGCAGGCAGTTTTACCTACGATGAAAACAGCAGCAACTCCATCGGCAATAATATGGTGAACGCGTTGTTTGAGGACCATGCACACAATATATGGATAGCTACGGAAGGCGGTGGTGTTTGCCGGCTGAACAAGGACCGTAAGACGATCAAACGCTTCAACACCGGCGATGGCTTACCCAGCAATTTTGTATTTAAGATCCTGGAAGACGACCAGCAGCAATTATGGATCACCACCTCCAAAGGCTTGGTAGAACTGGATCCTGCTACCATGGGCATAAAAGTGTATACCAGCGCGAATGGTTTACTCAACGACCAGTTTAATTACAACTCAGGCTATAAAGACGAGACCGGCAGGTTGTATTTTGGCAGTGTGAAAGGAATGATCAGTTTTAAACCGGATAACTTCATCGAGAACAAGTATAGCCCCCCGGTTTATTTCACGGGCTTCCAGGTAAATAATGTGGAGCTGCCCATCCGGCCAAAAAGCAGCCTTCCCCAGTCGATGATCTATACAAAGGCGATCGAACTATCCCACAACCAGTCTTCGTTTAGTATTGACTTTGCGGCACTCAGCCATACAGCTCCGCAAATGACCACCTATGCTTATACCATGGAAGGATTGGATACCGGCTGGACCTACCTGGAAAAAAACAGGAAAGTTTATTTTACTGATCTGTCGCCCGGCAAATATACTTTCAAGGTGAAGGCAGCCAACAGCAGTGGAATCTACAACGAGCAACAGGCGGCATTGTCTATTGTAATTCACCCACCCTGGTGGGCATCCCGGGCGGCATGGGTCCTATACGTAGTATTGGCGGCGCTGTTCACAACACTGGGTTTGCGCTATTATCACAAACACCTGAAAAAGGAAAACCAGCAGAAAATTGATTTGTTGTTGTTTGAAAAGGAAAAGGAGATTTATGATGCTAAAATGAAATTCTTTACCAACATTGCGCATGAGATCCGCACACCGCTCACGCTGATAAAAGGGCCGCTGGAAAGGATTATGGAAAAGACCTCGGCCATGCCGGATGTAACAAGCAGCCTGAAGGTGCTGGAAAGAAATACGAACCGCCTCATTCACCTTACTGACCAGTTGCTGGATTACCGTAAGACAGAAGCAGGCGGTTTTGTGCTCACATTCGGCAAAGAAAATATCTCGCGGTTACTGGAAGAAACATTTTTAATTTTTAAACCGCTTGCGGAACAAACGGCCATTCATTTCAGCCTTCACCTACCGCACAAACCTTTGATTGCATATGCAGATAAAGAAGTGTTGACGAAGATTCTTTCCAACCTGCTGAGCAATTCCATTAAATATGCGGACAAAGAAGCAAGGGTAAGCCTGCGCGTGGAGCCTAAAACAAAAAGTTTTTTTATAGAAGTAGATAATGACGGGCCGGTTATTCCCGATGAAATGAAAGAAAAAGTATTTGAACCTTTCATACGTTTGAAAGGAACAGAAAAGCAGCGGGGCACCGGTATCGGCCTTGCACTTGCGCGTTCACTTGCTGAATTACACCAGGGCACATTAACGATCGATACCGGCGATGAAGCCTTTAACCGTTTTGTTCTGCACCTTCCTGTGCTGCATTCACGCGCAGGCGTGGTGACCAACAACAGCGCCGGCGAACCAATTATTCCTGCTACAATTACCTAACTCCTCTATATGAAACCGACCTTATTACTCGTAGATGATAATGAAGAGATCCTGGAATTCCTGGTTGAAGAACTACAGGAAAATTACCAGTTGCTAAAAGCGCTGAATGGTAGCGCTGCCCTGCAGGTACTGACGGAGGAAAGTGTGCAGCTCGTAGTGAGTGATGTGATTATGCCGGAAATGGACGGATTTGAATTATGCCGCAGGTTGAAAACAGAGGTAGAGTTTTCTCATGTACCTATTATACTCCTCACAGCGAAAAATACTTTACAGTCTAAGATACAGGGCCTGGAACTGGGTGCTGATGCCTACATAGAAAAGCCTTTCTCGCCGGCACACCTGAAGGCCCAGATATCGAACCTGCTAACCAATAGAAATAAGATCAAAGATTATTTTGCAAGTTCCCCACTGGTGCATATTAAAAGCATGGCCTATTCGCGCGCCGATGAAACATTCCTGGAAGCCTTGAATGAGTCAATAGAAAAAAATATGTTTAATACAGAGCTGGATGTGGAAATGCTGGCCAGGGAAATGGCGATGAGCAGGGCTACTTTTTACAGGAAGGTAAAAGCAATTTCCAATCTGTCGCCCAATGAACTGATCCACATTACGCGTCTAAAAAAAGCGGCGGAGTTATTGGCAGAAGGTTCACACAAAATTTACGAGATCATCGAGATCGTAGGATATACTTCCCAATCCAATTTTACCAGGGGATTCCAGAAGCAGTTTGGCATGACACCGACGGAGTATGTAAATATGAAACATAGTGAAAAGAAGGTGGACCACTGATGTGGAAAATGGTACATTTTCCTCTCTGGCTAGCCTGGTCTTTCCATAAAGCGGAAATGGCAATACCTCGGAAAAAGTTGCTGAGCCGGGGATGTTAGCAAATCCTGGGATTCAATGGTCGTGCAAATCCTTACATTTTCAGCCTGCCTTGCAGGATCCAACTTTCAATGTTCGGCCCCGACGGACCCTCCTCTTACGGCAGCGTACAAGGCCCATTCCTATTCCTGCAGCCAGTAATAATCCAAGTCCTCCGTCTATGGGAATACATTGCGGCGGGCATCCTTCGCAATAGGGGCAACAAGGATCACATCCAGGATCTGTAGGCCCACCCTGGGCCAGTAAGGGTTGTGGTAGCAGGGCAAGGAATAAAATCATTAAAATGCCGGAAAAATATGGTATTCGTCTAAAGTGAAACAGGTAGCCCATTATTTTAGAATTTGATGATTACAAAATAACAGCTCTTTGAAGGATGCGGTATTCCAGGGGATATTTTGAAGAAGGATTGGGGATGAAGATCTCTTCTCTAAGGTACGGCGTTTATTATCCTTTTTTTATAATTCGGCCTCCTTTTTTTGAAACCAGTTACCAGCAAAAACAGCGGTACTTTTAATTCAGTTGCGTCAGGCATATGCCCCTGCTCCTTATTCCTCCTTCATTTTCGGTGCCTGCAAAAATTTCACCATTCACCCATTCACCTATTCACCTATTTACCCATTCACTCATTCACCCATTCACTCATTCACCCGCCCCCTTCTCTTCCGGCGCACCATTTGCATAGGATCTCTAAACAGCAGCATGGCAAAAAAAGAACACAAGGTCTGTAGTGACATCCCATGGATCGATCTGACTGATCCCAGCGAGGAGGAGATACAGCAATTAAGCAGCCAATTCAGGCTGAACCAGCATACAATTAAAGATTGCATGGAACCTGAGCACCTGCCAAAATATGAGTCAGATGATGGCAAACATTTTTTGATTCTGCGGTTCTATTCCCACAACTTCAACAGCACCATGACAACCATCCAGGAACTAACCAACAAACTCGCCATTTTTTTTACTGATGAATATCTTATTACGGTCCACAAAGCGCCGATTCCCTTCCTGGAAATGCTTAACAAAAAATACGTAGAGCCAGGTAAATGCAATACCTCCTCCGACCTGCTTACCCGCATAGTGTGGCAGGCACTGGAAACATTTGATAACCCGGTGAACCGCCTCAGTGAACAAATTGATTTTTATGAGAACCAGATTATCCTGAGAAAAAACAGCACAGACCCTATGGAGCCGCTTTACTTTATTAAACGGCAGGCATCCATTTCCCACAAGATCCTGATGCTGATGCAGGAGCCTATCAACCATTTGTTTGTAAAAGAAGGGGAAGAGGCTGCAGTGCAGGATGTAAAAGACCAATACCTTAAAATGCAGACCCTGTACCACCAGGCGCTGGAAGATGTAAATAACCTCACCAACCTTCACCTCTCCTTTGCCGCACAACGCACCAATGAAGTGATGAAGGTCCTCACTATTTTTTCTGTTTTCTTTTTGCCCATCACTTTCATCGTAGGACTTTATGGAATGAATTTTAAGTTCATGCCCGAGCTGGACCAAAAATGGGCATATCCTGCCGTGCTCATCATCATGGCCATTGTGACCATCACTGTTTACCTGTGGTTTAAGAGGAAGAAGTGGTTGTGATTTGGGGATTTGGTGATTGGTGATTTGGTGATTTGGTGATTTGACGATTTGACGACTTGGGGATGGGTGATTGATAAAATTCTACGAGGCAAAAAAAAAGCTGCCGAACAGTACGTTCAGCAGCTTGAATTTATTTATTTATTGCATTAGTCGGCTATTCAACAGATGAATGCAAATGCGCCAGGCTTCCGCTGTCGGGCACGTTATTAACCATCCATTTTCAACTCCTAATTCTTAACTCTTAATTCTTAACTCTTAATTCTTAACTCTTAACTCTTAATTAATAACTCACTTCCCATCCGCATCCAGTTCCACGATCTCGTAACCGAGGCGTTGCAAACCCGGCATTATTTTTTGTTTATCGCCCACCAGCAGAATATTCATTTTATTTACATCCAGGTATTTTTTTGCAATGGCATCTATTTCTTTTTTGCTGATGTTGTTAAGTATCTGCGTTTGTTTGCTTACATAATCAGCCGGCAAATTGTATTGCTGAATGCGGCTGATAAAAGCAGCTTTCTGAATACTGGTCTCATAACTCCGGGCATCTGCCTGCCCGATGGATTTGCGCATGAAGCTGATCTCCTGGTCGGTGATACCTGTTGCTGCATATTCTTTTATTTCACGGATCACTTCGGCCAATGCACTGTCCGTAGCATCCGCACGAATGCCGCTGCTAAAGGTGAAGGTACCGCCGTATTTATCAGAGGCAAAACTGCTGCGGGCGCCGTAGGTCCAGCCTTTGTCTTCCCGCAGGTTCAGGTTTACGCGACTGCTGAAAGCCGCACCCAGGTTGTAATTGGTAAGTACTGCCCGGTAATATTCACCGGTAGGGTCATACAGCAGGTTGGTTGGTTTTCCCACCCTGAATTCTGTTTGCGCTGCCTTTGGAATATCTACGAGGTATATTTTCGTTTTGTCCACCGGCAGGCCGGGTGCTACAGCAGGCAGGCTGAACAATTTTTTAGGAAGTTTGTTCAAAAACGAAAGTTTCGGGAGGATCTCATTTTCCTTTACATCGCCTACCACTACGATCCGGCCGTCCGCTGATCCGATATAGGCATCATAGTAGCTTTGCATATCTGCGAAACCGATGTTCTTCAGCGTTTCTGCCGTACCGTTAGCAGGAATTCCAAACAGGTGACCGGCCCCGTAATTTAGTTTAGCATATACATTCGATGCAACAGTGCTTGCCTGCGTGCGGCTGTTGGTGATGGATTCGCCCAACTGCCTTTTAATTCTTCCGAAGGTCTGTTCGTTGAATTTGGGATGCAACATTCTTTCTTCCAGCAAAGCCAGTGTTTTATCCAGGTTCCTTGTGAGCGACTGCAGGCTGAATACGATGGCATCATCCGTGTTGCCTACGCTGATAGAGCTTCCTAGTTTTTCCAGTTCCAGGCTGATTTCTTCTGCAGTATATTTTTCGGTGTCGTCATTCATCATGGAAGCAAATAAATTACTGGTGCCTGCTTTGGCCAGGTTAGCTGCTTCCGTAAGCCTTCCCCCTTTCAGGTAAATACTCAATGCCACGGTAGGAATCTCCGTATTTTGTGAGCCGATCGCCTGCATACCATTTGGCAATGTTTTTTTCCAGAATGCAGGTACCGATACCACTGGATTGGCTCCGGTAGCTGGTGGCATTTTCCTGTTGAAACGGTCGGTTGCTTTGCTGTATGTTAATCCTGCATAGCCGTAATCCGGGGCTTTGTAACCTGCAGCATCCACCTGGTAGTTGTCTGCAGCTGCTTTCAGATTTTCAGTAGCTGCTGTAACGATACTTACCACCAGGCGGTTTTTATTTTTGATGTACTGGTTGTACACCCGCATCACATCTTCTTTAGTGAGTTTACTGATCATTGCCAGCTGCTCTCTTATTTTATTGGGATTGCCCGTGTAGGTCTGGAAGGCTGCCAGCTGGGAAACTTTTCCCTGCACGCTCGCCAGGCCATTGATGGTCCGGGCTTCGTTGGCGCTTTTGTATTTTTCAATGTCCTCATCCGTCACGCCTCTTTTCTCAAAAACAAGCAAAGCACTGTCTGCCAGCTGTTCCATCTCTGCCAGGCTTTTGCCGGGGTACGGTGTGACAGATATCGAGAACTCGCCCGCCAGTTCATTCAGGTTGCTGGAAGCGCTGGCGCTCTGGGCCCTTTGTGTTTTCACAAGTGCCTGGTAAAAAACCGTATTGCGGGCACCACCACCACCGCCTCGTCCGCCGCGGCCACCACCGCCACCCCCTTGTCCTAATACCTGCGCAAGGCACGCGAGAGCAGCCTGGTCTTTGTGGTAGTCGGGTACAGTAGGATATACCATGCTTAACCTCGGCGTGCGCGCATAATTATCCGTATAACTCACATACCGTTTTTTCTGCAGCACCACCGGCGGCAGCGTTACATTTTTTACTTCCGGTCCTCGCGGGATAGAACCAAAATACTTAACCGCCATTGCCACCACATCCGCAGCTTTCACATCACCACCCACCGTAAGCGTGGCATTGTTGGGGCCATACCAGCGCAGGAAAAAGTTTTTAAGGTCGTTCACATTGCTGCGGTTCAAGTCCTCCAGGTAACCAATGGTAAGCCAGGAATAAGGATGCCCATAGGGATAAAGGTGTTTGGACGTAACCTCCCGGGCCAGGCCATAAGGCACATTGTCATAATTCTGGCCACGCTCGTTTTTTACTGTGGAACGCTGGTTCTCAAACTTCCGCTGGGACACCGCGTCCAGCAGGAAACCCATACGGTCGGCTTCCAGCCATAGCATTTTCTCCAGCTGGTTGCTCGGAACAGTTTCATAATAATTGGTACGGTCGCCATTGGTGCTGCCGTTTAAGGTACCACCCGACTCGGTTACTATTTTAAAATGCTGGTCATCCGCTACATTGTCGGATCCCTGGAACATCATATGTTCAAAAAAATGGGCAAACCCGCTTTTCCCGATCTCCTCCCTTGCAGATCCTACATGGTAAGTAACATCCACATGCACCACCGGGTCAGAATGATCCTCGTGCACAATAACCGAGAGCCCGTTGGGCAACACATATTTTTCGTAGGGGATGATGATCTCATTTCCTTTTTTTACAACCTTTTCTACCAGCTTGGCCTGGGAAAATAATAAGGCAGGGGTACCCAGCACAATCAAGAGCGGGAGCAATATTTTTTTCATGTAACGATATGATTTAGATGTGAAGCAAATTAACCATTATCCGTTAAACCCACCTCCGCACTGGTAAGTTTAAGGGTAGACGGTTTTATATCCTGATAAGCCACCGATGCCCCTGAAAGTTAAGGCTGGAAAACTACGTCCAGGGTTTAACAACCGATGGTGTCGGGTTAGTTTAACTTTGCCTGCTTTCTAAAACCTATCGGTGTCATGAAACAAAAATTGCAGAAAATCCCGGTATCTGTTCTTGACCTGGCCACTATTGTAGAGGGGGATCACTCTCCCGCAGATGCCTTTGCCCGTAGCCGTGATATGGCACAGCGGGCCGAACAGCTTGGCTATAACCGTTACTGGTTTGCAGAGCATCACAACATGGAAAGCGTGGCCTCTGCGGCTACCGCCGTGCTGGTGGGTCATATTGCCGGTGCTACAACCAAGATCCGGGTGGGGTCAGGTGGCATTATGCTCCCGAATCATTCCCCGCTGGTAATTGCAGAACAGTTTGGCACACTCGCCGCACTGTATCCCGGCAGGATCGACCTGGGTATAGGCCGGGCTCCGGGTACGGACCCGCTCACCTCTCATGCACTCAGGAGAAACCTGCAGGCAGACATAAACGAATTCCCCCGGGATGTGCTGGAACTGATCAGCTACCTGGGACCCAGATCAACAGATAATAAAGTGCAGGCAATTCCTGGGGTAGGCACGGATGTACCTGTATGGTTATTGGGATCCAGCACCTTTAGTGCACAGCTGGCTGCGATGCTGGGCCTTCCATTCGCCTTTGCTGCTCATTTTGCGCCTACCCACCTGGCGGCCGCATTAGCTGTTTATCGTGCAGGCTTCACACCCTCGCGGTTCCTGGAAAAACCATATGCGATGGTTTGCGTGAATGGCATTGCAGCTGATACGGATGAAGAAGCCAACCAGCTGGTTACTTCCTTATACCAACTTGTCCTGGGCATTTTCCGGAATGACCGGCGCCCATTGCCACCTCCGGTCGCCTCTATGGAAAATACCTGGAGCCCTGCTGAAGAAGCCGGGGTTAAGCAGATGATGGAATATTCTTTCGTAGGCAGTGAGGAGACAATCAAAAAATCACTGGGTGCTTTCCTGGAAGAGACGCAGGCGGATGAACTTATGATTGCGACGCATATGCATAGCTTGCCGGCGAGGCTGAGGTCCATGGAGATCTTTAAGGAAATTTTCAAGGGCTAAAGCCCGGTGTGAATGCTGCTATGCTATCCCCGGGCTGAAGCCCGGGGCAAATGAGAAAATTGCCCGGTCCTTTAGGCCAGTGACCAATAATGAAAACACTGCCCAGCGGGTGTAGCCTATTGCCAATGATCAGCAATCATCCAATCACCAAATCTTCAAATCACCCAATCACCAAATTATCAAATCACCGAATCACCAAATCATCAAATCACCCAATTAATCCCTCTTTCCCGGTGTTGAGTAAGGCGGATAGGTTACCTCCGGCCGGGGTTCCTTTTGCAGGAGTCTAAGGGCTTCCTCCACACCTTTTTCCAACTGCAGGTCCCGGCCTTTTGCGACTGCTGCGGCCGTGATCTTCTGTTCCATGTCCGGGGCGATCCCCGTATTTTCACCTACCCATTTTTTTGCTACGGGGTCAAAGATGCCGTTGTCCGGTGCGGTCATCGCACCGCCGTCTATGAACTGGTAATGCACGCTGGATTTCACCAGCCCGCCCCAGGTACGCGTGCCGATCAATGGCCCCACTTTCTGCTGGCGGAATACCCATGGAAAAAAATCGCCGCCGCTACCTGCAAGCTCGTTGATGAGTAAAACTTTGGGGCCGAGTATGCCTGCGGGCAGGCGCATCGCCTTTCCACCGGGCACTTCGTTTGTGATGGCAGCCCTCAGGCGGCGGACCATGAGATCTACCATGTAGTCATCCAGCAAACCCCCACCATTAAAGCGTTCATCTATCACAGCTCCTTCTTTGTCCTGCTGGGCAAAGTAGTACCGGTTAAAGGAATTAAATCCCGCGCCACCGGTATTGGGCACCCACACGTATGCTAGTTTGCCTTTGGAGAGTTCATCCACTTTGCGGCGGTTATCCTCTACCCAGGCGAGCTGGCGAAGGGCATTTTCATTTTCCGATGGTTGTACACGGATAGTCCAGGCCCCTTCTGCAGAGGGTTTATTATTGACCGTTAAAATGGTTTGCATTTTTGCGAGGCCGTTGAGCAACTGGTAGGGATCATCGCCCGCATCCAGGTTTTTGCCATTGATGGCGATAATATAATCCCCTTCCGCCACTTTCAGGTTTGGCTGGGCCAGCGGGGCCACAATACCAGGGTTCCAGCTTTCGGTGGTAAAAATTCTGCGGATCTTCCAACGGCCTTCGGCTGCTACCAGGTCTGCACCGAGCACGCCCGCCCTGGATGTATCCAGCCCCGGAAAATCTCCGCCAAAAACAAAACTGTGGCCTACGGAGGTTTCACCGCCTAACTGGTCCAGCAGGTAAGTAAGATCCGTGCGATGTTTGATGTGGGCCGCCATCGGTGAATAAAATTCCCAAACGTCCTTCCAGTCCCGGCCATGCATGCCGCGGTCATAAAAATAGTCCCGCTGGTAGCGCCATGCTTCATTAAATACCTGCTTCCATTCTTCGGGCCGGTTCAATTCTGTGCGGAGGTTCATGGCAACATTGCCCTCAGTCGGGGAAGGTGCCTTGGCCGTTGAAACTACCCGCCAGGCCGCACCTGACTTGAACAGGACCTTTTCCCCGTTTGCAGATACTGCGTAATCTGAACCTGTTTTCACCAGTTCCTCCATCTTTTTATCCTCTACGATGTACTTGCTGAGTGTGGGCCCGGAAATGAGTAATACACTGCCTTTGGGACCGGAAAGCATCCCATCGTAACTACCAGTGGGAACAGGCATTGCAATGATCCTGCGGTCCAGTTGTTCCCAGTCTATTTTTATAAGTTTTACTTTGGATGTATCTTTTTTTGCCGGTGGCTTACTGGTGGAGTCCGGTTCTTCATCTGTTTTCAGGGGAAAAGGGTTAGGATCATCTTTCCGAAGGATGGTGAGGTAGGCAGCAAAACTAGGACGTGCATTTTGTGAACTGGTATTCGCCCAGCCGGATCCCAGGGCCACATTGGTGCTGGCCAGGAAATAAAGGTAACGGCCATTCAGGTCCCAGGCGGGGGAAATAGCATCTGCCATCGGATCACTCAATGCCGTGCTTTTTTTGCTGTCCACAGACCAAAGCATTACGTTCCTGAAGTTATTGGGAGCAGATTTGATATAAGCCAGCCATTTGCTGTCCGGCGACCAGGTTAAACCCATGTTGCCCCGGTCCAGGTTGGTTCCCCCGATATCCGCCGTTGTGATTGTTCCACCCGCCAGCTCCACCACTTTCACCCGAACGGCATTATCTGTAAAAGCAATGTATTTGCCGTCCGGCGACCAGGTGGGTTCCCAACTCAGTTTACTTTCGCCGAGTGCGATCTTCCTGGGTGTTTTTATTCCCTCCTGGTCTGTCACATACAAGGCATATGCTTCGCCTTCCTTATCTGAGAACCATGCGATCTGTTTGCCATCGGGCGACCAGATGGGCCGGCGGTCGGCGGCACCGGAACTTTGCGTAAGATTTCTTGGGTCACCGTTTTCCACAGGAACGGTAAATACTTCTCCCCTGGCTTCCAGCAAAATTCGTTTACCCGTTGGCGATAGGGAGGCATTGGTAGCCTGGTTGGTCACATTCTCTGATCTTGTTTCTGCCCACGGAAAATCGCCCGTCACGTTTATTTCAAGTTGTTTGCTTTTGCCCGATGCAGGGTCCAGCAGGTGCAGGTAACCGTGGTGTTCATACACCAGTTCCTTCCCATTACTTTCCAGCCATTTTATGTCGCCATTTTTTAGATGGGTTATAGCCCTTATTGCTTTTGTGGATGGCTTGTAGGCCCACACGTTCATAATAAAGTCCCGGTCTGATAGAAAAAATATTTCATCATTCATCCAGATGGGGTGCGTGTCCATGCTTCCTTCGCTGGGAATGGATTGTTCGGATAATGTTTTCAGGTCCAGGATCTGCAATGCTGTATTCTGGCCACCGCGGTAATGCCTCCATTCCACATCCCAGCGGCTTACCCTGTCCACGGCCAGTTGCGAACCATCCGGTGAATAATTACCATCAAAAGCCCAGGGTGCAGGTAGCAGAGTCGCCGGGCCACCTTTCACAGGAACCGTCCACATGCGGCTGTATGCAGTGGGAGCGCTTTCCCGGGTGGATGCATAGATCACATTTTTGCCGTCCGGTGACCATCCCCGGGGAAAGGAGGGAGCCGGGTACCAGCTCAACCTTTTTGGTGTGCCGCCCTGCGCCGCCACTACATACACCGCAGGTATGCCGGCACGGTTTGAATTGAATGTGAGCCACTGTCCATCCGGCGAAAAATGCGGGTTGCCCTCTACGGCACCAGTGCTGGTAATACGTTTCGCATCGCCGCCATTTTTATTAGTGACCCAGATATCCCCCCCATATTCAAAAGCAAGGGAGGTATTGCTTATTGCAGGCTGCCTTAGCAGCCGGGTGCCCTGTGCATAGATGTTATGGTGAGCAAGGGACAAAACAACTACGACCAAGGTTTTAAAAAAAAAGCGGGCAGCAGGCATAATAGCGAGGTTTGGTAATGAAAAAATGTAAATGCATTAATTTAGAGGCTAATATAACAATTAAACCAATTCGAGGTAACTGATTCTGGCTGGAAGGAGAAGTAGCCTGGAAAACACGTATAGTTGAACTTCGGATTTTTGGATTTTGAATGTAGTCCTGACTCATGCGTGAGAACTTTACCCTCCTCCTGTCCGGGCACGCTGAACCTTGTTCCACAACGACGCGGGAGAATTAGATTCCAATACTTTTTTCGCCATCTCCCAGCAGCACGTGAACGAGGTGAGAAAAAGTATAACCGCGTGAAAAAAGGAGAAAAAACCCGGGCTGCCCCAGGAATAAATATGGTGCCATCGATTCGAATAGATGACCAGCTGTCGCTATCGGTAATCCGAAATAAAAAAAGGCTGTCTCCTACTTTTGGAAACAGCCGCTTCATTAATTTTTGATTCCATGTCAGGATCGTTTGCCCAGGATCCGGCCCAGCATTCCGGCTGCACCACCAAATCCACGGCCGCCACCGAGCATCCCGCCCAGCAAACCACCACTTCCTTTACCCCCCATGAGGCCGCCAAGCATTCCGCTTCCCAGCACGCTCCCGAGCACGCCGCCAAGTAAACCTCCCCCTCCCATGCTGTTCCTGCCCCTTCGGCCGGTAAACATTTTTGCCAGCAGAATCGGGCCTACCACACCTAGGGCTGTTTTAAAAAGGCTGCTGGAATTGATACCCGCACTCTTCAACTTATCCCCAAATCCAAGGCTGTCCAGGAAGTTGGCCGGGGTGGTTTTTTCTGACTCCAATTCTTCCGCATGTTGGGGAACTTCCTCAACTGCTTTTTGTGTAAACTGGTCCAGCACTGAAAACTGCTCCTGGTTCACACCGAGGTAAGCCGCTATCTGTTGCACCTTTTCTTTTTCCTGGTCAGTATAATTACTATCTGACTGCGCAAAAGCGATCACGTCGCTTACCAGCGAAAACCGGAGGTCGCTTGTCTTCAGTACCTCCAGGAATCTTTCCAGGTCGGTGTCTGCCACATCTGCTGTGGCAGCATGCCTGATAAGGCTAGCCTGTTCTTCGGAAATGTCAGCTGATTCTATGAGGGCATTAATGTAATCGAGTTCCTCTTCACTTGCAGAACGGTCTGCTGTAGATAAAGATGCAATAGCACCCAGGTACGCGCCTTTCTCCCTGTCTGAATAGCCGCTTAAAATAGTTGTTTGCGTTGTCATGTTAATAGATTGAAGGTTGGTAAACTTCATAGAAACTTTCGTGCCATTTCCGATGAGGTGTTATAGTGCGGACGCCTTTAAAAAATGGAACAAGTCTTGTATGAAACCTGTCCAGGGTTTACCATTCCCGTTTTTATAGCCTTGTTTGAAGAAACAAAACCATTCTTTAAATATTTACGTATAAAGTAAAACCGGGCATCTTTTGCCTGGAGGCCCTGACAATGCCATTGTATTATTCATCTTAAAAAATCGATTATGAAAAAAGTTTTTTTCTCTGCCGCTGCCTTGTTGCTGCTGGCCTCTTTTACCTTACCAGTTTTAAATGATGTTTCATCTACTGAGACTATCCGCCTTCGTGTGAACGGTGGCTCAATGCTTTCGACTGACCTTTCCGGTGCAGAAGAACCCGGTATGGGAGATCCTGACGGTATGGGTTATGTGGAACTAATCCTCAACCAGGGACAGGGTACAATTACCTATGTGCTGGAGGTCTCCAATATTGATCCGGCGACGGCTGCGCACATACATGAAGCTCCTGCCGGTGTTGCGGGACCTGTAGTTATTGGGTTAAGTGCTCCTACTTCAGGCATGTCCAGCGGCACTGTAATGGCGGATAAAGAACTCATCAAAGAAATTCGGAAAAACCCTGAAGCTTATTATGTGAACGTTCATAATCCTGCTTATCCAGCAGGTGCTATCAGGGGCCAGCTTTCTAAATAATTTTCCCTGGAAACACAAACCCCGACAAGCTTAGCCTATGCTAATTTGTTGGGGTTAATTTTTTATATAAGATGGAAAGAACACGGTCCCTTGATTTTATCAGAAACTGGCGGACATGGCGATCTTCGTCTTTACATACTCCTTAAGCGCTGCATTGTACATATCCTGCTCCTTATAACGCATGGTAATTTCCTTGTTCAACCTGCCTTTCTCCAGGAGGACGTTTGCTCCATTAAAGTATTCCAGCCACCATACTTTTTCCACCTTCCCATTGGGAAGTTTGATATGCACGCTGGTAAATTCATTAGATTCAACTTTCTGCAGTATCCCGGTAATAGATCTTTCCTCGTCGTTACTACGATCCCGCACCAGGTCCTGTAATTGCGTTTTATTGGAAGTGATCAGCTTCAGGAAAGCCGGGCAGCCCAATCCAAGAGATGTACCGATGTCTTTTGAAAGTGATTCTACGCCAGGGCCATCCATGGTAAAGCCGGGCATTACTTTTTCTAATGCATCTGCATAATTAGAATACACAGGCAACATCAGAAGGCCGAGATCCATCTCCCAATTCGTAGAATTTTTTAAGGTGGCCTCATTAGTAGCGATCTCTTTACAGATGTCCGCTGCAATTAATTTGGTGAGACTGTCTTTGGGACTTTTTTGCGAAAAAACCTGCTGGCAGGTAACGAGCAAACAAATCAATAGAACTTTTTTCTTCATGAGTAGAGGTAAATTTTGGTAAAAATAAATAGGATTGCCAAATATACGCGACATATCCTCCATGGCAAAAAGTCCGGTTCTAACCGGTCATTTTTTAAACATTACATTCACCGCCGCCAGCAACAAAAAAAGCTCAGCAGTTACTTCCAATGAAAAGGTTCTTTCAGGTAAAGCAAGGCGAATATGCCAAAAACAACAAGGGTAATTACTTCCTGGGTGATCTTCAACTGGAAGCCGCTCATACGTTTTGAAAACCGATCCTGTGGGCCGGCACCATCAGCATATATTCAAACAATGCAATCCCCCGGCTGACTGCAATCGCCTATCACAAAGGCATCCCGTCATTTTTTAAATGGCCGTACCGGCAAAAATCCAAAAGATGTTGAAGGCAGTAAGAAGGAGTATCGTCCGAAACATAAAGAAGAATGGAAAATGGATAATTTTTTAATGGATAATAAAATGCAGTTTGTCAGTTTCCCAACATCCTCTCTCACGGCTGCATTACCGATTCACCTGGAAAATCTATCAAACAATTAACCAGTGACAAGGTTTTATCGATGACGGAACCTTGGGTGATAATTAAAAAATCATCAACTGAATGAGGCCCTTTATCAAATTATCAAACCATCAAATTAATTAAAGACCCCATTATCTATTCTCAATTAGTTAATTATCCGTTGATACCAGCCCGCGTGGTTAAAAACGTCCGCCAGAACAAGCGCCATTATCAAATTTGCTTTTAATTCAGGCTTCTGAAATCCACGGGCACCAATTTACTCACGCCGGCTTCCTGCATCGTAACACCATAGATCACATCCACCGCACTCATCGTTTGTTTATTGTGTGTAACGATAATAAACTGGGAGTTTTCACTGAATTGTTTGATCATGTTGGTGAACTTACCCACATTCGCATCATCAAGCGGGGCGTCCACCTCATCCAGTATACAAAATGGTGCAGGTTTTATCAGGTAGATGGCAAACAAAAGTGCTGTTGCCGTTAATGTTTTTTCCCCTCCACTTAGCTGGCCGATAGATGAAGGCCTTTTGCCTTTCGGTTTAGCAACGATATCGATCCCGGTCTCGGCAAGATTTTCGGGATCCACCAATACCATATCGGCAGTATCTTCATCAGTAAACAGGGCTTTAAACACCTTCTGGAAGTTTTCCCGCACCTTGTTAAATGTCTCCAGGAATTGCTGGTTGGCCGTGGCTTCCACTTCCTGGATCGTTTGCATTAAACTGTCTTTGGCTGTTACCAGGTCATTCTTTTGCTCCATGATAAACTCGTACCTTTTTTTCATTTCGGTATAAGCTTCTATAGCCGTGGGGTTCACCTCGCCCATGTTTTCCAAACGCTTTTTCATGCGTTCATTTTTCTCTTTCAGTTCTTCAAGGGGCGTGTCGCCGGACCTTGCCTCATCGATGATCTGGTCCAGGTCTACCCTGAACTCTACGCTCAGCCTTTCTTTCATTCCCGCAAGCTGGAGTTTCAGGTCACTCAGTTTATCTTTTATTTCATTTAGTAAATGATCGATGCTTTCTTTTGATTTTTGCTTGTGCCTTACTTCGCTCTCCTTTTCTGAAAGGATATTGCGAAGGTTGTAGTATTCCTGGTCCGCTTCGTTCAGTTTCTTTTCTTCGGCATCTTTGTTCTGAAGCATACTCACCAGCAAGGCTTCCAGTTCGGTGAGGTTATCTGCCGTCAGGTCAATATTTTCATCGGCATCCTGCAATTGCCGGGCGCTGTTTTCTACCTGAACCTGCAGGTCATTCAGCTGGTTGGATTTAAATGCCGCTTCCTGCTTCAGTGAGGTGATCTTGCTTTGTTGTTTGCTGTATTGAAGATTATTGTCGTTGTAAGTAGTCGTAGCAAAATTATATTCCTGTTCTGCCGTTGCATAATCCAATTCTATAGCCTGTAATTTGTTGGCCAGTTCCTCCAGCTGGAAATTAAATTTCTCCAGTTCATTGCGGGTAGCAGCAATGGCTTCGTGGTTGTTCTCCAGTTGCAATTGCAATTCTTCTATCCTTGCGCTGCTGGTAGTTTCCAGGTGATGGAGGTTTTCTATTTTATTCTGTGCAGAAAAAACCAGGTTGGTTAATTGGTTAATATCCTGTTGCGCTTGCCTGATGGCATTTTCTTTTAACTGCTCATTGTACGCGATCACTTCATTGTGCCTGAGTTGGATCTCTGCTTTTAAAACATTCACTACTTCATGCTGGGATGCGATCTGCTCCTGCAGTTTCTCCAGGTTTTTTGCACGGCCTATTTTTTTCCCTTCAAACAGACCCACGCTGCCACCTGTAAGAGAATATTTTCCTTTTACGTACTTCCCGGTTTTTTCCAATACTACCGCGCCATTGCTGTTATGCATGGCTTCTTCATTTTCGGCAATAAATACGTTGCCCAAAAGGTGAGCGGCAAGTTTTGCGTATTGCCCATCCATCTCGATAACTTCCAATGCGGGAATGGTCCCCTCGGGCTGATGGTGCCTACTGCCTTCTTCAAATTTATCCAGCAGGAAAAAGTTTGCTTTTCCCTTTTTGTTATCATCTAATAAGTGCACCGCCTGCAAACCTTCCTGCAGGTTGTTCACCACGTAATAATTCAGGTACGGCTCCAATACATTTTCTACTGCAGCCCGGTATTGCTCTTTTACATAAATGATATCAGAAAGCAGCGGAGCGGTGTGGTTCCAGTCCTGGTTATTATGCAGGAACTTTACACTTTCAGGATAGCCTTCCATTGAGTCTACCAGGCTTTTCAGCAGGTCGTGCTCATTTTTACGTGCATCCAGTTTACGATTTTCTTCGGCCAGGTTGCTGCGCAAGCCTTCCACCAGGTTTTGCGTTTGCAGTATCTGCTCTTTGGTAAACTCGTGCTGGTCCTGTAATTGCTGCAGGGTTGTTTTTTTATCTTCCAGTTCCGCTTCTTTATCTTTTTTCTCCGCTTCCAATTGCAGCAGTTGTGCCTGGCGTTGTGATTTTTCTTCCTGGATCTGTGCGATGGTACGTTGCAGGTTCTGGATGGAGGTATCGGCTACTGCCACTTTTTTTTCTGCGTCAAACTGGTTACGCTGGATGGCCTGGTGGTCTCTCCGTAAAACATCAATGCTGCTGCGTTTATCATCGAATACACGCCGCTTGTCTTCCACGGCATCTTTAAGGTCCTGTAACTTATCTTCCAGTTCTTCCAGTTTTATACCTTCTTCCAATATCTGGGCACCGGTAAATTCAATGCTTTCTTCAAGGCCTTTTACCTGGCCGCTGGATTTCTGCAGGAACTCATCCAGGCTGGCCTTTCTTTCCTTCAGGTGCAGGAGGCGCTGGCTGCCCAGGTTTTTTTCATTCTCCTTTGTGCGCACTTTGTCCAGCATCTCGTTGTAAGCATGCTGCATCTGCTGCAGCGCCTTTTCCTTTTCCACGAAGGCAAGTTTCTCCTGTTCAAGCCCTGCTTCCTCTTTGGCAATACTTGTTTCCAGTTCAATGCGTTTGTCTACTTCCTGCTGCTGCTGCTGGTTGAGGTCTTTGTACGTAATATTAAATCCTTCCAGTGCTGCTTTGGCGAGTTCGATGCTGACCTCTTTGTACTCTTTTTTAATTTCAAAATACTTCTCTGCTTTTTTTGCCTGGCTCTCCAGGCTTTTCAACTGGTTGTTGATCTCGAACAAGAGATCTTCTATCCTGGCAAGGTCTTGCTCGGTTGCATCTAATTTTAGTTTGGCTTCTTTTTTCCTCGTCTTGTAAATGGTGATACCGGCAGCCTGTTCCAGCATTCTACGCCGGCTGTTCTCCTTATCCTTGATGATGTCATCCACCATCCCTAATTCTATGATGGCATAACTGTCGGTGCTTACACCAGTGTCCATGAAAAGATTGTGGATATCCTTCAGGCGGCAGGCTACATCATTCAGGCGGTATTCACTTTCGCCGCTTTTATAATATTTGCGTGTAACCGTAACCGTATTGAATTCTGTGGGTAAGAGGTTTTTCGTGTTCTCAAATGTGAGGCTCACTTCAGCCAGCCCGCTGGCGCTCCTGCTTTTGCTGCCGTTGAATACCAGGCTCTCCAGGTTCTCACTCCTCAGGTTACTGATCTTGTGTTCGCCGATCACCCAGCGGATACTGTCAATAATATTGCTTTTGCCACAGCCATTGGGCCCGATCACCCCTGTAATCCCTTCATCAAAGTTGAGTACGGTTTTATCAGCAAAACTTTTAAATCCTTTAATTTCTAAACTCTTTAAACGC
The DNA here is from genome assembly GCA_043727215.1 of Chitinophagaceae bacterium. GTDB lineage: Bacteria > Bacteroidota > Bacteroidia > Chitinophagales > Chitinophagaceae > Ferruginibacter. The sequence continues at coordinate 111,940 of JAYSYY010000106.1, read as the reverse complement.
ACGTTTTCAATTTTTTAAGTAAGACGGCAAACCTACAGGAAAATGCATTGTTTCCTGTTACTGTTAGGAAAAAGTAGATAAGCAGTTCCTTGTAAATAAATCAGCGGGATGCCCGGCCGTATGGGTGATTTTATCAAGGGTAAATATAATAGAATGCTGCAGATATCCGCTGTAACACTGGCTGGCAAAGGGCTTACTTATACACAGCTTTTACACAGTATTTCTACTTTGCACATTTACCCGGCATTTAATTCCTCCCGGAAAACAATTAATCCAGGATTTTCGTTTAATTTAAGCGCGCAGACCGTAACATTAAATATTGTCATCAATTATCAGGTATGGAAACAGGTGTAAAAGAAAAATGGGTCATCGACCCCATACATAGTGAAATTTCCTTCAAGATAAGGCACCTTATGATCACGAATGTGAAAGGAAGCTTTAAGGAATTCAATGCCACTATTTACAGCACGGGAGATGATTTCATGACAGCGGAGATTGAATGCTGGATCGATGCCGCTTCGGTGGAAACGGGCAACGCAGACAGGGATGCGCATGTAAGGGGGCCGGAATTTTTTGACGCAGCTACCTTCCCCCAGGTCCTTTTTGAAGCAAGTGGTTATGAGAATGTAGACAACGACGGCAGTTTTGAGCTCATCGGTGACCTCACCATCAAAGGCATCCCCAAACAGGTAAGGCTCGACGTGGAGTTTGGAGGCGTTGTGAAAGACCCGTGGGGCAACGAAAGGCTGGGTTTACGATCAATGGTAAAGTAAACCGTAAAGATTGGGGCCTGAACTGGAATACGGCCCTGGAAACCGGCGGCCTGCTCATCAGCGATGAAATAAAGATCAGTTGTGATATACAGTTGATGAGGGGGGAGTAGGTGATAGTAAATAGCCCATGGTTCATGGCCTTTCGCAACAGTTGAAGAACTGTATTTTAGGACAGCCTATAGACCAAAGGCCAACCACTGCCTGACAATTGAATCTTAACTTTACTAATAGCCGTTTAAGGAAATGGATCAGGAACATCCTTAAGGTTGAAACCTAACTTTAGAAACGAACTATCCATGAACCTTGAACATACCTGATAATTAAAACATGCCAAACATCCTTATCATATCCTCCAGCGTGCGCACCGGCAAAAAAAGCAATCGGGTAGCCTTGTATTTCCTTGAATATATCAAACAAAAAAATATCGGGCAGGTGGAACTCCTGGACCTGGAAGACCTGCATTTTCCCATCTTCAGTGAACGCCTGCGTTTGTTAAAAGAACCTCCGCAGGCAGTATTAGAATTTTCGGAGAAAATCAAGCTAGCGGATGGCATCGTGCTGGTGACACCGGAATACAATGGTGGTTACCCGGCCAGCCTGAAAAATGCGATCGATGTTTTATACGATGAATGGAAAAGAAAACCGATCGCCATTACTACTGTTTCCAACGGGCCGTTTGCAGGGATGAACGTAATTACTTCCTTACAATATTCGCTCTGGAAGATCGGGGCTTGTACCGTACCGGCCTTGTTCCCGGTGCCAACCGTAGAAAAAACATTTGACGAAAACGGCGTGCCCACAGATAAACAAGGCACGGATAAACGGGCTGCAATATTCATTGACGAACTTACGTGGTGGATGGAAGCTACGGCCAAAATGCGCTGATGCTGTTAAAGATTCTACAATAAGCATAAAATACAGCAACTTTCGTAGTAAGCGATTATTTTTGGTGCTGAAACGAACATTCATGAAACATTTATTATTTGTTGTGCTACTAACCAGCGCCTATTCTGTGCAGGGCCAGACTCCGGCAGTGAAGCAGGCCATCATTTACACCACCACTACCGTGGTAGCTCCTGAAGAGGAAGACGTAGCCAATATTCAAACCCAGGCAGGCCCTCCGGGTGCCATGATGTTCCGCAATTTTGGGGACGGGGAAACCAAATCAGTGACGTACGTGAAAGATGACCTGATGAAAACCGTTATAAAAACCGACATGGGCCGCAGCACGATTATCCGCAACAATACCACAAAAATAACCACTACCCTGCTGGAGATAATGGGCAACAGAACTGGTTTTTATGCGAGTGATGAAGAACAGGCACAAATGAGAAAGCGGATGGACAGCATGATGCAGGCAAGGCCAAGAGACTCCGGTACTACCACCACCGCCCGCAGGCCGCAGGAACCGGCCCCTGTAGAGATCAGCTACACCGAAGAAACAAAAAAAATCGCCGGCTACCAGTGCAAAAAAGCATACGTTATTGCAACCCGCTTCTTAGGCCTGAAAGATACTTCCGTTGTCTGGTTCACGCCAGACCTCAAGATCGACAACCTTACGTCCACAGGTGGCAGCGGTATCGCTTCTGTGATAGGCAGCAACGCGGCAAGCCCATTGAGCGGCTTGTCAAAAATTGATGGTTTTGTGATGCAGTATGAAACAAAAATGCGTCGTGGCCGCGTGATGACTGTGCAGGTGACGAAGGTGGAAACCAGCAAAGACATTGCAGCCAAAGAATTTGATGTACCAAAAGACTTTGACCTCAAACCAATGAAAGAGATGCAGAATATGATGCAGGGTGGCGGACAGGGAAACTTCCAGATCAGGAGGGGAAACTAGTACCTGTTCAATGAATGGTCCACGGCCTGACCCACAGTATTTCGTCAGGCTATTTTTGAACTATATAATAAAAAGCGTTGCTGAAAAGGAACGCTTTTTTTATGAGGTGCGGCAACAGTCGATGGCCATGGACGACGGACCGTAGAGAGCCTTTCAGCATCGAACGCAGCTTGATGCCCAGGGGTTTTATGACAACGGGGATAACCTGAATTGCTTGTTTAATGAGTCGCCAACAGGTAATGAGGCAGAACTGTATATCCTGGGGGAAAACCTACCGATCCGCCCTAACAGGCGGCCGTCAACGGACAAGGACGCTGGACAGCGGGCTATGCACGACGCCTATTGACAAAAAAAGAGCTGCACAACTGCAGCTCTTTCAGGAACATATTTGGTGAGGTTATTTCAGGGCTCCCCTTTTCTTATCCATTTCGGCTGCTTTGGCCGTATTTTTTTTATAGTTATATACTTCACTCATATTGGACAACAACTCCTGGTAAGTGGCTTTCTGCACGGGCTTAAGCGTAGGTTGTGCATCGTACCAGGCTGCTACAGACTGGCCGTACGTGAGGAACTCATCCATTTTTTTATTGGTCTCTGCTACCAAAGCCGCTTTTTTCTTAACGTCCTCGGGTTTGGTGCCCTTGGTAAGATTCCCAGCAATGCTGAGGTCTGAACTTACATTGTACAAATGTTTGGTCAAAAGCACGGATGCGTCTATCCCTTTGTCATTTGCAATCGCAGACTTTAAAACGGTTGTAAGTTTTTCCCTGGCTGCATCAATGTTTGCTGGTTTGGCATCTTTTGCATACAGGTTATTGAACAAATCGATCGAATAGTTATAAGGCAGGATAAAACTGGAAGTATTTTTTGCGATCAGTTCCTCATACTTCGAGAAAAGTAAAGCTTTATCCCCAGACTTTCGCACTATCTCCATTTCGAGGTCGGTCCAGTATTCGTTTTGTGGGTAAAACCTCTTACCTTTTTCCACGATAGCCACCATATTGGTGGAGTCCCCTTTTTTGGAATAATGATCTGCAAGGAATTCGTACACTTCCTGGAAGTTTTTTTCTGTTACATTGGCATCGGTAAGCACGCGGTAATATTTCACTGCCATCTCATCATTCTTATCCTGGGATGCTGCTATTGCTGTGTTCAATACCAGCGAGGTATCCAAAACATTCAATTTTATTTCTGTGAAAGTGTATGATTTTCCCATCATAAAATCCTTCACCTCCAGCGCCTTGGTAAAAGCATTAAAGGCCGATTTGTAGTCCTTATTGTTATAAAATTTTGCACCCAGGTCATACAGGCCCAGGTAAAGATCCAGGTACGACCGGTAGGCTTCCACTTTCAGGCGGATATCATTTTTATCCAACTCCTGGTTTTTTCTAAATGCGTCATAGGCTACCAGTTTGTAGTCATATGCCTGTGCCGGGGGCACCGCATTCTCGTAGGACAGGGAATTATACACCCTCCCTTTGAAATACCAAGCGTCAGATTTACCTCCGTTTTTAGGATCAGTAAGGTGTTTGTCAATTGCAACTTTGGCTTCATTGAATTTCTTATCACCCATCATTTTATTGATGTCGTCAAGACTTTGCGCCATACCGGCCAGGCTGCAGAAACACAGCATCAATACAATCGAAATCTTAGTCATGTTTGTCTTTTAATTTTATAATAGATAAAGATATTTCTTTCCTTTTAAACCGGGGGATGAATTTAGCCGCTTAATTTCATAAACTGTGCCACGGATTCTTAAAATCATTGATATATTTATGAATGCGGCAATCTTCGTAAATTGGGTCTTATTTTTAACAGTTTGATCAGCCAGGAAACCATACAAAAAATTCAAAGCCATGTAGACATCCTGGATATTGTAGGTTCTTATGTAAAGTTAAAAAAAAGGGGGGCCAATTACCTTGGTCTTTGTCCGTTTCATAACGAAAAATCGCCTTCGTTTACGGTATCCCCCACCAAGGAAATTTACAAGTGTTTTGGGTGTGGCAAAAGTGGCAACAGCATCAGTTTCCTGATGGATGTAGAGAAGTATAGTTATGTGGAAGCCTTGCGGTGGCTGGCCAACAAATACAATGTCGAAATCGCAGAAACAGCTACGAGCCCCGAGTTTAAAATTCAACAACAGACATCCGATAGTTTATTCATCATCAACAATTTTGCCCGGGACTTTTTCAGCAACGCATTATTCAACACGGACGAAGGGCAGGACATTGCGCTAAGTTACCTGAAGCAGCGGGGATTCCGGGAAGACATTCTCAAAAAATTCCAGGTGGGTTATAGCCCGGAGGGCAGGGAGGAGTTTGCGAAAGCTGCTGCCGGCGCCCAGTATAATGCAGAACTCCTGGTAAAAACAGGCCTGGTTGTGCAACGAGACGACCGCCTGCTGGACAATTACCGGGGCAGGATCATCTTCCCCATCCACAATCCGGGCGGCAAGGTGCTGGGCTTTGGCGCACGGATCATTAAAAAAAATGATAAAGCGCCTAAATATATTAATACACCAGAGAACGAGATCTATGTAAAAAGCAAGATTCTTTATGGAGCCTACTTTGCGAGGATGGCGATAGATAAAGCCGATGAGTGCCTGTTGGTGGAAGGGTATACCGATGTTGTAAGCCTGCACCAGGCCGGGATTGAAAACGTAGTCGCCAGCGGTGGTACCTCCCTCACAACCGACCAGTTGCGGCTAATCAAAAAATATTGCAACAACCTTACGATCGTCTACGATGGAGATGGGGCGGGCATAAAGGCCGCGCTGCGGGGCCTTGACCTGGCGCTTGAGGAAAGGTTGAATGTGAAACTGGTGCTGATACCGGATAACGAGGACCCAGACAGTTACGTGAATAAGGTGGGAGCAACAGGTTTCCAGGAGTTCATCAAAAACAATAGCAAGGACTTCATTCTTTTTCAGTTGGATGTTGCCTTAAAAGATGCCGGAACAGACAGCAGTAAAAAATCTGCAGTGGTGAACCAGGTAGCAGAAACCATCTCTAAAATTAACCGTGCTGAAGATTTTACCCGCCGGCAGGATTATATAAAGCAGGTTGCAGAATTATTAAAAATTGACGAATCGGGTTTCAATACACTTGTCAATAAAATCCTGCGGGATACAATTGCGAAGGAAGAAAACCGCAGCAATACTTACGTTTCCAATGAATCGTCCGAACCTGTTCACCAGGAAGAAAACCAGGATAGCGGGCTACTCTTCAACGTAGATGAGCAGAACGAGCGGGCCATGATCCGGGCCCTGCTCGAGTTTGGCAATAATACGTGGAACGACAACGTGACCGTGGCCGAGCATTTATTTACGGAAATTGAGGAGCATGACCTGGAAGCCATGATAGACAGCAAAGGATTGCTGGATATTCTTGCCCTTTACAAAACCTGGTACCAGCAGGGATTGAAGCCAACGGATAAAAATTTTCTCTACCACGAAAACAGGGAAGTGTCTGATAGGGTGATCGGCCTGATGGAGACAGACACCGAAATCAGTCCGAAATGGAAGGATAGGTATGAAGGGCACATTCCTACGCGGGAAGAATTATTTAAGGAAGAAGTATTTTCTGCCCTCAATTATCTTAAGCTAAGGAAGATCAAAAAAATGATGCTGGAAAACCAGCAGGAACTTTTGCACGCCCTATCTCCTGAAGACCAGATGCTCTTCCTGCGTACTCACCAGGAATTGAAGATGCTGGAAATGCAACTCACTAAACAATTGGGAACAGTGATCTACAAATAATCCCGCCGTGCCCAAAATAGATTCTCAATAAATGGTAGAGTAGGAAGGGTCAGGCTTCTAAAACAGCAACCGCTCTTTTTGCCTTTGCGGTAATTTTGGCCTGGAGGCATGCCTTCTTAAACTTCATGGCACACCACACATTATCCAATGCGATCTGGCATTCTGGTTCGTAGCCATGGCATGCGATCATGTCCCAGTTTTCATCCCTGCAAAGGTCGCTTGCAATCTTGGCAGCGGGCCTCGGGTATGCCACCCAGAACTTGCCTTCCTGTTGCATGGCGGGCGCCACATCTGCAACGATGTCGGTCAATTGTCTTTTGCTTAATGCAAATACAAGTGCAAAATCTATTTTACGGTTTCTAAGCAGTGGTGTAACACTTTTGCAAAAAGTAAGTTTAGCAAATTGTCTTTCGATGGAAGAGGGAATGCCTTGGATTAGTAAATTTTTCTCGTCAGATAGTTGTAGTTTTTCGAACATAGTTTCTAATGCCATATTACCACTTTAACGTTTAAAAATTTTTGAAGAAAAACTAATGTATTGATCACCGGTGACCGGAAAAAAGTCCTATGATTTTTACAAATAGCCTGAAACAGTTTGCAAAGCTACGTAAAATACCCGAAAAACCTTATAGTTCCCAAAAGAAAACTCTGCCCTGGGGCAGAGTTAAGTTCAAAATTGTTCCTTCAAAATTACCTTTTCACCGGCTTGTAATACCTTAAGGCTTCCGGCATGTACTTTTTTAACTGCGCTATACGGTTTTCATCGGCCGGGTGGGATGACAGGATCTGCGGGGGTTTATTACCATCACTTGCGGCAGCCATTCTTTCCCAGAAAGGGATAGCTTCTCTTGGATTGTAACCTGCCATGGCGGTAAAAATCAATCCAAATCTATCGGCTTCATACTCCTGCTTACGTGAGTTTGGCAAAATCGCTCCCACTGCCACACCTGGTCCATAAATATTATTAAATAGAGCATTGGCCTGCGGCCTGTTTTGTGTGAATATGTTGCCAGCAACCTGTAAGCCCTGTGCAATGGCACCCTGGCTCATACGTTCATTACCATGCTGTGCTATAGCGTGTGTGATCTCATGGGCTAACACCACCGCCAGTGCGGCTTCGTTTTGTGTTACCGGCAAAAGCCCGGTATACACTACCACTTTACCACCCGGCATACACCAGGCATTAACCGCCGGGTTGTCTACTAATTTAAATTCCCAATTATAGCCACTTAAATCTACAGGATTAGCTTGCTTGCTGTAATAAGATGTGATGGCGCTGGCGATCCGACCGCCTACACGGCGCACCATTTCCGCATCCCGGCTGTTGGAAGAACTTACAACCTTATTTTGGCTTAAAAAGCTCTGGTACTGGTTGACAGCTTCAGCCTGCAAGGTTGCTTCGGGGAATAGCTGCAGCTGACGCCGGCCGGTTACTGCATTGGTGGTACAGGATATTGCGAAAGGCACCACCAGGGATAAAATAAATAATTTTTTCATTGTTTCAAGTATTAATTAAGCATACTTAAACAATCGGTGTACCAAAAAATGATAAAGAAAATAAAACGGGAATTATTCCTCGCCCCGCCGGCGTGCTTTGCGGCGGTCTCGGTGCTTCAAAATAGGAATGCGGCTTTCCACACCACGGAGCAATCTGCCAATATTTTTCTGGTGGGTAAATATTACTAAAAGGGCAACCAGCAAGGTAAAGACCCTGTATAACACTTCATTCTCATTCCAGATCCAAAGAACGCAGACGGGTAACATAAGGGCTGCTAAAATGGAACTAAGGGAAACGTAACGGGTAAGGTAAAGCACAAAAATAAAAACCCCTACACAACTCAGCGCAACTACGGGCTGCAATGCCAACACTAAACCAAAGAGTGTTGCCACACCTTTTCCACCTTTAAAATTCGCCCAAACGGGAAATATGTGCCCTATCACTGCAGCCATACCTAGACCGATAATAAAATTCGTCCGTTCCAACTCATTCGTCTGGTAGAATGGTAAAAACTCGTATAAAGAAGAAGCGATGACCCCTTTCATGATATCAATGATCATTACTATTGTACCATATTTTGAACCTAAAACCCTGAAAGTATTAGTGGCACCCATGTTCCCACTTCCGTATTGGCGAATATCGATATTAAATACACGCTTGCTAATGATCAATGCAGTAGGAAATGAACCAATTAAATAAGCACATGCTATGAGAAGCAATTCTTTCATCTTCTTTAGTTGAGTTGAAAACAAAAATACGGGAATTAAGCCAGCCCTCCTTGTTAATTTGGAACCCTTTCCCGTAGCATCATAGAGTTTTTATCAACATCGCCATCCAATTATTTTTATATATGTTTTTTACAATATGGAAGGGAGTATTTTTTAAAAGACCAACTATTTTTCCCTCGTCGTCCGCAAGAAACCCACTGATGAGTACTGTCGCACCGGGAATACAAGCAGCATAAATATTACCGAGGTTTTCCTTAATCACATTCAGGTTAATATTTGCAAGAATGATATCGGCCTTTTTTTTAGCGGTCATTTCCCCGGCGAGAACCAGTTGGATCTTAACACAATTATTTGCTTGAATGTTTTCCCGGGTATTGTTGATACTCCATTCATCATGGTCGATTGCAAGTATATCTGCTGCTCCCATCTTTTCTGCAAGGATGGCAAGCACTCCCGTTCCTGTCCCAAAATCAATTACAGTGCGCCCTGTAAAATGGAGGTCCTGCATGGCCTGCAACATCATAAATGTGGTTGCATGGTGCCCGGTACCAAAACTCATTTTGGGTGTGACGATGAGATCGTATTTTATCCCGGGCACCGGCTGGTGGAACCCGGCGCGCACCACTGCAAAGTTATCGACCAGCACGGGCTCAAAACTCTGTTCCCACCTGGCATTCCAGTTTTGTTGCGCAACCGTTTCCATTTGGTACGCAACATTAAATTGCGCAAACAGGCTGCTCACTTCGCCCTCATTGAACAGAGCTGCGGGAATGGAAGCTGCGGTGCAGTCTTCCTTTTCTTCCACCCCTTCAAACCCACTCTCCATAAGGAATGCAGAGATGATGGCCGCCTCGTCCTCCCCAGTTCTGAAAGTAACTGTAATGTAATGGCTCATCCTAAACCGTTTTAGTTTCGTCATAAAAAAACTGCCCTCAGGAAAGGGCAGTTTTTCAAAATTGGTATAAAGATTATTGATTCTCAGCCTGGGGCTTTTGTGGAGCGTCCGGCTTCGGCATCAGCACTTTCCTGCTTAATTTAAATTTGCCGGTCTTTTGGTCCACCTCCAGCAATTTTACTTTCACCTTGTCACCTTCTTTAAACACACCATTCATTGTCTCCAGGCGTTTCCAGCTAATTTCACTGATGTGTAACAGGCCTTCTTTTTTAGGAAGGAATTCTACAAAGGCGCCGAATTCTTTGATACTTTTTACGGTACCCTCGTAAACATCTCCTACAACCGGTGTGGCCACAAGGCCGTTGATCCACGCGAGTGCTTTATCCAGTCCTGCTTTTTCTTTAGAGAAAATGCTTACTTCACCCTGGTTGTTTACTTCTTCAATATTTACCGTGGCACCGGTTTCGCGCTGGATCTCCTGGATCACTTTACCACCTGGCCCTATCACTGCGCCAATGTATTCTTTATCGATCACGATCTTCACCATTCTTGGAGCGTGCGGCTTCACGTCGGTGCGGGCTGCTTCCAAACATTTATGCATAGCATCCAGGATATGCAGGCGACCGTTGCGGGCTTGTGCCAGCGCAGCACGCATTACATCCATACTAAGGCCATCCACTTTGATATCCATCTGCACACCACAGATACCATCGCGTGTACCGGTTACCTTAAAGTCCATATCCCCCAGGTGATCTTCATCCCCAAGAATATCTGTTAATACTGCAAACCTTTCGTTCTTTTTGATGAGGCCCATTGCTACACCACTCACGTGTTTCTTTAATGGGACACCCGCATCCATCAGTGCAAGTGAACCCGCACACACAGTTGCCATAGAAGACGAACCGTTACTTTCCAGGATATCACTCACCACACGCACCGTATACGGGTATTCACTACCCGGCATCATTTTTTTCAATGAACGCATGGCAAGGTTACCATGTCCTACTTCCCTGCGGCCAACACCACGCATCATCTTCACCTCTCCTGTAGAGAATGGCGGGAAGTTATAATGTAAAATAAATTTAGTGTAATCAGATTTATGCGCACTTTCCACTAACAATTCGTCCAATGGTGTACCAAGTGTAACGGTTGTCAAAGATTGTGTCTCGCCCCTTGTAAATAAGGCAGAGCCGTGCGGAGAAGGCAGGATATCTGCTTCCATTTCCAGCTGGCGAATATCTTCTGTTCCCCTGCCATCCAGGCGTTTGCGGTCATCCAGGATCATGTCCCGCACCACGTTATATTGTAATTCCCCGGTGTAGTAACCGATCAGTTTTTTATCAGCATCCGGCAATTCTTCGCCCAGAAAAGTAACTGTTTCGTCGTGTAAAGATTTAAAGGCAACACTCCTCTCGTGTTTACCAGAAGCGGCTGATGCGATGGCATACATTTTATCTTTTGCAAAACCAATGATCTTTTCGTTTAGTTCTTCATTGCGGTAAGGTTTGGTATAGTCCCTCTTTGCGGTAACGCCAACCAATGCACGCAAGTCTTCCTGCGCTTTCACCTGTACTTTGATAGCTTCATGACCGGCTTCGATAGCTTTGATCAGGTCTTCTTCCTGGCACTCGTTGCTCTCCCCTTCCACCATCATAATATTATTGTTGGTAGCGGCGATGATAAATTCCATGTCTGAGGCAGCCAGTTCAGTACGGGTGGGATTAATAACCAGCTGTCCGCCTTTGCGTGCTACGCGAACCTCGGAAATGATCTCCTGGATGGGAATGTCTGAAACCGCTAAAGCAGCTGAGGCGGCAAGGCAGGCCAGTGAATCCGGCATCACCTCGTCATCGGAAGAAATAAGCGTTACCAACACCTGTACATCACACAGGTAATCTTCCGGAAACAAAGGCCTGAGGGCCCTGTCTATCAAACGCGAAGTAAGGATCTCATAGTCGTTCAACCGGGCTTCTCTTTTAAAGAATGAACCCGGGATTCGGCCTGCAGATCCGAATTTTTCCTGGTAGTCTACTGATAATGGAAAAAAGGACTGACCTTCTTTTGGCTCCTTGTTGGCCACTACGGTAGCTAACAGGATGCAATTGCCCTGGCGCACAGTAACTGCGCCATCAGCCTGGCGGGCCATTTTGCCCGTTTCAATGGTTACCATGCGGCCACCACCTATATCAAATGTTACTGATTTTGGTTGTAATAATGACATGTATTTTTTTTTTACGATAAGGCAGCGCCTCGATCAATTAAAAGAAGTAGGTATAACGAATAATTCCCAACGGCAAAATACAGTTGGGAATAATTCAATTTACCTCTATAATAGCTTATTTACGGAGACCTAATTTTTCAATCAAAGCCCTGTAGCCGGTAAGATCGTGCTTGCTCAGGTAAGTTAATAAACGCTTACGCTGGCCAACCATCATCATCAGACCTCTTTGAGAAGAAAAGTCTTTTCTGTTGATTTTAAGATGGTTAGAAATATGATTGATACGCTCTGTTAGTAGCGCTACCTGGCCCTCAGTGGAACCTGTGTTGGTAGCACTGCCACCAAAATTTGCGAAAAGGGTTGCTTTGTTTTCTGTTGTTAAATGCGACATTTTTGTTTTTTTAAAACGGTTGTTTTAATCTCTAGTTATAATCGGGTGCAAAAGTAAGGCAAATAAATCATTTAATCACCCTTTTTTACAGTTAATCAGGTATAAAAGGTGAAATTTTCATAATATTCTGCCAGGGTAAAAACCAGATTGCGTTTTTTTAGCAGACTTTTGTTACCAAAATAGCAGCCCCATGAGCGCAAGGTATTACAATAATCACATCCTGAAGGAACTAGAGGCGTGGCAAAAGGACATGTTACGGGATCCCTCCCTGTTCAACCGTTTGTCAAAGAAAGTGCAGGTGAAGATAAATAGCTATATACCCGAAAAGCTGCATGAGGCGATCACTTCCGCTATCAAACAAATGATTCGCGGTGTGCTGTTTGGGGTGAAGACCGTTACTGCGGCACCGGAAAAGATCATTTCACTGGAGATGACAGAGAACGTGATAAAGGAAAAGATAGAATGGTATAAAAAAACGGCTGCTGCTGAAGGGGGCATTACCGGTGCAGGTGGCATCCTGCTGGCCTTTGCCGACTTTCCTATCCTCATCGGGATCAAAATCAAGATGCTCTTTGATATCGCAGCCACCTATGGCTTCGATGTGAAAGACTACCGCGAAAGAGTGTATATTCTGCATATTTTCCAGTTGGCATTCAGCAGCCACCAACACCGTAAAAATGTTTACCTCAAAATGGTCGACTGGGAATCAAAGGCTAAAGAACTACCCGAGGATATCAACGAATTCGACTGGAGGAATTTTCAACAGGAATACAGGGATTATATTGACCTGGCCAAACTCGCTCAACTTATCCCGGTAATTGGCGCTGCCGTGGGGCTCGTCGTGAATTACAGGTTACTGAAAAAGTTAGGCACCACTGCTACGAATGCTTACCGGATGCGCCTTTTTCAAGAGAAGCTGTTATAAAATCTAAATAAGAAATAAGGGATAAGGAATGAGAAAGTTCGTCTTTATTTTGTAAGAAGGATATAAGGAAAAGAAAGGTAGGTGCTGAAACAGCAGGGCCGTTTTGGCCCGGAAATGGAGGCTGCATCCTCTTTCTAAATATGGTACAAGAAATAAGGAATAAGAAATGAGAAAGTTGCAAGCTGAAACGAGGTTCAGTGTCTCCGTGGGAATTAAATGTTAAGCACGCATTGGAAAAATAATTGCTCCAGATTTCGAATAATTATCAATGGACCAGTTGTTGGATGTACCCAACTTAAATAAAAATCCCACATTTGCACTCATGAAACCAACTTTTGCCATTATTGGATGCGGTAGAATAGCCCGGCGGCATGCGGAACAAATTGCCAAAGTCGGCCACCTGTTGGCCGTATGTGATATAGTGTATGAAAACGCCCTGGAACTTTCTGAAACTTATCACTCCAATCTTTACTTGTCTATAGATGAACTGCTGGAAAACGAACCTGCCGTGGACATCGTGAGCATATGTACGCCCAACGGCTTACATGCCCAACACAGCATCCTTTCCCTGAAGGCCGGCAAACATGTGCTTTGCGAGAAACCTTTGTGTATAAATATGGCGGATGCGAAAAGGATGTTGTTGGCTGCCAAGGAAGCTGACCGGCACTTATACGTGGTCAAACAAAACCGGTACAATCCCCCGGTAGCGGCCGTAAAACACCTGCTGAAAGAAGACCGCCTGGGTAAAATTCTTTCCTTCCAGGTCAATTGTTTCTGGAACAGGCCCAACAGTTATTACACTTCCTGGAAGGGTACCAGGAAAATGGACGGCGGCACGCTCTACACTCAGTTCAGTCATTTTATTGATCTGCTTTACTGGTTGCTGGGAGATGTAAAAATGGTGCAGGCCCGCACTAAAAATTTTGAACACCGGGTGCTGGAGATAGAGGATAGTGGTGTGGTAATTATAGAAATGGTTGGCGGCGCGATAGGGACACTTAATTACACAGTGAACAGCTACAAAAAAAATATGGAAGGATCCTTTACCATATTTGGGGAGAAGGGTACCGTGAAGATTGGTGGACAATATTTAAATGAGCTGGAATACCAATGCCTGGAAGGCGATCCCATCCCGGATCTCCCGGTTGGCAACCCGGCCAATGCCTATGGTTTTTACCAGGGAAGTATGAGCAACCACGACAAAGTATATGAAAATCTTGTGAAGGCGATTAAGCACCCGGGGCATGAGTTTGTGAACGCCATTGAGGGTATGAAAACAGTGGAGATCATCGAAAAGATCTATGCATCTGCAGGTTTAAAATAAATTTCCCTTTATTTGCCAAAAAACAATTGCATTGGCTTCTATTTTTTTTACTGTTACCAATGAGCTTACTTATGATCAGCGGATGATCCGCATTTGTAGCTCCCTGAGCAGGGCAGGCTACCAGGTAACATTGGTGGGCGTTCGAAAAAAGGGAGCTGCATCGCTGGTGCCCCAGACTTTTGTTCAAAAAAGGTTGCCTGCAGTTTTTACCAGCGGCAAATTATTTTATGCAGAATATAACCTCCGGCTTTTTTTCTACCTGTTGTCAAAAAAAATGCACGGTATCTGCGCCATCGACCTCGACACTATAGTCCCCGGTTATTTAATTTCGTTACTAAAAAAAATTCCACGTATTTACGATGCGCATGAATTGTTTTGTGAAATGAAAGAGATCGCCACCCGGCCGCGCATTTACAGGGTATGGAAATGGATCGAACGAAAAACAGTACCTCATTTTACTTATGGGTATACGGTGAACCAAGCTATCGCCACGGAGTTTAAAAAAATGTACGGGGTGAACTATGAGATTGTGAGAAGTATTGCTGTCTTCAACCCTTCACAGCAATCGGTGCAGAAAGAAAAATATATTTTATACCAGGGTGCGGTAAATGAAGGGCGGTGTTTTGAAAGCCTGCTCCCGGCAATGCAGGCCGTGAATGCCCCATTGGTCATCTGCGGAACAGGTAATTTTATCAACCAGGCCCGCCAACTTAGTTCAAACCTTCAACTAGGCGACAAGGTAATTTTTAAGGGCTGTTTGCCCCCTGCAGAACTCAGGGAGATCACTAACAAGGCTTATATCGGCCTGACCCTATTTGAAAAAGGGGCCCTCAGCAATTACTTTTCGCTTGCTAACCGCTTTTTTGACTACATCCACTCCGGGGTGCCCCAGCTCTGTGTAAATTATCCTGTTTACGAAGAGATAAACAATTTGCACCATATTGCTGTTTTGATAAATGAACCGGATAGCCCTTCAATCGCAAATGCATTAAATGCCATGTTGGCTGATGAGGAAAAATGGAAGGCTTTGCATCGAAACTGTATTTTGGCTGCCAGCGAATTGAATTGGCAGCATGAAGAAAAAACCCTGATCGCTTTTTATAAAAACATTTTTGGATAAACATTTACATATCATCAGCCTCGACGTTCCCTGGCCCGCAGATTATGGTGGCGTGGTGGACCTGTTTTATAAACTGGTGTGGCTGCATAAACTAGGTGTCAAAATTCATTTGCATTGTTTCAGCGGCGGCCGCGCGCCCCAGGATGAGTTGGATAAGTATTGCGAATCTGTGCATTATTATAGTCGTAAAAAATTTCCCGCAGGCATTTCACTACCGCTACCCTACATCGTAAGTTCGAGGACTGATACGGACTTATTAAAAAACCTGCAGGGGGATGACCACCCTGTATTAATGGAGGGGGTGCATTGCACTTATCTTTTGCATAACGATGCACTTAAAAACAGGAAGGTTTTTGTGAGGCTGCATAATGTGGAATTCAGTTATTACCATAAACTGGCAGCGAACGAAAAAAACTACCTCAAAAAAATTTATTTCAGTGTAGAAGGCCTGCTGCTGAAGCGGTATGAAAAACAGATAGCGGCAAAAGCGGTTTTCTGGACAGTAAGCAGGGACGATGAAACCGTTTACAGGAAAGAGTTAGGTGCAAAAGCAATCGGTTTTTTACCCGTCTTCCTGCCCTGGCATAAAGTGAACACGCATTTTGAGAAAGGCTGTTTTTGCCTGTACCATGGAAACCTGGCAGTGAATGAAAACGTGCGGGCAGTGGAATGGCTGCTTACCGAGGTTTTCGAAAACCTCCAGATCCCATTTGTGATCGCGGGCCGCAATCCATCAGAAAAAATGGGAGAACTCGTGCATCGGAATAACCATTGCTGTCTCGTGGCCAACCCCTCGGAGAAAGAAATGCAGGACCTGATAAAAAAGGCACAGGTAAACGTATTACCTTCCTTTAATAACACTGGTGTAAAATTGAAGATCCTGAATGCACTATATAACGGAAAGTATTGCCTCGTAAATAATGCAGCTGCGGAGGGCGCGGGTTTCGAAAACCTTTGCAGCATCGCCAATACAGCAGAGGAATTTAAGCAAGCCGTCAACTTACTTTATCAGCAGCCTTATTCAGAGGATAACGTTGAGAAAAGGCAGCGGGTTTTGGATGTGTTGTACAACAACGAAAAAAATGCACGCCAGCTTATAAGCTGGATATACTAGCATTATCCCACACTTTATTTCTTTCGGTCTTAATCGTTCTTGAAGGGAATTTATTGATCACCATGTAGTCATGTGTGGCCATTACAATAGTGGTATCGTAATCCCTGCAAATATGAAACAGCAGTTGCATGATCTCGTCACTTGTTTCAGGATCAAGGTTTCCGGTGGGCTCATCTGCCAGGATAAGTCTCGGAGAATTTAATAAAGCACGGGCCACGTCTACACGCTGTTGCTCTCCCCCACTCAGCTCATACGGCATTTTAAACCCCTTTGTTTTCAGGTTTACTTTGTCCAGTACATCGGCAATTTTTTCATCCATCAGTTTTTCATCTTTCCAGCCTGTGGCTTTCAGGACGAATTTGAGGTTTTCGTTCACGTTTCGATCGGTCATTAATTGAAAATCCTGGAATACAACACCAAGATTGCGACGAAGAAATGGGACCGTCTTCCAGGTAAGTCCTTTCAGGTTATGCCCTACCACCCAACCTTCTCCTTCCCGTAAATCCAGGTCACCATATAGTGTTTTGAGCAGGCTGCTTTTACCGGTGCCGGTTTTTCCTACCAGGTAAACAAATTCCCCTTTATCCACGGATATATTTACGTCACTTAGAATAAGACTATTTCCCTGGTAAATATTTACATTCTTTAATTCAATGATTGATTGAGCCATGTGTTGGTTAATTGTATTGTTTCTGAATCAGTAAACGCATGGTCATTTGATCTTCACCTGTTAGGGCAGGTCCAGATATGCTGAGTACTGTTATTCATCCAATTGCAGCAAATTTAAACCTTACGCTATCAGTATGAAAATAAAATTTACCGCCTGATGTAAAAATGTGGATAACTAAGTTTTTAGTTTTATAACTAACTTCTTAGTTTTACTTTCACAATTTGAAATTATGAGCCGGTCCTTAACAAAAGCAGAAGAACAGATCATGCAGGTTATCTGGAAATTAGAAAAGGCATTCCTCCGGGAAATTATTGAAGCCTTGCCCCATCCCAAACCCCACAACAACACGGTGGCAACGATCCTGAAAATACTTGTGGAAAAAGAGTTTGTGGGCATCCATACATTTGGGCGCATGCACCAGTACTATCCACTTGTGGCAAAAGATGCTTACAGCAAATCCACCCTAAAGACAATTGTGAAATCCTATTTTGAGGGGAATTATAGCAATGCCGTTTCATTCATGGTGAAAGAAAATGGGTTAAGCATCGAGGACCTGGAACTCGTGTTGAAACAACTGAAGAAAAAATAGTAAGTGTTGCAGTCTGGGGTTTCCTGCTTCGTAAAAAACGCCCGTAGGATTTGCGAAATGAACGGGAAATCGACCCTACAATAAATAAAATCTTTTTAAAAGAACAAAACAAAACGGAATGCCCTACTTTTTTTATTACCTGCTAAAAGTGACCATTTGTTCAGCTGTGTTGTACGGTTACTACTACTTTTTCCTGCGCAATAAAATATACCATGCCTACAACCGGTTTTACCTGCTGGCGACAGTGTTCATCTCATTGCTGTGCCCGCTTATTAATTTTGATATTCTTTTTACTGCTGGCACCGCAGCAGCAAAACCTATCCAACTCCTGCAGGTTGTCAGCAACGGGAATGCATATATTGAAGATCTTATCCTGCAATCCCGCGGCGCACAAATCACCAGGGCGCAACAGTTACTCTGTCTTTACAGCATTGTTTCCCTTGTATTGCTGACCATGCTTTTAAAATTACTGGCAAAGATCTTCGCCTTACTCAAAACGAATTCTGCCAGGAAATTCAATGACATCATATTTATCCAAACAGACACCAGGGGTACCCCTTTTTCTTTTTTTCGCTTCATTTTCTGGAACCCCGCTATCGATATCAACAGCGCCACAGGCCGGCAGATCTTTGCACACGAAGTTGCACACGTAAGGGAACAACACAGTGCTGATAAGCTTTTCCTAAATATCACTTTGATCTTTTGCTGGATCAATCCCGTTTTTTGGATCATCAAAAAAGAACTGAACCTGATCCACGAATTTACAGCAGACAAAAAAGCGGTAGCCAACAATGATGCCCAGGCACTGGCGGCCATGATCGTTACCTCGGCTTACCCAAAACATGCTTACCTGCTGACCAATCATTTTTTTTATTCACCTATAAAAAGGAGGTTACTGATGTTATCAAAATACAATACCAAAAAAGCCGGTTACTTATACCGCATTATGGCGTTGCCAGTCACGCTGCTACTTGTGGCCGCGATAAGCATAAAGGCAAAAAATAAAATTGACGAGATCATTAATCCTGCGGAAAGAATTACGGTAGTGATTGATGCCGGGCATGGCGGCCAGGACGGCGGCGCACTGTCCCACGATGGTAAAAGCAAGGAAAAGGAACTTACGCTTGAACTCATCAAAGCGGTGAAAGCAAAAAATTCTTCGTCAAACATCAACATTGTGCTAACGAGGGATAATGACGTCTATCAATCACCGCAGGAAAAAGCTGCTATCGCCGCCAAAGCAAACCCGGACCTCTTTATTTCAGTTCATGTGGCTTCAGAACCACGTACCAGGACCGGTAAAAGTGGTATGGAAGTCTTCGTTTCCAGGGATGAATACAGTAATAGCTATGCGAGCCGGTTATTTGCTTCTTCAGTTATTGCAAATTTCAAGGCCAACTACGGGATACCTGTGTCACCTAACCCGCTGCAAAGAGGCCTTGGTATATTTGTACTGCAGGCCAATGACTTTCCTTCGATACTGATAGAGGCTGGTTATATCTCCAACGTCACCGACCTGGCCTACCTGCAAACAAAAGAAGGACAGGAAATATTCGCAAAAAATCTACTCGCTGCGATTGCTGCATATGCCGTTGAGATGAAAAATAAGCCATCGGTTTCAAAGGCGTTTACGGACACTATCCCCGTGGATGCCAAATTGCCGAAATACTATAAAGGAGAAAAGATCAGCAGCATTAAGGTCAAAGAAAGCACAGACCATGTGATGATCACTTTGGAGAGTGGTAGATCTTTTATGTTGACAAAAGAACAAGCGGACAAACTTGACTTGTTGGTGCCCCCACCTCCCCCGCCAGCGCCGGCACCACCTGCACCACCTGCGCCACCGGCGCCACCGGCACTTTTGGAAAAGTCACAACCGCTGGTTCCTCCTGCCCCGCCCGCGTTACCAGCCCCGCCTGTAAAAGACAAGAAAACCCAGCGTAAAAACGAAAATATTGATGTGCCATTTAATAACAATCATTCCGTTGATGTATCGGTATCAGGCAAAACGAAAGGAGTCGTAAAAACTATCCCGGTGGAACTTCAGCCGCTGGTGGTTTTGGACGGGTTGGAAGTGTCTTATAGCATTTTAAAAACAATCAACCCGGATGAGATCCAATCCGTGAACGTATTGAAAGGAGAACAGGCTGTAAAAAAATACGGGGAGAAAAAGGCAGTCAATGGGGTTATTGAAATAAGTACTAAAACAGGTATCACTATTACCAAAGCTGATATTAAAAATTAAACGCAGGCTGTCACTGTACAGTGAAAAGCGCAACGAAAAGTCAGCCTGTATATTTTGCAAAACCTCCGCTTCGCCGGAGGTTTTTTTATAAGATAATGGGTTATCTTTCATGAAATTTTTAATCCATGTTGAAAACCTTTTTTTTCTTTCTTTTGGCCTGCGTCTCAGGTATTCCTTTTTCCTTGGCTCAAAATAATGGCATTCTTCCTTTTACAGGCATACAATATTTTAATGAAGGGTTATATGCCAGGTATGCAGAAATTATTATTGATGGATCCACATTAATGAGCAATCGCATTCCTGCAAACAAAGAATTTACTTTTAAGCTACAATCACCCGCAGGATTTACCGAGGATGCCGCAAAAAAAATCTATCCCGCTGTAGAAGTCATTTTCTTTTCCAATAAAAAACAACAACTCGCGGTAATACCAAACCTGTTTAAGGAATCAGAAAAGACCGGGATAGCTACCAATAGCGCCAAAGAACTGCCTGTGAAACTGACCCTGAAGGCCCAGTGGCTCAAAAATGAAACGGAATGTATTATACAACTGCGTTATTATGACCTGAAAAGTAAAAAACAACTTCGCCTGTTATTCCCCGTTTCGATAGCAACTGCCACGGAACCCCTTGCCATTTCAAAATTTAGTAATTACATCAAAACTTCTGACCAGTCACTCGGCTTAAGCAACGTTATCAAGATAACCCAGGCTACTGTAATGGTAGATACCAGCATAAGGGTTGCTCCGAAAAATGCATACCTGAGTATTGAGATCCCGGAGATCACCGGCACATCCGTAACGGAAGTGCTAAGCGGCAAAAATAGTTTCTGGGTGTATGATAAAAATATGAACGAGGTAAAAATAGCCGATAAACTGCTGAAAAAAGTTGGTGGAGCTATGGAAGATAATCTTGTGAACATGACAGTGAAAATCCCTTTCCGGTTAAAAACTGATACGAAACAAAATTATACGGTGCGGTACAGGTGGGAGAGTACAGACCGGAAAAAAATAATTGATATTGTCTCCACAAAATAAAAAAATAAAAAGGCTGAATTTTTTCAGCCCTTTTTTCTAATAAAGAATTTCTTCGCCTTTGTACCTGATCAGCAATACTTTTTTATCTGCCGCTTCTACCCTTCCGATGACCTGTGCATCAATGTTAAATGATTGTGCTGCATCTATCATAACCTGGGCATCTGCCGGGCTGCAATATACTTCCAGCCTGCAACCCATGTTAAACACTTCAAACATTTCCCTCAGGTTGCTGCCGCTGTTTTGCTGCAGCAGGTTAAAAACCGGTGGTGCATCAAAAAGATTGTCTTTGATTATTTTGAAATTGCCGGGCAGGTATTTCATACACTTTGTCTGGCCACCGCCGCTGCAATGAATAAGCCCGTGTATCTTATCGAAATGATTTTCCAGCAACTGTTTCAGCACCGGCGCATAAGTGCGTGTCGGGCTTAAGATGAGGTTGCCTACACTGGTATACGACTCCGGGTGGCCAGGTAGTCTGTAATCCGTAGTAAGCCTGTCCTTGCCGATGTATACAACTTCCTCCGGTAGATTATTGTCGTAGCTTTCTTTAAAATTATCTGCGTAAAATTTGTTAAGGGCATCGTGCCTTGCACTCGTAAGGCCATTGCTTCCAATACCACTGTTGTAAACGGTTTCATAGCTGGCCTGGCCATAACTCGCAAAACCCACTATCACATCGCCGGCGCTGATCTTATCATTACTGATGATCCTATCTTTTGGCCAGCGGCAGGTCATGGTACCATTCACGGCCACGGTACGCACCACATCACCAACATCCGCCGTTTCACCGCCCAGGTAATGAATATTAACTCCAAATTCTTTAAGCGTGTCAAACAATTCCTGGGTGCCATTGATCACCTGCTCGAGCACTGCACCGGGGACCAGGTTTTTATTTCGATCGATGGTGGAATTAAAAACTATGTTGTCGTAAATACCGACACAAAGCAGGTCATCCAGGTTCATTACTACCGCGTCCTGGGCAATCCCCTTCCACACCGAAATATCGCCGGTTTCTTTCCAGTATAAATAGGCAAGGATACTTTTTGTACCAGCACCATCGGCATGCATCACATTGATAAAACCGTCTGCGCCACCAAGATAATCGGGGTAAATTTTGCAGAAAGCATGGGGGAACAAACCCTGGTCGAGCTTTTTTACCGCCTCATGTACTTCTTCTTTTTGTGCTGATACGCCTCTTTTGGAATATAAAGACATTTGTTATTTTAAATGTTGCATTTTGAATGTTGAATTTTTAATGTCGGGTTGCGCAGTTCCGCCGCGCCGTGAACGGATCCAACGTTAAGCCAGGAACCATCACCCTGTACCTTCCACCTTCCACCTTCCACCTTTCCCCCCTCTACCTTCAACCGTCCACCTCTTAAACGCGCAATTTACAAATGAAATAGTCAAATAGAAATTATCATTTAGATTTGCAGCCAGCTTTATATGAAGGTTTACACAAACATCGACCATCTACCTGCTTTTAAAAATGCCGTGATTACCATCGGCACTTTTGATGGCGTACACCAGGGCCACCAGCAGATCATCGATCAGTTGCTTCAGGAGGCAGCAGCCATCGATGGGACTCCTGTCGTGATCAGTTTTTTTCCGCATCCAAAACAGGTGGTAGCTGCCGAAAAACACCCGGGACGTCCTATACAGCTATTAAATACGCCTGAAGAAAAATATGCGCTCCTGCAGCTGCATGGGATTCAACACGTAGTGATTGTTCCTTTTAATAAAGTTTTTGCCGAACAACCGGCAGAAGCCTACATCCGGGATTTCCTGGTACAACGTTTTCACCCGCACACCATCATTATCGGCTATGATCACCGGTTTGGACGGAACAGGCAAGGCGATTATCACCTGTTGGAAGACATGGCAGCACGCTATCAATACAGGGTGAAAGAAATTCCTGAACATGTACTCAAAAATATCACCATCAGCAGCACGAAGATCCGGACTGCACTGCTGGAAGGCGATATTGATACTGCAGCAAGCTACCTGGGGTATCGTTATTTTTTTAGTGGCACCGTGATCATGGGCAACCAAGTAGGCAGAACGATCGGTTTTCCCACGGCCAACCTGTACGTTGACAATGAGCAGAAACTGATCCCGGCAAATGGCGTGTATGCCGTAAACGTAGAGTTAGGCAACCGCTCGCTCAGGGGCATGATGAATATCGGCCTGCGGCCTACAGTGGAGGGCACCAAAAGAGTGATAGAAGTTAACATCTTTGACTTTGATGAAATGATCTATGGAACTGTGTTGAAAATTACCATCGTAAAACACCTGCGCAGTGAAGTTAAATTTGAAGGGTTGCAGCAACTGAAAACACAACTCATCCTGGACAAGGATAATGCCTTAAAATCCTTTTAAAATTTTGGGATACTTACAGGGAAATTTTCAAGAGGCTTTGGCTCACCCCCCTTGACATGTTATTTTGCCCGGAAAGATTTTGCCAAATAAAACAGCGTCGGGGCCAGCAGCACCAAAAAGATCAATACTATATTCCAGCCACCGGGCCCCTTTGTAATATCATTGGTGATAATGTAAGTGAATAATACATCCACGAGGAATATCAGCACCACGGAGAGCTTAAGAAACCTCAGCAGCCGTCCAGCCATTGTGTACTGCTTCAAAGCATTTTCTGCCGTGATGGTGACCATATAATTAAAAATATGGGGATACCTTGAAAGGATGGAAATTCCGAAAAAAATAATCGTGGGGATGAGCGGCAAAAGCAGGAGCAACATTTTTTTACCGTATCCATCCGCCTCACCTGAAGCATTATAGTGAATGGGAATTGTGGCGGGTAATATGAAAAAAGCGTATGCAGTCGTGGCCCACATCAGCCCCAACAGCACGTATGCTGTTATTTCCAAGATACGATCCAGCGGGGATAAGTCAATATGTAGTTTAGGCCTCGGATTCACCAGCTTAATTTTAGACCAAATAAATTTACTGAAGTTCTCTATATCATCATCTTAGCTACCATCTCTTTCATCAACAAGGGACCGGGGGTACCGCTATCTCCTACCCCAATACTTTTCAGGTTGTAATGATGCAATAACAGCAATAATCTTTCAACCCCGGGGTAACCATAGTTTTTCATCATCAGTTTTCCCTGTTGCAATGAACTTACATTGAAATAAAAAAGAGGTTTCAGCGCATTGTCACTTTTATCGGTCATGCCAAAAGCTGCATAGGTCTTACTAATAAATGCATAGAGCGCGGGTAGCGCCTGCTGGATGGGGACAGCTTTGGGATTGCTTTGGAAATAATTGGTAATTTTAATCGCTTTAGCCATGTCTTTGCGTGCAATTGCATCCTGCAACTCAAAGACATTGTATTCTTTGCTGATCCCTATGTACTTTTCAATGTCATCTTCTTCAATTGTTTTTTTACCCGCGAGGTTCAGGGAAAGTTTATCAATCTCGTTGGCGATCCTGCTCAGGTCATTCCCGATATGTTCTTCCAGCATTGCGATACTCCGGGGTTGGATCTTATAACCTTTTGATTCAACCAGCCCTGCTATCCATTCCTGGATCTTGTATTCCTTTATCTTTTCTGAGTTGAATAATTCAGCATCGGCCAGGATTATCTTGTGCAACTTAGTTCGCTTATCCAGGCTCTTTCCTTTATATGCAACGATAAGGACGGTGGAAACCAGCGGCGATGAAATATAGGCCTCCAGTTTTTCGATATCCTTCATATGCTGAGCCTCCTTTATCAGCACTACCTGTTTTTCGGCAAACATAGGATAACGCCTGCAAGTATTTATAACAGCAGCCCATTCGGCATCGCGTCCATAAAATACGGTAAGGTTAAATTCTGCCTCCGCCGGGGGGAGCAAATGATGTTCAGCAAAATTGACCAACTGATCGATATAATAGTCCTCTTCTCCCTGCAGCCAGTAAACAGGTTTGCATTTGTTCTGCTTCCAGCCACTTAAAATCTTTTCAGCACTCATATTGCGTTATCTATGTTGACGTTACGTGGATGTAGGTTCTACATCTTTATAAATTGTAGCCCCGTAATTTCATTTTGGCACAGTTTTGGAAAATACGAGGGTACAATCAGATTTTTACAAAAGTATTTACTTTACTACGAATATTTATACTGAATTGTAATCTACTAATTTAACATCTTTTAAATCTATCTATCATGGCATTTGAAAATCTTCCACAAGCGGAAAAACCAAATCAAGAAGGCTATAACAAGAGTACGTCATCTAATAAGAACCTGCGTACGATCTTAACGGGCGCTTTAGTTGTTGCCCTGTTGGGAACCTGGGGTTATATCATTTACGATAAAAACAAAACAAAAGAAACATTAGTTCAAAAGGAGACGCTGATTGCAACTACAACAACTGAAAAAGATCAGTTGCAGAAGGAACTGGAAGATGCGGCCCTTCGTTATGACATGCTGAAATCCTCCAACACAAAAATGGACAGCACCATTACATCAAAGGATAGGGATATCGAAGAGAAAAGAGCACGTATCCAGACCCTGCTGAACAAAGCAAACGCAACAGCGGCAGAATTAGGTGAAGCCAGGAGGTTGATCAACTCCCTTAACGGTGATATTGAAGGATATAAAAACCAGGTAGAAATTCTACAGGGCGAAAAGATCCAGTTGGTGCAACAGAAATCTGTGGTGACCCGCGAGCGTGACCTGGCCCGTAAGGACTATGACTCAGCTACAGTGGTGATTAAAGAAAAAGATGATATCCTCCAGGTTGGTTCTACCTTGTATGCATCCAACTTCAATATCCTTGGAATCAACGAAAAAAGCAGTGGGAAAGAAAAACTGACAAGCACTGCTAAAAGAGTAGACAAATTAAGGATCAGTTTTGACCTGAATGAGAATATGATCGCACAGTCTGGTAGTAAAGAGATCTTTATCTCTATTACAGCTCCTGACGGTACACCAGTAGCAGTAGAGGCGATGGGTTCCGGTACTTTTAGCACCCGGGATGGTCAACAGAAATTTTACACCCAGAAACTGGATGTAGACTATACACAAAACAAAAAACAAACAGTTAGTTTCGATTGGAAATCAAATACAGATTTCAGTACAGGAAACTATAAGATCGAAGTATTCAACAACGGTTTCAAAGTGGGTGAAGCAACAAGGCCTCTTAAAAAAGGTGGACTTTTTAGCTAATTTAAAATTGAATATCCTAACATAAAGATCCCACAGCCTACATTTACATAGGAAGATTATAATATCCAGGTAAAAAAACCAACCAAACACTCACAATCCAACAAACAATACCCAGCCTCTTTTAGAGGCTGGTTTTTTTATTGGGATACCTCGGGCTATGGCCCCATCTCAACCGGCGCAAACTGATGCAATTATTAAATTGCTTCAGCCTGGTGTAGGTTACAATCAGTTGTTGGGTGAGCGATGAAGATACCCTCCCCATAGCTGAGCGGTAGAAGGCTAGTTGATCGAGTGGGTGAACTCAACTGCCAGGGTTCAGTCTTAACCGCGCTCAGAATTAAAGCGGTTTCAGTTTTGGGGATCGCCGTCCAACAAGTCACAGATCGATCACTATGGCTTACCAGCTTTTAGCAAAATTTGAAAGAATTCATTGATTATCCCGAAAACACGAACAAGATTCTCTCACCAACAAGTAAAGCTAGCATTCGCTTCATCTTTGTCTTTCTACATCTTGTACAAAAGAGTACATCCTCTTGTTGTCCGGGCTACTATATCAGAAGGAATTATCTTTTTAATGTGGAAGACTGAATACGATATCCCCCGGCACCTGGTAAGGATTGCCTGCATGGGTACTTATCTTGCCGGTTTACAGGCCGTACCTTTAGAGATACCATCCTTGGTTTCCGATCTGTTATACCATTTGAATATTCCTGATCGGGGGCTGACCATAAGAAGAAGGAAGCGAAAAGGCCGGCCCGGCAAATTATAAAAGACATTCCAGGCAATCGGCGATGGGCTATAGGTGGATGGATTTTGCCCTGTTAACCATCAGGCACAAAACAGCCGCACCTTTAGGGTGCGGCCGCTTATAAATTTCCTATGTTTCTATAACGTTGCAAGCATGCAAGGTTAGTTCACCTTTGCAAGGTTTGCCTGTGCGATCATCTTGGTCAGCACTTTCACTGACTGATCGATGTAAATATCTTCGCTCCTGGATTTAAGCCATTGTGTATTGCGGTCAGCCTTCTCTTTGCCGGCAGATACATCCACTGTTTCTGCTGAAAGGTTCTTAATATTCATCGCTTGTGGCAATTTGTAGGCCTCTTCAATTTGTTTATACACATCTTTGAGTTTCTTCTGGTCTTCCCTGAATTGGTTAATATTTAATGAATACTGCCGGTCGTGGTTTTGTTCCAGCCAGGTTACATTGGCTTTGATTTTACCAAAGCTGCTGCTTTTATTCACTTCGTCATTGGCGCTGCTAACGATCGCATCAGTGCTATAGGTGCTTGTCCACGGAACATAGGGCGCTTTCCCGATTTCATCCCATTTCAGTGCGTCAGGGTTATCTTTTTCCCTGAACTTCAGGTGTTCCAACCTGTCCGGCAGCACTACATCCGGTTCAACACCCCTTAACTGAGTGGCGCCGCCATTAATACGGTAAAATTTTTGAAGGGTAAGTTTAACCGTACCCAGGTCTTCTGACTTGGCTGAACTAAACAGAGGGTTTTCACTTTGTGGGTTAAGTGGAATATTGCGTTGTACGGTACCCTTTCCATAAGTGGAAGTGCTACCAATCACGATACCCCTTTTATAATCCTGGATAGCTGCGGCAAAAATTTCCGATGCTGAAGCACTGGTTTCGTCAACCAACACAGTCAGCGGGCCTGAGTATTGTACAGTGCGGTCCCTGTCATCCAAAACCTTTGCTTTATCTCCCCTGCCTTTCACCTGGCAGATCGGCCCGTCTTCGATAAACAGCCCGACCATTTGCACTACGTCGTACAATGATCCGCCACCGTTTCCGCGAAGGTCCAGCACAATTCCTTCCACATTTTCTGCCTTTAACTTCTCCAGCTCTTTCGCCACATCATCGGCACAGCGGGCACCTTTGGGGTCTTCAAAATTTGCGTAAAATTCAGGCAGGTAGATATAGCCAATCTTATTTTGCCCATTGATGACAGCAGATTTTACGAAAACTTCTTCTAGTTTCACATCATCCCTTAGGAGGCTGATCACTTTAGTGGTACCATCTATTTTTTTAACAGTCAGGCGTACTTCTGAGCCTTTTTCTGCCCCACGGATCAGTTTCACGGCATCGGTAACAGCAAAACCAGTTACATCCACAGGTTCCCCCTTTCCTTGTGCCACTTTCACTATCTCATCATTCTCCTTTAATTCACCATTTTTCCAGGCCGGGCCACCCGTTACCAGGCTGGCTATTTTTATTCTTCCGTCATCTTCCTTTAATTGCGCACCGATTCCAAAAAAACTACCCCTCATACTTTCGTTGAAAGTACGCAGGTCGATCGGGGGAAAATAGGTGCTGTGAGGGTCCATCGTGGTAGTGATAGCATTTACAAAAGTGCTAAAGTTCTCGTCATTGGTCTCCCTGCTTTTTTTAGTGGCCATATAACGTCCCATTTGCCTTGAAACAAGTTCCCTCGCTTCTCTTTCCAGTGTACTGTCAGCTTTTGCCACAAAATCCTTTTTCCCTTTATTTTTCTCTCTTTCATCCTGTGCTGCCACAAACCTATCTAAAACAGCATGTTTCACGGTTTTTCGTAGTATTTCATAACGATCTTTCTCATTCGTCGGAAAATTTCGGTTTTTGGGATCCATTTCTACTGTTTCATTAACAGTAAAATCGAAGGGTTTGGAAAGGATCTGGTTGTACGCAGCAGATACCTCTGACAGACGTTTGAGATAAACTGCATTTGCAGCAAAAAAAGATTCGATCGGTGCACCATGGATCTCATCATCCAGCCGGGTCTCGTATTTCCTGAATCCATCTACATCAGCTTGCAAAAGGATATTTTTTTCCCCGTCCAGGTCTTCGATAAATTTCTTAAAAACCACCTTACTGAAAGCGTCGTCAATTTTCCGCGGACTATAGTGGCCCTCTTCCAGCAGGATCCCTACATTCCGGAGTATCTTTGCATACCTGCTACCTGGATTATCTTCGTTGTCGTTTTTCCCCTGCGTTTGAAAAGCAAGAAAAAAGCTGGCAGCGGTCAGCACCAGCATTACCGGGATAAATTTTTTGCTCATAATAAATGCTGCAATTTTTTGCATGATGTAAAAATAACGTAAAATGTAGGTTGCATGTTTACCCAAAACGCAGGTTCGCGACTAATATTTTGTTAAACAGGCTTTTCGGAAATCATTCGGGAGGAGTGGAGAGGGACAGGCCCGTGACAAACGCATGCCTGTGTTTTTATATGCAAATTTGATGCAATCTTTAAAACCTGTGCAACCAACGGGGAATGTCGCAAAACAGCCGGTATAACGCGAGTCAAACAAAGAGTAGTTAATATTCCGGATACCACGTAATAACTGTCTACAAATTGCCGAAAATTTTTCCAAACTGGTTATAAAACCAGTGTTGCAATAGCAGAGCCCCTTTCCGGCAAGGGACGTATCCTGGGAAGCGCGACCGGGCCGGGTACGTTTTATGTTAGTTTACCAGGTAAATCTTTTTCGTGCCTTCTTCTATGGAAGCCACCTCATACGAAAGTAGCAAGCGGCAGGCGCTATGGTACAAGCAGCGCGGAACGGGTATGTATTTCACACCGCAATTGGGTGTTTGACGAGAAGCGGATTTTACCAATGAGCTTTACCAAGGTTTTTATCCCTTTTACTTACCGCCCGTCTCCTTGCACCGGATACAATTAAAACGAGGACTGAAATAGCAATGATGATTACAAGGCTGATATAGAGTGTTAACATACAAAGGTTTTCAAATACTAAACAAATTCATTGCCATCCGTATACAACCTGCGGTAGTTTGGCAATTCTTTTACATATCTTGTTCAGCACCAGGATTTTGGTACGCATCTGCTTGTTTGAGTGGAACACTTGGCCGCAACTGTATGGACAAAGAATTTTAAAACCAGCTGTTATGCTATGTATTACGATGATTATTCCCCATTGGCAAACTTATTTGGATTAGCCTGGACAGCAGGCAAAAAAGAAGGGCTGACTGTAAAGACAGTGCCCCGTTTTTAATCCGTACCCTATGAAAACTGTCCACAAAGTAGATTTAATAATTTATTAACTCCCATTATTTTTTTGTAGTATTAATTCTACATACCCAGATCGGTGAAAGTTGTTCCCGACTAAACCTCGCGCTCATTTCAAGAGCTTAGCCCCAAAAGCTTTCAGAGTTCTATCTGTATTTAAGTGTTTCAGTTTGTAAATAGTGGTTTCAATACCTAACGGCTTTTTGACATGAGTTCTCCACCTCCTTGAAACTTGTTCGGAACCTATCTGCTTTACCCCTGGAGTGAGATTTTCAGAAAACACATAATCATTTTGGCCACAATTTTTTAGTTGCTCAATCCAGTAAGGCATAGCCACGTTTCTAATCGTTCTGCTCACCCATCTTGGTTTACCTTTTTTAACCAGAGTGGAATAGGACTGTTCGTTAAGGTTTACGTCTTTTCTTTGCAGCCTCATCAATTCCTTAATCCTGCCCCCCGAGTAGTAGAACATCATCATGAAATTGTAAAATGGACGGTTATAAGTCCATAAGTGGGTTTTAATTCTCTCGATTTCATCCTCTGTAAAATATTTTGGCTGGGAAATCTCCTCTCTCATCGGATTTACTGCACGTGCCATATTTCCCTGCACTGCCCCTTCTTGAATCAGGTACCTAAAGAGACTTGACAGGTAAGCCTTGGCTTTGTTGTACCGTTTAGCGCTGAATTTAGAATTGGTTTTGTGGCAGTGGTCCAGGCATCTTTTAATATGCTTTACCTCGATATCCCCTATAGCAATATCAAGATAAGAAAGGGTTTCAGCTGCAGATTCAATACTCTTGACCACTGAATACATATCCTTTACACATTCTCTAACATTGGTAGAGTTGTTTAAGGCAATCCTGAGAGCATCGATGAACTTTGTGTTGGGTAGCAGCTCTGATGATAGGTCTTTCTTTTGCTGCATTTCAATATTTTTTGAATTGTTGTTCAGTGCTGTAGCAATGGGATTATATCCACTGATTACAAGGTCATCAAATTCGCTAATTAAAGTCTCCAGTGCGATTTTCCTTTCTTGAATAGTTTTAAATCTGTTCACGCCCCGTTTTAGACGGATAGACTTACCATTTGGATAGGTGTCAAGAAATGAAGGGTCAATAAATTTACAGTCGGCATACCAAGCAATGGAGATTTTTGCTCTGGCTGTTTTCCAGTTCTTAGGATACACGTTGAATTCTGTTCGTTTGCATCCGTTTGGTAGTAGTATCATGACAAAAGGTTTGAAAGTTCTGATTCAAATTCTGACGAAATCTCTGACGTTTCATCCTCATTCTAAATCGAAAAACCTTCAAACCCTTGTTAATCTACCTGTTATTATGGGTAATCAAGGAGCTCAACCCCCCATCGTTAGGTAATGTGCCGCAGCATGTCCAAAATTTTTCGAAACCCATTCTCCAAATGATTTCGCGCTCCTTCAAATTTAACCTAAGTTACTTTTGCAAAAGAGAAGCAATGTTCAAAACTGATGGTCTGAGTGTTTTCAGTATTGAAGATAATTAACATAAAAGCTACCATCTGAAACCGTCAATAACTCTCCTGCATTGGATTTGCTTTTAAATGTTCCCGAAAATTTTCCCCTCACTGTGCGTCGGGTCGTATCGATTTGGGTAATAGTCACTCTCCCGCTATTCGTGCCAGATATATAGCCATCGTCGACCGGGATGAAGGTTAGGTTGATAAAAAAAGTGTTTACTGGGGCGCTAGATAGACCATCATTTAAAACATAATCTTTAGCCAATATGGGTGAATCCACCAAGTCAATCATAATCGATGGAAACCAATCACCTTCAGACAGAAAAAGGCGTTCATTTCGATATCTTATCACATCATTGCTATCAGGTACCACGAAGAAATTGTAATCGGTTGAACCACCAGTTTTGCAGGCAATATGAATCCCACTAAGATCAGTTACCTTTTCGATTTTGGAGCAAGATCCTATTGCAATTACAAACACTACAAGCAGCACCGGTATAACGGATGTAGATACTTTTCTCTTCTTTTTATAAAACGAAGGTCGCAGCATCGGTTTAGTTATATAGTTAAATAAACAAGCGTGTGAAATTGCACATTTTGTAAACCTCAGCCTCGAATTAGATCCTATGGCCAAGGGTATTTGATCCCCGAGATCGATAGCCATTACAGCCGATAAAACCAACTCGTTGGAATCCGAAGTTTCCTAACGAGCTATTACGGCAAAAGGACTTTTTAAGGAAAGCAAAGAACAAGCTGTTCGACTGGCAAGCCTTTCTATAAAAAAGACAAGAAGTAAAGTATTAAAAGTGTCTAAGACTTCCTAATGAAAAGAAAATGAGGCAGACCGCTTAGGTTACGAGACCTGGCTCACTTATTCAATCGATGCTGACACTTTCCCCTCATCACAAGCTCACGAATTAGACGTGGCTCAAAAGCGGAAACTTTTGCGTTTATTATTTGCGAATGGAGATTTCAGCCTTCTGAAAGTGGTATCATCAATAAAGGTTTGAAAGTTCTGATCCAAATTCTGACGAAATCTCTGACGTTTCATCCTCATTCTAAATCGAAAAACCTTCAAACCCTTCTTACTCTGTGTTTTAAGTGGGTAATCGAGGGGGCTCGAACCCCCGACCCTCAGAATCACAATCTGATGCTCTAACCAACTGAGCTACAGCAGATCCTCAATACGTTTTTGCACAGAAGCACCACTTCCAAAACCACCGGGCACCCTTTCAGGCACCTATTGTCGATGTGAAAGTACGACGACTTGTACATATCCAAAAGAGTACTACACGATTCTCTGAATGCCAGGTTCTTTACCGGCGTACAAATGTGTCAGCAACTTCTTGCGTACTGATAGCTTCCTCGCTTGCACGAGAATGATGAACACCGTGAGCGTGAAGATGATGGGTCCGATAATGCAGAATACCCACACATTGAGCTCCTCGTAAGTCATCCCCCACCTCGCCGCGAAAAACTTCAGCGTATCTACACACCAGTAGAATACTGTGTTCATGTCTGCTTTCTCGATTGTTGCTTCTACCATGTCGTCCATTAGTGTGAGTTTAAAGTGAATAAGTACTGGGGATGACGTAGAACTTTATTATTCTATCGACGACCCGCGATGGAGGCACCAGCGTTTTTCGTTTTCTGTCGCCGGTTCTCGCTCTTGATTTTTGATGCAACCCACTTTGCATCCAGCACAGCAAGGTCTTCATCCCACACGATCTTGCCTTTCAGACGTGCTAAGATATCGGTGGCAACCTCGGTTTTAACCGTGTTCAAAAGAGCCATCATGGAGATTTCTTTGCTGTGGCCTTTGCGAAGCAGCTCGTAAAGTTCTAGGTACTGTGAGGAAGTGCGCATATAGTGGATTTAGGGTAGGACAAATATAACAGCCGTAAAGGAAACAAACGGAAACACTGACCACTACATACTCACACGGTAGTACATGAGCCAATCTGGCGCTCAAGCGGGCAGTAGTTAGGTCGGCGTTTGCATAGTTCTTGCCTAGGTCATTTTTTATCGTCCTTCGTTATGTGCCAGAGGACTAACGCAGCTGTGCCTATCCACAGTATTATAACTTCGGTTGGTGATCTGTTCATGTGTATGTCTTTCGGGTTGAGAGGTGAAGATTTAGAAGAGGGGTTAAAAGTGTAGAGTGTGACGGTGTCGAAGTACTGTGTGGGAGACTAGAAGTCAAATTTCCCCGCCCCCTCGCCTCCAGACCTCG
This sequence comes from Chitinophagaceae bacterium, assembly GCA_043727215.1. GTDB lineage: Bacteria > Bacteroidota > Bacteroidia > Chitinophagales > Chitinophagaceae > Ferruginibacter. Next base: position 77,904 of record JAYSYY010000106.1, on the reverse strand, counting down.
AAAAGTCAACTGTGGAAATTTCGAACCGTTGACGACTATATAAATCCGGCTCCCCGTAGGCGTATGGGCCCACAGCCATACTCACCACAAATCGAGTATAGATGTTACCCTTTACAAATACCTCATTATCATAACTGCTTAGTCCCTCACTGTACTTAAAGCCGCTTGCCAGCTTTTGCTTTTTCAGGGAACTGAACAGGGCCTGGATAGATGGTACATCGGGGAAGGTATTAGCACTTAGCGTAAACACGCTGTCTTTTCCTCTGAATGTCACAGAATACGGCTTGCCAGATTCATTATAGGAGACAGAAACGGCGGCAATAACGGAACCGTTTGGTGTGCTCAAAGTGACAGATGATATACCCTGATATTTTTTGGCCAAGGCATCGATAACTGCATGCTTGTTAGGTACCGTAGTGTTACTTTTCTTTTGCCCATGCACCAATATTGGTATGAGCATATTGAGGGCAAGAAGTACGGAGATAGTTCTTTTCATTAGAGTGCGTTTAGAGGTGTGAATTGAAATTGTGGCATATATACCATACGCGAAGTATGGCATTTGTACCACATTGCTCTGGTGAATAAAACTCGTAACGAGGAGTACCTCAAAGCTTTCGGTGAAAACCTGAGGAGAATTCGTGTAAGCAAGGGCCTAACGATGATGCAATTGGCATTTGAGGCTGATGTTGAATATTCACAAATCGCGAAAATAGAACGGGGTGTTAGTAATACCACTATATCAACGGCTCATCTTCTCGCCAACTCTTTAGGCGTACCAGTGCACCACTTATTCCTCTTTGAGTTTCCGCCGAAAGCGAGGAAGTAACGTCCACTTCATTTTCAATGGTTCTCGGTTGATATGCAGGATAAAACCATATCAAAAGCAGTGGGAACAAAATACAGCATGACCTGCAGCCACCTATCCATCCTAGAAGTTGATCTGTATTGCAAAGCGCTCGAACAAATACGATGTGCCGTATATCTTGTACAGTATTCTCCCTCTCGGGCCAGCTGAGCAATTGACTTGCTCAACCCATACTGTTGTACCGGCTTTAATCGTACCGACAGGCTCGATACATAACACTCTAAATGGGCAAAATAACACCCTCAAGTGGCCATGAGGGTTCACTACCAGCAACGCGTAATCGCTTGTTGGAGTATCGTTGTGTTCTATCATATTAGGAGACATAAAAAGCCTGGCCTTCCCGGCGCCAGGCTAACTTTCAATCATGGTCTAACTTAAATACCAGTTGAAGGTCTGGTGTTGTAATGCGGATTTGATGTTGTACGCGAAACTGAAGGCGTTCACTCCCCTTTCAACAAACTGGTCTATGTAAGTCGACTTGTTTGCATTGGTGAAGAGGTTGTATAGCCGCCAAAGGTTTAGCGTACCATCAGCCATTTTGCAAAAGGAATCGTCCCTATAGTAGTCCCGAACAATGCTGCCCATTTGCATATCTCCAAATAGCAACTGCGGTATCTCCTTCCGGGTATCGTTGGGTAGGAAGGGATACATTCTTGTCCGGCCAATTAACTGCGCAAACTGCTGTTCAGTCAAGCTGTATTCACAGAGCTGTTTCAGATGAAAAAGGTGATGTTGCTGGTTGTAGTTCTGAATCAGGCTACGAATACATGCCTGCAACTGTCCAAGACTCTTCACCTTGAGATCTATCATGGCACCATCCGACCATACACACATGTTGAGGCACACCTTGTTCTGAAAGCCGATGAAGATCTTGAAGTGCTCATCGTTTCCCTTTCTGTTGTAAAGGTTGTCCAAGTTATATGCTTTGATGCCACCAACGGTGAGGGATAGACGATTACCATCTACAACATCTGAAATAGAAGGTATCTCGATGATAAAGGCCATCCTCTCGTAGAAGATAGTCCTCTCCCGATCCTCCAGTTGGTTTGCAGGCTTGTCCTTAGCGTCTGGTATTCGTCCTTTGACTGGGTGGGAAAGCCTGATAGCAGGTTTCAGCACTGTCTGACCCTGATAGATATCGGACACGATCGAGTGAGTTGTTTCTATGAACTCGGCACTCGATATGAGCCGCTCATTGTCTTTAGCAAAGACAGGGATAAGATGATGTAATCTCATCTCCTCCAGGTTACATCCAATAGTATTCGCCTGGATGAACGGCTGCTCGGTCGATATGTTCTCCGTTTCAGTGATGAAGGGATTCTCCTGTGTACTTCGACTAAATTGTACTGGTACCAGGCTTAAGGTGTTGTCCATTTGATGAGGCTTTAAGTTGTGTAGAAATGTGATTCGATCCATTGGGAGCTGATGCCAATAACTGCAGGCGATGCTCTGTGAAAGCTGCTGTATAGTTTTCCTGTACTGCCGGCGTTTGTGCCTTGTACAAGACCAGGAGTTCATCCACAGTTTTGCATGACTGGATACGATGTTGCAAGGATTCTTCAGGTACCACAATAGAATCAACGGGTTTGATTGAAGGCTCTGATCCGATATTACACCAGTCGCGGATCTGTTTACCAGTTTCGATTGTGATCCGAGTCTCTGGCTTGCCTTCAAACAATCCTGTCCGGTCTTTGCTGGTGTAAGCGTTATGCTTGATATCCAGTTCAAACATCAGGGTGAACTCGTAGTCCATCCCGTCTCTTGTTACCCCCTTTAACCCTACCTTCTCGGGAACCATCTTGCCATTCTTCTCCTGAAGTACATAGTCCTGCTTACTTCGAATAGTACCGATGATATGAGCTGGAGATTGTAAGATCGCCTGGACAAAAGCGTTGTGCCTTGTTGTTAACCTGCTCCAGTTGGTAAAACTGTTGCCCGGCATGTTGCCATGAATGTCTAATATACCTCCAGGCCCGTCCCACTCATGACTACAGGAGTCAAGGATGATAACTTCTATGCCTGCACTTTCGCATAGTGCGATTGCCTGCACATATTTCTCGGGATTAAATGGTGCCGAGATACTGACTGTGTTGAAGCTGCCGAGGTGGGAGTATAATTCTGCTGAATGATTTTCGGAATCAACGATGGCTATCTTGCTCCAGTCTCCACATAGCCCGAAAGCCAGGAAGAGTGCGGAGAAAGTCTTACCAGAACCACTAGGGCCTTGGAGTGCCGTTTTGATTTTTGCCCGTTGGCGGCAAGCTTTAAGTAGTTTCATATTTCAACTGCTTTGTGAGTGGATGAAAAAGGCAGTACTGCTTCATGCTGTACTGCCCTGATGATAAGTTGAGGAGAAGTGAAGGCTCTATACTTCAGCCTGAATCACCTTTTTGATAGGTACATGCTGTTCTCCATGTGTTTCTTCCGGCGTGTACTCGTAACTGTGAGACAACGTTATCACTTCACCCGTTTCCTTAACTGTATACTCGTAGGGTTCTGATTCTACCCTTTTAACTGTACCAGGAAGCTGCGTGCCGATTAGCGACTCTGCTGTGGCCTCGTCGAATGTTGTTGGAATGAAGCAAGTACGGGTTGTGAGGTACAATTTCCCTGTCTGCATTGACTGGATTGCTTCCACTCCACCTTGTAGTTTAAGGCTGACGTATGCCTTGCCTTCTTTGTTTTCGGATTGTTTAACTGCAATGATCTTGACCATGATAATGAGTGTTTGATTTGATGCCACGGGTTATTCCAGGGCAAGATTTAGTACGGGGCATTGCAAGGAGGTGGTACCGTGACAGTGGGACACCCGGACAAAAGCTGTATAGTGTAGTGGGGGGTACTTTTTTTGAGAAGGAAAAGGGCGGGGGATGCAAGAATTATCGCTTTATGGGGGCTGTGTGCACGATCGGCTACTTTTTTGAGGCTTTAACACGACAAAACAGCCCCAATAATCGCCTTGGGTGCGCTATGATTGACCAGTATTTCAGGACCAAAAGCTGTATAGTATACAGGAACGTCGATAGACCGCTTCTGCAAAGGTGCTACAGTCGTCTTCGAGGCCAGCAGCAGAGTTGGTCCCCCGGGGGAAGCACACCCTACTTTTCCAAAAGACGTAAATATCCATTAGTGTACGCCTTCTCAGGGGTTTGTAGGTGTATACAAAGCTCCTCGCTTATGATCTTGCGTTCCTCGACTAACTTAGAGGTCGCTGCTACCACAACGTCGTAGCCACCTCTCCTAATCTTATCTGGATTAACCAAATGCATGGCAAGGTTTTCCGTCTTTAACAAAATCCCTTTGGTTCTAAGGGTTCCGATAGTCTTCTCCGGTTTGCCACCTATCTCACGATAGGGATAGTACCAAAAGGCATTATACAGCTTTAACTCTGAGATAATCTTACATACCATCTTTAACTCGGCAGCATTCAGAGATAGTAATAAATTCGGGCCGATAGAAACAGCATCGTGCTTTACTACCCATGTTTTCCCTGAGACTTCTCCCCTCTCGTAAGTGCCAGCAGAGTTCTTCGCTTTGTTCCGGCTTGAAATGTAGACTTTCTTAGTGTCCATCTCTTTCCAAAACTCGTGCAAAACTTCAGTTGCTGTTGCGGTTTTCGTTTCTGACATGATGTGTTATTTGGTTGTACCCTTTCGTACAATTATGCGTGATTTAAAGAACGGCCGTTGTACCATTTCGTACACCTCTAAATGGCCGAAACTCCCTGCCACACTAGGTTTGTATTTTTTGAGGGGCGCATATAGTATAATACTACTAATTGGGCGCTCGTAGACTTATGCATATGCACTCCGCCCTCCCCCATAATACGTGCCCTTGAGGTGGTTGAAAAGCGTGATGGTTTTTTCGTCTACGTCGGATTGTGTATAGGGTTCCGGAAGTCGCTCAAACAAGTACATGCTGATAATCTTCCGAACGTCCGCTGCAGTTGAGTTCTTGTCGCTCCAATTCTCAACTTGTAGTGGTCGTTCTTTTAGTTGGCCCAGCAACTCCACCGCAACTTCCTTGACCTCGTTCCTATCTTGAGTATTCAACTGGGGCTTCAATAGTAGATCAAAGATGGCTGCCTGTTCTTCGTTCAGCCCTTCCTTTGCCACCCGTTGTTCCTCGTTACTCATTGCTTGTACCAACTTAACCAGCTCCTGAAACACATGCTCCAGACGCTCCCGGTCTTTTCCATCATTGTACTCCTGGATGATCTCTGTATATCTCGTGTAAAAATCTATCCTCGTAGGGTTCTGCTGTATCATCCGGTGCAGGCGTTGCTCCACCTGCTCTTTTAGTGTTGCAACGGTCGTGTTTTTGTGCGGAGACTTTTCGTAGAGTTGCTTGATGAGCTCAAAGTCAAGGTGACTAATGTCAATAACATTACCCTCCTTATAGGCCGTGATATATGGCTCCTGATCTTCCGCAGCCTTGGTAATAGAATCATCCACGATGTCCTGCAACATCCTCATCAGTTCGGTGAGATCAGCCTCTTTAGTGTTCTTCTGGATCCGATCGTACAATGCCTGGATGGCCTCCTTTTTTGGTACAAGATGGTAGGCCCCGGGATCCATACCTACAGCCATGTACTTCTTGAATACTATTCTAGCCAGTACCTCAAAACGTTTCTTAGTTTCTTCGTTAACGTATACCGCATCTTCTCCGTCCTGGATGGCTCGCAGTCTTTGAAGACCGTCGGTGGACACAAGTCGGTTTAGTACAAAGTTGAGTTCATCGTTGAGGTACCTTTCGGTAGCCTCAATTGTTTCCCGAAGTTCCTCGATTAGCTCTTCGGTTGGTTTCACAATGGGAGGCACTTTGTCACTACCGCTTCCATCGTCTCCGATGGCATACACGGCCAGGGCATCGAGCAGACTTTGATAGGTATCTATATAGTCTACGATGAGTCCATTGTTTTTCCCCTCACTGATCCTGTTTGCTCTTGCGATTGTTTGCATCAGTGTGTGCGCCTTCAACGGCTTGTCAATGTACATTGTAGAGAGTGTGGGCACATCGAAGCCGGTGATCCACATTGCACATACAATCGCCAGACGAAACGGGTTGCCCTCGTCCTTAAACTCGGTCTCCAGATCCCTGCCATTCATCTTCTCCCGATGCACAGTGATGTCCAGATCCCAGGCCTTGAACTTGTCGATTTCGTTTTGCTCCCCACTCACCACCACGGCAACTTCCGTCTCCTTGATCCATTGAAGGTTTTGCATCTTGGTTAGCACTTCCTGATCATCGTCGAGCTTGGGTAACTCCTTTTCTGATTGTACAATGTACTCGTGCATCGCTGCAGTAATGTAGTTGTACATTTTCACCGCTGTAATCTTGTCTATGCAAACCAACATCGCTTTGCCCTTGTAGCCTCGATTGCAGAAGTGCTCCACAACATCTTTGGCAATTGCCCGTAGTCTATGCTTTGCCGTTAGTATGGGATATTCGTTCGCAAAGAGTTGCTCAAGCCTAGTCTTCTGATCTTCATCCAGGTCCGCTTGCTCAATAGCATCTCGCATTTGCTGAGTGATCTGTACATTATCCAGTTGTAACAACTCTCCCCGATTCTCATAATACAACGGCACCGTCGCCCCATCGTCCACACTTCGTTTGAAGTCGTAGATAGATACATAGTCTCCGAAAATCCGCTTGGTGATTTCGTCGTTCTTGAACAAAGGGGTACCGGTGAATCCGATGAATGCTGCATTGGGCAAGGCCTTGCGCATGTTAATTGCAAGACTGCCGGCCTGGGTTCTGTGAGCTTCATCCGAGATCACAATCAAGTCATCCCTCTCAGTGCAGGTATCGTCGAAGTTGAATTTGTGGATGAGGCTAAAGATGTATCTCTTATCTTCTTTGAGTAACTGGCGCAGGTTATCCCCACTTCCAGCTTTGGCACTAAACGGATTCCTCTTTCCCGGCTCATGTTGTGGCACAACTCCCGCACCGCTGAAAGTGCCGTATATCTGTGTATCCAGTTCATTGCGATCTGTCACGATCAGGAAGCTGTAATTACCAGTAAACCTCCTATGTATCTTCTGACAGAAGAACACCATGCTATAGGACTTTCCACTTCCTTGGGTGTGCCAGAACACCCCTAGCTTCTGCCTCTCCTCTTTGGGGATCAAACCCAACTTGTACTGCTCTTGCTTGTGTGCGAAATTGCTGATCGCCTTGTTGACACCAATGTACTGATGGTTGCGGGCAATGAGCTTTACGACCGACCCCATTGTTTTCGTATCGTACAAGATGAAGTTTTCAAAGAGGTCCAAAAAGCGGCTCTTGTCGCAGATACCTCTCAGTATCGTTTCCATGCTCACTATACCCTCTTCATCTTCCTGTATTCTCTTCCAATCATGGAAGTGCTGATACTTACCCGTAATGGATCCTACCTTGCTGTCGAGGCCATTGCTGAGTATCACAAACGCATTGCAATGGAACAGGTGGGGTATTGTTGCTTTGTAGTCTTTAAGGTTGTTTACATATGCAGTCTCCAGGTTCTTGTGTACTGCTTTAAGCTCTATGAAGAGCAAGGGAATTCCGTTTACGAATCCGATAATATCCGGACGGCGCTTGTAGCCAAAGCTTCCCTCTACCCACAGCTGACTTATAGCGATGTACTTGTTGTTCCTAGGATTTTCAAAATCGAATAGCCGTAACCGTTGCCCCTGAATTTGCTCGCCCTTCGTATTCCTGTAATCTACCGGAACACCATCCCGTAGCATCTCGTACTTTTCAAAATTCGTGTCTCCCAATGTTTTGGAAGAGGAGTATTCTGCGAGCTTCTCTACTGCTTGCTGGTAGGCCTCCTCTGGTACACCTGAATTGTATTGCTTCAATGCCTGGAGCACATAACGATTCAGCGTTGTCTCTTTTTTGTTCGCTCTCCCCAGCATGCCATCCTGCCCAAAAGTTTCCGCTTCATATGCCACGACAGTGTCCCAGCCTAGCTCTTTAAATAGGCTCATAGCTGTCTGTTCTATGAGTTTGTCTTCTCCGTACTGGTAGGGCATGTCGCTTATTTTCGTATAAAGTATGACTCCATAAATCCTGTCAGTTCGTCCATACATTTTACTAGTACGGCTACCACTTCTTTTACAACCCATTCTCTGTTCCCCGGTGTGATCTTTTTGATATCCTTAGTCAGGGTGAAATTGTAGGGTAATGTGTTGTATAATGGCCACCACCAGCCATTGATATTCCCGACCTTGAAACTGGGTGACTGGAACGGTTTAGATTTCAGCCATATGTCGTTAATGTCGAACCCCTCCCACTCACGGTTAATCCACAAGCCAAAAGCTGGTACGTCCATTAAGTTGTCCATCCGTATAGTTGCTTTCGCATCGTCCACTTTGTCGTAGCAGAACTCATCCCGGTATAATATGAGCGCCGAATTTGAGTTCAGTTCGTCATGCATCCAGATTTTCCACCCGTTGAACCTCTCTATTTCCGGCTGCAGGGAAGTCTTCACTTCTTTCCAAAAGTCTTGCCGCAAGCGTTGCTTTACGATCTGGAATTGGTCAGTCAAATCACAGACCGCCTCAAAGTTCTCTGAGCTGGTTACAAACTTGTACATTTCGTCTTCGTACTTGATCATCGACAGATGTTTTTTAGTGTGTGAATATATTGCTGGATGGTATGTTGCACAACTGGGGCTTTCACTTCAGTCACACAATCTGTAAGCCATGGTATAATAGTGTCCTTGTACGAGATGGATTTCAACACTCCCTTTTCAGTAAGCTCCTTCTGTAGTTCAACATTCATAGATTCCGGACTTGGGTCTCCTTTGATGGGCTTTAGATATAGCAGACGGATATTACCAGTGTGCCCGTAAATGGTTTGAGCGAACTCATAGTATCTTTCAAGTTGCTTCAGTTGATCAGGTGCGTAGATTTTGTTTTCTATGACGATTGCGAACGGATTCAACGGGTCACTGTGCCTGATAAATATATCGATCTGGCCAAGGTGGGTCCACATTTCGTTTTCCACCATCAGATTGCCGGGTTTTATGTTCAGTAGAAGACTGGCATCAACTCCCGTATACACATGCTCAATAAACTTGTTGTAAAACAGCGCTCCTTGCGAGTGGGAGCCATTTGGATTGAGCAGGTTAGAAAGTACGGGACTATGTAGCAGTACCTCATAGTAATCAAACTTCATGATGCTAAACATATTGAACCTCTCTGCTTCACCTACATCAGCTAGATGTAGACGTTCCTTCAGTTCTGTAAATGCAGGCAGAAGTCTGCCATAGTTTGCAATATCCTGGTGAAGTATGGAGCTACTAAGTGTAGCGCTATGTAACTTGTACCGGGCGAGCATTGTTTCGATATGGAGGATGTTTTCTTGCACTCAGTTCTTTAGTTAGCAGTTAGGTGGCGTCTGCCGTTCCTGGGTTTCGAATACGGTGCTTCATTTTCAGCAGCCATTGTTTCAATATTAGGCATCTCTAACAAGGTACCAGCAGTAATATCTCCACCTACTTCTATCTCCCCGCTCATTAGCTTGGGTAGTAAGATGTCTCTTGTCTGGCGGAGTTGTGTGTTTTGAGACTGCAAGCGATTTATCAAGGTGTAGTACGGTGACACTTTGATATGAAACGCCTTTAGAATATTGCGATCATCTGGAACTCTAATGGTTGATGCCTCGAAGTCTTTTGCAGTAACAGCAGGATACGCGGCTCCCGTTGCATGACTTTCCAGATACTTGACGTATTCGTCCGTGATTAGGGACTGGTATAGGAAGCTGCTGGGAACAGATTGAGAAGTGATGACTGCAAACCCTGTGGAAGCGATCGTGTTTTCTTCCGGTGTTGCGATGTATGCGTAGGACTTTCTATTAGGACGGACACATGACCAAATGATATCGCCATCTTTAACTATTCGCCTTGCTCTCCCTGGTGCTTCTTTGAAGTTGTATTCTTGCAGGTCTGAAATAGCACCGACCGTTACCGAAGCAATGTCAATGTACTTTATGGAACCCTCAAACTTAGAATGGAGCGATGCTTGGTTGACCCCCGCGACTTCTGAAAGCTGTACCCTCTTACAACTGTTATTTTCCACCACCCTCCGGTACTCACACCTAGCCACATCTTCAAGTAGCTTTACCCGGCGTAGGTTGTTCTCTATAAGATCATCGTATGCCCCGAGGATAGTTGCAATGCGATGTTGTATGGGAACTGGTGGAAGGTCTATTTCAAATTCCTCCAACTGTCTCTTCGTTAAAGAATTTCTCGTTGCCCCCGCCCCCGTTGCAATTGAAAGTAATGTGTTTTGGCCTATAGGTGAAGTGAGTTGATACATCAGAAACCTCGAGTCCACAAATCTGCCATCGGGACGTATTATGCAGACATGTTGATTTACCCTCGCAGGTAAAAATTCGCCCTTCACTCTGCAACACCTAGCTACTGAATCCCCAGTGATGTTTATCAACACATCATCTTCTCCGACGTCAACCAACTTCATTTTGTCGGCTTGGTCATCGGTAATAAACACGAGTCCGTCATCAGAGAATGACCCATTATATATGTTCTGACTTCTGATTAGAGAGGTGCCCTTCGGTATGTAAACTGAAGCTCCCCCTTTCGGTGTAACGCCGCTTCCAATCTTTAAGGTGATATCTTTAAGTTGCACTTTCTTTCCCATCAGCTACAGTATCGCTTTATAGTTTGATGAGATGGTTTCTGCCAATTGAGCTGCCTCAATGTTTAGTATCTCAAGTTCTGCATGAAGAGTTTGTAGTTTGGCCTCCCAGTCCTGATCATCTTCGACAGTCTTGTCTATACCGACATACCGACCTGGACTTAAGCTCCAATCCTTGGCAGCTACTTCCTCGATCGTCACTAGCTTGCATAAGCCGGGTATATCAACATACTCGCCCTCAGTGAAACGTTTCAATAGCCAGCCACATTCATCTGTCAGGTATTTAAGTTGTCTCCAGGCTGAAACGTTTCTTTCATGAACGTCTATGATTATTCGTAGTCCCGTTTTTATCCTCACCTCTGCTACTTCCTTTATTCGCTGTATGTCGTATCCTTGTTCAAGTAGCTCCCAGTTGGTTAGCCACTGCTTGTACAATTGCCCTAGATGCTTAACCTTTGGATGGAGTCGGTGATGCAGCTCCTGGAACATTATCCATTGATTGCTTAGGGCATTGTGAGCATTTTGTTTGTCCCGAAGTAGACTCTCCCATAGCTGTAGATATTGGTCCTGCTCTTCGATGTCTGTTACAAGTGATTGTAGACTAACTTCCAGTTCTTGTGAAATTGTGGCGAGATCAGATATTGCTTGCCGGTACTTGACGGTATCTTTTTTCTCCTCAAACTCTATCGTACTAACGTCGTTGATGTTGTTCGCAATTCTCCGCACATGCTTGACCTCGTTCAACAAGAATCCTGTGTATGCATTAAGCTCATCCATTATGAGGTGCAAGCGTTTCTCCAACAGTGTTGCAAGATATTCCCTGTCTCCTCTATAGAGCTTTACAACCGCTGTAAGGTTCTCCAGTTGTTCCGGGCTAAAGTCATTGATGGTAGTCGATACTTTGCGGAAAACTTTGCGTGCATCCAGCATGAGAATATGATTACTGCGCTTCTTGTCGTTCTCTTTGGAGCGGTCGTAAAACCATAATGTACATGGCAGGCTCCTGGTGTAAAAGAAGTTGTTGCCGATAGATACCATGATATCAACTGCACCGGTCTTTACCAGTTGTTCCCGAAGGAGCTTCTCGCTATGCCCAGCATCACTTGCACTACTAGCCATCACAAACCCTGCTCTTCCCGTCGGGTTAAGGTAGGCGTAGAAATACTGTATCCACAAGTAATTCGCATTGTCATTTTTGGGCAACCCAAAGGGCAGGCGAGGATCGTTTTTGACTACTTCCCGTTCTTTGTCCACCTTGTCCACATTGAATGGGGGGTTAGCCATAACCCTATCGCACTTTCCCACCAGTTCATGCTTGTCTTCGTAAAAAGTATTGCCTTCCAGTACATTTCCCTCCAGGCCATGTACCGCCATGTTCATCTTTGCGATGTTGGCGTTCGTACTGGTTTTCTCCTGCCCGTAAAAAGTAATGACTTTGTTAGGGTCATGGTGTAACCGTTCTATGAAGTGTCCGGTTTGAACGGCCATGCCAAAGCTACCACAGGAAGGATCCAACATAATACCAGAAGTAGGTTCAATGAAGTTCACTATGATAGATACAAGTGAAATGGGTGTAAAGAACTCCCCTCCCTCCTGTGCGCCCTTGATGGCAAAGGCATTCAGGAAGTACTCGTATATTTTACCGAACACATCGCCTTTGGCCTTGCGCAATGCCTCCTTGTTGAAGATGCGTAATAATTCCAGAAGTAGCGACTTCTCGAAGGAGGTGTATGTTTTAGGTAGTACGCCTTTAAGCGTTTCATTCTCTTCTTCTACCAAACGCATGGCTGCATCAATCTTTGCTCCAATGTCTTCACTATCGGGTAGCCCCACGAGGTAGTCGAAATGTGCTTCGCCCGGTAGGAAGATCGCCCCCTTAGACCAGAAGTCATCACGGTTTATAGGTCTCCGGCCACGTTTAGGATGAAGTGGTAGTGTTGGTTCTACCTCTGCTTTTATCTGCTCAAAACGGTTGGTTGCATGTCGTAGGAAAATCAATCCCAGGATGGGCATTGTATATTCTGTGGCAGTGAGTTTACTATTAGCTCGTAGTTGATCGGCAGCTTCCCAAAGGTCGGCTTCCAATTGTTTCAGTGCTTCTGCAATCATGTTTCGGGTTTGGTTTATCCAGCTTGTTCGCGGGAGTTCGCAATGTACAAAAAAGATGCATCACATGGACTTTGAACCTTCTCGATATGTAAGGCACTGAAAAAAGGAGAGAGAGCCGCAGCCCTCTCTTCCTCAGGACACAACCACGGGCAGTTGCAATTTTATGAGGGCGTCTACCCCGGTAATGGCTTCACCCAACTTCTTCAGCTCAACCTGGGCATAGTGCCGTTCAGTCACAAGGACTGATGAATGCCCCATTAGTTCGCTTACTACTTTCATAGGTACATTGTAGTAGAGCAACGCTGACCCGAAGGTTTTCCTGGCCACTTTGTGCGTTAGCGGTTTGTCTATGTTACAGATTGCTCCAACTTCTTTCAGGTAGCTGTTGAGCTTCTGATTACTCATTCTGGGAACGATGGAAGTAGACACGTTGTACGAAAGCAAGCCCTCTGTTCGGAACTTATACATGAGCAATTTTGCCTTGCTGAGCATCGGTATGTTTAAGAGTTTCCCTGTTTTCTGCCGGGTGTAAGTGATCCACAAATTGCCATCCGCACCCTCTACAACATTATCCATACTGATACTCATTGCATCCAGGTAATGCAAGCCGGTGTACACACTAAAGAGGAATATGTCGCGAACTCTTGAAAGTCGGGGACTAGCGAATTGGTACAGCTCCAACTTTTCGAGTTCCTCCATAGTAAGGTATATCACCTTGAGTTTGTCATGTTTGAACCGGTGTCCAGGAAAAGGATTAGGGTTCATCCACCCATGGTCGATTGCAATGGTTGTAACAGACTTCAACTTCTGAATCACTTTGTTCAGTGTCACCATCTTCATCTTCTTCTCCGCTCTCAAAAAGGTTTCAAGTTGCTGGAGGAATACCAGGTTGATTTTGGAGAGAGGGATGTCTTCGGTGTTGTACTGATGTTTGAGAAAGTGTTTCACCGCGTCGGCCATCTGTACAAACTTTCGGAGAGTTGAAGGTTTGTAGTCGATACCCGCTAGCCGCTGCATCGTCTTAAACCGGTACTGGTACACCTGCATCAATGTACGGCAGGCAGCTTTGTCCAATCCCCGGGCTTTGGCGATAATATCTTCCACTTCGAATGGGTCCTCGGATTTGAGCAGGTCGGCTTCCGCCTTGTATATCTTCTGTACAAGCTGGTTGATTTGTTGGTTGACTGACTCGGCCTTCGGGGACTTCCCCTTGGCTTTCTGTTTCGACTGTTCCCAGATCGCTTTCGATATAGTACAGCCGATCATAATACGTTTCTGCCTGCCTCTGTATGTTACCCGGCAGTACAAAGGCATTTCTCCGTTGGCGTTCACCCTGGAGGGTATAGCCATGAAGAGGATGTTTAGTTGGTTGGTCATATCGCTATGTGTTTAATGACGTGATGAATAGCGACAACAGATGTAGAGAAGGGGGAAATCCTGGAAGCACCTCGGAAAAAAAGCTCAGGCACCTCGAAAAGCACCTCGGGGAGGTTGGGGAATGAAAAAAGCGGATTCTAACGTTGTGTCAAAATCCGCTTCTGTGCTACGTTTGCGAGGAATGCGTGGATTCCGCGTCTTGAAAGTGGGTAATCGAGGGGGCTCGAACCCCCGACCCTCAGAATCACAATCTGATGCTCTAACCAACTGAGCTACGACTACCATTTATTACGGGACGGCAAAAATAGATAAAAACATCCCTCGTACAAAATTACATTTAAAAATTACCGGGATTTTTTTTGATATTTTTGCGCCCAACGCCGTAAAAATGCCGCTATACAGTTCCATCCTTTTATTATGCATTGCCAGCCTGGGCGGGTATGTTGTAGCAGCCCTGTTTACCCGGCTACTTTTCCGGCCGTCGGAACCAAAAAATATAGCAGGCCTTCGGTTGCATGGATTGCTTCCGGCGATAGTTCCGGGTTTTTCTGGATTCATTGCCGCAGCTATTGAGCAACACCTGCGTTCCTCCCAAAGTCTAGAAAAAGCGATTGAAGACCCGGCGCTACTACAGCAACTGAAACCGGAAATGGAAAACCATATTGAGATTTTTTTAAGAGATAAGTTGCCCATCGCCTTCCCGCTGCTTGCCGGAATGATGGGGGAAAAAACCAAAGCATCCCTTAAAGCTGCTTTCCTGGAAGAAGTGGAAACCATCTTCCCTTCTGTGATGAAAAGTTTTTCGGGGGAGTTCATGGCCCGTATTGAAACGGCATCTCTGATTAAAAAAAAGCTGGGTACTATCGATTGGAAGGGGTTGGAAAAAATGCTGCACGTGAAAGCCGGCCCGCAGATGTTAAGTATCAAACTTGCCGGTGCAGTGGCGGGCCTGGGTGTCGGGTTGGTGCAACTGGCTATTATCCATTACCTGGGTTCATAATGCTTTTTGTGGTTTCCGGGCTGAAATATCCCCTCTCAGCCCCAAGGTCTGGAAATTTATCAATATATTGCCCATGCATACGCCCGAACCACACTGAATGATCAGATATTTTATCCTGCTACTGCTTACCTGCTTGCTTGTATCACCTGTTTTTGCACAGGTATTGCCTGTTGCACCCCTGCAAGCAGAGCCCGGTAATTTTTACGGTAAAATTGTGGAAGCTACTACCCTTCTCCCCTTGCAAGGAGCGTCTGTTCAACTAGTTCGTAACAAACCGGACACACTGGGGAAAAAGAAAAAGGAAACTATTATTGCGACACGCGTCACGGGGAAAAAAGGCGAGTTTAATATGGAAGGTTTGCCCTCACTAGGCAATTTTACGCTCCGGGTTTCCTATATAGGTTACAAAAATTATGAGGCAAAAGTGGCTTTTGAAATACACCCCGCCTCCGCATACGGGGTAGTAAAGGACCTCGGCAATATCCGTCTGGAACAAGATTCTTCGCAATTGGAAAATCTCACCGTGAATGGCGCCCGGCCCCTGCTGGAAATGTACCTGGATAAAAAAGTTTACAACGTAGAAAAAAATATCGCAGTAGGCGGCGGTACCGCCGTAGATATCCTTAAATACCTCCCGTCTGTAACAGTTGATATAGATGGGAATGCTACCTTGCGCAATGGTGCACCACTTGTATTCGTGGATGGGCTACCGGTTGCACTTTCCCTGGACCAGATACCTGCAGACCAGGTTGCTTCAGTGGAGATCATCTCCAATCCCTCTTCAAAATATGATGCAGGGGGAGGCGGCGCTGGTATCCTGAATATCATCCTGAAAAAAAACAAAAAAGCCGGGTATAACGGCAATCTCCGTGCAAATATTGATAGCAGGGGCAGGCCTGTTCTTGGAGCTGATATTAACCTGAGGCAAAACAAACTGAATGTGTTTGCCGCCGGCCAGCTTTTCACCCGCAAAAATATAAGCGAGGTAAGCACAACCCGCACTGAATTTTTCAAATCAAATATTATCAACATCCGGCAGGACAACGCTCCCGTGGCCAAAGGATATTTCGCCTTCGGAAGGCTGGGGCTGGATTATTTCCTGGACAACCGCAATACGCTTACCCTTAGCAGTAATATTGTTCGTGGCCAATTTTCCGTCGCAGACCTGCTCGACATTCACCGCGACACAGTGGCGCCAGCCTACACCCTGTCTGAAACAGCGCAACGTGCAATTTTTGCAGATATCACCTATAGTAGTACCGGCGCCAGCCTTGGATTCAAACACAACTTTGAAAAAACAGGTCATGAATGGACTGCCGATGCCAATTACAATAAATCAGGCAACACGAACCAATCTGATTATGCGAGCAGGTTTTTTGATGGCACGGGCGGTGCAACATCTGCAAGCGCCGAACGAGCCACGGGCGGGGGTTCCACGACCTTGTACACTTTCCAGACCGACCTGGCCTACCCACTATCAAAAACCAGCAGGATTGAAACAGGCGCACGGATCGCAGGAAGGGATTACAAGAGTTGGAACGATAACTTTATCCAGGACCCTCAGACAGCAACTTACCAGGTAGTAGATGCGCTGGGCGTCCGGTTTGATTTCAGTGACCTGGTTTATGCCGCCTATGGCAATTATGCAAAACAGGTGAAAACACTTAACTTCCAGGCCGGCCTCCGGGTGGAAAGTTCGCGCTATGACGGCAACTTAACGTCCGCGAACAAAAGCTTTTCAAACAAATTCCCCGTAAGCCTTTTTCCTTCCTTTTTTCTTTCCAAAAAATTAAACCAGGCACAGGATATACAACTCAGTTATTCCCGTAAAATAAGCCGGCCTGTATTTTTCCAGGTCCTGCCTTTCGTGGATTTCTCCGATTCATTGAACCTGACGCTTGGCAACCCTGCGCTGGAACCAGAGTTTACACAACTGGCAGAATTAAATTATGCAAACCAATACCGGTTGGGGCATTCTATACTTACTACCCTTTATATAAAATACACCAATAACCTTATCACAAGGTACCAGTACAAAGCTCCTAATACTGACCCGGCTAAACCTGACAGCGTTTTGTATAATTCTTATGCCAACGCAACGGAGAGTTATACAGCCGGTCTTGAGATCACGACCAAAAACAGGATTACATCCTGGTGGGATATCAACAGCAATGTAAATCTGTTTGATGTGACCCTGGATGCGCGGAATATTACGATGGAAGGCCCCAACCGCCTTTTCAGCTGGTTTGCAAAAATGAACCACCATTTTAAATTACCCCGGCATTATACCATCCAGCTTTCAGGAGATTACCAGGCCAGGACCATACTGCCTGCCAACAGTGGCAGAACCACGCAGGCCGCAGGGCTTGGCGGAGGTTTGTTTGGCTCTACTGCTTACATTGCACAGGGGTATATCCAACCGTATTATGGCGCGGACATAGCAGTGAAAAAAGATTTTCTAAAAAACAACTCAGCTTCGCTGAGCCTCCAGTTCAATGATATTTTCCGAACCAGGAAATATGTGACCCATGCAGAAACCGGTTTTTTCACCCAGGACAACAGCCGCCGGCGCGATCCACAGGTATTGCGCCTGAATTTCTCCTGGCGGTTTGGTAAAATAGATGCTGCCTTGTTTAAGAGAAAAAACATGAAAGCTGAAATGGAAAACTTGCAGAATATGCAGCAAGGGCAGTAGTAAAATGCCTTTTTCGGGCTTTTTACCCTAGTTTTGCCCCCCTAACGAAAAAAACATGAAAACAGCACTAATTACCGGCATCACCGGCCAGGATGGAGCCTACCTTGCAGAATTATTGATCAGTAAAGGCTATATGGTCCACGGGATCAAAAGAAGAACCTCCCTTTTTAATACCCAACGTATTAATCACATTTACCAGGATGTACATGCTGCAGACCAGAAATTGAAATTACATTATGGCGACCTGAGCGATTCCGCAAACATCATCCGCATCATCCAGGAAGTGCAGCCGGATGAGATCTACAACCTGGGGGCAATGAGCCATGTGCACGTAAGTTTTGAAACACCGGAATATTCAGGCAATACAGACGGTATCGGCACCCTGCGTATACTGGAAGCCGTGAGGTTGCTAAATCTTACTAAAAAAACAAAAGTTTACCAGGCCTCCACTTCAGAATTATACGGCCTGGTGCAGGAAGTGCCACAGAAAGAAACCACCCCTTTTTACCCACGCTCACCGTATGCGGTAGCTAAATTATACGCCTACTGGATCATGGTAAACTACCGGGAAGCCTATGGAATGTTTGCCTGCAATGGTATATTATTTAACCACGAAAGCCCGATGCGCGGCGAAACCTTTGTTACCCGTAAAATCACCCGCGCTGTGTCACAGATCGCATTAGGCCTGGAGACTAAATTTTACATGGGAAATATCAACGCCCAGCGGGATTGGGGGCATGCTAAAGACTATGTGGAAGCGATGTGGCTGATGATGCAGCAGGACAAACCGGATGACTATGTGGTAGCTACCGGCGTAACAACTTCGGTGCGCGAATTTATTAAAATGGCATTTGCCGAAGTAGGGATGGAAATCGTCTTCAAAGGCGAAGGGGTAAACGAAAAAGGATACATTGTAAAATGCAGCAATCCTGACTACCAGGTGGAAGAAGGCCAGGTGGTGATGGAAGTGGATGAGCGTTATTTCCGCCCTACGGAGGTGGAGCTGCTGATAGGCGATGCCAGCAAAGCAAAAAAACATTTAGGTTGGACACCGACTTATACACTGGCACAATTAGTGGCCGAAATGGTGGCCAGTGACCTGGATCTGTTTAAAAAAGAGAAACACCTGATGGATGGAGGATTTGGCTCTTATGAATCTTCTAAGTATTAAGAAAATAAAGCAGAGGTATAAAAATAAAGTTTAGTGGAAGCACTAAACTTTATTTTTTTGCGTTAGGGAAACCTGCTATCATTGTACTACAACAAACTAAAACTATCAACCCCATGAAACAGCTCTTAACCGCGGCATTTTTCGCTGTGCTCTTACAATCCTGCAAAAAGACCGAAACAATCACAGTTACCGAAACCATTGACCTGGAAAGAGGCCTTATTGCCTACTACCCTTTTAATGGTAATGCGAATGATGAAAGTGGGAATAACAAAAATGGTGTACTTGTCAACGGACCGACTTTTTCGACGGACGCAAAAAACGTTGAAAACAAGGCAATAAACTTTGACGGTGTTAATGATTATGTTAGGATCAGCGATCAAACAAGTTATTTTGCACCCTCCAAGCTGAGCGCCTCCTTTCATGTGAATTTAAGAAATGCTGGAGGCAGATCCGCCATTATCTCCAAATCTGCCTTTACGACCGCATCTTCGGTTTCATGGGGAGCTCAAATCACAAACCAAATTCGTGTCACGGTGGCAAATCCAACGGATGCATGTTCAAATTTGTGGTATGATAATCCGGCAGCAGATCTTCAATCCCAAGGCACATTCCAGAATAACCAATGGTATCATGTGGTGATCATATTCAACCAGGGGGTTGAAATGATATATATAAATGGTGAATTAAATTCTGCTAAAATGAATAACTATTCTTACCTGAAACAATGCTCCACCGCCGATCTTAAGTTTGGTGGATGGTGGCAGAACGATGTTGTTTCTATCCAGGGTAAGCTAGACGAAGTGAGGTTGTATAACAGGATCCTGAGTGAAGAAGAAATTGAAAAGTTAGCAACCGAAATAAATTAGTAACAAACGATTTAATAAAAAAGGGGATGAGTAATTATCCTCTTTTTTAATTTGCTAAATGTTTTTCCAATTCAGACGTCACCGTATCCAGCTGTAAGTTTTTCAATTCGCCTTCGTATCTTATAATGCTTGAGTGTAACTCTTCCTCACTGAGACCAGAATAAGGAAGATAGTTACGGAATACTCCAAAATGCCCCAGCAAGAAGAGTTTGTTTACGGGAAAGGAATTTGCGAAGTGAGCGAAAGCACTATCAATTCCAATAAAAAGCCTAGACCTACTGATAAGCAAAGCAATTTGAGAAAGCGATAATTTTCCGCAAAGGTTAAGGTAGCCATCCTGTTCACAGTTTAACGAACTGGAAAGGCCTATTTCTATCACTTCCATCCCATACACCTGCCTGATATGTTTAATAAGTCCGATCCATTTCTCTCCATCCCATTCCCTGGAGGAATGATTAGAATTCACATGTATCACGACATAGCCAGCATTTAGGGGTTGAAGAACTGTAGCTGGCGCCATCCAAAACATCGGTTTTTTGTCAATAACAGGAACATCTGCATTTATACAAAAAGTTTTGAGAAGATTGCCAAAATTATAATAGTTATCCACTGTGATCCCGTACTCATTTGGATTATTCACTGATAGACGATACTCCCCGCAAAAACTACGATGCACATGGAGATCATAAACTCTGTAAAATATTTTGAGGAAAATCTTTAAATATATCCACTCAGACAAACTGGAAACCGTAATGATTCTATGGTGGTGGGGGCTGTGCCTGATCACCTCGAGGAATTTTTTGTCGATTATCCTGATGATCACGCTCCCCTCATGTTGCGAACGCAAATAAGCTTCCAGTGGTTCTGCAGCAACATTATCTCCAAGATGTTGCACTAAAGAGACAATAACTTTTTTCCTGCCACTGGTTTGAAAAAATATTATTTTAAAAATTTTTGCCAACACTAAAGGTACGAGCTGTAAGGAGCTAAATTTTGCTAAGAGGTTTTTTAATCCACTCATGATGCGTGGTGCTTCGTTATCCTTGCTACAATAATTACATTATACTCCACTTCACAATCATTGGAATAAAGAATTTCACAAGAAACATTTTCCAGGAGCTTGAGCCGCTCCATCATAAAATTCAAACCCATGTTCTTATGCACATGACTATAGTTAGTTGCAAGGTTATATTTTAGACAATATTCCTCATACAGCGGCTGATCGGGGAATACCAGAATCAAATTTCCTCCTGTTTTTAGTATCCTGATAAAGTCCGCAAGAATTGCCCCTGTATCCGCAAAGTCCTCTATAAGATGGCTACTATATACATAATCGTAAGTGTCTGCGGGTACCGGAATTGGTTCGGCACCCACATTGCAGGGTATGTCTACCGGGTCCTTACCCGTGTATGCGTAGGGCTGTTTAAAGTCAATGCCGTCGCAAATATCTTTTTTAACTTTATCGCCTCCAAACCCCACATCGCACCCTCTACCTGAGCAATATCCAATCACCAGGTGTCTCACTTTTGATGTC
Source organism: Chitinophagaceae bacterium (assembly GCA_043727215.1). Taxonomy (GTDB): domain Bacteria; phylum Bacteroidota; class Bacteroidia; order Chitinophagales; family Chitinophagaceae; genus Ferruginibacter. The sequence continues at coordinate 56,643 of JAYSYY010000106.1, read as the reverse complement.
GCCGATGGATAGGGCTTAATGATACCTAGTTTTTTTTTCAGTAAATATCGTAGTCTCATTTTAGATGGTATAAATTAATATCGGGATAAACGTTTACGACTATAATTTGAATTTGCAAACTCTTCAATCGCCAGGCTGCAACTTTCCGGAAGGGCAACAATATCATAATGAAGATCGGCATCCCAGGAAGAATTCAGGCATATCGCCGCAAATTGTTGCAGGTAATATTCATCAACACCCAGGGTAAAATGGCTGAAATCACCAAACTTGGTAAACCATATAAAGCGGTTATACCCTGCATCAGTTAATTTCTGAAAAGGGGTAAGGATGTCATTACCAGTTACCTTTAATAATTTTGGATGCCACTCGAAGATAACAGTTGGCTGGAAGTCCCTCAACAAATTCGTTGCACCGCTAAGTACCTTACCATCGTAACCATCAACATCTATTTTTAGCAGGTCCACATGCAGGATATTTTTTTCACGTAGGATACTGTCGAGACTTAATGCAGGAACCTGCGCACTTCCCTGCGCACTTGCCGTTCCTCCATGTATGCGTACGAGTTCACTCACGCTTTCATCATTGTCAGATAACATTGCCTGCATACACTCCACTTCTTGAAAGGGTTTCATATTGTCAGTGAGGTAATGAAAGAACTCCTTATCCCCGTCGATGCAATAAAATTTTTCAACCATGCCAGGGCAGTTCGATTTCAGTAGCAGCACGGTGTCTCCTATCGCAGCCCCTGCATCGATAATAGTCAATGGGGTGTTTTTTTTTGTAAATGTTTGGTAGACACATTCCACCAACGGATTATTATAATGTTCAACCAGCCTGGTTGTAAAAGGGTAGGTAAATGCAACCGGTTGTTTTATTTTAAAGCCATGGATCCTTATAGAAACATCTCCTTGTTTTATTGTTTTTATTGCAGCATAAGCTTTCCACCATATCCGGGAAAACAAAGGAACTTTGTGTAGTTTATGGGTTAACAAAGTTATCTCTACTAACAACTGGCCTATCATATTATCCTTCCTCCCTATTTAATTTTACATAAACATCGCCGGCATGTGTTTCAATGAAATCGTTGGTTTGAATGTAGACAAAAAAGTCATCCAGGTCCATCCAAGTTTTCAAATGAAATTTCATCGACTCCCCTTCGGAAAAGTTAACCACATAATTACCTAGCGTTTTTAATCTCCGCAGGCAGGCCGAAAGTTCACCAATATTTTCAGGAACAGCATATTCAAACGATAACGAACCAACCGCAGTATTCAACCCTTTTAGAACTTCCGGCTCTAGACCTTCCACATCAATTTTTACAAATGCAGGAACACCATATTTAAGGATGAGCTCATCGAGGGTAGTAATTTGTACTTTCACCGGGGCTTGCCAACCGGCATTCTCAAAACGGTTAGTTTCTTTCACTTTGTTGATCCAGTTTTCAGAAAAAGTGGATAGGGCCGCATTTTCTGAGGCGTAAAAGTCCATTTGGCCGGGTTGCGCCCCCACTCCTTTTTCCAAAATAACTGCATCACTATACATAGCTCGAAGAAACTTCACACACTTGCGTTGAGGTTCCACAGCTATCACTTTGGCGTTGAGACTCAAAAAAGTTTTCACACGGTTTCCATAGTTTGCGCCTATATCAAAAACCAAATCATTTTTTGAGATAAACTGCTGGTAAAAACCCAGAGACTTTTGATATCCTTCGGCTACTCTTTTATAAGATTCATTTGGCAAAAGAGTATTTTTAACGTCAACTAAAAAGTAAAATATCCGGGGATGCAGGATTTTCCTGAGGCCTTCCTTTAATTGCATGCGCAAATATAAAGCTTGTATTGTCAAATTGAATACCCGGTGAGATTTCGGCACGGGGAAACCTGGCGACTATTCCTGGTTTTTAATTTTCTTCCGAAACTTGCTGGTAACCAAATTTCACAAAAATTCTCAAATTGCTCTTTTTATCAATATTTTTACCCGGTTCAATAACATTGTAAGAAGTTTAAATGTCCCAGATAAGAAAAAGAAGTCTCAAAGCTGCAATTTGGATCTATCTGGGCTTTTTAATTGGTGCTTTAAATACTTACTTCCTTACGCATAAAAACTGGTTTGCCCCTAATGAATATGGCCTCACCCAAAGCCTTGTGCAGATCGGTTTACTGATCTTTGCATTCTCCAGCCTGGGCACCACTTCCTATTTGTATAAGTTCTTTCCTTACTACAATGATAACACCAGTCCGAAAAAAAATGACCTCCTTAGCGTTGCGCTGGTAGTCTCATTGGTTGGGTTCCTGTTAATGGCTGCAGCGGTCTTCCTGTTTCAACCCATCATCATTCAAAAATTCAGCAAAAACTCCCTGCTCCTGGTAGAATATTTTTCCTGGGTGTTGCCATTTGGATTTTTTGTATTGCTTTTTAATATCCTGGAAGCTTACGCGTATGGCTTTCATAAAGGTGTGCTCACCAGTTTGCTCAAAGAAACTATCCTTCGTTTTTACACCTTACTGGTGGTTTTACTAAAGATTTTTGACGTCATTAATTTTTATACATTTATTATTCTCTTCTGCCTGCAGTACGCCGTCATCACGGCTTTGCTCGCTATTCACCTGTACATGCAGGGAAAACTGTGGCTAAGCTTCACCGTTAGCAGGGTAACGCTAAAGTTCCGTAAGAAGATCCTTTCCATGATGTTGCTTACTTATATGGTGATCATCGTGGGCATGCTGAGGGTAAGTATCGATGCGCTTGTTCTAGCATCCAAGATCAGCCTGGAAGCGGTGGGCATATTTGGTTTTGCAGCATACATGGTGGCATTGCTGCAGGCTCCTTTCCGTAGCATGCTGGCGGTCACCATCCCGATACTCTCCCGGGCCTGGAAACAAAAGGACCACAGGGAAATAAGCCGCATTTATAAAAGGTCTTCCATCAACCTACTCACGTTTGCATTGTTTGTTTTTTTCTGCATCTGGTTGAACTATGGCCAGGCGATCGGATATTTTGGCATAAATCCTAAATACCTGGAAGCCAGATGGGTATTTTTTGTGCTGGGCCTGGTCACGATTATTGAAATGGGCACGGGCGTGAACGGGCAGATCATTGGCACATCCACTTACTGGCGTTTTGAACTCTGGACAAGCCTGTTGCTGACAGCACTGATAATACCATTGAGTTACTACCTCACCGTTCAGTATGGCCTGATGGGGCCGGCAATTGCCAACCTTGTTTCTTTTAGTGTGTACAATTTTACGAGGTACTGGTTCCTTTGGAAAAAATTTGCTTTACAACCTTTCTCCAGCAAAACACCGGAAGTAATTGCATTGGCTATCGCTATTTATGGGCTGGTCTACTTTTCCCTGCATAGCCTCCCGGGCCTTGCTGGTCTTTTTGCCCGCACCACTTCATTTGCAGCGCTGTTCGGTATCGCAGTGTACTACCGGAATATTTCCCCGGATATAAGACCTGTTGTCCATTCCCTCCTTAAGCAAGCCAGGTTCCGTAAATAAAAAAAAGATTAGTTCTGTTCCCGCACCTGCGCCAGGAAAAGTGCCAGCGCCTCCTTCTTTTTTTCATCCAGCCGGTAGTCAATATTTTGGGTGTAATAATGATGGAGGTCGTATGCGGTGTAATCCAAAGCAGCAACGATCTCATCGATATGACTTAACCCTGCTGCAGTAGTCTCGTTGAATGACTGAACGAATTCATCGGAAAGTCTTTTGTTGGCAACCCATGCAGCAAACACGAAAGGCAAGCCGGTCATGGTTTGCCAGGCTTCTGCAAGGTCATAAATATAAGGGGAGTGGTGCCGTTGTTGCAATGCCCGGTCACCGATGATCAACCCGGCGGTCGTGCCTTTTATATTTTGCTGGTAACCGTTACTCGTGTCAATCATTACCGGATTTATTTTCCAGAATTTTTTCAATAATATCCTGAGTAAAGCCGCAGAGGTACGACTCTGGTAATCAACCAACATTTCGGTGACGTCCGATAAGGGAACATCACTGAATACACATACGCTGCCGACAGGACCGGTGGCACCGATGCAAAAATCAGAAATGATTAAATGTTCTTTCAGCTGCGGAATGATGGCCACCGGCACAAGCCCGAGGTCGATTTCATCATTTAACAGCATCCTTGCCACATTGGCCGGGTAATCAAACAGCAGGTCTACCTGGTCCTTCATCAACCCGTTTTCAAATCCGAATACCAATGGTTTGGTATTTAAATAGCTTACAGCGCCTACCCTTATTTTTTGTTCCAATGCCTTTCAGTTATTTTTGCGCAAAATTACTTTAATCTCAATCAATAAAATGCAACTTACTCCCCTTACTGCTGTATCCCCCATAGATGGCCGTTATCACAAGGCTACCAGCCAATTAAGCCCTTACTTTTCAGAATTTGCGCTGATCCGATACAGGCTGCATGTGGAAGTGGAATACTTTATCATGCTGGGAGAGAAGAAATTTTTTAAAAATAATACCAGGCTCAATAACCAGTTAAGACAATTGGTAAATGATTTTAATACAGAAGATGCAACCGTTATAAAACAAACCGAGTCTATCACTAACCACGACGTAAAGGCAGTTGAATATTTTCTCAAGGACAAACTTGAAACACTGGGAGCTGGTGCGATAAAAGAATGGGTGCACTTCGGGCTCACATCTCAGGATATCAATAACACCGCTGTGCCACTGTTGTGGAAAGACTCCATTGAGCAGGAATACCTACCTGCCGTGATCAACCTGCAGCACAGGATATACGCACTTGCACAGCAATGGGAAAAAATCCCGATGCTGGCCCGCACGCATGGCCAACCCGCATCCCCTACCCGCCTGGGAAAAGAACTCATGGTTTTTGTGGAACGAATCGAAAACCAGGTGCAGCTTTTCAGTTACATTCCTTTCTCTGCAAAATTCGGGGGCGCCACCGGCAACTTCAATGCTCACCATGTGGCCTACCCGAAAATGAACTGGAAAAAGTTCGCCGATGAATTTGTGGAAACAAAACTCGGCTTGCAGCGCCAGCAAAATACCACGCAGATCGAACATTATGACGTGCTTGCCGCGCATTTTGATGCCATTAAAAGAATAGATAATATCCTCATCGACCTGTGCCGCGATATATGGACATATATCAGCATGGATTATTTTAAACAACAAACGAAAAAAGGCGAAGTAGGCAGCAGCGCCATGCCACATAAAGTAAACCCGATAGATTTTGAAAATGCGGAAGGGAACCTTGGCATGGCAAACGCCATACTGGAACACCTTTCAGCCAAACTGCCCATTTCCAGGTTGCAGCGTGACCTTACTGACAGTACGGTGCTGAGAAACATTGGCGTACCCGTGGCTCACATCATTCTCGGCATCAAAGCCATCGACAAAGGCCTTGAAAAACTTATTCTCAATGAACAAAAAATAAAAGCAGACCTGGAAGCTAACTGGGCCGTGGTGGCAGAAGCCATCCAAACAATCTTGAGAAGGGAGAATTATCCTTCCCCGTATGAGGCGTTAAAAGATCTGACAAGGGGGAAGAATGCGATTGACAAAAAATCCATCCATGAATTTATTTCAGGGTTAAAGGTAAGTGCTGCAATAAAAAAAGAATTAAAAGCGATTACTCCTTACAATTATACCGGAATATAAGATTAGGGCTTATATTTATTAAAATTTATCCTACTGCTTATGATGAAAACTTTATTCATCCCCCTATTCTTATGCCTTTTTACTTCAACTTTTGGCCAGTTGAATTTAAACCAGGGACTCGTTGGCTTCTATCCTTTTTCGGGAAATACAAATGAAGTTACTGGCCTGGGCCTGAATGGTATTCCCCGCAATGGCGTACAACTTACAACTGACCGGTTTGGAACTGCCAACAGCGCTTATTATTTTGATGGAGTAGATGACTTCATCCAGGTTCCCAGTAATGAAACATTGAATCCTACCACGGCATTTTCGATTGCCTTATATTTTAATACAGAGAGCAGTTCGGTACAAACACTTGTAGGGAAAATTGCTTACCTGGCCGGTGTAGGTACACAATACCAGGTCGCTATTAATTTCCCTCCCGTCCCCGGCGTTTTATATGGCACCAATCCCCCTTCAAATGGTTGCGCGGGCGTGCCGCTGAACGGTGCTTATGTAAACACCGGCGCAGGCAGCATTTCGAACAACCAGTGGTACTGCATTGCAGCAACCTACGATAATGGCGTGATGAAAATTTATTTAAATGCTGTACTTATACAGACAACTACTACTCCATTTAATATACTCAACGTTTGCTCAAATGCGGACGTACAGATAGGTTCCTGGTGGAATGGAGATCAACAAAGGTTCAAAGGCAAAATTGATGATGTAAGATTTTACAATCGCGCTATAACAGGTGCCGAGGTCGCAGCACTTTGTAATGTAGCACCCGCGCAGTCCTGTCCTAATTGGCTGAGCACCCCAACAGCTCCTTCGTATGTTAATGTTGGGGACCTGGATATACCCGGAACGCAACTTACCGTTGAAGCCACTTTTAATAGAACCACTCCCTATAGCGGCGGAAATTTATATGCAGGCAACCTGGTTTCAAAACACAATCACCCAACTACTGTTAATTACCTGCTGCGGCCTAACTCAGCCGAGATAACGACTACGAATGGATATTTTTATACCCCGGGAATTTGTGATATCCAATTGAATAAAACTTATCATGTTGCTATGGTGTATAACGGCAGCACGTTGAAATTTTACCGCAACGGTTCTTTAATGAGCCAGGTGGCGGTAAGCGGGAATCTCTATCAAAATGATCTGCAGACAAGAATCGGCTGGCTGGATTTCATCCCGTTGAATGAAAACTTTATTGGGTACATAAACGAGGTGCGGATCTGGAATGTTGCACGTACCCAGGCAGAGATTCGCACTTACATGAATACAGGCTTACCAAACCCGACATCCCAGGCAGGGCTGAAGGGATATTACACATTTGATAACTTATTAAATAAACAGGGGAATGCCGCTTATAACGGCAGCCTTGGAGGAAGTGCGATGATCAACCAGGCCAACCCAAATTGTGCATTGCAAATGGACTCCTGTGCGGTCCTTACCATTCCAAACCCTTCTATAATTAATAGTTACACGCCGGTTTTATCGTTGGATAAATGTAAAAACCTGGTGGTTGTTGAAAACGCAGCTGACTTTAACACGGGCGATACAGTGCTCATGATACAGATGAAAGGTGCGGTGATCGATTCAACAAATACAGCAACTTTCGGAACAATTGCCAGTTACAACAACGCCGGTAATTACGAATTCAACTACGTAAAAAGTAAGACAGGAAATATTATTGAATTAAAAAACAATATACTCAGGTCCTATGATATACCTTTTGGAAAAGTTCAATTGGTGAGAGTGCCTTATTTTCACAATCTCCTTACGTCCTCCCCTCTCACCTGCCAGCCCTGGAATGGCAGCACGGGCGGAGTACTGGTATTTAATGTAAGAGATACTTTGAAGTTGCAGGCTGACGTCGATGTGAGTGGTAAAGGTTTTTCCGGCGGAAATAGCCCGAATACCGGGTCAAATGCGCTTTATTGCAACAGAACCAGTTATAATTTCCCAATGGGGGCAGTGGATGCGGCCGCAAAAGGAGAAGGTATCACCATAATAGGGACTAATATTCTTTGGGGCAGGGGGGCACCGGCAAATGGCGGAGGTGGCGGCGTTGGCCACAATGCCGGTGGCGGTGGTGGCTCCAACGCAGGCGCAGGTGGTTTAGGAGGATACCAGTTGCTGACCTGCGGCAATGCACCCTTTGACAACCGTGGCCGTGGCGGTTATCCCCTGGCCTACAATGTCAGCCAAAACAAGATTTTCATGGGCGGCGGTGGTGGTGCGGGCCACGTTGATAACATCGGTGGAGCATCCAACAAAGGAGGAAATGGTGGAGGAATTATCATCGTTAGCAGCGGCACAATCATATCCAATAATTACAGGATGATTGCGAATGGCGCCAACGCAAATCAGTGCACCCTCAGCACGTTCAGCGATTGTCATGATGCAAGTGGTGGAGGTGGTGCCGGCGGTGCTGTCCTTATACAAAATAATAATTTCCCGGCAACTGTGTCAGTAGAAGCAAAGGGTGGAAAAGGCGGTGATGTAATCATCTACAATCCTGCCGTTGGAGCAGATAAAATCGGGCCCGGTGGCGGCGGAGGAGGCGGAATAGTTTGGCTAAGTAACCCTGGCTTACCCGCTAATACAAACACAGCTGTTATAGCTGGCAACAACGGCGTAATATCTCTGGATGGAAATAATCCATGGGGTTCAACTTCCGGAACTGCAGGAGTGGTTTTACTCAACCTTTCAATGCCCGTGTCCACCAGCCCGTTCAAAACCAATATGGACTCTGTAAGAATAAAAGATAGCGCCACCTCCTGCGACGCTTTTGATTTTGAAGGATTGGCCTATTTACAATCTTTCCCTGTTGCGCAGTGGCTATGGAGCTTTGGAGATGGTGCAACTGCAACAACTCAAAACACCAACCACACTTACGGTGCAGCAGGCACCTACAATGTTAAGCTCGTGATCACGGATATTAACGGGTGCAAAGACAGTATAACAAGGTCAGTGATGACCAACGTTTCCGATGCCGACTTCAGCTATCAGCAGGATGTCTGTACTCCCTTGTCTTTTCGGTTTTTTGGAACAGGGAACAGTGCTACAAATTATTGGGCATTTGGAGATGGCAACTCAATATCCGGGCCAGTAAGCCCAACGCATATTTATACCCAACCCGGCGATTACCTGGTTAAGTTCGTGCAGGCCGGGAGCTGCACCGATACAGTGACTAAAAATATTTCCGTAAATCTTTTGATGGATAATTTGATCCTTACGCCCGATACAACTATTTGCCTGAACAGTACCAAACAACTCCGGACACAGCCGGCACTGAGTTTCTGCTGGTCGCCAACAACATTTTTAAATGATCCTTTATCGCCCAACCCCGTGACATCGACACCCGGGCCGATCACCTACTATTTTACTGCAGAAATGGAAGGTACCAACCTTGTGACCAATGGAAATTTTAACAGCGGAAACACGGGCTTCACTTCCGGGTATAATTATGCAGCCAGCAATAATACAGAAGGGCAATATTTTGTGGGCGCCAGCCCGCAGGCCTGGAACGCAGCTCTTTCCGCATGTGGCGACCATACCAGCGGAAACGCCAACATGCTGCTCGTAAATGGCTCGCCGGTGCCGGATGTAAAAGTATGGACACAGGCCGTGCCCGTGACGCCTAATACCAATTATGCATTCTCTACCTGGGTGCAGGCGCTTTATACACCTAACCCTGCCAACCTTGCATTTTCCATCAACGGGTTTTCTATTGGAAACCCGATCACCGCATCCCTGCCGACCTGCAACTGGACCCGGTTTTATACCACCTGGAACAGTGGTAATAATACCACTGCAACTATTTCTATTGTAAATAAAAATACGTTCGTGCAAGGCAATGATTTTGCATTAGACGATATTTCATTTGCCGCGGTGTTGATTAAAAGGGACAGCGTGACGATCCGGGTTGATACAGCTATTGTGAGAACGATTCCTGATACGGCGACCTGCAGAAATGCCGGGGTGCAACTCAGCACCACAGGCGCTGTGCTGTACAACTGGTCACCAGCTACCGGCCTCAGTTCAACAACTGCTGCGAATCCCCTGGCGAGTCCCATTTCTACCACGCAATACATTGTGACCGGAACTAACGTTAACGGTTGTACGGCGAAAGACACGGTAGCAGTTGCTGTCAAATCATTACCGGCAGTGTCGATATCAGCGGCCGACACTGTTTGTCTCAACCAGCCGGTGCAGTTGAGCGCATCCGGTGGCGTCTCTTATTCCTGGGCACCTGGCGCATTATTAAACAACCCTATCATTCCCAACCCGGTGGCAACAGCTTCCGCTACCACCATGTACATAGTTACAGTTACAGGGGGAAATAACTGCGTGAATAAAGATTCCGTAAAAATAACTTTGAAAGCCCTGCCTGTATTTGCCGTAACAGGGAACGTTGCCACCTGTGTTAACGGCAAAGCACAATTAGCCGCCAGCGGTGGTACAAATTATCTATGGAGCCCTGCAGCATTACTCAGCAATGCAACCATTGGCAACCCGGTGGCAACAGTGCCCGGGAACACGCTATTCCAGGTCATCGTCAGGGACTCAGATTGTAACCTTTCTGATACTTTGTTCACCAACGTGACTACAGACCTTGTTCCTCCGCCAGTAACGGCAGCAAAATCCAATGACATGGATTGTGTCTTCAATAGCGTCCAGCTCACGGCTGGCGGTGCGGACAGTTATACATGGTCTCCGTCCACTGATCTCAATAACAGCACAATCGCAAACCCCGTTGCCACACCTGCTATTACCCGTCAATATACTGTGGTGGGAACCAACAGCACCAGCAACTGTATCGGCACAGAAACCATAACTGTTTTTGTGAAAGCCCCTGCTGCACCAAAGGCTTACATACCAAATGCTTTCTCCCCCAATGGAGATGGAATCAATGATTGCTTCCGGGTGAAGGACTTTGGTACGATAAAAATAGTAGACATTGTTATTTACAACCGGTATGGAAACCTGGTCTTCCAAACAAAAAATTCGCTGGAATGCTGGGATGGCACATATAAAGGAAGGCCTTCTGAGCCGGGCAATTACGTTTACTATATCAAGGTGATCAATGACTGCGGAGAAGACGTAAAAAAAGGAAATCTCATTTTGCTGAGATAAAGACCTTCACAAAAAAGCCGCTAAAAATAGCGGCCTTTTTATTCTGCAATACATTCATTAATGACTGTAGGTTTGCCTGGAATAATAAGTAATGGTTCCCACCTGCTCAGTCGTGGAAACGGTCAACCGCGAGCCGCTCAATTCGTCGATGTTTCCCACATAACCGTAGATATTGATTTCTGTTTCCCCATTTTCAAAACTCCAGGGGCCGGTGATCGTTTGAGGATCACCCGGATCACATTTGGTGGCGCCTTCATTAGCTTCCACCGTGTTGTTTGCATTAAACTTCAGGTAATTGTCCTTTTCGCAGGCATCATAACTTGTAATATATTCCTGCCATTCACCGGAGCCAGTCTTTTCCTGGTCTGAAATTAATTTCCAGTTGCCTTCGGTGAGTAATTCCATTTTAGTTTTCTCATCTTTTTTGCAGGATGAAAAACTAATAGCAGCGATAGCTGCGATAAAACTGTAACGGGTGATTTTTTTCATAGATTTATTTATTGTGCAAACGAATCCGTCACGGTCTTTAGTGTGCATATCGAATTCTTTCTGCCAGCCAATTATCCACATTGCTGCGAGGGAGAGAAAATTCATAAAAAAGCCGCTTCTCACAAGGAAGCGGCGTGTAATCTTTTGTGTTTCTTTGATTTAAAATTTCGGCGATACTCCCATATTATAGAAAATAAAAGAGTATATATCCGCCGTCGTTTCCAGCCCTTTTTTAAGATTGCTGGCACCGTGCCCGCTGTTGACATCCACCCTTATCATCACCGGGTTTTTACCCTTGTAGTTTTCCTGCAATGTAGCGATGTATTTAAAAGAGTGGGCTGGTACTACCCTGTCATCATGATCTGCTGTGGTAACCAAAGTAGCCGGGTAATTTTTTGCCGCACTTATATTGTGCATGGGGGAATAACCATACAGGTTTTTGAATTCCTCCTCAGACTTTTCGCTGCTGCCGTATTCCGCAATCCAGTTGAAGCCGATGGTGAATTTATGAAAACGCAACATGTCCATTACCCCCACCGCGGGAATCGCCACTTTTACAAGATCCGGGCGCTGGTTGGCAACCGTGCCTACCAACAGGCCACCATTGGAACCCCCGTAGATAGCGAGATAATCAGGAGAAGTATATTTTTTTGCCACCAGGTATTCGCCCGCAGCTATAAAATCGTCAAACACATTTTGCTTGTTTAACAACATCCCGGCTTCATGCCATTTTTCCCCATATTCACTGCCGCCCCGTAAGTTCGCAGAGGCATAAATGCCCCCCTGTTCCAGCCAGGAAATTCTTGTAGGGCTGAAGGACGGATTGGTGCTGATATTGAATCCTCCATATGCATAAAGCATCGTTGGGTTTTTACCATTTCTCTTCAATCCTTTTTTGTACACAATAAACATCGGCACTTTTGTTCCGTCCTTACCAGGATAAAATACCTGCTCGGTTATAAAAGATTCCGGGTCAAACTTTACTTCAGGTTTGCGGAATACTTCACTTTTCCCGGAAATAATATCATACTTGTAAATTGTTGGGGGGAAAGTGAACGAAGTAAACGTGTAAAAAATAAAAGGGTCTTTTTTTTCTCCGCCAAAACCACTTACTGTACCCAGCCCCGGCAGTTTTACTTCCCGTTCAGGTTTTCCATCCATCGAATAAACATACACCCTGCTGGTAACGTCCTTAATGTACGTAACAAATAATTTATTGCCGGCGGCAGAAATGCCTGCGATATTTTCTGGTTTCTCTGGTATGATCGTTTTCCAGTTACCGGCTTCGGGCCGGGCCGGGTCTACCAGCACCACTTTCTGGTTCCTTGCGCCATCATTGGTGGCCATGATAAACTTACCATCATGGGCGGCGATATAACTATAGCGATAATCTTTGGCCTCCTTTACAATGGGTTTAAAAGTTTTATCCGCACTGTTGTTATCATAATACCAGATAGCGTTCCCTTTGGCCTTGCTACGATCAGACACGTTCAGGAAAACAAAACGCTCATCTTCTTCCGCAAATACACCGTGGAAGGCTAAGGGACTGGCGGGATTTTCATAGACCAGTTTATCTTCGGATTGTGGCGTGCCCACTTTATGAAAATACACCTGGTGATTTTCATTTTTAGTGCTCAACTCTTTTCCCACGCCCGGGGTGGGATAGCGGCTGTAAAAGAAGCCATCTCCTAACCAGCTTACGCCCGATACTTTTACCCATGCGAGCGAATCCGGCAGGAACTTCAGCTTGTTCATGTCCATTACAAAAAATGTCCGCCAGTCGCTACCCCCTGTAGATTTGCCAACGACTGCATGGTTGCCATCTTTTGACAAGGAGAAAGCTGCCAGGCTTGTTGTTCCATCCGTTGAAAATTTATTCGGATCCAGCACCTCTTCGGGCGCACCATTGAGGCCTTTCTGGCGATAAAGAACTGACTGGTTTTGCAAACCATTGTTCTTGCTGTAGTAGAAGTATTCGTTTTTCCGCGAGGGCGAAGAATATTTAGGATAGTTGTTGATTTCTTCCAGGCGGGTGAGCCACTGCTTGCGGTAAGGAATTTTATCGAGGTAGCCGAAAGTGACTTTGTTCTGCTCAGTTACCCAGTTCCTTGTAGCCTCACTGTTATCGTCTTCCAGCCAGCGGTAGGGATCGGCCACCGTCGTTCCAAAATAATTATCCAACTGGGTTTCCTTTTTTGTTTCAGGGTATTTATACTGGGCAAAGCCCTTCGAAAGGATAAAACAGGACATAAAGCAATAAAAAAGTATACGTTTCATGATGAAAATATTTTTGCATGAAGATAATTACAAAACAAACTAATTGTAAAGGTTAAGGTTTTAATGATTTTAGCATGTACTTTTGAGACAATGCAGCCATATGTAGATTTTTTTGCATAAATAAAATTTTATACTAGGTATGAACAGAAAAGTTACCAGGATAGGCGTATTAAGTAGTGGTGGAGATAGCCCGGGAATGAACGCCGCTATCAGGGCAGTAGTAAGAACAGGGCTGCACCACGGGTTAGAGGTTTTTGGCATCATGCGCGGATATAGTGGAATGGTGGAAGACGACATCAAGCAAATGGAAAGCCGGAGCGTGGCAAACATTATCCAACGAGGTGGCACTATCCTAAAGACCGCAAGATGTAAAGAATTTTTTGAATACGAAGGCCGCAAAAGAGCATACGAAAATCTCAAAAAACGTGGAATAAACGGATTGGTTATCCTCGGCGGCGACGGCAGTTTCCGTGGCGCACAGATCTTCAGTAACGAATTTGATATCCCCTGCATAGGTTTGCCCGGCACCATCGATAAAGATATTGCGGGCACAGATTTCACCATAGGATTTGATACTGCTGTTAACACGGCCGTGGAAGCGATTGATAAAATCCGTGACACAGCGGATGCACATGACCGTTTGTTCGTGATCGAAGTGATGGGCAGGGATGCGGGCTACATCGCTCTGCACAGCGGGATAGCCACCGGCGCAGAAAATATCCTGATACCGGAGCGAAAGACAGTGATGATCGATATCCTTAATTCCCTGGAAGAAAAAGAAAAAAGAAAAAAACTGGTAAACCTGATCGTGGTGGCGGAGGGGGATGAATTTGGCGGTGCCACTGAGGTTGCCCGCATCATCAAAGAAAAAATGCCAAACCAGGAAGTAAGGGTATGTATTTTAGGCCATATTCAGCGGGGCGGCTCGCCCTCCTGCATGGACAGGCTTATTGCCAGCCGCATGGGCTACCACGCCGTGGAAAGCCTGGTAGAAGGAAGGCATAATGTGTTTGTAGGTATCGTGAACAATAAAATGCATTATATCCCGCTTAATGAAGCGGTGAAGAAAAAACAGCGCATCAGCGAGGAGTGGATGAAAATCGTAAAGATACTGTCTACCTGATCCGTCCAATGAATCTTTCAAATAAAAGAAACCAGCAACATTAAAAAAGAATCCAACATACAATGAGCAAAAACATCAGCAAATACCTGAACCAGGATATGGATAAAAAATCAGGTTTTGCCCACTCCCAAAAAAGAACCAAAATAGTGGCCACCGTTGGACCGGCTTGCGACACCTATGATATGTTATTGTCGCTGGTAAAAGCGGGAGTAAATGTATTTCGCCTGAATTTTTCCCATGGCGCCTACGAGGATAAAATAAGGGTAATAGAGAACATCAGGAGCATCATTAAAAATGAACCCTATAATATTTCGATTCTTGGAGACCTGCAGGGTCCCAAACTGAGGGTTGGTGACCTGGAAGATGGAAAGATATTATTGAAAGAGGGCGACCCGATTATTTTCACCACGGAAAAAATGGTGGGTACCAAAGACAAAGTGTATGTATCCTATCCTAATCTAACTACCGACGTAAGGCCAGGCGAAAGGATCTTCCTGGATGATGGTAAAATGGAATTGATGGTAGAGGAAGTAATGAACGATAAGGAGATCCGCCTGAGCGTAACGCTTGGCGGGCTGCTACTTCCTAAAAAAGGGGTGAACCTTCCCGACAGTGGCTTAACCATGCCATCACTTACCGAAAAAGATATTGCGGACCTCGATTTTATTATCGCGCAAAAACTGGACTGGGTAGCACTTTCTTTTGTCCGCAAGACGGAAGATATTATCGACCTTAAAAAAAGGATCAAGGAACAACAAAGTAAAATAAAAGTTATTGCCAAAATAGAAATGCCGGAAGCGCTTAAAAACATTCGCGACATCATTGTAGAAAGCGATGCCATTATGATTGCCCGCGGTGATCTTGGCGTGGAAATTCCCATCGAAAAAGTTCCGGTGCTGCAGAAGGAAATCATCCGCAAATGTATGCACAGGGCAAAACCTGTTATCGTGGCTACGCAAATGATGGAGAGCATGCTGGACAGGACCAAACCTAACCGGAGCGAGGTGACCGACGTTGCCAATGCCGTACTGGAAGGCGCCGATGCAGTTATGCTGAGTGGGGAAACCGCCACAGGGTCTTACCCGCTCCTGGTAGTGGAAACCATGAGCAAGATTATTACAGAAGTGGAAAGAACAGCCTACGTGTACGATCGCGATGATATCCTCAAACCCCAGGCCCACTCCCCCTCCTTTTTGAGTGATGCAATTTGTTACAGCGGTTGCAAACTGGCCAGGGATTCAAATGCGGATGCACTCGTTGGAATGACCCAGAGCGGTTACACTGCGTTTATGCTTAGCAGTTACCGCCCTAAGTCCCCGCTCTATATTTTCAGCAAAGAAAAGAGCCTTATCAATCAATTGAGCCTGAGCTGGGGCGTAAGGGCATTTTATTATGCAGAAGAAGAAAGCCTGGATGACATCTTTTTTGACCAGATAGATATCCTGAAGGACAGGGGTTTTGTGCATTCAGGTAACGTGATCGTGAGCACAGGAAGTACACCAGTAGCCATGCACCTGCCGACCAACGTTATTAAAATTACCAGGGTAGAGTAATAAATTACCGGAACGGTATATAAAATAAAAGGTATATAAAGTATCGTTCACTGGCGAACTTACTTTATATACCTTTTTACATTTTACTTTCCACCTTCCACCGTCCACCCATCATCAAATTATCAAATTATCTCCTCCACCGTCCACCATCTCCTTCTCCATAAACAGCAGCAGTTTTTTACGGGCGTTGTTTTTTATCTTCCTTTGAAAAAAAGAGTTCCAGCCCAATAACCAACCAGTAAAACCCAATGCCTGTGTACTCCATTTGTGCAGGCTGAAGGCATCACTGTGTTCTACGATTGTACCATCCAGCATTTTCAGGTGTGCCTTCCCGTTATTCACTACCCTTCTTCCGGTTTGGGAGAATGTGTAGGTGGCCACCCAGTCGCAGGTATAATATTCTTCGTCCAGGGCCCTGATATTCCCATAGGTCAACGAAAAATTCCGGGCATTTTTGCATAACATCCGCCACATGGTTTTGGCGTGGTCTGCCTGCAGCAATTCAAACACAGGATCAAAAAAGACAATATCATCGCTGTAACAGCTATTCATCCCCGCAGCATCCAGGCGCTGAAAAGAATTGTAAAAATTGCTGATTATTTTTTCATTTGGATCCATAGCAAGTTAGTTTCGGTAAATTTAGCATTCTAAAAGCAACAACTATATGAAAAAATGCTTGTCCGTTTGTATCACTTTTTTGTGGTCGGTTATGGTGATGGCCCAGAATGCCGATAGCGCCTGGTTTGCCGGTAACTATACAAAAAAAGAAGTATACATACCCATGAGAGATGGGGTAAAATTATTTACCAGCTTTTACATTCCTAAGAATGATACCGAAAAACATCCTTTCCTCCTCACCAGGACGCCTTATTCCTGCGCGCCTTACGGTGAAGATAAGTATGCCACTATCTGGGCTGGCTACCGAAACACTTTCATAAAAGAGAATTATATTTTCGTTGTGCAGGATGTGAGGGGAAGGTACATGAGTGAAGGCGTTTTTGAAGACGTTCGTCCCTTCAAAAAAAATAAAACCGGCAAACAAACAGATGAAGCCAGCGATACCTACGACGCAGTAGACTGGATGGTAAAAAATATACCCGGGAACAATGGCAATGTTGGCGTGATGGGCACTTCCTACCCCGGCTTCTACAGTACCGAAGCGGCGCTGAGTGGTCACCCCGCTGTAAAGGCCGTGAGTCCCCAGGCACCGGTCACCGACTGGTTTATCGGCGACGACTTTCACCACAACGGTGCATTTTTTCAAATGGATGCTTTTTCTTTTTATCCCACTTTTGGTAAACCAAGGCCGGTGCCCGTTCAGAATTACGGACCAGGTTTTACTACACCGGTGAGGGATAATTATGAATTTTACCTGCGGGCCGGCACACTTAAAAACCTTAGCAGGATGATCGGTGATAGTATCAAATTCTGGCATGAAGTGATGGAGCATCCCAATTACGATGCCTGGTGGAAAGCACGTGATGCAAGGGTAGGTTTATACAATGTGAAACCTGCGATGCTTTGGGTGGGCGGCTTGTTTGACGCTGAAGATTGCTGGGGAGCATGGAATAGTTATAAAGCCACCGAAAAACAAAGCCCGCGCACCAATAACAGGATCGTTATGGGGCCCTGGTCGCATGGCCAATGGAGTGGCGAAGGAAGTTTCCTTGGTAATGCACGCTTTGAAAGTAATACCTCCGCATACTTTCAGCAAAACCTCATCATTCCTTTCTTCCAGTATTATTTAAAAGGCATAGGCAGTGCAGATGGGATCGCCGAAGCTACCGTCTTTTTCACTGGTGCAAATCAATGGAAAACATTTGATCAGTGGCCGGCAAAAAAAGTAGAAAACAAGAAGCTGTTTATTGGCAATAACGGCTCATTGACTTTTAACAGCGCTGCTTTGGTTTCCCCTGCAACATACCAATACATCAGCGATCCGGCTAAACCTGTCCCTTACACAGGCGATGTGCACTTCCGCAGAACAAGGGAGTACATGACGGACGACCAGCGGTTTGCTGCAAGAAGGCCCGACGTCATGAGCTTTGTGATGGACGTGCAGCAGGAAGACCTTACCATTGCCGGGCCTGTGATCGCGAATATCGTGACCGCAATTTCCGGTACGGACGCAGACTTCGTGGTAAAACTGATTGACATTTTTCCCGATGAATTTGTGTACCCGGATAGTGTAAGAGGTAACGGCAAAAACTATCCAATGGGCGGCTACCAGATGCTGGTACGCGGAGAAATTATGCGGGGAAAATTCAGGAACAGTTTCTCGGTTCCGGAAGCTTTTGTTCCCAATAAATCAACCACGGTAAAGTTTGAACTGCCGGATGTGGCACACACTTTTAAGAAAGGCCACAAGCTGATGATCCAGGTCCAGAGCTCCTGGTTCCCGCTCGCAGACCGGAATCCGCAAAAGTTCATGGATATTTATAAAGCTAACGAGACTGATTTTCAAAAAGCTACTATCAGGATCCATGCAGGTGCCGGAGGCACGTATTTCACACTACCTATTTTAAAATAACTATGAAAACAACAATTTTTTTATTTTCACTGGCGTTTACACTTAACAGTTATTCCCAGCAAGCCCCGGTGCTGGTACCCGCTCCGGCGGAACTAAATTTGCATACTGGCAGCACCAATATCGATAGCCGCACAATTATTAATGTCAGCAATCCCTCATTGGCTAAACACGCTACGTACCTGGCAAAATACCTCGAGAGTACCCATGGTCTTCGACTGCAGGTACATCCGGAAAACCAGGGCAAACCTGGCTGGACCTACATCACCCTTGGGGTCAATAAAAGCGCTACCGGCAATGCGGAAGGATATACCATTGAAAGTGCTGAAAACAATATCAGGCTTTCCGGAAACACCGAAGCAGGGCTTTTTCATGGCATACAAACATTGATTCAACTATTTTCCGTACCCGGTGAAAAAGCGGTGGCGGGCAGTTATCCTTTATCCATTCCTCAGTTATTCATTAACGATCATCCAAGGTTTAAATACCGCGGTATGCACCTGGATGTGGCCCGCCACTTTGAGCCGGTTTCGTTCATAAAAAAATACATTGACTTCCTTTCAGCTTATAAGTTCAATACTTTTCACTGGCACCTTACAGATGACCAGGGCTGGAGGATCGAAATAAAGAAATATCCAAAACTCACGCAGGTCGGTGGCTATAGGAACGGTACCGTCATTGGCCGTTACCCGGGCGCAGGAAATGACAGTATTTATTCTGGAGGGTTTTATACACAGGAGGAAATTAAGGAAGTTGTGAAATATGCAGCTGAAAGGTTTATTGATGTGATCCCTGAAATTGAAATGCCGGGCCACGCATCCGCTGCAATTGCTGCTTACCCACAACTGAGTTGTTTCCCTTCAGAAAATACAAAGATCCGGGAGAGCACGCCATGGGCCGGAAGCCGCAAAGGAAAACAGGTACAACAGACCTGGGGCGTGTTTGAAGATGTATTTGCACCGACAGAATTTACCTTTAACTTTTTACAGGATGTGGTGGATGAAGTGATGCAGTTATTCCCCTCTAAATACATCCATATCGGTGGGGATGAATGCCCCAAGGAATCCTGGAAAAGATCTGCATTCTGCCAACAGCTGATCAAATCAAAAAAGCTTAAGGATGAGCACGGGCTACAGAGTTATTTTATTCAACGGATGGAAAGATATATCAACGGAAAGGGCAGAAAGATCATCGGTTGGGATGAGATCCTGGAAGGAGGTCTAGCCCCCAATGCTACCGTGATGAGCTGGCGTGGCGAAGAGGGTGGCATCAAAGCTGCAACACAAAAACATGATGTGGTAATGACCCCGGGCAATTGGGTATATTTTGACCACAGCCAGAGCACGAATGAAGACAGTGTAACCATCGGCAACTATACACCACTCGAAGAAGTGTATAGTTATGAGCCAGTGCCCGCAAAATTACAAAAAGAAGCTGCTAACTATATTCTTGGGGCGCAGGCGAACGTGTGGACGGAATATATGAAAACACCGGCTAAAGTGGAGTACATGGTATTTCCACGTATTACTGCGCTGAGCGAAGTATTGTGGAGCCCTAAAGAAAAAAGAAACTGGACAGATTTTGAAAGCAGGTTGCCGGGCATTTTTAAAAGATTGGATCAACAAAAGATTAATTATAGCAAAGCCTTTTACGAACTGAAAGCTACGCTACTGCCCGCTGAAAAGCCGGGGGCATTATTATGGAAGCTGGAATCAGTGATCAATGAACCGATCTATGTAAGTTTAAACAATGGAGATAGTTTGTGGCATTATAGCGCCCCAATGTTGATCACGGATAAAACCAGTTTGGCGACTGCACGTTTTAAGGGGACAACCCTTTCCCAGAAATTTTCTTTCAATAAAGCTACGGGCAAAAAAATATCACTCGTAACGGAAGCCAGCAAAGGATTTCCTGGTGATGGCCCATTCACCCTGGTAAACGGTGTACAAAATGAAAGAGCACTTTCGCGGTCAAAAGAATTTCTCGGTTTTGCAGGAAAAGATATGGAAGCGGTTGTTGACCTGGGACTGGCTGAGCCCATCTCAACTATTATCCTGCATGCGTTTGAACAAACGGGTAGCTGGATCTACCGGCCCGTATCCGTTTCATTTTACACAAGCGATAACGGAACGGATTTTACATTGCTTCAAAATGTCACAGCCGCCAAAGGAAAAAGACACCTGTCTTACGAAACACAAAAACCTGTGACAGCGCGTTATCTAAAAGTGCTTGCCAAAAATATGGGTACCATTCCCTCCGGTAAACCCGGCGCCGGCAATCCTGCGTGGTTATTTGTGGATGAGATTGAGGTGAAGTAAGAAAGGTGGCAGGCCATTGCAGATAAACGTCAATGTATATAGAGCGGAACAAGAAAAATAATTCATCAAATAGAATCCTGTAATGGCCAGCCACCTTGCAGAACTAAGAAAAACCTCCTTCCAAAGGGATCTTATTCCCCTTTCCATTTCCGCACCTCTTCCTTACATTTATTAAAACAAATCCCAATGCATTTCGAACCAGGAGAGGTTTATCATATCTACAATAGGGGAAACGACAAACAGCGAATCTTTTTCAACAAAGAAAATTATTTCTACATTTTGAAAAAGATAAGAAGGGAATGGCGCCCTTTCTGTGACATCCTATGTTACTGCCTGATGCCGAATCATTTTCATCTGATGGTTATTCCGAACCCGGCTGGCTGTGAAGAATTGACTATCGGGGGGAAATCATCCCACCTCCAAACCCTTTCAAAAACGATCGGAAAAACATTTAGTTCATACACTAAAGCCATTAATGTTCAGAATCATTCGACAGGCAATTTATTTCAAAAAAAGACAAAGGCGAAATTGATAACTGAAACGATGGATCCCAGGGAGCGTCGCAAACTAACTGACTACCTCGTAACCTGTTTTTATTATATACACCTGAATCCCCTCAAGGCTAATCTTGTAAAAGATTTGAGGGACTGGGCGTTTTCATCCTGGTTGGATTATGCAGGTTTGAGGGATGGAGATGTATGCAACAAAGCAAAATTATTTGAACTTAGCGGGCTTACCCGACAGGATTGCCTCATTGAACCTTATCCGCTAAAGCAAGGTATCATTGATCAGCTTTTCTAAGGTGTCAGGCCATTAAGAAAAACCTTAGAGACTTACGAAACAGGTCAGGTAATTATTCTTCCCCATTTACATTCTTGCAATGGCCTGGCACCTGGGCATTGCGTTGCCGTTTGGTTCAAAAAAAATAAAACACTAATTTTAGCGCTCTCCTATTCAGCTACAATAGCCATTATTATGACAAAGATTGATCTCACAGACTCATTAGAAAAAATACCAGTAAAGATTTTTCCAGCCCCACAGGACGGTTCTGTTTATGTGGCAGGATTGATTGCAGGATTGATCAGAGAAAAAAATGCGGCAGGACAAAAGGCTGTGATCGGCCTCGCCACAGGGTCAACGCCCAAATCCCTGTATGCTGAATTGGTGAGAATGCACCAGTTGGAGGGACTAAGTTTTAAGAACGTGATCACTTTTAACCTTGACCAATATTATCCCATGGATAAAGATGCACTGCAGAGCTATCATTATTTTATGCGGAAGTATTTATTTGAACACACTGACATCGATAGGAACAACTATCACCTGCCGGATGGCATGATTGAAAAAGAAAATGTGAAAGAACATTGCAGGGAATACGAACAACAGATAGCGGATGCAGGTGGGTTGGATATCCAGATACTCGGTATCGGTCAGAACGGCCACATCGGTTTCAACGAACCGGGCAGCGCCATTTACAGCAAAACAAGGTTGGTAACGCTGGATAACAGTACCCGGCTGGCGAACTCCTATGAATTTGGCAACATGAGCCAGGTGCCAAGGATGGCCATCACAATGGGTATCAGCACTATCCTGAAGTCAAAAAAGATAGTGCTGATGGCCTGGGGCCAGGCAAAAGCGCCGGTCATTCAAAAAGCAATCGAGAAGGAAGTAACCGAAGATATCCCTGCCTCTCTCCTGCAAACACATGACGACTGTGTGTTCATCCTGGATGACGCCGCCGCTTCGGACCTCACCCGCATCAAATATCCCTGGCTTACGGGCGAGTGTGAATGGCCACCGGCTATGATCAAACGTGCAGTGATCAACCTCGCACTAAAACTCAACAAACCGGTACTGAGCCTTACAAACAATGATTACAATGACAACGGGCTGAACGACCTGCTTACTGAAAAAGGAGATGCATATGAATTGAATTTACAGGTCTTCTATTTGTTAAGGGATAGTATTACCGGCTGGCCAGGAGGTAAGCCCACGGAGAAAAGACTTTCCCACCCTGAGAGGCACGAACCCTTTCCGAAAGTTTCTCTTATCTTTTCCCCGCATCCTGACGATGATATCATAAGTATGGGCGGCACGTTTATGCGTTTACATAACCAGGGCCACGAAGTGCACGTTGCCTACCAGACCAGTGGTAATATCGCAGTCACAGACGAATTTGTAACGCGGTTCCTGGACTTTGCAGTTGGTTTTGAGAATATGTTTGAAATGGATCACAGCAAAAGCAGGAGTATATTGGACGAAGCAACCAGTTTTATTGACCAAAAAAAATCATCCGAAAAAGACAGCACTGACATCCGGGCAATCAAAGGGCTTATCCGCCGGTGCGAGGCCAAAGCCACTTGCAAATATGTAGGAATAGGTGATGAACAGATCCATTTTCAAAACCTCCCGTTCTATGAAACCGGTACCATAGAAAAAAATCCTATGGGCGAGGCGGATGTGCTGCAAACAATCAAACTACTGGAAAAGATAAAGCCGCACCAGGTATTTTGCGCGGGGGACTTTGCAGACCCCCACGGTACACACAAAGTTTGCTTTGATGTAGTGATCACAGCGCTGGAAAGATTGAAAGTATCCGGCAGCACCTGGCTGGAGGATTGCTGGGTTTGGTTATACAAAGGCGCATGGCAGGAATGGGATATTACTGAAATTGAGATGGCCATCCCGATGAGTCCCGAACAGGTGATCAAAAAACGAAATGGCATCTTTATCCACCAGTCACAGAAAGACACTGTGCCATTCCAGGGCAGTGATGACCGGGAGTTCTGGCAGCGGGCGGAAGAGAGAAATGCCAATACAGCGGAGCTCTATGCCCAGCTCGGACTTACGCGCTATGCCGCCATGGAGGCATTTGTGCGCTGGCACTACTAAACCTCGCTGCAGTTGTTGAGGAAATGCTAACGGCGTTGTTTGACATTCGCAGGGTTGCGCCGAGTCTGCAAAAGCAGGATTTTTATTTGAACCGAATACTCGAACGTTTCGATTCGTTGCTGATTAAAACCCAAGCCAGGGAAGTGCGTTCGTTCGAGGGCAGGAAGAATGGAAAGTGTCAGTGCGTTGCTGTTTTAAGGCCACGGGACGGCTGAGGGTGGGTCTAAATACAAGGTTCGGGTAAAGGTCACTCCCATTTAGCACGGGGCATGTTAGGGTTCCTGGTATATTTATAAATGAACTGCCCGCAAGTGTTCACTCACATATGCCGGTCCCCCTGCTGGTTGTTCAATTCCAGGGTATAGGTTCCAGGTTCCATTCCTGTCAGCTGCAATTGCATTTTTTTGCCAACTGCCGGGTTGGGATAATTGCTAAAAAACCCTTCTTTTTTCAAGCCCCGTTATGAGGTCCGATTCGGCTGTTTTTGTATGGGGCAAAGTGGGTTTAACAGTCTTCTTTGGCACAAACACGACGTAAAACCTGTCGGGCTTTGCAGAGGCCACATCCCCGTTAATGCTGATATCTACAAAATTGCTGTCTGTAAGGCTCAGCTGTGTCCTGTTGTTAAGGTAGTTATCCACCAGGTAGGCTGTAAGGTTTCCTTGCTGCATATTCTCCGGAGCAAAACGCAACTGGTAATCCGCGCGTTTCAGATTATACATTGAATAGAAAATTGTATCTGTTTTTTTAATCATTGAGCGGGCTTCCACCGCCAGCCAATGACCGTTGCGGCTCATACCAAAATTCTCACCGGAGTTGGATACCTTATTTGCGTCATATTTGTCAATACTATTTTCATATCGGGGAGCAAATGCGACACCGTTGCCATCGGCGATGATGCCGGTGGACGTGTGAAGGGATGTGCGGAATACCTGCTTATTATGGGGGATGGCATCGGTGGCAAAACTACTTACCGTAGGGCTGCGGCCGGAATCGCCGGGGGCAAAATTCACCAGCTTGTCTGTGTTGCTTTTTACATTCTCACTGAAGCTCATCGTACCGGTGGAACCCATCGCCTGTACAAAAAATGCCTGGCCGCTTTGGATATCTTTACATGCGGTGCCGGCGGGATATAAACTGGTGCCACCCGGCAACGGCATGTAGTTTAAAGTTGAAGAAATAGTTTGGTATCCTCCTACTGCATAATAACCATACATACTCGGATCCCAAACGGATGCAGAGAGATAAAGGCTGTTGGCAGTGTTACCAAATATATATTCCAGGCTGATCGGTGATGGATAGGGATTGCCTACCGACGCAAATTGGTTGGCAAGCACCGAAACCGTGCCTGGAGCTGCCGAAGGTTGGTGTATTGTACCGGCAGTTCTTAAAACCGTTGGAACGGCAGGTGGCTGATATATTGGGGTAACAATACTCGTCCGGTCTCCCCTCACAAAAAGCATGTAGCCTTTGGGGTTATATACGGGCACTGTTGTGTTTGAAACAGCTTCCCAAAGGTTGGTCGTACTGTTATACGTTTTTAGTGAGGGAGCAAAAGTTTCAGAGTCGATACCCGTCGCGACCACAGGACCGGTTATTTGAGTGCCATAGCCAACTATGCTGTTGTTACCGGACTCCTGCCAGGAATGAAATATACTCTGCCCTATTGTAGGTGTGGCGAGGAATTGCCAGCTTCTTGGATGAATAGTGCCGGTGCTGATATATCGTTCTACCACGAATTTTCCTGTGGAGTATGTGATAGCATTCATAGAAGGAATCGCTCCAACATTTGCCGTCCGTTCGATTGAAGATTGGAGAGTAATATTCCCTGTATTCAAATTCAGTTTTCCGGATACCCCAAAACTCAGCGTGCCTGGGATATCAACATTCTTATTCAATACCACATTCGCTCCCATACCATTATTGATGTCAACATCCTCAAGGTTCATAGTGCCAGTGCCTGAAATGGTTTGTTGTGTGGCACCTGCAAAACGGAGCATGCCAGTGTTAGTGGGACCTCCGTTGGTGGTAAAGATACCATTGACAACCAGGTTTCCTTTTATTTCGAAGCCGGTTCCAACATTGGTAGCGTTTCCAAAGTTGTGTAATGTACTGCCAGTGGTTACTGTTAAATCACCTTCAACTTTAATTGTAGAATTTGAGTTTATGTTGAGAAAATTAATAAACCCTGGCCCCGATCCTCCAACATTAAAATTGCCTTTAATGTAGATTGGGTTATTCAAACCGGTCATTGTAAACGTGCTTAAGTTAGGTGCGCCACTGTTGAACCCGGAAGAATATGTATTGCCGCTGACTGTATTTTCGACAGTCAGGTTAGGGTAACACATCACAGTTGTTGATGTAGAAGAAACGAAACCGATAGAAGCGGTAAGTGAATTATCATAACGATAAATCCAGTTTGCACCAGGTGGAATGTTTGATATCCCCGTATGGTAAAAATCACGATAGGCAGAAGCTGATGAACCTGCAGTTTTTATAATCGTGCCAGTGCTTCCGAATTTCCAGCCTGCATCATTTGCCGTTCCGGAATTATCCTCAAAAGCCAAACCATTTCCGGCACCTGGGCCGCTTTTATCTAACAGGGTGCCATCAATCAAAAGATCTTCACCCGTGACACTGTTCAAAATTTTCAAACCAGCAGTGGCACCTATTTCAAGTTCGCCTACATTTTCTATAGCCAGGTAGTCGATTGAAATACTCAAATTCGTTGAATGATTTATTTTGGTATTGGCCGGGATAATAACAACCTGGGAGTTTGCAGCCACTGGGTAGGTACAGGTGGCACTATAACCCGAACTAAGATTATCAGACATTAACCAACTACCCGGGGTGGTCCAATTACCAGATGCAACATTTGCTTTATAATATGCCTTGGTATCATAACTAAACTGCGCAGCATTACTTGCGCTGCTACATAAAGTCCCGTTTCTTACCTCGAGGTAAAATTGGTAATTCAGATACGGCGTCAAATCTCCTCCGATGATCAGGTTATTGGTACTAGCACCCGACTGTGTGGTGCCTGGCAATGCTGCCAGGGTCACGTTTTTCCAGGTGCTATCAAATGGATCAAAAAATAACCACTGGTATGCGGTATATATCCCAACTGGAACTACATTCATTGAAAACGAGCAACTCTGATCGACCGGGTGGACGGAGAAATCGATATTTGAACTTGTTGTAAAAAACCCAATGTCAAATTGAGACAAACTTGCGTCTGTTTCCTGCTTTAAACTCCATTCACTTGCAGTATAGATAGAATTGGGCCCGGAAACTGAATTCATCCTCCTCCAGTTAAATCCTGTATTATTGGGTGCTACCATTCTGTCAATAACAGTCCCATTTTTTAAAAGCCGGATTTCATCATCTTCATTAAATCCTACCCCTACGCCCTGGGCAGGTGCAGTAGCTAACCCGCCATTTGTACCTGCATAGTAAACCTTGACTTGACCAGAAACAATTGAACCACTAATATCAAAAGTGGTTGTGGTTCCTGGGTTATTCCAAACCTGTATCGTATAATTATTAGGGATGTTTAAGTTAACTGTACTTGAAGTTCCATTGAAGATTTCTATATAATGATTGTTACCGGACCCGGGGTCATAAACTTCTGATATGATCAGGTCACTCATAGTACATGACCCGACCTTAGAGATCAATGAAAAATTTCCTGCTGATGAATTCCAACAGCTGCCTGCATTAGCAACTTTTATACTGCAAGTTGCTGTTGTACCGGTAGGAACTTCCGCAAGGATACTTGTATTACTCGAAATTATATAGTTTGTACTAGCCACTTCCCCAAATTTTACACCACCAGTGATTGGTGTATTACTGAACCCGGTTCCGGTTATTGTTACCATAGTGCCAACCGGACCTGTAGCAGGAAAAAAAGACGAAATAGTTGTTGTTGCTGCGCATGCCGCAGCGCCCGGGTTATTAATTATGTTGCTGTTGGTAGAGCTACACTCCCCGTTGAAAGATCGCACAACATAAGAATAACTTGCTCCCGGTGTTAACCCGGTGACATCGATAGAATTAGTATTAACAAAAATATTTTGAAAACCGTTTACAAATGAAAAAGTGGTTGTTGGATAAATTATAGACACATCATCAAACGCAAGATTTCCGGCACTTTTTGTATACGTGAATCGAAATTGAACAATGTTTGGAGGCAACGAAGGACTGGTGCTTGCATTATAGGTAAATGTTGTACCACTAATGGGAATCGAATTTGTAATATTCTGAATGGTAAACCAAGAGCCTCCGTTAAACCCTTCAACCAATAGTGCAGAGGCATTATCTGTAGATTGTCCTTTTATCCAAAAGGACAACTGGGTTGTTGCAAATGGTTGAGTTGCTGTTAAAACCTGGGCATTAGTAGCACTCATTTGCAGGGAAGGTGAGGAATTTCCAAAATTTCCAGCAGAAGTATATGTTCCTCCAATCGCCGTAAATATCCACCCTGTCGGGGCGGTAGCACCCGCACCAAAACCTTCATCAATTGTGTTGCTACTCGTTACACTGTCATAAACATCCACGAAATAACCGGTGGCTCCAGTAACTGGATTCCAATTCGCAGTAAAAGAGGTGCTGCCAACGTTTGTTGCGTCCAACGCCACGGGTGCAACCGTGCTAATACAAACGCCCATACCAAGTACTTTAAAATCGTCAATGACCCATCTTTCATTAGGCGCATCATTAAGAAGATTAATTCGAACCTGCAAATCAGCAATCGAAGGCAAATTTGAAATGAAGACGGTGCTATACCCGTCGGAGATCAATCCCCCTGCGGATGCCGCGAAGGTTATAGGCGTTGCATCCCCGTCATAGCCAGTAACCGCAACACCCGTTGCTGCGTAATCCCAACAGGCATTGTTATTTCCCACAACCCGCAGCGTGCTGTACCAATTAGTCCCCCCGTCGGGACTTACCTCTACCGTCACCACATCTGTATTTTCCGCGCCGTTCGTTGAAGACCCATCCGAAAAAGAAACAAGCTTGAATTGTAACTGTATATCAGTAAACCCGACTGTGTTAATATTTGAAGACGTAAGAGTCGCAGTACCCGAGGCTACACCAAACGCAGCCAAACCTTCATAAACATAGCTTGATGACACCGGTCTTGCGCTTACGCCCGTATTCCCTGAATAATAAGCGCCGCCCGATAACGTAAAAACCGAACTGGTATTATTCAATCCATCCGAAATGATCTGCGTCCATCCTAAATAAGGGATCGTACAAAACATTATTAACAATAAAACTCCCATGTGAAAATTCCTCATAGAATATGTATCCGTTAAATAAATGAAATTAGGTGCCTAAGGTTTAGGCCGTTTTCAGCAAGACAACAATGCTGCCTTGTATTCATTAGAAGTGGAAGGATATAACCGGTTTCAGTTGGATGAAACAAAAAATACACCTTAATAATGCGTATGTGCTACAGGATACAGTATGAAATATTTGTAAACTTGTTCACTACTTTTTCCGACTGCCGGTTCCTTCATAACACAAGGTACATCCGCCCTGGCCTTGGATCAAAGTGAATTTTCCTGAATCTTTGAATGAATAATCACCTGTTCGCATAGGTGTTTACGGTAAGGCGTTTTACAAAACCTCTGCTAAAAACTAAAGGCACCTCGCGGTGCCTTTAGATGATGATCAGTTCATGTGTAAGTGTTAGGGGAAACCATCAGACTATTCTACAAAAATTGTTTGTGTTGTTTTTTCACCGGAAGGTGCAGTAATGCTTAGTTTGTATTGGCCCGGGGTAACCGAACTGCCAAGCTGTACCTGCCGTTTGTTGTCATTTCCGTCCACCGATACCTCGTTACTGAACACCACCTGCCCGAGGGTATTGATGAGTTGCAACTGGTATTTACCGGTTTCCTGGTTGGCTAACCGGATATTCATCCGCTTGCCGGTAACCGGGTTCGGATAAACAGCAATCATTCCTTTGCCATCGAAAGCCGGTGCGGGCAGTGCCGCCACTTTGATCACGTCGCTGAACACCAGCACGCCATCCTTACGGGTAGCTTTTATCCGGTAATAATTATCACCTGCCAGCGGCCCGAGATCTGTTTTGCTGTAAAGGGTTAGCATTTCATTTTTCGCCGAAAGGGTTGTAATAATGCCGCTAAATAACCTGCCATCTGCACTTCTCTCCACTTCATATTTTTCAATCTCCTGTTCGTTGGCGGCACTCCAGTTAACCACGATGGTACGGTCAGCATTGCGCATTGCATCCGTTAGCGTGATCTGCAATTCCGGAGTCACAGCCTTTTTAAATACGATCTTAAACCTGTTCAGCGCTCTTGAACCGGCGTCACCGGTAATTGTAAATGAAACACTGGTGGTGCCCGTTGCAGAGATCGGGTAATAGGTGTTCAGGTACCTGTCATACAGAAGCGGTTTCACACTTAGCTTCTGCAGGTTTGTCGGCTCAAAGTCCAGGCGATACCCTTGCTGTGAAGTGGAAGACAGTATCAACTCGATGGAGTCCGCTGCTTTTGGATACGGCGATCTTTCTGCCACCAGGTAATAACCTTTAGATAACACAGACAGATTGTTTCCGGCGCTGAAGAACTTCTTCACGTCCATCTTGTCGATATCCTGGCTGTAATTATTTTCAAAGTTCAATAACAGGCCATCTGCTACGGAAGGGGTTTGGCCGTTTGCAGCAGAAACCAGTTTTGCCCAAATAGTCACTTCCGGTTTGGTGGTGCGTGGTGGCGCAAAAGAGACATTTTCGCTACCGTCCGTTTTATCCGTTTCTCTTATTGCAAGGTTGGCAGCGCCCGCCGGGCCTGACTGGATAAAAAATGCCTGCCCGCTTTCTATATGATTCTGCGCCTGGCCCGTCGTCATGTTGATGTAGTTCGCTCCGTCATACACCAGTGTCTGGTACGCTCCCACCCAATAAGCTCCTAAGGGGTAACTATCCCAGATAGTGACTGCATTTACGAATTCACCGGTTTTAGCAGTCAAACGCAGATCAATTTGTGAAGCATATGGATTTCCTACAGACAACCAGCCATTACCTGTTGGAAGGTCGAAAAGCTGCATGCCTTTATAAAAATTTCCTTTTGTTCTAAGCGTGGTTTCCTTTACAACCGGTTGCGGACAGGTTTCACACTGTGGTGCAAAAGAAGAACGGTCGCCCCGTACAAATAACATATACCCGCGTGGCTCCTCAATTTTAGTATTCGTATTGCTAACGCCGTCCCATAAGAAAGTGGAGCTATTGAATGCTTTCATCGATGGGTTGATCGTGTAAGCATCGATGCCATTTGCCACTACCGGACCTGTCACTTCTGTTCCGTATTCAGTGATGGTATTGTTACCATTCTCCTGCCATGATTGACGCGTAGTCTGGTTGCCCGATGTAGGTACTGCCAGGAATCTCCATGCCATTCTCGGGCGCAGGTACCTTTCCACGGTGGCTTCACCCGTTACGGTCTGGGCCGGTGTATTCAAAGTTCCCAGGCGTGCCGTGCGGGAAGCAAGGGATTTAAGGGTCAGGTGCCCATTGGTGGCAAGGTTTACACCCGTGCTGCCAAAGGTTACAGATTCAAAAATATCAACCGGACCATCTAATGCAAGGTTACCTGAACTGCTCACGATCAGGTTCTCCAGGTCATCCCGGTTAAATGTGTTGGCATCTATGTTCTGAACCGTACCGCTCATTTCCAGGGTTCCGTCCAATGCTTCAAATGTACTGGTGGGATACCGCGTGATATGTCCTGCGACCATCAGCTTTGTTCCCGTGCCCACACCATCTCCATTGGCCAGCGTAAAATCAGCGTTCTGCAAAATATGCAGGTTGGTGATCATCGGTGGCGTTGCGGTACTAAGGCGAGGCTCATTCGGCCGGTCACCAACCAGGTAAACATTCGGGCAACTGGTTGTTGGAATTTCTTTTGCTAACCAGTTATTGATATTATTCCAGTCATTACTTACATTGCCTGTCCACACATAGTTAAATTGCAAGGTAGCTGTGGTACTCAGTAAACTATTACAACTGTTACCTACTTCAACTCTGTATAGGTTATCTATCAGCGGTATCAGGCTGGTTATCGAAATATTAGCGGCAATGGTTAAAGTGTTGGTAGTAAAAGTTGAATAGATACCTCCGTCCATAGTAGCGTCGATATCAGTCCATGGACCCGTCAGGGTTTTGCGCTGCCATTTAAAATTTGTTGCATTCGCAGATCCCGAAGTGATCGTGATCGAGGAACCGACACATGCTTTTGTACTCAATGGTTGAGCAGTAATACTTGCGGGTGAATTCACCGTGACAGTTATTGTGTAGGGTGCTCCTGCACAACCGCCCGTAACAGCAGTGGGTGTAACGATATATTCGACCGTGCCGGTAGTACTACCATCATTGCTAAGTATTTGGTTAATCAGCGATCCGGAACCGCCCGACGCACCAGTAATGCTACCTGTGATGGTACCCACTGTCCAGGTGAAATTACTTGCGATGTCTGCTGCCAGTGTAATATTAGGAGAAGAATCATCGCATATAGGTCCAGGTGTGACCGGGGTAACAACTGGTCTTGGATTGATCGTAATACTGAACGTATCACCGGGTGCTCTACAGCCAAATGAATTTGCAACTGAGATCACACCTTTATAAGTACCTGCGACTGTGTTGGCAGGGATGCTGATCTCGATATTACCTGCAGGCAATGCTGCATCATTCACCGTTGCAAAAGTATTGGCAGGTGTTGCCAGCCATGTAATACTGTAAGTGGTCGGATTGTTTAATGCACCACCGTATCCGAGTGTGGTTGCCTGTGCGGTTGTGCTTGTACAAATGCCGGGTGCAACTGCATCCGCGATAATTGATGCTCTTGGGTTAACATTAACCGTAACAGTATCCTCACCACCATAACAACTTCCGATATAGGAGGTAAGTGTATACAAAGTAGTGGTTGAGGGTGACACAGGGATCGGCCCGCCGGTGCTGGTACCGGTTCCTGTTGGGGTCCATACGTAAGTAACCGGGACTGTCGCAGATGGAAAGCCAACGCCGTCAATTGCCCAAGTACTTAATGTGGGGCCAGGGATAAAGTCTGATACAAAACGTATGCGCACACTTGGCTGCCCAAGATAATTATCGAGGTTGATATTGAGTGGTACCCAACTGCTGGCCGGTGTGCCTACAGAAAGCGGGCCGGCCCACTGCATCAAAGGAGTGGTTGAATAAGTGTTACCACCATCCAATGAAATTTCTATTCTTGCAGCACTACCAGGAGACAATACAAACGCCTGGCTAAAAGTCAGGGCCGCGGTAGTTAGACCAATCGTTCCGAAAATGGGTGTTTCCATAGTGGTTCTTATGGCTCCTGTTGATACAGCGAACTTGCCATCTATCCCTGCTGGGCTGATATTATTGTATGTTACGGCATACGGAGCCGGATCGAAAAATTGCTTTGGCCCGTTCGTTTCGCTCCATGGATTTGTGACACCATTATCTGCATTTGCAGGGAAATTAATGAATTCGGTTCCATTATGAATTCTCCAGCCTGCAGGGTTAGCCCGGTTAAAAGTCCCATCAATTCCGGAAGGCCAGTCATTCGCATATCCAGTAGTGCCTTGTAATATGGAAGTGTCTCCCAGGCAAATACTTTGCGGCGTTGCTGTTGCACCGGGAATAGCCGGGGGTATCACACTTACCAAAACAGTGGTAGAAAATGCAGAATCGCAGGGACCATTTTTAACCACCGCCCTGTATGTGGTGGTAGCAATAACACTTGTATACGGGAACTGAGTAGCATTAGTGGGTGTAAAAGCCCATGTCCCACCTGCATTAGTAGAAGACTGCCATCCTATCACGGTGCCTGTATAGCTGTTTGCTTCCAGTTGCATAGTACCGGAAATGAATGGACAACCTGTTCTGAGCTTATTACCAGAAACACCGTCAAGGTAAACCGTACCACCTGTCGAAGGCACGCTGATGTTAACTGTATGTGCGCTGGAAGTAGGGCCATTACAACCCTGCGCTGTCGCAGTAATTGTTGAGGTACCACTCCATCCCGCTGCAAAAGACACGGCACCTGTTGGGGCAATAATTGAATTTCCGGCAGCCAGTGAATTGGCATCCAACGTATAGCTGATAGAGGTGCTTCCGGGAGCTGTTGCGGTATAGGTTGCAGATCCGGCACCCTGGCACCTCGCCGAGGTCGCTCCGGCTGCAAATACCGGTGTACCGATTGTCGATATGACCGTTACCGGACGTGTCACCTGGGCAGAAGGACCGTTACATCCTGCTGCAGTTATCTGTATATCCACCGTTCCAAAAAATCCATTGGCCCATGTCATTACACCTGTTGAAGGATCAATTGTGCCCGCAGCTGCATTGCTTAATGACCAGTTAAAGCTGGTTGAATTCGCTGCAGTCGTAGCGTATGTAGTGGTAGTAGTGCCGTTTGTCAGCTGGCAGGTTGGTTGTGATCCGGCTGCAATTGTAATTGCAGTTGGCGTACCAACTGTTGGTGTAACCGTAACTGTTCGTGTTGCCTGTGCACTTGGGCCGCTACATCCGCTCGCGGTTACACGGATATCAACGGATCCGGAGAAATCGTTGGCCCATGTCATCACGCCTGTAGCTGTATTGATAGAACCTGCAGCCGCGTTACTCAATGACCAGTTAAAGCCTGTGTTATTGGTTGCTGTTGTTGCATATGTTGTTGTCGTTGTACCATTCGTTAACTGGCAGGTTGGTTCGGTTCCTGATCCAACTGTAATAACAGATGGAGCACCTACAGTTGGTGTAAGCGATACCGTGCGTATCACCTGTGTAGAAGGCCCGCTGCAACCATTTGCAGTTACCTGGATATTTACTGAACCAGCAAAACCGTTAGCCCATATCATTACACCCGTTGCAGCATTGATAGAACCTGCAGCCGCATTACTTAGTGACCAGTTGAAACCGGTACTTGTGGTGGCTGTGGTAGCGTATGTTGTTGTGGTCGTCGCATTCGTTAACTGGCAGGTTGGCTCTGTACCTGCTGCTACTGTGATAGCGGTTGGTGTTCCAACAGTAGGCGTCACCGTTAGTGCCACTGCAGAAGAAGTAATGTTCGGACAAGTATATGCAGCAGAGCCGGATACTATAACATCATAGTTCCCTTGAATCGCAAGGGTTGCTGCGGTGGTATAGGTTGCATTTATTGCACCAGTTATGTTTACTCCGTTCCGGCGCCATTGGTAGCTTAACACATCTGTGCCTGCTGTTGCAGTTACCGTAAAGCTAACCGGGGCGTTTTCACACACGGTTTGGGCGGTTGGCTGTGTATTGATAACGATCGACTCATCCACGTTTAAAGTAGCAGCAGCAGATGTTTTCGCAGCGCAATTCGCATTGTTCGCAGAAACTACTAAATAATAAGATCCGCCATTGGCAGCTAATGCTGGTGAAAAACTTAACTGGGCAGTGGTTGCGCCGGAAATATTACCGGCATTTGTTACTGCCACGCCTGATGGTGCATTGCCTTTATACCACTGGTACACCAGGTCATCTCCTGATGCTACAGCCGTGAAGCTAGCGTTGCTGCCAGCACAGAGACCGACATTCACAGGGTTGCTGCTGATATGGACTGAATCCTTTATTGCGATTGTAAATGCATCTGAAACCGCAGTACATGTGCCGGCAGGATCATTACTGGTAAAGGTTAACGTTACAGAACTGTTTGCGATATCACTTGAGCCAAGTGTATAAATAGTGTTCGCTGAAGTTGCATTACTAAAGAGACCGTTACCTGAAGAAGTCCACGAACCTGAGGTGGCTGTGCCACCAAGTGTTGCCGTAGCAGGAACAGTGCTGTTAGAACAAACTGTGATATCAGTCCCAACATCTACCGTTGGCATTGGAGTGATCGTAATCGAAACTGTATCATCTATCGGACCACATGCAACACTCGCAGGATCGTCAGTAACTAAACGCAATTTTACCTCGCCACTAAAGTTTGCAGCTGGTGTGAAGCTGATTGTGCCAGGGTTTGCGTTAAAACTGGTTGAACTTAAGGTACCACTACCGGCAATAATAAACCACCTTGCCACGGTAGAAGATCCTCCCCGGGTGGCATCCGAAAGTGAAATTGCTGTTGGGACAGGAGACCCGCATTTTTCTTTGTCTGCGCCCGCAGAAACTGTTGGTGCAGGAAATAGAGATATTGTCACTGTATCCTGCGATGCCTGGCAAGGAGTCAGGAAGCCTGCTGTCGCAGTCAGGTAAAGATTTACTGAACCTGCAGTTACTTCCGCGGGGGTAGGTGTGTAAATGGCATTTAACGCAGAATTATTTGGGCTGAATCCTCCTGAACCACCAGACCATATTGCGCTCGTTGCACTGCCGCTATAACCTCCGGAAAGTTGAACGCTCCCGATGTTCCCACAGGCAGAAATGTCTGATCCGGCATTAACAATAGCTTTGGGATTAACTGTAACGGTAATTCCTGCTGTTATTGACTGGGTACAATTAGGAGCAGCTGAATACCCTACCGAGGTGAGCTCAAAAACTGTATTTGTACTTAGCACACCTGTTGATATCGTTGCAGATCCACCAGCGCCTATCGTTACCGGTGTTTGTGCGACTCCCACCTTTGTATAATTGACAACTGTATTTGGCGTACCGTTAATTGTTAATGTTCCGGATGTGCTCTCACATACAGTTATAGTTGAGCCGAAATTTGCGGTGGGCGTAGGAATCACAGTTACAATCATCTCATCACTAACCGCCACATTACAGGTTCCGGATGCATCATTTGACGTAAGTCTTAGAGTAGCGGTGCCACTACCAAAAGCGGGAGTGAAACTTGCATTTACAGTTGTCGCAGCGGTCGTTGAAGTGCCCAATGTACCGGTACCGGATATGAGCGTCCATGTGCCGGTAGTAGCTGCACCCTGTAATGTACCGGACAAATTTATTGTGGTGCCCTGGCAAATGGTAAAATCATTTCCTGCAGTCACACCATTGAAAGTACTCACATTCAGGTCTAAATTTTTGCTGGCATTTATCTGGTCAATACCACAGGGATTTTCTGCTCTTACAGAAAAAGTATTGGCGTTATTGGCATACGACACTGTCCCGGTAGATTGAATGGTGATGCTACTTGTGCCGGCACCCGAAATAATTATCCATCCGTTGGCAGGTAGTTCATTACCTTCTACATACCACCTGTAAAATTGAGTATTGCTGGCTGCGTTCACTGTTAAGGTAATCTGACCTGTGGGACAGTGCCCGTTTGGACCGGTGATTTGAGTATTACCCGGAAATCCTGGGTTTCCGGTGAAGACAGTTATAGAACCCGTGGCGGTTGCTGACCCACTACAACCAGGAAGAGCAACGGCGGTAACCGTATAGTTATAGGTTCCGGCGGCAACTGATCCTGTTTTACTGATGGTAAAAGTAGAACCAACTAATGACCCTGACAGACCAGCCGGAAGAGGTGAAACCGACACTGCCGTGGAGCCGGTAACTGCAAACGTAATATCAGTCATTGACCCGGTTCCACAAATGTTCTTGTTATTCGTACCTGCTCCTGAACTTAATGATATTGAAGGTGTCGTATTTACCGTTGTGCTGGTTGAAGCTGCGGCGGCGCCTGCGCAATTTGATGCATTCTTATAATTTACCCTAACATTCATTGAACCTGCTGTAAGCCACTGCACCGTTACAGTATTGCTTGCATTCCCTATACCACCCGCAGTAATATTATAATCAGTTCCGGCAACACCAGGAAGGTTCCATGTATAATTATTTATCCCGGCACCACTTTGCGTGGTATAAGTAACAGTGGAGTTAATACAAACTGCTGTGGCAGGAGCAGCTGTAATTGTAGGAGTCGGAAGTGCTACAAAAGTTACTTGAACGTCATCGTAATTACTACAAGCCGCGTTTGTCACAGTCCATCTCAATACATATGTACTTCCGTATGCGCCACTGAAGCCACTACCTGCTGACCCTGGAGCGAAAATTGTTGAACCCGCAGGTCCGGAAACCAGCGACCAAACACCCGATGATGGATTTGAAACAGCTGTCGCGACAAGATTCGTCGTTGTGAGCCCACATACTACCTGGTCGGGACCTGCATTAGCTCCGGCAGCGGATGGTGTAACCGTGATAGTTACCTGGTCCGAATTCGATGCACATGCGCCACTGCTTGCTGTCCACTGAAACACATAAACACCAGCTAATGCTAGGTTAGTTACAGTTGAATTCGGACTATTCGGAGATGTAATTGAAGGGGTACTGCCCGTACTTGAGACTACTGTCCAGGTTCCTATGCCTGGGCTGATAATGTTACCCGCCAAAGTCGCCGTTGTTGTTGTCGCTAAACAAATTGCCTGGTCAGCACCGGCATTGGCATTCGTTGGAGGCTGGGCTACGCTGAGCGTTGTCACAGAGCTATAGGCGACCGTCGGACTGACGCATGTAGCATCTGACGTCAACATCAGTCTTACCTGGTTATTATCAGCGAAAGCTCCTGTATACGTTGCACTGTTTGCGCCGTTGATGTTGTTCCAGTTGTTTCCATTATCGGCACTTACCTGCCATTGGTAGACAGGTGAATTACCTGGGTTAACCGCTGAGCTTGTAAAGTTCGCGCTGGAAGTTGAACAAACCAAATGTGTACCTGCGGGCGATATGGAAACTGTCGGTATTAAAACAGGATTTACAGTAACCGTCATCTCGTTGCTTGTTGCTGTGGCAGGAGACGGGCAGATGGCGTTGGATGTCATAACCACCCTGAATTTGTCCCCGTTGTTGGCTGTATTAAATACTGATGTAAATGAAGAAGAAGTCTGTCCTGCGATGTCATTCCAGGCTGGGACTGCAATTGTGCTGATCTGCCACTGGTACGTTCCACCGTTGGTTGGTGCCGCCGTAAATGTTATAGACGAACCTGCACATACAGTTGTTGGAACATTCGCAGTGATCGATACCGCGGGAACCATCGTAGGGTTTACAGTTACTACCCTCGTGTCACTTGTTGTCCCACACAGGCCGGTTGAAGTTGCAGTAATTGTTGCTGTACCGCTGAAAGCCGCATCCCAATTCGTTAAACCGGTGGCAGAATTGATTGAACCTGCTGCTGCAGGAGATAGGGAATAAACTATTGAAGTGCTGTTAGCTGCAGTAGCAGTGTAAGTCTCATCTGTCGCATCCTGGCAAACGGTTAATGACCCGCTTGAAAATGATGTTGCTCCTGTTGATGCATTGACCGTCACTACCCTGTCAGCAGTGGTGGTTCCGCAGGTGCCGGTTGAGGTCGCTGTAATTGTTGTTGTGCCACTAAATCCTGCATCCCAGTTCATTACCCCGGATGTGGCGTTTATAGTTCCTGCCGCTGCAGGAGAAACAGTATAAGTTGTTGTAGCATTCGGAGCGCTTGCCGTATATGTCTCATCCGCAGCATCCTGGCAAACTGTGAGTGCACCTGCTGTAAAAGTCGTGGTACCCGTTAAAGCATTTCCATTTGCGGTTACAGGTAAATTTAGTGACCCGTTTCCACCACTGATTAAAATATTACCGCTATAACTGCCGGCAGTAACTGGCGAAAAACGTATGTGAATTATTTGTGAGAAGCTTCCATTTTGATTAAAAGTCAGCGTGGTGGAGTAAGGTCCACCAGCGGTTATGCTATAGTCATACCCTGGTAATGCCGCTAAGGTAATATCGCCAGCATTTAAACCCGTACCATTAATGGTTACCGGCTGTTCGGCGGTGCTGGAAATACAGATATTACTAAACGCGACCGGGTTTGGAGTGGCAGTAATTTGCGCATTCACACGCGTAGCCTTTAAAAAGCATAATGCCAATAAGACAAATGAAAATTTACGTAATTGTGAAATAGCCTTGTGCAGAAGTGTTTTACAGCCTGAATTCAGTAAAACTTTGGGTAAACTTGTAATCATATTTTCGGTTTAGAGGTAGGGCAAGCCCAAAAAAATAAATGGTCAACATTTGTTGGCTATGCAAAGGATTGGAGTCTTGATCAGAATAAAATTCTTTCAGGTAAATTGCGATTCAGGCGTAGTCGGATAAGGGTTCATTTTGAATCTGGCGAAAGCAAGTTAGGGATTGCTTCACAGAGGGATTTAACAGGAATGGATTCTTGCGGAATTTCGAGGGATAGTTGGGGATAAACGCAATGTAATGATGAAATCACTACATTGAATTGAGCGTGAAAATACGCGAAGATTCCTTATCTGCAAAGTTTTTCGCAAAAATTTTCTAATTTTTCTGTAAAAGTGGAGAAAATATTTTATTAAGATGCTATAAATCAATTGTTTAAATGTACAAATAAAAAAATACATTTTTTGCAAACTACCTATAAAAGGGTAGCACAAAAAAGGCATTCAAATGCCTTTTTCGCAAGCTGGGGACTTAGCCTTAAGAGTACGGGCCTCGCCTGGGCCGCGGAGATGACTTTTATCAAACGGCATGGCTATTCCACAAAAACCTTTTGTACGATTTGTTTTCCACCTGGCGCAGTTATATTTAGCTGGTATTGCCCAGGCTTCACTGAAGCTTCCAGCCGCACCTGTTGTTTGCTGTAATTCCTATCCACAAACAGTGCGGTGCTCTGCACAACCTGGCCCAGGGAATTGATCAACTGAAGCTGGTACCTGCCCTGCTCCTGCTCCCTGAATTCCACCTGCATTCTTTTCCCTGAAACCGGGTTGGGATACACGGTGATAGTGCCTTTGGTCTCAAATGCAGGTTGCTCAGCCGCCACTTTGAGTACCTCACTAAAGAACAATACTCCATCCTTACACACGGCCTTGATGCGGTAATAGTTATCCCCGGCCAATGGTCCGATATC
This sequence comes from Chitinophagaceae bacterium, assembly GCA_043727215.1. Classification (GTDB taxonomy): domain Bacteria; phylum Bacteroidota; class Bacteroidia; order Chitinophagales; family Chitinophagaceae; genus Ferruginibacter. The sequence continues at coordinate 15,839 of JAYSYY010000106.1, read as the reverse complement.
CCTTTGGCTATAAAGTGTAAGGGTTTCATTTTTCTGTGCAGGTGTGGTGAGGATTCCTGTAAATAACCTGCCGTCTGCACTTCTTTCCACTTCATACTTTTCTACCTCCTGCTCGTTGGAAGCTGCCCAGTTTACCACTATCGTGCGATCAGTGTTACGGGCTGCCAGGGTTATATTGAGATCCAGTTGCAAAGATCCTTTCCTTTTAAACACGATCTTAAACCGGTTGATAGCTTTTGAGCCGGCCTCTGAATTGATCGTGAATGGCACACTTGTACCTGAAGCAACCGCTATCGGGTGATAAGTACCGAGGTACCTGTCATACAGGTAAGGTTTCACCCCAAGTTTTTCCACGTGTGTTGGCTCAAAATCCAGCCGGTAACCTTGCTGTGCTGTTGACGAAAGTATCAATTGTATAGAATCTGTTGCTTTTGGATAAGCAGTCCTTTCCGCAACCAGGTAATATCCTTTGGACAACACGGAAAGATTATTGGCCGCACTAAAGAACTTCTTCACATCCATCTTATCGATCTCGGTGCTGTAATTATTATCAAAATTGAATAACAGTCCATCAACCATACCAACGGGCTGGCCTTCAGCTGCAGAAACCAATTTCGCCCACAGGGTTACTTCCGGTTTGGTCGTGCGCGGCGGTGCAAAGGACACATTTTGGCTACCAGTTCCTTTATCCGCCTCCCTGATGGCAAGATTAGCGGAGCCCACATTATCGGATTGAATAAAAAATGCCTGCCCGCTTTCAATATAGTTTTGCACCGGCATACCGGCAACTGAAACATTTACATAATTTCCGCCCTGTAATACCAAAGTTTGGTAAGCGCCTACCCAATAATTGCCCAGTGGATAACTGTCCCAGATCGTAAAGGCATTTACCAGCCCTCCGGTTTTACCGACCAAACGCAGGTCTACTTGCGACGCAAATGGATTCCCAACCGATAACCAGTCATTGGGTAACGCCAGGTCGTAAAGCTGAACCCCTTTAAAGAAAGTTCCCTTTGTTCTCAACGTAGTTTCTTTTACAGTTGGCTGAGGACATGTTTCACATGTCGGTGCAAGGGACGAACGGTCTCCGCGAACGAACAACATGTATCCTCTCCGGTCTTCGATTGGTACCTGTGTACTCGCCTCGCCATCCCATAAATAGGTACTGCTGTTAAAAGCCTTCATCGACGGGTTGATCGTATAAGCGTCTATACCATTTGCTACTACGGGGCCTGTAATCTGCGTTCCGTAACCAGGATTGGGGTCCGCATTTGGAGCCGTTGCACCTTCCTGCCATGCCTGGTTAATAGTCTGGCCTCCGGAGGTCGGGATCGCCAGGAATCTCCAGGCCATTCTTGGGCGAAGGTATCTTTCTACTGTCGCTTCACCTGTCACGGTTTGTGCCGGGTAATTTAAGGTTCCTAACCTGGCTGTACGTAGAGATAACGATTTAAGTGTGAGGTGGCCATTGGTAGCCAGGTTCACTCCTGTGCTGCCGAAAGTAACCGACTCAAAGATATCAACGGGGCCATCCAGGGTTAGGTTGGAGGAACTGCTTACAATGAGATTTTCCAGGTCATCCCGGTTGAAAGTGCTGGCATCTATATTCTGAGTACCACCGCTCATTTCCAGTGTTCCGTCCAGGGCCTCAAAGGTGCTGGATGGGTATCTCGTGATATGACCTGCAACCATTAGTTTGGTCCCGGTACCTACCCCATCCCCATTTGCAAGGGTGAAATCAGCATTCTGCAAAATATGCAGGTTATTGATCATCGGTGGAGTAGCCGTGCTTAGATTTGGTTCATTTGGCCTGTCCCCTACCAGGTACACATTGGGGCAATTAATTGTTGGTATCTCTTTGGCTAACCAGTTGTCAGTAACATTCCAGTCGTTACTTACATTCCCGGTCCATACATAATTGAACAGTAATGTCGCAGTAGCACTCATCAGGCTGTTACAGCTGTTTCCAACTTCTACGCGGTATTGATTATCAATCAAGGGTATAAGGGAAGTTATGGGGATATTCGCCGCAATAGTTAAGGTATTGGTGTTGAATGTCGAATATATTCCTCCATCTAACAGTCCATCGATGTCTGTCCACGTACCGGTGAGGGTTTTGCGCTGCCATTTGAAGTTGGTCGCATTTGCCGATCCCGCAGAAATAGTTATAGAGGAACCCACACAAGCTTTGGTACTCAGGGGTTGTGCTGTGATTCCCACATTTGGATCCACAGTGACGATTATAGAATAAGGTGCACCCGTACATGATCCCAAAACTGCAGTAGGTGTAACAATATATTCCACAGTACCGGGCGTACTGCCATTATTTGTCAGTGTTTGAGCTATGGTGCTGCCAGATGATGCCATTGCTCCGGTGATATTGCCGGTGACGGTACCAATCGTCCAGGTGAAATTGCTCGGTACATTTGCTCCAAGGCTGATATCAGTTACAGTACCGCTGCAGATAGGACCAGGGCTCACCGGTGTACCAATCGGCCTTGGATAAATAGTAATGGTAAATGTATCACCGGGGGCCCTGCAGTTAAACGAATTGGACACTGAAATCACACCTTTATACTCACCTGCTGCCGTATTTGCCGGGATGTTGATCTGGATATCTCCAGCCGGAAGGTCTAGGTTAGTTACAGCCGCAAACGCATTCGCCGGGGTTGGCAACCAGGTAATGGAATACCTGATCGGGTTATTCACCGGTGTGTTCCAACCCAGTGTTGTTGTTTGTGCCGTTGTGCTCGCACATCTGTTGGGCGTGGCAGCATCGGCTACGATAGAAGCCCTCGGGTTAACCGTTACAGTCACATTATCCTCCCCGCCATAGCAGGTGCCAATATAAGATGTAAGCGTATAGGTTGTGGTAGTAAGAGGGAATACCGTGATGGGGCTGCCGGTGCCGGTACCCGTAGGTGTCCAAACGTAGGTGACGGGTGGCGCTGCAGCAGGAAAACCGACACCATCGATGGCCCAGGTACTTAAGGTTGGGCCGCTTACAAAATTAGATACAAAACGAATTCTTACATTTGGCTGTCCAAGATAATTGTTTAGGTTTATTGTTAAGGCTTCCCAACTGTTCAAAGGTGTACCCTCTGTATCCTGGCCATTCCACTGCATAAGAGGAGTAGTAAGATAACTTGTTCCGCCATCAAGCGAAATCTCCACACGTGCGGAACTTCCCGGCGTTAAGATAAATGCATGTGTAAAGTCCAGCGAGGCCGAGGGCATCCCTATAGTGCTGAATACCGGCGTTTCCATAGTGGTATATATGGCACCCGTGGAGACAGCGAACTTGCCATTTATACCGGCCGGGCTGATATTATTATAAGTGACCTCGTATGGCGTCCCCTGGAAAAATGTTTTCGGCCCGTTTGTCTCACTCCACGGGTTAGTGACACCATTATCTGCGTTGGCGGGGAAGTTAATATAACCGGGTTCGTTGCCATCATAAATTCTCCAGCCTGCAGGATTCGCCTGGTTGAACGTACCGTCAATGCCAGATGGCCATGGGTTCGCATAACCGGTGGTGGAAGTCAGGATGGAACTGTCGCCGGTACAGATCGTAGCCGGGGTAGCCAGCGCATCCGGGATGGCGGGTGGAATGACGCTCACCAACACGGTTGAAGAAAATGCTTCTGCACAGTTTCCATTTGTGATAACAGCCCGGTATAGCCTGGTCTGTGTAAGATCTGTATATGAAATTTCGGTAGCCGTACTTGTAATGGGAGTCCAGTTTCCTCCACCATTGGTGGAATACTCCCAACGGGTCACAGCTCCGGTAAATCCGGTTACATCAATGACACCTGAAATATAGGGGCAGCCTGTACGAATTGTTTTCGTGGTTGTGTCATCAAGGTAAGTTGTTCCGCCCAGGGAAGTGGCATCTATTGTGATCGTATGGATTGCTGATGCCGGCCCATTACATCCCTGTGCGGTTGCGGTCACCTGGGATGTGCCCGTCCATCCCCCCGCAAAAGTCACGACTCCTGTCCCACTATTGATCGAATTGCCGGTGAATGCAAGCGTACTCGCATCGAGCGAATAACTGATGGAAGTGCTTCCGGTAGCTGCTGCGGTATAAGTACCTGTTCCTGCTCCCTGGCACCTCGAAGACGTAGCTCCCAGCGCAAATACGGGTGTCCCTATTGATGCCACGATATTAACGGACCGGGAAATCTGCGAGGAGGGGCCGTTGCAACCACTTGCTGTCACACGAATATCTACGGAACCAGTGAACCCATTTGCCCAGGCCATCACCCCTGTTGCTGCGTCAATATTTCCTGCTAATGCATTGCTGATCGTCCAGTTGAAACCAGTATTATTTGTAGCGGTCGTGGCGTAAGCAGTTGTCGTTGTTCCATTCGTTAACTGGCAGGTTGGTTCTGTTCCAGCGGGGAAAGTAATGGCAGTTGGCGTTCCAACTGTTGGATTGATGGTTACGGGATGGATAACCTGTGAAGATGGACTATTACAACCGTTGGCTGTAACACGGATATCCACAGATCCGGAGAAACCATTCGCCCAGGTCATTACCCCGGTTGTTGCATTAATAGAACCCGCGGCTCCATTACTTAATGACCAGTTGAAGCCGGTACTGTTTGTGGCGGTAGTCGCATATGTCGTAGTGGTCGTGGCATTTATCAGCTGGCAGGTTGGTTCTGTTCCTGCGGAGATCGTAATAGGCGTCGGTGTTCCCACTGTAGGGGTAATCGATACCGCCCGAACAACCTGTGTTGACGGGCCGTTGCAACCACTCGCTGTAACACGTATATCTACTGAACCGGCAAATCCATTGGCCCAGGTCATCACACCTGTAGCTGCATCGATGGCCCCTGCAGACGGATTAGTTAATGACCAGTTGAGGCCGGTATTGTTGGTTGCCGTGGTCGCGTAAGTAGTCGTTGTGGTAGCATTCGTTAACTGGCAGGTTGGCTCCGTTCCTGCTGCTACCGAAATAGCAGATGGTGTACCAACTGTAGGCGTTACCGTTAGTGCCACCGCAGAGGAAGTAATATTTGGACAAGTGTAGCCCGGATATCCGGAGATCACAACATCATAATTCCCCTGCATGGCAAGTGTGGCGGTGCCCGAATAGCTTGGCCCTGCGGCGTTGAGTATGTTCACACCATCTTTTCTCCATTGATAGGTCAGCACATCGGATCCCGCTGCTGCTGCTACTTCAAAACTAAATGGCGCGCCTTGACATACACTTTGTGCGGTGGGCTGCGCGCTGATCTCGATTGACTCATCTACGTTTAATGTAGCCGCTGTAGAAGTTTTCGCTGCGCAATTTGAGTTGTTTGCAGACACTACGAAATAATAAGATCCATCATTAATGGCCGTTGCTGGTGAAAAACTTAACTGTGCGGTTGTCGCACCACTTATATTACCCGCGTTTGTTAGTGCCACTCCACCCGGCGCAACTCCTTTGTACCACTGGTACTGCAGGTCATCGCCGGTGGCAACTGCCGTAAAGCTTGTATTGTTGCCGGCACATAAGCCCACGTTCACAGGATTGCTACTGATGTGAATGGAATCTTTGATCGTTATTGTAAAAGCATCTGATGCCGCTGTACAATCTCCTGCTGGATCATTGCTGGTGAAACTGAGTGTAACAGTACCGTTGTTGATATCATTTGTTCCCAGCGTGTACACCGCACCGGTAGCATTTGCGTCATTAAAACTACCATTACCGGAACTCGACCATGTGCCGGAAACCGCTGTCCCGCCAAGGACTGCTGTCGCCGTTACTGTGCTGTTGGAACAGATCGTAAGGTCAGCGCCAACATTCACAGTTGGCAATGCTGTTATGTTTATTTCTATTGTATCCGCTACGGGAACACAGACACCGGGTGGGTCATTTGATGCTAACTTCAAACGAACCAAACCGTTGAAACCTGCATCGGGTGTAAAAGTGACCGTACCGGGTGTAGTGGTCGCAGATGTGTTACTGAGTGTACCTGCTCCGGCAATAATGGACCATGTGGCGTTTGACGCCGATCCTCCCCTGGTAGCATCAGCCAGTGATATCGCCGCCGGGCTGGCCTGTTGACATTTTTCTTTATCAGCACCGGCATATACTGTCGGGGCAGGTGAAAAGAATATTGTGATGGTATCCTGCGTAGCCTGGCAGGGAGCAACAAAACCCGCAGTGGCTGTAAAATAAAGACTGACCGAGCCTGCAGTTATTTCTGCAGCTGTGGGTGTATAAGTTGCATTTAATCCTGAAGCGACAAAAACTCCGCCGCCACCGGACCATGTTGCTGCCGTAGCACTTCCGCTTATTGCGCCTGGGAGTGGCACATCTGTTACATTACCACACACAGTGACGTCATTCCCTGCATTTACGATCGCCTTTGGATTCACCGTCACAGTGAGGCCGGCTGTTAATGTTTGGGTGCAATTCGGGGCTCCGGCATACCCAAAGGATGTGAGTTGGAAATCAGTGTTAGTTGTAAGTATCCCGGTGGATATACTTGCAGTCCCCAGGGCATCCAGGGTGACCGCTGTTTGAGCTGCGCCGCCTTTCGTATAATTGACTACCGCATTGGGAGTTCCATTGATTGTTAATGTGCCCGAATTACCCTCGCAGACTGTGATGGTAGTGCCAAAACTGGCTGAAGGAGTTGGGACCACCGTTACGACCATGTCATCCGTCACCTCGGTATTACACGTGCCGGATGCATCATTAGAAGTAATGCGCAAAGTAGCAGTGCCGCTGCTGAATGACGGTGCGAAGTTGGCGGTTACAGTTGTTCCGGTTGTAGTGGAGCCCCCCAATGTTCCTGATCCTGAAATAAGGGTCCAGCTTCCCGTGGTAGCTGCCCCTTGCAAAGTTCCCGAAAGGTTTATGGAAGCGCCCTGGCAAATGGTGAAATCATTCCCTGCTGTCACACCATTGAATGTACTTACATTCAAGTCAAGGTGCCTGCTGGCATTAATTGGGTCGGTTCCACATGGGTTTGCCGCTGTCACCGAAAAGGTGTTTGCGTTATTTGCGAATGAAACTGTACCCGTTGATTGAATTGTAATACTGTTAGTCCCGCCACCGGAAACAATTATCCACCCATTGGAAGGAAGTTCATTGCCTTCTACAAACCACTGGTAGAACTGGGTGTTGCTGGCTGCATCGACTGTAAGAGTGATCTGTCCTGTAGGGCAGTGACCATTTGGACCTGTGATTCTTGGATTACCAGGGAAACCAGGATTTCCTGTATAGACTGTAATTGTTCCCGTTGCAGTCGCTGATCCGGTACAACCGGTCAGTGCTGCGGCGCTCACGTTGTAGTTGTACGTCCCCGCTGCAACGTTGCCGGTTTTGCTTATAGTATAAGTGGAGCCACTCAACGAACCGGAGAGACCAGTGGGAAGTCCTGATACCGTTACATTGGTTGAGCCTGTGAAGTTGTATGTAAGGGCTGCCAAGCTGGCGGTTCCACCACAGATCGTTTGATTGTTCGTGCCTGCTGCAGAACTCAATGAAAGAGTAGGCGCAAGATTTACAGGGGTTGTGACAGATGCTGCAGTTGCACCCTGGCAACCTGAAGCATCCCTGTAATTTACGGTGACTGTTTTTGATCCGTCGGTGAGCCACTGTACGGTTATAGTGTTAGTTGTGTTGGTGATAGGGCCACTCGTCACTAAGTAATCGGTACCGGCAACCCCTGGGAGGGTCCAGCTATAATCATTGATTCCTCCGCCACTTTGCGTTGAGTAGGTTACAGAAGCATTCAGGCAAACTGCCGTGGCGGGTGAGCCAGTAAAGGAAGGAATTGGCTGTGTCACCAAACTCACCTGGACATCATCCATATTCACACATGCCCCGTTGGTTACGGTCCACCTTAGCACATAAGTGCTACCCAATGTTCCCGTGAAAGTGCTATTCCTGGTAGTTGGCGATGAGATGGTTGGTGCCGGCGTACCGGAAACAACGGTCCACAAACCGGTGGACGGATTAGTGATAGCTGTTGCAGCAAGGCTTGTGCTGGAAAGCCCGCAGACTACCTGGTCAGGGCCGGCACTTGCAGCAGAAGCAGCATCACTTACTGTGATCGTCACCTGGTCGGAACTGGCAGGGCAGGGCGAATTGGTGGATGTCCATTGGAAGATATAGGTCCCGGGCGCTGTCAGGCCTGTGACACCCGAGGCTGGATTCGATGGAGACGTTATGGATGGAGTACTACCTGTGCTCGACACAAGGGTCCAGATACCGGTGCCGCTTGTAATGATATTTCCTGCTAAGGTCGCCGTGCTGGTAGTTACCCCACAAATAGCCTGGTCAGGGCCTGCATCAGCGGTGCTGGGTGCCTGCGAAATGGAGATGGTAGTGGTATCACTGTATACCACTGCCGGAATAACACATGTACCGTTGGACGTCAGTACAAGTCGTACCTTGTCATTGTGGTTGAAAGTACCGCTATATCCGGCACTTGTTGCGCTGCCTATATCAGAAAAATTAACCCCGCCGTCGGTACTTAACTGCCATTGGTAACCAGGTGCAGCACCAGCGTTCGTAACAGAACTTGTAAATGTCGCGTTGGCGCCTGAGCATATTGCATAAGTAGTTGCAGGCACAATACTAACTGTTGCGGTCAAAACCGGGTTCACGGTAATCGTCCATACATTGCTTACATCAGTGGGGGTAGACGGGCAAATCACGTCCGGCGTCATGATCACCCTGAACTTATCATTATTTGCAAGTGTACTTGTAGAATAGGTTACAGCAGTAGCGCCTGAGATATTATTAAAGTTGGCACCCCCGTCTGTGCTGATCTGCCACTGGTAGGTGGGAACCGCACCTGCATCAAGCGGTGTGGCCGTGAAAGTAACCTGGTTGCCGGCACACATGGTAGTGTTATCGGCTCCGATGCTAACAGATGGATTGGTGAGAGCGTTTACCGTTACAGTAACATCAGCAGTGCTTATACAACCATTGGCATCTGTGCCCGTAACTGTGTAGGTGCTGGTAGCTGCAGGGCTCGCAGTAACGGCCGCTCCGGAGGTAGCAGATAGCCCCGTGGCCGGGCTCCATGTATAGGTAGCCCCACCGCTCGCAGTGAGTGAGGTACCCGAGCCGATACAAACAGATGGCGCTGCGGGCGTTACTGCAATTAGAGGCAAACCGACCCCAACCCCTGAAAGGCTGGCTTGTATGTTGGTTGGATCTCCTCCCCCGCTTATATCAATTGTTCCATCATAAGATGCTACCGCGATTGGGGAGAACCTGACATAAATAGTGATGTTGATATTACCTCCACCGTGCCCGGTTATCGTCAGTCCGTTTGTATAGGTGCCATTGGAGACGGTGGAAAAAGTAAATCCAGCCACGGAACTGATAAAAATATCAGCTGTGCTGAGGTTGTTGCCTGCAATGATAAAATTGTTAGGGCCCTGGGTTGTATTGATACAAACATTGCCAAATGCTGCAGGGCTGGTTTGCAATGATAGATCCTGGGCTTTTGAAGATGGGAAGAAAATGCAAATAAAAATTACCAGGAATAATGCGGCTTTGACTGCTGATATGATGATCCCCGCTTGTTTTGCACAAGGTGGAGACGATAGAACAGTTTTGGGTAGAGCTATGTTCATACCTACTATTTTCAGATTGGCCATTGTGGCCAAAAAATTTATTGATAGCTGGCATTACAAAGGATTCGTATTTAACGATGTCCTGTGCGTCTGAGGTGAGTTCGGATAAACAAGTGCTGATAACGATCCGGGTCGTTGGAAAATGGTTAATCGGGATTAACGGATAATACTTGAACTGGCGAGAGCAAGTTAGGGCTTGCTAAGTGTCTTATTACACAGGAAAAAATGAATGATAATGACAGGAATTTCCAGGGATGATTGAAGTTGTATAGGTAGCGATTGAAATTGATAATAATCAGTTTCAATTGGGTATAAATATACTCGGAGTTTTTGTTACCTCAAAGCTTTTTTGTAGAATTTTAGCAGTAAACTTATAAACAAGTGTTTAAATACTTAGAGGATTGACTGGTAGGGAAAAGAAATATCAGCCGCGACTAAGGGGAGCCCACAGATACAGAAACCAGGTTGTAAAATAAACCGGCTTCAATGGCCAGATTTAGTGATTCCATGTTTATGTTGAAAACAACCCATAATCATCAAAAAACTGAAAATTTCTTAAACGAAATCCCAGGCATTTTTGCCTGGGATGTTTTGCATTCACTTAATAATCTGTATTCGCTAATATGAAACGGCAGTAGGGTTCTCCCATTGATAAAGGCCTACGCATTTATTCGACAAATATGGCCTGCTGCGTCGTTTTGCCATCCGGGCCAATAATGTTTATTTGGTGTTGCCCTGGATTCACAGAAGATGCAAGTGAGATAGTTACTGTCTTTTCGTTGCCATTTACTACCACGCTGGTTGTTTGCAGTACTTGGCCCAGTGAGTTCATTAGCTGTACTTTGTACTGGCCGGCAGGCTCGTTCCTGAATCGCAGGTGTAGTTGTTTGCCTGTGACAGGATTAGGGGATACCGAAATAGTTCCCTCGCTGCTAAGAGTGGGCGATTTTTTTAAGGCCTCAACTCTTACAACATTGCTGAAGAGGGTTTCAAAATCTTTACCTGTAGCTTTGATTCGATAATAATTATCAGCAGGCAATGGACTGATGTCAGTTTTGCTGTAAGTCGTAACCTCTTCTGCCTTCTCTGAACCCGTGCTGATTATACCAATAAACAGTTTCTTATCAGCGCTTCTTTCCACCTCATATTTTTCTATTTCCTGCTTACCAGATGCAGTCCATGTCACCATGATTGTGCGGTCTGTACGCTGTTCAGCGCTGGTGATAATTAATTCAAATTCTTTGGAAGGGGACTTCTTAAACACGATCTTAAAACGATTCAGCGCTTTAGAACCTGCTTCACCGTTGATAATAAATGGAACACTTGTTGGACCGTTCAAGTCGATCGGATGGTGAGTCCCCAGGTAACGATCATACAGATAAGGTTTAAGATGTAGCAACCTCAGGTTTGTCGGTTCAAAGTCCAGCCGGTACGACTGTTGGGCGGTGGATGATAGGATCAGCTGAATGGAATCAACTGGCTTGGGATAAGCCGTCCTCTCCGCCACCAGGTAATAGCCACCGGACAATACTGAAAGATTATTGACGGCATTAAAGAACTTCTTCACATCCAGGTGATCAATGGCGCGACTATATTCATTATCAAAATTCACAAACAAGCCGTCGGTAACCGAAGGTTCCTGGTCACCCGGTGTCGAGACCAGTTTCGCCCAAATGGTTACATCTGGCCTTGTTGGCTTGGGCGGCGCAAAAGAGACGTTCTGGCTTCCATCAGATTTATCGGATTCCCTGATTGCAATATTTTCTGATCCTGCAGGCCCGGACTGGATAAAAAATGCCTGCCCGCTCTCAATATAATTCTGTACCTGGCCGGTGGCATTATTCACATAATTTAATCCCGTGCGTACGAGCGTCTGGTAAGCACCTACCCAATAATAACCCAGCGGGTAACTATCCCAAATGGTAAAGGCATCTACGAGACCGCCTGTTTTTGCGACGAGTCGCAGATCTATCTGGGAAGCGTAAGGATTCCCCACAGACAACCAGCCATTCGGGCCGGGCGTGCTGTATACATACATCCCTTTGAAAAAATCTCCCTTGGTTCGCAAGGTTGTTGTTGTTACTGGAGGAGCCGGACAGGTGGCACAGGTGGCAGTAAGGGATGCACGATCGCCTCTCACAAATAACATGTAACCTCTTGGCTCCTGGATTGCCTGGTTAGTACCAGCCACACCATCCCACAAGTAGGTGGCGCTATTAAAAGATTTCATGGAGGGATTCACCGTGATGTCATCAAAACCAGTTCCTGTAGGACTCGTAATCTGTGTGCCGTAACCTGGGTTCGGATTTGCGTTTGGTGCCGCCCCCTCCTGCCATGCGGCCTTAATTGTCTGGCTGCCATCTGTAGGCACAGCCAGGAACCGCCACGCACTTCTTGCGCGCAAATACCTTTCTACCGTTGCCTGGCCTGTCACGGTTTGAGCAGGTGAATTTAAAGTGCCCAGGCGGGCCGTGCGGTTGACCAATGATTTCAATGTGAGGTTACCATTTGTGTTAAGGTTTACGCCCGTTGCACCAAAAGTTACAGACTCAAAGATATCAACGGCGCCATTCAGCGATAGATTTCCTGTGCTGCTAACGATCAGGTTTTCCAGGTCGTCATTAGTAAATGTGAGGGCATCGATTGTTTGGTCGCCAATACCATTCATTTCGAGTGTGCCGTCAATCGCATTATAAGTGCTAACCGCATTTTTATAAATATGACCTGCCACCTGTAATTTAATACCCGGGGCACCGGCCATGTTACCATTCAACTGGGTAAAATCAGCGTTCAGGAGGACGTGCAAATTGTTGATTGTGGCGTCTGCGCCGGTGCTCAGGGTGGGCTCAAACGAGCGGTTACCCAGCAGGTAAACATCCGGGCAACTTGTGGTAGGAACTTCCTTCGCCAGCCAGTTGTTTGCATTGTTCCAGTCCTGGCTCACCTTTCCTATCCAGATGTAGTTGTAGGGCAGCGTCACAACTGTTGATTGCAATGTGTTACAGCCATTTGCCGCCTGGAGCCTGTATTGATAGTCAACCATTGTCAGGGCTGTGGCAACCGGAACTGTGTTTATGTTCAATGTGGAACTGGTAAAATTGGTGTAAATTGAAAGGTCCATTGTTCCTGTTATATTGCTCCATGTTGCACCCAGGTCCTTGCTTATCTGCCAGTTGGTAATTGTTGCATTGGAGGCGCCCGCTGTGATGGTTGCCTGTTCGCCAACGCATACCTTCGGAGAGAGCGGTTGTGAGGCGATACTTGCAAGGGGAGCCATAGTAACGATAATAATATTACTGGGAACGGTACAATCAAACCCATTGCTACCGGACTTAACACCTCTTGTAATGCGGCGATACCAGGTTGTTTGAGTCAGCGGGGCGGGGGGATCGTAGGCAAATGAAGTAGCTCCTGCAATCATAGCCCACGAGCTGCCGCTATTTGTACTGAATTCCCACTGGGAAGAAATTGTGACTCCACCACTACCATCTCCGTTTGTAATACTATTAATAGTTGCAGGATCACCCCCACTACAAACAGTTTGATCGGCTGCGATAGATCCGGGATCCACAGGTCTGATGATGGCATCAACTGCTACTCTCGGTCCTTCGCATCCTGCTGCAGAAGTACAGGAAACATAATAAATTGCTGAAGCATTCAGGAATGTTGTTACAAAAGGACTGCCCGTAGATAATGCTGTACCACCCGTTGCTGCGCCATACCATTTCAAGATGCCTGTACATGCTGTCGCATCAAGTGTTACGGTACCCGGCCCACAACTAGCTCCCTCAACTGGGAATGGTGCTGGCGGTATCTGGTTGATTGTAACTGTAACAGTCGTTGAATTAGTACATCCGGTTGCGGTTATGGTTCCTACCACGGTATAAGTTTGGGTAGCTGTAAGCGTAGCAGTAACCGTTGTTCCCGTCGTCGCAGAAAGACCAGTTGACGGACTCCACACATAAGTGTTGGCCCCGCTTGCCGTTAGCGTGGTAGGCGTACCCGAACATACACTCGTTGGATTAACAGCTATTGTTGGAACCGTGTTTACAGTAGCTATCACCTCGGTTCTCGGTCCTTCACATCCTGCGGGAGAAGTACAGGAAACCCAATAAGAAGTTGTTGTGTTGATGTTCGGTGTCACAAACGGGGACCCTGTACCTACCTGTGTTCCACCGATCTCAGCATCGTACCATTTCAATGTGCCTCCACCTGCGCAGGCAGCTGCAACTAAAGTTATTGTTCCCGTACCACACCGTACCCCACCCGTACCGGTTGGTGCAGTAGCAATAGGATTAACAGTAGCGGATACCTGTGTCCTGGCGCTGGTGCAATTATTCGCATCCGTATAACTTACCCAATAGTTTGCTGTAGCACTTATGTTAGGTGAATAAGTTAAGCCGGTATTAAGTAACGCGCCGCCTGTTGCGGCACTATACCAATTAAGCGTGCCACCGGCGCTTCCACTGGCAGCAAGATTTACAACACCAGGACCACATCTTACATCATTAACAACTGCAGGAGCAACCGGTGACGGATTCACAGTAATATAGAATGACTGCGGCGTACCGGGGCAAAATGTTGCACCGCTTGTATTGACCGGCGTTACGGCTACGGTTGCTGTTACAGGAACAAGGCCAGTATTTACGGGAATAAAACCGGCAATAAATGGTGAAAGAACAGGGCTGCTGCCACTTGCTGCCAAACCAATCGAAGGAGTATTATTTACCCAATTATAGGCAGTAGCATTTGTGCCTGAAAGCGTCACCTGCGCACTGCTTGCACCATTGCATACTGTTTGATTTGCTATAGGATCAATTACAACAGTTGGAGTTAGCAATACGGTTAATTGACCTGCTCCTGAAAAACTTTCAATACATCCCCCGTTTCTGAATTTTGCCCTAAAATAATAACCGTTTTGAGATAAGGTTGGTGTAAATGTATGAGTAGTAGAATAATTACCAATATTTGAAGAAGTCGTGGTGGCAGGAATGTCAAACCAGGTAAATCCATCCGGGCTGTACTGCCAGGACATATACACTATGCCGTTTCCACCATTTGCTGTTGCTGTAAACGAAACGGTACCAAAGCCATTACAGCCGGCTACATTTGCAGGTGGAACATTTCCAAGATTAATAGGGGCACCTACTGCAAGTGTTAACACATTAGTCATAGCTGTGCCGCAAACATTCATATATACCGCCCGGTATTTTTTACCATCATCGCTTGGTGATGTACTAAAAGTATAGTTTGGGCTGGTAGCACCATTGATGTCGTTCCAACTTGTTCCCCCGTCAGTACTTATCTGCCATTGAACAGTGGGCGCAGGCGCACCGCCTGCAAGTGAAACAAAAGTGATACTATTATTCTGGCAGGAGCCTGTATCTGATGGAATGTTTACCGTAATCCGGGGTGGTACATTTACCGTTACTGTAATTGGGTACGAACTGCCGGCACATGAACCAATGTTTGAAGTCGGTATTATATTGTACACTACAGTACCTGCGGCAGTTGTACCTGGATTAGCCAGCTCCTGGCTGATTGGTGAACCCGAACCGGCACTAGCTCCGGTAATACTTCCGGTAATGGTCCCGATCGTCCAGGCGAACGTACTTGGCACACTCGCTGTTAAACTAATATTTGTACTTGTGCCTGTACAAATGCTTGCTGTATTGGTAGTGGTAACACTTGGGGTTAAGTTTACAACAACTGTGGTTGTTGAACTGGCAGTACAGTTATTCGCGTCAGTAACCATCAATGTATATGTTCCCGAAGCAGCGGTTATTACATTACTAATCGAAGGATTTTGCTGAGTGGAACTAAATAAATTTGGACCTGTCCAGCCATAAGCTAAAGTACCTGTACCTCCAGAAGCTGTTGATGAAAGATTGAATGTATTGCCAGTACAAACCGGTGTGTTCGAACTAATACTTGAAATATTTACAGCAGTGGAAGGCTGAGTAATGATTACTGAAAGCGAAACAGTGGAACATGCATTGGCATCTGTAACTACAACCAAATAAGTTCCGGCAGGGAGACTAGCTCTGTCTTCAGTATTCGTAGTACCGGCGATATCAGCCCAGTCGTAAGTATAAGCCCCTGTGCCTCCGGATGCTGTGATATTTATTGCACCTGTCAAGGCTCCGCGGCATAAAACATTTGTTTGTGAAGTGACTACCACCCCAACATTAGTTGCAGGTTGACTGATGACTACTGCCAATGATGCAGTAACACAACCGTTG
>JAYSYY010000105.1:0-3220 GCA_043727215.1 Chitinophagaceae bacterium | reverse complement strand
TTATCACTCGTAAATGTCAAATCTCTCAACAAAAAAATAGATGGGAAGCAAAATCAAGTGAAGGAAACCGGAGTGGTGTAATATTTGGAATATATAGTAAAAAACGAAGACTATGGACAGCATCAACAAGAATCAACCCGAGGATAATTATGAAGATTTAACGGGTGAAGAAGGAGTAAAAAAAATGAAGTTGTTAATTGAAAAGGCTTCTTCCACTTGTTTCTTTTGTACAAATATGGCGAGCAATAGTTTTTCGACGCGCCCGATGGCTGTTCAAAAAACGGATGAAGATGGAAACATTTGGTTTCTGAGCGCAATTGACAGCCAGAAAAATGCGGATATACAGCAAAATCCGGCTGTTCAGCTGCTTTTCCAGGGATCGCCGCATTCAGATTTTTTAAGCGTTTACGGCACTGCAACGATCAGCCAGGACAAGGCAATGATCAAGGAACTTTGGGAACCGATCATTAAAACCTGGTTTACCGAAGGGGTTGATGACCCCAGGATTACGGTGATCAAGGTGGAACCTAGTGATGGATACTATTGGGATACCAAACATGCCCAGGTCGTGGCGCTCTTTAAAAGATTGGTGGGTGCGGCAATCGGCAAAACCCTGGATGATTCTATTGAGGGTACCATTCGCGTGTAGAAGAAATCCGAAAAGGAATTCTGTAAAGGCTCCCGTTTATTCACAAGATGTTGGCTATAAAATGTTTATCACACTATTAGTTTTGCACCAGAAGTGGAAAAGAACAATTACTGCGGGGAATCATGGCACGATTATTTGACCATTATTACAATCACATAAAAACAAGCATATGTCAGCTAAAAAAGAAAACGTACAAGGTGAAAAACCAAATAAGGACAAAACTGCAGTGCAACCTGAGCCGGAAACATTGCACACCACGGATCCACAGGAGAACATGGAAGGCCCTATCTCTTCGTTAATGCATGATACAGGTGAAAACTTTGATACAAAGAAATCGCCCGACCAGGCGGAAAAAGAAAAAAACGAAAAAATGTAAACACAGATTTACAGGTCAGAGTGCCGTCTATTTTCCCTATTGTTCCCTAAGCAGCAAGCCTAACTTAACACTACACGGTATCATGGAATCAGCAGTTCTGAGAAATCGTGTAAATAAAATATAACCATGGGATTAAAAGTACAAACTGCTATGGTGATTGATGACGACCATGACCTTACCCACATCCTGGCTTCTATTTTAGAATCAAGAAGGATCTATACAGTCGAAGTCCATTCACTCCCTGAAGCGGAGGAATGCCTGGAGTTCATGAAACCGACTGTCATTTTTCTCGACAATAGTTTTCCCGAGGGACTTGGAATCAATTTTATACCTTTCATTAAGTCCACCGATGCCAAGATCAAAATAGTGATGATGACCGGTGACCCGGACAGGTGGGTGGAGGAGATCGCTACCTCAGAACATATCAATTACTTTATTAAGAAACCTTTCAACCGGCAGCTCATTGAGGGGCTACTTGATAAGCTGGATATGAGAAAGGCCTGATATATTGAGCCTGTCATAGGCACAATCTTTTATTCATTTGGCATAAACCTTAAAAGAATTATTATGAACAAAGTGATCATTGCATTTACCTCAGGCCTTATTATAGGCTTGTTGTATGCGCCCCAGGATGGAAAGAACACCCGTGAGAAACTTTCCAATCTTGGCGATACGCTGAAGGACAACTGGAACAACATAACCGACAAAATTGCGGGTAAAATCGACGGTGTGAGGGAGAGCATAGACAGGGTTGCAGACAGCGCCGTAGAAAAAGTTGAGAGCACGCAATTTGATACTGGAAGAGTGGTTTAAATGTATCGTAAAAGTATTCAAAACATCTCGTCTGAATACATCGGAAGGTTTGTTATGAGGGGTTACACGTTATTTACACCCAATTTTGAAAGCTACAATGCCGGATTCCTGGCATTGTGCCTTTTCAAAATTTACTTCTGGACGGAAGATAATTTTGCGGGCAGTTTCAGCAAATTCGGTAATCTTTTAATGGCAAACTCCTGTCAATATTTGATGGTGCCCTCGTAGGTAATCAGGCCAGCAGGCACTGCGGGATTCCCAATGGTATAACCAATAAGATTACCAGTTGCATTCAAGAACCTCCCGGTGCCGCCCGAGATCGTATGATTGACAACCACCGTCCTGGTGCCATCTGGGTTAGGGATACCAGTCCCGGAAAAATTTGTATAAAAAATATCCATGTTAGCAGCGGTAAAATACGCCGTGCCGCTGATTTGGTTGGTTATAACATTTAATGTGGCTTGCGCCACAAAAGTGCCCTCACCCAAGTGACTTGACCGGCCCACACCTGTAATCACCTGCCTTAACAATGGGGGTGGGCTTATTATAAGATTAGTTGTGACATAAGTCCCTTTTATGGGTACGTACGTGTGACTGCCTCGATTGGTGGCAAGTAGGGCTGCGGACATTTGATCCTCGGATGAGATTGGGGATATTTCTTTTTTACAGGATGTGATCACAAGGAATGTCGCAAGAGCAATAACAACCTTTGGGTGTGAGTATTTCATGTTAGCCGATTTTTATAATGAACTAAAAAGCAAAAAAACAACTCCTTATGATAAAATAAGCATGGGGTCATTCGTGCTCAAAATATCAATTTAAAAATTCTCCGGATAGGTTAATTATCAAGTGGAGGACCCAGTATTGGAAACGGTAGTTTTCTCATCTCAACCCCGGCTGGTGGCAGGTACGATAATAAAAAAAATCGTGGAACGAATTCCGTACAGATAAAGCTTGTCATCCTCCATTTTTAGGCACCCCGATGAAAAGACTGTCCCAAGACCAACCCTGAGAACCCGCGAAAACACCGGGTCGGCGAACAATGCTTGTCTGGAAGTGGGAAAGCAGGTTTCCTTCCTTTTCTGGGTGGATCTTTTTTAAGTCTTATGGCGGGTTTGGCTTAGTTTATTGCCGGTAGATCGTTAGGACTATTTATTTGCGCCTGCCTGTTTAACAACCGGAGCCACCTCTGTACCAAAAAGTTCAATGGACTTCATTACCAGGTTATGAGGAACATTGCCCACACTGGCCTGGGCCATGAAACGGGTATTCCCGAACAGGTCATGTTGATACAAAATTTTGTCAATAACCTCCTGCACGCTACCGACCATGAGCGCTCCTTTTGGTGAGCGCGATTGTTCAAATTGCTGTCTTGTAAGTGG
>JAYSYY010000104.1:0-8319 GCA_043727215.1 Chitinophagaceae bacterium | reverse complement strand
GGTATCCCTGTATAGTTGAATGAAGGGTACAAATTGTTGTGGCATCCCGCCAATTAAGGCGAGCATCAATGGTAAGCCAAGCGTAGCAGCCCTGGCTGCCGATGCGGGGGTGCCGCCGGCGGCAAGCCACACTGGTATTGAATCCTGGTATGGCCGGGGATAAATCCCCAGGTTTTTAAAAGAAGGGCGGTGTTTCCCGGTCCAGCTTATTTTTTCATTTTTATTTACCTGCAACAGCAGTTCAAGTTTTTCTGTAAAAAGTTCGTCGTAGTCTTCCAGGTCATAACCAAACAAAGGGAAGGATTCGATAAAGGAACCCCGCCCCGCCATGATCTCTGCCCGCCCCCCAGACAGGAGATCCACTGTTGCAAAATCCTGGAACACCCGAACAGGATCATCAGAACTAATTACCGTAACCGCACTTGAGAGTTTAATGTTTTTAGTGACCATGGCTGCCGCCGCTAAAATGATTGCCGGCGAAGACACGGCATAATCAGGCCGGTGATGTTCACCCACGGCAAATATATCCAGGCCTAGTTCATCTGCGAGTTTGATCTCCTCCATCAGGTCCTGTAGCCGCTGGTGAGCATGCATGCCCCGTCCGGGGGAAAGTTCCGGCTCCATATCTGCGAAAGTTATGATTCCTAATTCCATAGTAGCCGATGCGGTTAAAAAAGATAGATTTCACCTTGTTTTAATGTTCGGATAAGGGTACCCGTTAGCATAACAATACGGGGAGATCATTCGGCGACGGGCCTTTCATAACGGGCGGCCTGCCCTTGTTTAGGGGTGGTCTTTTTTATAAACTCCCGCAGGTCTTCATTGCTCACTGCAAGGTCTGGCTTACGCAGGTACATCATGTGGCCGCTGCGGTAGCCTTTCCAGCTGAGCCTGTCCTTCATCTTACCACTGGGATCCAGCTGCCACATATTGTATTTAGCATTAAAATAATCGGTGGCCCCATCAAAATAACCGCTTTGGATCATCACATGCATAAATGGATTTTGTGCCATCGCAAGCCGAAGGTTTTCACCAGTTCTGTCGTTGGTGCGGTCCCAGGGTTGCACAGGGCCAAATAAATAATATTTGAGATCTGTTCGATAAGCAAGCTGTTCGCGGATGTAATGATTCATTGCAGGCGAGAAGGCGTGGTTCCAGGCTATTAGTTCAGCATTGTAATCTACTCCTTCTCCTCCCTCCTGGCGGTCGATCCCGAGGTAGCGGCTGTCTAAACGCCCGACCGTAAAACCTTTATCGCGTAGTAACTCCTTCCAGAAAAACTGCGGGGTGAGGTTTAAATTTCTCTGTAAAATTGCTTTTTCAGAAATGGCAGAATACCTCGCCATCTTTTTAGCCATTTCTTTCTTTTTATTCTCCTCCAAAAATCCACCTCTTGTAAGGGCAGGAATCAACTCGCTGATTGTAAATTCTTCTACCTCCGGCAGCATGGCGGAAAGGTCTTTGCTTTGCAGATCTGCCGGAAGCATTTTATGATACCATGCTGTGGCAGCATAATAGGGAAGCCTGGATGCTATATCTACCGGCCCTGTTCGCTCGATGCCGATCGTTGTTGGCGAAACCAGGACCACGCCATTAAGAAACATCCACTGTTGTTGTTGTAATTCCAGTGCCAGTCCGGATACCCTGTTGGTACCATAACTTTCGCCGATCAGGTATTTGGGAGATGGCCAGCGATTGTAGCGGGTTACAAAGGTGCTCACCCATTCTGCGAGGTATTTGATATCGGCATTCACACCAAAGAATTTTGAAGCCGGCACGTTACCTATTATCCTGGAGTAACCGGTGTTAACCGGGTCCACGTACACGATGTCTGCGACATCAAGAATGGAATGGTTATTTTCTCTGACACCATATGGTTGAACAGGATAGCCTTCATCATCGACGTTCAACAAGCGGGGACCGGTGTAACCCAACTCCATCCAGAGAGATGGAGTGCCGGGACCGCCGTTAAAAGAAATCACCAATGGCCTTGAGGCGCGGTCTTTCACATCAGAACGCTCATAGTAGGTAAAAAAGACCCCTGCAATCACCCTCCCGGAATCGTTCCAGACGGGGATGGTACCTGCAATAGCGTTATAAGGTACACGAACCCCTTTGATGGTGACCGAACCATTGCTTGGCACCGCATAATCGGGATTTAAAGTATTAGCACCAAATGACTTTTCGTCTTTTGACTGTGCATTTAAGGTAACATAAAACAAAAGAAAGCAGGAGCAGGCAAGGCATAATTGTTTCATCGCATTTAGTTTTACTAAATGTACTACCTAATTTCAAACCTTTATTGTTTGCAGGTAAATATTCGGAAATGTATTTAAGTGAACAACTGCTAAGTATTGGATTCCCCCTGGTCTTCGAAACCTTCAAAGGGACCGGCATCGCCGGCTGACTTTTGTTCATTTAGTCCTTCTTCCTTGCTGGCCCTGTTAGTTTCCTTGCCTTTTAACAGGGGATCCCGTTCCTCATCATCCGTTGGTTCGCCCCTATCTGCAGGCTGTGGATACTGGTAATGTTCCTTTTTGGTGAAGATTTTATTTTCCGGCAGGTCCGCCGGGTTGATAGATTTATCTTTATTCCTGTCCATAAAAAAGCTTTCTTAAATGGTGCTAAATTTTATGCCAAAAATGCATGCCAACACCCTTTTATCAGCGGTATGCCCGAAATCAAAAAAAGAGAAAGTGCCAGGAGCGAGCAGCTATTGCTCACGAATATTAAGGATTTTTTTCACTCCAGAAACAATGCTGGTAGCCAGTATGGCCCCACAGAAAGCAAGGAAGATATCTTTCTGGGCATCCCAGGTATCCCCCTGTGTTCCCAGGTAGGCAGCACCCTGGGCTTCGAAGAAAACATCCGCTACCGCCCATTCTATCAACTCGTAAAAACCACTTATGGAAAGGGTTATTTCTATGGGCAACAGCCAAGCCACCCAACGTGGATATTTAAGCCACTTTAAAAACATTTCCCGCATAGGGTAAGCCAGTAAGAAACCAAAACTAAAATGAACGATACGGTCATAATGGTTACGGGAGGTATGAAAGGCTTCCTGCAGCCAATAACCGAGTGGGTTCTCTGCATAGGTATATTTTGAGCCATACACATGCAGGCACAGGTAAACGCAGATCAGGAGATAACTGAGATCACTAAACTGGTGCCTGTGGTAAGTAAGAATGAGGAAGACCACGAAAATAATTGTAAGGCTGTTTTCAATTAACCAATTAGCCATATCCGTGGTGCCAACAAATGAATTGATCCACACCAGCAGGAACAATGCGGCAAAAACAATAGTCCACGCATTTTTTGTAAAGGGTACTCTGTCTTTGGAAATAGCAATTGTAAAACTCATAAGCGATGTATTGGTGCTACTAAAATAAGAATTAATCAATAGCAAAAAACGAAAGTATAGCGTCGCGAGGATACATAATAACTTCCCTCGTATTTTTTGCAAACAAACGCAGCAATAAATGGTTAAATTGCATAGACACGATTTTTTGCACCACTCAATACAATTTTATGGACCAGAAGATTATCAATCTTTACGATGAATACACACATAAGCCACTTACCCGTAAAGTTTTCTTAAGGCGACTGGCTATACTAACGGGTAGTACTGCTGCGGCAGTGAGTATATTGCCCATGCTGGACCTGAACTATGCTAAAGCTGCCACCGTACCTGTAAACGATGGCGAGCTGTTTACCGAGCAGGTAAAATATGAAGGGGACAATTGTGAAATGCAGGCTTATGTGGCAAGACCCGCAAAGGTAGCCAAATACGCTACCGTAATTGTGATCCACGAGAACAGGGGATTAAATACGCATATCGAGGATGTAACCCGCAGAGTTGCCAAAGCCGGTTACCTCGCCATTGCTCCTAATGCCCTTGCGGCACTGGGAGATTTACCGGGCAATGATGATGAAATAAGAGCGCAATTTGCAAAACTGGATCCCAAAAAGACGCTTAATAATTTTATAAAAGCTTTTGAATATGCGGACAAGAGAAAGGATAGCAACGGAAAATCTGGATGTGTCGGGTTTTGCTGGGGTGGTGCCATGGCCAATAACCTCGCAGTGAACATGCCGGACCTGAAAGCAGCCGTTGCATTTTACGGACGGCAACCGGCTGCTGCCGAAGTTCCAAAAATAAAAGGCGCGGTGCAACTACACTATGGTGGCCTGGATGAGCGGGTGAATGCCGGCATACCAGCTTACGAGGAAGCACTGAAAAAAAATAATACCCGTTATGAACTCTTTATCTATGAAGGGGTGAACCATGCCTTTCATAATGATACATCCGGGGCCCGTTACGACGCAGCAGCAGCAAAACTGGCGTGGGAGAGAACCCTTGGTTTCTTTGAAAAATATATAAAATGATCCCTGTCGCATCAGCGTACAAGTGATCTGTCCGGATACTGTCCCGCACCCCGGTTAACTACCCCGCAGTAAACCGGGGAATTACATTGCCTGACCATACAATCCTTAATGACCATGTGTAAAAAAATGTTCGCCTGCTGCATGATAGTTCTACTGTGTCAGGTGCAGTTATATGCCCAGCAATTTTTTGGCACCGAAGGGAAAAACATCACCGGCCCGGATGGAAAAAGATTTGTGCTCAAAGGCACCAACCTGGGTAACTGGCTCGTTCCGGAAGGTTATATGTTTTTATTCAAAGATGCCAATTCACCACGGCTGATCAACCAAACCATCACTGAACTGCTGGGGCCGGACGAGGCGAAAAAATTCTGGAATAAATTCCTGGACAATTATATCACAGCGGAGGATATACGCTACCTGAAAAGTATAGGGATGAACTCCGTTCGGATACCTTTTAATTACAGGATGTTTACTACAGAATATTACATGGGGTCCCCGAACCCCGAAAGAGGGTTTATTTACCTGGACCGTTTGATTAGCTGGTGCAAAAAAGAAAAACTGTATTTACTGCTGGACATGCATTGCGCCCCCGGCGGCCAGACGGGCGATAACATCGATGACGGTTACGGGTACCCGTTCTTATTTGAGAACGAAGAAAGCCAGGCTTTATGTGCAGATATCTGGAAACGGATCGCTACGCGTTACCGTAATGAAAAGATCATTATCGGGTATGACCTACTGAACGAGCCCATTGCCCATTATTTTAATAAAGAAAAACTGAACCCATACCTGGAGCCACTTTATAAAAAAATTACAGCAGCGATCCGCCAGGTAGACAAAGATCACCTCATATTTCTCGGTGGCGCCCAATGGAATTCAAATTTTACACCTTTTGGAAAACCCTTCGACAGTAAACTCGTGTACACTTTTCATAAATACTGGACCGAGCCAGACTTCAGCGTCATAAAGGATTATGTAGCTTTCAGCAATAAATACAATGAGCCATTATACTGTGGCGAAACAGGCGAAAACAATGACGCCTGGGTGGAAACTTTCCGAAAGCTGATGGATTCTGCGGGCATCAGCTGGCATTACTGGCCTTATAAAAAACCTGACAATAGCCGGGGGATCGTGCGCTTTGAAAAACCTGTTGGTTATGATTCGGTGATCTCTTATGCCAATACGCCAAAACATAATTTTGAGGAAATAAGAAAATTCCGGCCGGCGAATATCGCAGAAATACAGAAAGCGATGAACCTGTTCCTTGAAAACTGCCGTCTTAGTAACTGTACCCCGAATAAAGGGTATATAAAGGCGCTTGGGTTTGCTCCCGGCGAATGAACAACTATTTTTTTAGCTGCAGTTTAAATAAAAGCGTTTGCCCCTTATCGTCATCCGCTGCCAGCACCAAGAACCATTCCTGCCGCGTTTCTCTGATAATACACACAGATTCTATCTTGTGCCCGGCAAACCGTTGATCCAGCTGTTCCAGGTCTATGATCCTGTCCGGGTTGATATAACTGATCTTTTTCCTTGTGCTTATATCGTTGATAATCCACAGGTAACTCTTTCCGATACTACCATCAGAATAACTGTTGTACGTATTTTCTGTAGATACGGTCATCAGTAATTTATCTGATGCTGCAGCATATTCCAGCCCCGATATTCCGTTAAATACAGCTGTATCGGTATTGGTACCCACGCGCACGATATTAAAGGCTGCCGAATCCGGATACCGGTAAAAATCATTCCCGGTGAAGACAAGGTGGTTCCACGGAAAACCTTTGCTGCCACGGCTTGCAAGTGCCACTCCCCCGGGTATAGCTGCAGCACCTTCGATGTTTACCTGGGTTATCCCCTCCAACCCCAGCCTCCTGTAGAACTTCCCGAGGTCATAGGTAGATTTGTAATTACTACCTGGGGTAATCACCTGGCAGAAATTACGAAAGGGTGCCAGCGATCCGGAGCCAACCAACAGGAGGGACACATTTTTGCCTGTCCGAAGAACTGCCATACCCTCCATGTCCTGCTTTGATTTTTTAGGAATCCGTGGGGAAGAGATCTCACTGATGCGGATCTTACCCTTGGTTGCAAATGCCTCATCCATTACCAGTATGGAAGGCGCGTCATCACCAACCAGGTAAAGGCGGTTATCAAGGAACGAAAGGGCTGACCCCGAAGGATAATTAACCAACAATTCGGTTCGCTGCAAAAGACCCTCTTTTTGATCACAGCTCATCAAAAGTCCACCTAAGATGGTGATCAAAAAGAAAGTATTACGTGGCATGAAAATATTATTAATGCAAAAAAAACGTGGATGTGTACTCAGATTTTTAAACACCTGGTCAAAGATGATTTACAAAAGAGAATACGGGAAATTAAATAATCTTAAAGAACTCTGCTATCATTTTATGATAACCTTCCCTGTCTTCCGGCTTGTTGGATACCATTGATGCACCTGCGTCCATGCAATTACGGATAAGTATATCATTAATGTAGGTGGAATAAACAAGGACTGGTATGCTGGAATAGCGAACGCTGTTCTTGAGAAAATGCAGGGTGTTGAGGCCGTTCATCTTCGGCATATTCTGGTCCAGGATTATTGCTTCGGGAAGATTTTGATCCCGCGTATTTTCAAGCACACGAATCAGTTCCTCACCGTTAGCTACGGCAGCAGAAAGATTCATCACTGGATGATCGCAAAGAAAATTGATGAATAGTAATTGATCATCACTGTCATCTTCCGCTAATATCACGCATTTCTGGTTCATAGACTTGATTGGCTTACTGGCAGGAGAAACATAAAATTCGAGCCCTGCCCCTCCTTACTCCGGGCGGTTATCATCCCGTCGTATTTTTCAATTATTTTTTTGGTAATGGCTAAACCAATACCCGTGCCTTCGTAATCATTTTTCGAATTTAATCGCTCAAATAGTGTAAAAATATTGTTAGCATATTTTTCGTGAAAGCCTATTCCATTGTCTTTCACACTGATAAGGACATAGGATCCATCTGCCAAAGGATCACTGTCAAAGGCCTTTTCACCAACACGGGTCCCACTAACAGTAACTACAGGGGCCACAGCAGGACTGGAAAATTTTAAAGCATTGAACAGTATGTTCTGAAAAACCTGGCGCATTTGGGAATTGTTAGCTGCTACAGCGGGTAATTCCCCGGTGTGGACACTGGCCTTTTTTTCAGAAACAACCAGTTCCAGGTCGGTCAGCACCTGTTCTATGATCTCATTAAGATTTACCTTTTCCGGGATGCTGTCATTGTCCGATAACTTAGAATAATTGAGCAGGTCAATGATAAGCATTTTCATACGCACGGAAGAGCTGATGATCTTATCCATGTATACACGGGAGACCTCGGACAGCGTTGAAAAATCCTTTTCTTTCACCAGGTTCGAAAATATCTGTATTTTTCTCAGCGGCTCCTGAAGGTCGTGTGAAGCCACGGCTGCAAACTGCAATAGATCCCGGTTACTCGTTTCCAGCTCTTCGTTCAACTCCGCGAGTTGCCGGTTTTTTTTCTCCAGTTCTATCAGAAGCCTTTTTTGTTTACTAAGGTTTGTTATGATCAGGCTGAGAGAGGTACCCTCCGGAAGTGCCAGGGTGGTGAAAGATAATTGCACCGGCACAGTTAGGTTATTGCTCGTGAGGTCCACTTCACCTTTACAATCAAGTTCCCAGGACCTGTTAAACAAATCCCGGTAAAACCGGAGGGAAAAACCACTAACAAACTTTTCAAAAGGCATACCTATGACGGAAGACAGGGACAGTCCGAGCATTTCCGCAAAAGTTGAATTGCAATAAAGTACCAGGCCCGTCCTGTTCATAGTGACCGCACCCTCCCCCATATTCTCAATCAGTGCACGGTATCCCTGGTCTGCACTCGTCAGGGTAAATATCTGGTGTCCCGAACCGTCGT
>JAYSYY010000103.1:0-24256 GCA_043727215.1 Chitinophagaceae bacterium | reverse complement strand
TTAGAGCCATGTCTTTGCAATCTCATTTTAACAGCCATAAAAAATAGAAATTTTCTTGGTTGTGAATAATAGGGTTTATTTCCTTAAAAAAGGAGAACAAAGATAAGAACCCTATCCAGATAAACCAAACAATTGATTTTTTTTAATATTCATCTAATAAACCCCGTCTTTATTTTTCTTTCCAATCTGGAACATCCGGGAGAGATTAAACCCAAACCTGATATTTCCCTTAAAAAAATCGCCATACGTTTCCATGATGTATGCGCGCTCATTCATACCTGTAGCATTTGAAAAATGCAGTTGGAAAACGTGGCCCCCGGTCTCGATGTCCACTCCTACGGAAAGCGGGTTTGTATTTTGATCAGTGAGCCCATTCAGGACATTGTGGTAATCAATGGTGAATGCCATCCTACGGCTGAATTTATACCGGGCTCCACCGCCCAGGGCAAAAATGTTTTGGTCGTTACCGCTTAGAGGCTGGTTGCTGTAAACCCATATTGGGCTAAACTGCACCGAAAACCTGCCATTAAACTTCCGCGCTGCCAATAGTTGCAGGTACCAGGATGCCCGTTCTGCAAAATCGGGCTTCACTGCGGCAAAGGATTTTTCCGTCCATACCATTGCACCCCCTACCATAACAACTGACAGGGGCATACTCTTTTCTCCTTTTGACTGTTGCAGTAGCCTAGTTTTTAGAAAAAGATCCAATTCTTTCCTCAATGTACTACGACCGATGCCAATAGTAAAATTGTCAGACAGGCCGTAATCAAAGCT
Source organism: Chitinophagaceae bacterium (assembly GCA_043727215.1). Lineage (GTDB taxonomy): Bacteria > Bacteroidota > Bacteroidia > Chitinophagales > Chitinophagaceae > Ferruginibacter. The sequence continues at coordinate 23,482 of JAYSYY010000103.1, read as the reverse complement.
CATTCTCATAGAAGCTTCATCCAATCCAAAAAATTCCTTTAACCCATTGTCCAGGAAGCCAAAACGATGCAATATCCTGAAATCGAGATTGCCCTTTTGCAACATTTCAACTGAATGCGCATTAATGACGCGTGTGGATTTAAAAATTCCAGACACTTTCTCAGTGCTGTTGGTACTGTCCCCTATTTCATCCAGCATAAGGGTTTCCTGTGCGTACGCGAAAAAAAACGGGCCCATTAAAAAGGCAGATAAGACTTTCTTCATCATGGATATTTAGGGTTTAATTTGAAAGCTGGCCGCCTGCACTTATCCAGTCGGTGATAATGGCTTTTTCGCCGGCTGTCAGCATCGGGCCACCCTGTGGCATGTCGCCTATATCAACAGCCCGGACTTTTATCCTTGCAGCATTTTGTACGATGTTGCAATCAACAGAATAGTTCATTCCTCCTTGTGCATTTGTACCGTTGTGGCAACTTTGGCATCTTGCCGTTAGCAGGTTTTTTACTGCGCTGAATTTGGGGCCTAAGGTTGTATTGCCTGTCACCGTAACAGACTGAGTTTTTTCACAACCAGCCGCATCTCTTGCATAAACGGTGTAAGCCCCGGCACCAACGGCTGTAAAAGTTCCGGATGCCTGGTACACTCCGGCGCTTCCTAATTTGTAGGTGAATCCGGTGCTACCACTTGCAGACACGGTTACACCACCATTCGTTCCACAACCAGTAGCAACTGTTGGTGTGGCAGTGATCAGGATTGTTTTACCGGCACATGGATCAGTTGATGGAGGTGTTGGATCCGGGGAACTTTTGCTGCAGGAAATAAGATTGAAAATGAAAAAAAAGGCGAGGCTGAGCGCACCGGACAAATATCTCTTGTTCATATTGTTTGGTTTTTAAGACATACGGAAGAGTTGTAGAATTGGTTGCTTATTTCTCCCTGGTTTTTCGAAGCGGCTGGTATTTCAGACCCAGCATTATCTCAGTTGAATACAATTTTACACGACCTTCTCCAACCCCCGCAAGAGGGATACTTACGCCGGGCGCAACGTTTAATAAAAGCTTGTTGGAAAGCTTTTTTTCCAGGCCTGCACTGAGCCGCAACACGGAAAGAAAATGTTCATTACCCTTGTAATTCGCTTCTGCATAATTCGTGTACCCGTAACGGTTGTATGAGTAAAAATAGTTCTCTTTTTTCATGACGTAGGAGGACAAGCCTGCAGTGGCAAAATAATTGATCCCACCCTTAGGATTAAGATCGTAGCGCAGATTCAAGGGTATTTCCAGCACTAAACAATTGGCGTCTACATTTAAAAGGTTAACCATACTCCAATAAGTACCAGCTTTTGCTTTATAGTCGCCAGCTCCGGCGCTATACTTTTTGCTACCGGCGAATAAACCCGTCTGGGCGCTGATGTGATTTGTGAAACGATACCCGATATGTACGCCTGCTGCCGGCGTTAGCCTATCTACAGCCAACATTTTTGTGCTACTTCCCCCGGCACCCGCAGCTACAATGACATACCAACGTGAGAGAGTTGGCTGGTCGTTTTTTGTGTTGGCTGTTTTGATCCTTGTCGTACTATTTACCGGGACTGAATCGGCCACTTTTTGAACATGCACTTCTTCAAGCGTTCCTGGGGCGCCTGCGGACAATGGAGGATCAGCTTCGGTCCCGCCAACTTTATCCATCTCTGTTGTACCGGCGGAGTCCTTTTGAGATGGGTGAGAGAACTTCATTTGTCCGTTGTCTGCGGGTATTTGGGCTATGTCTTCAGCAGCTTCATTTCCTTTAATGCTAACGCGGGTCTTTGCACTGCTGTTGTCAACCGGTGCGGCCTTTATCCGATAATTGCTCACAGGCTCATTGGACTGACCCGCTTTCTTTTGTGACAGGTCTGCCAATGCTCGTTCATTGATAGGCTTAGCTGGGTTCACCAGGTTTATTGGTGCCACGGCACCACTTGATGCTCCTTGTTTTGACGAAGCAGAGCCTGGCACTGCCCCTGTTGCGCCGCCTGGAGCCTTGTTTGGTTGCGAAACAGTTACGGTATTTATTGGTAACGGGGCGTTGGTATTTTTTGCCTTATGGGCCACAGGATCTCTCATCATAAAATAACCTATCAAAGGACCTCCCACCAGGATGGGGAGCAGCCACCACATCCAAAAAACCGGCCGCCTCTTGTCTTTCTCGTTATCCAGCAAGCTTTCCATTTTACGCCATGACGCTTCCTCGAAAGGCATTTCGAAGCCCTCCACGCCCTCTCTCATCATGCTTTCTATGTCTTTAAATGGCTTTGTTTTCATAATAGTTAAAATCTGACTCTCTCAGCATTTTTTGAATGTTCATTCTTGCTTTCGCAAGATTTGATTTAGAAGCGCCCACCGAAATCTTCAACTGGCTGGCGATCTCTTCGTGTTTGAATCCATCCAGCACATGAAGATTGAAAACCGTGCGGTATACAGGAGATAATTGCTGTACGATGGCCAGGATCTCTTTAAAGGTCATTCGATCCACCGGGGTTTCCATCGAATCTTCAGTATCAGAATGATGATCAGAAATTTCAGCTATAAGAAACCGCTGGTGGTTTTTTCTTAGTTGATCTATCGCTGTGTTTATCATGATCCGCTTCATCCAGCCTTTTAGTGAGGCTTCTACATTTGCGTGCTGAGGGTTAAAACTTTGTAACGCTTTATACACTTTCAGGAATCCGTCGTTTACGACTTCCACCGCGTCATCCGGGTTGGAACAATACCGCAGGCAGATGCCCATGGCATAGCCATAAAACATTTCGTAAAATGCTTTCTGGCTACCCCTGTTTGCCTTAAGGCAACCTTGGATGATATGTAATAAATCCTGCCCTCCTGGCAAAGTTTGATGGTTTATTGTGCTGGATCCAATGTTGTTGGCTAAGTCTGATACGGGCTGGTTCAATGGATGGTTGCCTGTAGCAGATGCTTTTTCCTAAAGTTAAAAAAATAAAATCCAAATGGAAGCTGTTTGTTTTACCCGTGCGGTATCCCCTAAAAGCAAGCGCATGCCGGGCGTTGCAGTGTGCACCCTTTCTAAATCCTGTTCAATTCTTATTGCAGGGTGGGTCAACATCCCAGAATAAATACCAAAAAATAATGCTCAACCAGCAAACCAGGCGGGTGAACAGCCCGGAATGGTCGGTCAATATAAAGCAGGAGGGTGGGTTAATATGAAACGGCATCTACAATCTCCGGCCTTAGTTCGCATAATTCACTTTTTTCACTATCGGGTATTGGGGTAGTATATTTTAACAATCCGGTTGACGAAACCAGGTCGATTTATTGGTGTAATAGTTATTGAAAGAAAAATTAGTCGGATTACAATAATTGTGTTGCAGTTGAAAATCCCGAAAGATTTCGGGACAACAGCGTTTGCTGGTTGTGGTGTGGTTTCTAAAGGGGAGCACCGGGACTTCTGAAGTGGAATACCAACACTAAAAAAAAGCAGGTGATATATCATATGTTTCATTGGGTTAGGATGCTACAGCGTCCCGAAGTCATTCGGGAAGATCGCCGGCTCCACCCTCTGCAGCAAAAAGACACGAAAACAGCGGGCTTGTTTTGACACTCTTGTGTTTGAAATCCTCATCGCAATAACCCCGCCGCCCATTCTATTGCATACCTGGATTTAAAGTATTTAACCCTCAACTCTACTTGTTTTTGCAGCAGTTCTAATACTTTGGTTTCCCGGGCATTTATAAGAAACAAACTGCTTTCTCCCTGGTCAAATTTTAATTCTTCATTGCGTAACAGCGAGGAATAATTGTTATACATACTTTGAATAGTTTGTAATTGCTGCTGTAATAAAATATTCTCATTGTAATAGCTGCGAATTTTATTTTCAATTTGCCATCGCTTTCTTGTAAACTCCAAATCTGTCTCTTTAATTTTTAATTGTGTTTTTCTGTATTCGCCCCGGCCTTCCCGTAAAAATAAGGGCAACTTAAATTGAACGCCCCACTTGTAATTGTTCTGCAGTAGCAATGCATCAGCACCTTTCAATACATAATAGTCCCTGTTCAGGAGATTTGCATTCAGATTTATCGTTGGCAACAAACTTTGAAACTTTAATCTTCGATCTACTTCCAGGCTGTTTAATTTAAACTGGTAGGTTTTGATCAAGGGATTTTGATTAGCTGATTGTTCCACCAGCGCATCTAATGCTTGCGGCGCTGTATTCATCGCAAATTCAATAGTATCTGGTGCATATTGCGGGGAAAGTTGATAAGGGTTATCGTTGGCCAGCCATAAATAATTTGATAATTCTATTTTCGTGTTATTGAGTTGTAGTAATGCTTCAGACTGTTGCAATTGATAATTTTGAACCTGAGTAAAAGCTTCAATGGTATCAATGGCAGCACGGTCTCCATTGTTGTAAGCGATACGCACCAAACGTAAGCGGTTATTGGCTACAGCTACAAATTTAGAATAGATGCTATACAATTGAAACGCCCCGGCCCATTGCCAATAATCGGTATAGGCATCAAACAATAGGTTGTTTAGCACCACTAATCTTTCCTGTTCACTTTGGCTCCGGAATATTTTTGCCTGTTGCAACACAGCTCTTCTTCTATCCATCATCAAACCTTTTGCCAAAGGTATGTCTAGTCCTAGATAGCTTGTTTTACCCACTGTTGATTCCGTGTTAAGAAAATTGCCACCGGAATTCTCCAGTCCTGTTTTTAAATCAATTCCTATGGGTGTAGGAATCTTTAATTCCGGATTGTTGTAGTTGTAATAATTTTTCCCGTCAAATGTTTTTCTGCTGGCATCTACATTCATTGATGGATCAAAGCCACCCCGTGCACTCAATAGCTCAGCCGCAGCTATCTTAACCAGAATGTTGGCCTGTTTGGCAATTGGATGGTACAATCTTATTTGTTCAGTAAAATCCTTAGGAGTGAATAATATTTCTTTATCTGCCTGGGAAAAACTAAGCTGACTAAAAGAAAGCAAGATTGCTAAAACAAGTATATTTTTTTGAGTAAACATTTGTTTGTCCGCCTTAAAGTTTAAAGACTATTTTTTTCTTTAGCCGGTTCCGCTATATAATACTCAGGAGGAAATCCATTGATGTTTCGCCAGAGTTCATAATAAATGCGAACGTCTTTCAACAGTGCAATGCCATTGGCGCCACCGCCCATTTTTAATTGTTTCGGCCACTTCTTATCCTGCGGATCTTCAATGACCAAAACCCTGAATTTTCCATTATAGCTTACCGAGGTTTCCACTACTGTTACTTTACCGCCAAAGGTTCCGTAGCTGCTTTTTGGCCACCCGCTAAAGACGATCACCGGGAAACCATCGAAAATAAAACGCACTTTCTGGCCCAGTGAAATGAGCGGTAAATCCATTGGTTCAACAAACATTTCTACGGCATATTGTATGTTGTCGGGTACTATCTCCACCATCATTTCGCCTTCTTTCACCATTTCGCCAATACCGGCTTTTTTTGCTTTTGTTATTTGTCCGCTTTGTGGCGCTGTAATGTAGTATAGTTTATTACGGGCATCGTAATTCGAATATTGGTTCTGTAGTTTGGATACTTCAGCTTCCGTGCTTGCTGCGCTTGATAAAGAGGAGAACCTGTCGCCTTCCGCTTTTGATATTTTATCAGTATAGTCCTGCACAGCGGAGTTTTGTTCAATTCGCAAATTGGTTAGCTCCTGCCTGTTTTGTAATAACTTATTATTTGCACTGTTTACTTTGGCCAATCCATTCTGGTAATTGACTTTTCTTTTCTCAAATTCGCTCAGTGATATAGCGCCACTATCAAGCATTATTTTTGCACCATCTATTTGCCTTTTATAAACATCCAGTTCATTGTTCAAGGCGAGTAAATCTGCTTCATCGGTTTGTACTTTTAACTGTTGTTGAGCCAATTTATTTTCCAATGATTGCAACTTCAATTCTCGACCCCTTGCCAGTGCCTGTCCCTGTGTAATGGTGGTATTGGCCTTATTATTATACGCTTCAATGCTTTGTTGCTTAGCAGTTATTTGCTGTTGTGTGCGCTCTAATAACTGCGGATCAAAGTAATCTACTTTCACTTCTCCTAATTGCAAAATGGTATCGCCAACTTTCACAAAGTCACCCTCATTTACGTGCCACTTAATAACTCGCCCGGCTATAATACTGTTTAACTCCTGGGGCCTTTGTTCCTGGCGTAAAGTGGTAATGGAGCCCTTTGCCCTTATGTTTTGAGTCCATGGTAATAGCATGATGGGTACGATCAAAATAACCATCCCCAATAACCAAAGCCTCACACTGCTTTTGCGATGTATTCTATATACTTTGCTGAAGGAAGTAAGAGGGCTGCTTCCAGACGCTTGCTCAATATCGCTGGTTAGGTACTTATTCATTTATTTTAATTTTGTATAGTTAGTTAACCAACTCACCATTTTTATCTAACATCAGAACTTTATCGCAATAGCTGCTTAGTTGTTCATCCTGCGAAGCAAGCAACACGGTTGCTGTTTTATCTTTTTTTATATGTTGGATAATATTGTTTTTAAATGGTTGCTCCAGGTGATCAAAAGGTTCTTCCAACAATAACAGGCGATGCTCACCCAATAATGCACGCATTAATAAAATATTTTTACGAACGTTGTTAGAAAGTTTCTGACCAACAGGCTGCATTACAGTATCGTAGCCTTCGTGGCAGGATTCAACAAACGTATTAAAGCCTAAAATGTTAGCCAGTTTAGTTAGCTCTTCAGTACAGATACCATCATTACCCATGGTTATATTTTGTAGTAATGAGCCTTGAAAAATATCCTGGCTGCCCAGGAGTATGCCCGTAAGGTGGCGGAGGCTTCGTAACTCGTAATTAGCAGCAGGTATGCCATCTATTAAAATACTGCCTCTATAATCTGTAAAGGCACCCGTAAGCATACGTAAAACGGTTGACTTGCCTGCACCTGATACGCCTTTCAGTTGTACCATTTGCCCTTTGGCAATGGTGAAACTTAGATTATTTAATACAGGCATGTCGTTACCGTATGCAAAGCTGATATTATTGAATTGTATTGACACACCTTCATCTTTTGACGGCATGGATAAACTACCGCTTTGTTCTTTTTCTGCTTCCGTAACAATACCTAATTTTTCAACCGATACCAAGGCTTCATAAATAGCGTCCAGGTTCGTTATTAATTTTTCAATAGAAGCTATGATCGCTATTATAATAATATCTGCAGCTATAAACTGCCCAATATTAATTTGCTGGTTTAACAACAGGTAAGATCCCAGTATGAGCATGGCCGCCGTTATAATTACCTTAAAAGAAATAAGGCTCCAGAATTGTGTGAGCAGTATTTTAAAATGCTGCGTTCGTGCATCTAAATAACTGCCTACTAATCCATCTGTTTTGCTGAGGTGAAGTGAAGTACCTTTTGTGTATTTAAATGATTTCACAGTTCGGGCCACTTCCTGTAACCATGCAGCGACGCCATATTTATAATTACTTGCCAGCATGGCTGTTCTCAGGCCCTGGGGAGAGGTAAAGCGAATAATGATTAAAACAATGAAAAGCAGCAGTAGTCCAAAGGCAATGAAAACAGGATGATAAAAAGCCAGTAGTATCAGGCCCAGTAGCACTTGTATACTGGCTGCCGGAAGATCTATTAATAATTTATCCAACCCTTTCTGCAGGGAAACCGTTTCAAAATAGCGGTTAACCAATTCGGGCAAATATTCTTTGTCCAGCTTTTCGATATTTAATTTTGGTAACCTGTCACCAAATTCCAAAGAAAAGCGAACGAATAATTTTTGCTTTACTTTTTCAATAATTTGCAGCTGCCTTACTTGTAATAGTCCGTTTATGAACACGCCAAAAACCACCATGCCTATCAATACTACGATAGACGTAGATATTGAGCCAGCCATTACAAAGTTGATAATAGACTGAATACCTAAGGGCAAGGATAGCTGTACCAACCCGGCAAGCAAAGCAAACACATATATCACCACAATATCCTTTCGGTCTAGCAGCAGTATATGGTTAAGTTTTGCAATAGATTGTGAGATAGAAATATTTTTGTCGGGCATCGTCAGGTTTCTTTAATATAAAACAGAAAATAATATTAGTAAAGGAAATTTGCTTATACTCGGGAGCCTTATTATTTGCAGGTGCCAGGCTTCATTTTAAATCTCTTGCAATGTCTTTGATTTAAAGTAATTTTCAATGCAGGTTATGAGCTCTAAAATGAGCACAAAATTTAACACAAATGCTCCAAAATAGTTTATGGAGTTCTTTATAATTCAAATTTACGGTAATCACCTAAAACGACAGCAGAGATCATCTTATTTTAATTGAACTTACATGCTGAGTAGCGAATCATGACATGCTGCCTAATAGCGTAGTCTTTAGTAAATTGGCTGTTTAAGTTTTGATAAAAGCCATCAGGGGTGCTTTCAACCCAAGGGATAATACCGGTGTTTTCCCAGGAAAAATCTTTTTAAAAAAGTCCTTTTGAGATAGCAAACATTTAACAACTGAGGGCTTTAGTATCCTGATTTCTTTTGGAAAATTTTACTATTGAAGGTGACGTTCATTTTTAAAAATTAAATGCAGTGTTCACTATTAAACCATTATTGTACTGAAATACATTTCTACTATTTATCTCTCGGGGTAACTGAACTATCTGGCTCAAGAAACCTCCTTCAACCCGTACTTTGGAAGAAAACCGATACCCTAATAAAACTCCAAACCTATTTTGGTCAAATACATTTTCATTTACATTTTTACCAAAGCCAAGGAAAACTTCGTCATAAATAGCAGCATACGGGGCTCTATCACCAATTGTTTTTCCTTTTAGTGGTACTTGTATACGGTACATGTAACGGAGCCTGTTCACAAAAAAGTAATCGTCTTCTTTAGTTAAAGCAGCATTGCTATAACGGCCTATCCATCGTTGTTCCAGCATAAAGCGGTGGCTGAATTCAGCTATTCCCATTTTATCTGTTACAGTAGCCATTTGATAAGCCCGGTGTTCGGTAAACTGTTTGCCAAAACCATTAATAGGAATATCGCCATAGTTGTGCGTTTCTATCCAGGCATAGCCTGCCCTCAGGCTAAGCTTTTTATTTGCCTGGTAATTGATACCAGTGCGTAAAAGACTTTGCTGCCAGTCTTTAATTACGTTATCCCTTCGCGATTGATATTCGGTATGAATGCTCCACTTTTTATGTAGGTTAAATGTGCCATTATAACCATACCAGCCAATCTTATTGCGGTCGCTTATCCTGGTGTTTTGGGCATTCAGAGCGGAATAGGTAAGGAGACATAGCGACAGGATATATAAGAAATAGTTATTCTTTCGTTTCATGCATCGTTAATTTAGGAATTCTAACGTCCCTTCTGTTAGTCTGTAAAAAGCGCCAACAATTTTTACTTTGCCTTTATCTTCCATTTCTTTCAAAATAGGACTTTTCTCCCTGATATTTTTTAAAGCCAACCGCACATTGTTTTCACAAACATGCCTTACAAAGTCATCGTTAGCTGATATTTTTTCGCCGGCGAAATCCTGGCTCATCGCTACTGCTGGTTTTATCTTGGCAAGCATAGCAGTGATGTTTCCCAACTTCACATCATCAATAGCACCTTTTACTGCTCCGCAATGCTGATGCCCCATAACTAAAATTAATTTTGCCCCTGCCACTTTACAGGCAAATTCCATGCTGCCCAAAAGATCTTCGTTTACAAAGTTGCCTGCTACCCGCCCTACAAAAATGTCGCCCAGGCCCTGATCAAAAACGTCTTCTACGGGCACACGGCTGTCCAAACAACTTAATACAACAGCTTTTGGAAACTGTCCGGGAGCAGATTTTCTTGCCTGTTCACTGTGGTCTCTTACAGTGGTTGTGCCGGTTTGAAAACGTTTATTACCGTCTTTAAAGTCCTGTAAAACAAGATCTGGTGTAAGCCGGGACTGTTCTTCCTTAGACATTACGTGCTTTACAACTTGTGTTACTTCTGCTGCTGGCACAGGAGTGGCTATTGTTTCTGTTTTTTTTGTTGCCTGATTGCAAGAGAACAAAAAGACGACTATTGAAAGCAATGCAATTGATCTAATTTGTCTTTTCATTTTTAAATTATAAGTTGCCTACTTTGTAAACCGGTTTTCGGCATGTCCGTGTTGGGGTATTTAGTGCTTTAGTTATCACTTATTATTTTATTTGTGTAGTCTGCAGCTTAGCTTCTCCGAACTAAGCATAAAGACTTTAAAAATGTAAAGCAGGCATTATTGTATGCTGTTTCTGGTTGAGCGCAAATTCGTATGCAACTCTTAATCCAACGATGCCCCTGGAATTATTAGCAGTTGACCAGCCCTCGTGTCTAAGGCTAATGTCAAAAACATTGTTGCCCAAATTGACTTTATCACCCAGGCCCAGCGAATAGGAAAAGCCGGTACGGCTATTATCCCCCATAAAGAATATGGTACCTACTTCACCTGCTCCATAAAAGGAACCCAAATAATACCTTGCACCTATTTTCAGGGGAATGGCAGAAATGTCGGGATTTTTAATGTTTAGCCTATCTTTTCCTGCCATAAAATAATATCCCCCGCTAATGGTAGTGCTTGTATGTTTACTGAAAATGTATTCCCCCTTTAATGTAACACCACCACCAGTTTTATTGGTTGCAGATAATTTTGATTCTGGAAAAAGTACTTCTGCTCCTAGACTACCTGTAAAAGTTTTCACCTTGTAGGCTTGCCCATTGCAACAATTACATAAAAAAATAGAAGTGAAAAATAAACTTGTGGCTGCTTTTAATATTTCCATTTCATTTATATTTATTAATATACTTTTTAGAGTTGAAATTCCACGCTCGCTTTATTACTGATCGATTAAAGAGGACTCCTTCACAGTGGCAACAAAAGATGATTAATAATTAAAGTATCCTGGTAAAAAGTTACTTCACCTGTAGTAATGTCATGTGTGCCTCCAACTATTCCGATTTGTCCGGCTTCAATCATTTCTTTTAAAATAGTGCTGCGTTCCATGATGGCATGTACCGTTCTTTTTACATTGATACTTGAAACTTTTTCTACAAATTCATCATTGCCGGAATTGCGATTTTCTTTTACTGTATTTTCATCATAAACCGCAGGCTGAATTTTAGTTAACAATGCAGTGAGGTTGCCCATTTCCACATGGTCGCAAGCGCCTTTTACAGCCCCACATTTTGTATGCCCCAGCACTACGATTATTTTGGCGCCGGCCACTTTGCAACCAAACTCCATGCTACCCAAAATATCTTCGTTAATAATATTCCCTGCAATACGAACACTGAATACATCACCCAATCCCTGGTCAAATATCAGTTCGGCAGATGTTCGGGAATCAATACAACTCAGTATTACTGCAAATGGATGTTGCCCATCGGAGGTTTCATTAGCCTGTTGCAACAGGTTGCGGTTTACTTTCAGATTGTTTACAAATCTTTTGTTGCCCTCCTTTAATAATTCCAAAGCCATTGACGACGTGATGCCTGCCTGCATTTCTTTTGTTAATGTTTTCATTATTTTATTTGTTTTATTTGTTTTTAAAAGTGATGAAGATGCCATTATTTAGGTTCAATAAAATTGATAGTTTCAACTGTAATATTTTTTGTTTTTGCACTTATTTTATAGTTCTGTATTATTTCTACCACATCGAAGGCAATAGATTTTGAGTGAGTACAGTCTATAATTACTTTTGAGTTTTTCGGAATTATATCTAAAGCCTTCAGGACACTTGCTTTATTAAAAAAGGAAACTTCCTCCGCCAATACAAGCTGATACACTTGATTCCCTTCTTCGGTAGTTACTACCTCTTTTAAATGATGTGAGTTGCGGTAACTATGGCGCAGGGTGTAAAAGATGCCAAACAATAAGCCTATCGTTATGCCTTTCAATAAATCTGTCAGTAGAATAGCTACTACAGTTGCAACAAAAGGAATAAATTGCTCCCAACCCTGTTTATACATTTGTTTAAATAATTCAGGCTTGGCTAATTTGTAACCTACCATTAATAAGATAGCGGCCAGACTTGCCAGCGGAATCATATTCATTAATCCTGCAATGGTAATGGCACTGATTAATAAAAACACACCATGTAGTATGGCACTCATCTTTGTTTTACCACCAAAATTTATATTGGCGGAGCTGCGCACAATAACCTGCGTGATGGGCAGCCCTCCTATCAAACCCGATACTACATTACCTAAACCCTGTGCTTTTAATTCCCTGTTGGTGGGAGTAATTCTTTTGTAGGGATCCATTTTGTCTGTAGCCTCTACACATAGCAAGGTCTCAAGGCTGGCTACAATAGCCAAAACAATAGCAACTTTATAGACTTCAATATTGGTTAACTGTGAAAAATCGGGAAAGGTAAATTGTGTAAAGAATTCCGATAAATTGTTAGCCACCGGAAGCTGTACAACCTGGTCTGCTGCCAGGGTAAAATTTAATATCCCGTTCTGGTACATATAGTTCATGACAATGCCTAAAATAACCACTACTATGGGGCCTTGTATCAGTTGAAATATTTTGTGCTTCTTCGTCAATACTTTATCCCAAAAAATTAATATGGCCAGTGATAGCACGGCTATAAGTACCGCACCCGGCGTAACCGCATTGAAGGCGCTTGTAATAGCAGAAAAAGTATTTTCTCCCCCTGATTGAAAAAATGCATCATCACCTTCGGTATCTTTATCATAGCCCATTGCATGAGGTATTTGCTTTAGAATAATCAACAAGCCAATACCCGTAAGCATCCCTTTAATAACCGATGACGGAAAAAAGTAGGCTATAAAGCCTGCTTTGGCAAAGCCCATAATAAGTTGAAGAATACCGGCAACAACAACTGCTAATAGAAAAGCCGGCCAGGAGCCAAGTGTACCGATAGAAGTTAAAACGATTACAGCTAAGCCGGCGGCAGGCCCGCTAACTCCTAATGGAGAACTACTGGCAATGCCCACTACCACGCCACCAATTATGCCCGCTATAATGCCTGCAAACAATGGCGCTCCCGATGCTAAAGCAATACCAAGACACAAGGGAACTGCCACAAAAAACACGACAATACTTGCAGGTAGGTCACTTTTAAATTCCGAAAGCAAATTTTTTTTCATTTCCATAACCAGTAGATTTTTGATTTAATGAGGCGAAGATAGGGGTATTATTTTAAAAGATAGTAATACTATCTCATAGAATTGTAAAACTTTTACCTACTTTTGTACGACAGGATGTTGTACATCCTCTTTACCTGGATTTGAAATAAAAGATTTCATAACATACTGTAGCTAAAAAATGGAAGTGCAACTACAAATAAAAATGAACGAAAAGCTGTTTCTCCGTGACCCGGAGCAAACAGAGCTGGGCAAAAAGATCATACGCCATAGTATCCAGTTAATTTATAAAAATGGGTTTGAATTATTCACGTTTAAAAAACTGGCAGAAGACATTGGAACAACAGAAGCCGGCATATACAGGTATTTTGAAAACAAACACCGGTTGCTGATTTATATTACCGCATGGTACTGGGGTTGGCTGCAATACCGTGTGGTCTTTAACACAAATAACATTAAAGACCCGGTAGTGAAACTTAAAAAAGTAATTCACCTGTTAGCTACTACTGTTGTGGATGATGAGAAAACAATGCATATTAACGAAGGCCTGCTGCACCAGATAATAATAGCCGAAGGTTCAAAAGCCTATTTAACCAAGCATGTTTCTGAAGATAATAAGGAGCAGTTATTTAAACCCTACAAAGACCTTTGTGCTGTCATTGCCGATATTATTTTAGAATGTAACCTCAAGTATAAATATCCCAGGTCCTTGGCAAGTTCTATTATTGAAATAGCACATTTTCAAAATTTTTTCATGAATAACCTTCCGTCGCTGACCGATTTTGGTAAAGCTAAAGATGAATTAAAGGTGGTTTCTTTTCTGGAAGATTTGGTTTTCAGCAGCATAAGAAAAAAATAATGGTTTTGGAAAGATGGAATGCATTGGATGGGTCACACGAAGTATTTGAAAGTTCGTTCGATGCAAAAGCCATTTTTTCAGATAAGGTTATGGAGCAGAAATTAAACTACATGCATTATAATCGTGTTAGCGGTAAATAATAACTTGTAGATATTTACACGGACTATGAACACAGCAGTGCTGCATGCTATGAGTTGGGAAAAGTGAGACTTTTTACCCCGGTACATTTTAAGGATCTGTAAGGGGACATACGCAGGGGCAACCCTTCGGCATCGAGGTTTCGTCCTACAAATTTATTTGCTTTGAAGGTGGATGTGCGAAAACCAGCCGGGACATTAAATACATTGTAAAACACCGGCCCCGGATCTAAGCTGACGGCGATATGCAGCTGATGATTAGAACGTACTTATTTGATTTTTTCCATGCATTTGTCGGGCCCGAAAACCCAACTGGTACCTTAAAAAAAGTAAACCCCAAACGAAAGCCGTTCAGGGTTTACTTATTCGTTGGTATATTTTCTATTTCCGCATGAGGCCTGCCATCCTTCCCATCGGCATTTTGTTCATCATCTTCATCATATCTTTCATTTGGTCAAACTGTTTCAGGAAGGCATTCAACTCCGGCAGTTCCTTCCCGCTACCTTTAGCGATCCGGGCCTTCCTGCTGGGGTTAATCAGGTCCGGGTTAAGTCTTTCCTCCAGCGTCATAGAATTGATCATTGCTTCAATCCCCTTGAATGCGTCATCGTTGATATCCAGGTCTTTCACCTGTTTACCTATACCCGGGATCATGCCCATCAGGTCTTTAAGGTTGCCCATTTTTTTGATCTGCTGCAGCTGGGTTTTAAAATCTTCAAAATCAAACTGGTTTTTCCTGATTTTCTTTTCAAGTTTGGCGGCAGCTGCTTCGTCAAATTGCTCCTGGGCTTTTTCTACGAGGCTCACGATATCGCCCATCCCCAAAATACGCTGCGCCATCCTCTCGGGGTAAAACACATCCAGCGTATCCATTTTTTCGCCACTGCTGGTGAATTTGATCGGTTTATTTACGGTGTATTTGATAGACAATGCAGCACCACCACGGGTGTCGCCATCTAATTTTGTCAAGACGACCCCACTGAAATCCAGGCGTTCATTAAAGGCGGCGGCAGTGTTCACAGCATCCTGGCCAGTCATACTGTCCACAACAAATAATATCTCCTGTGGATTGATAGCCGCCTTGATATTGGCAACCTCAGTCATCATAACCTCATCCACTGCAAGACGTCCCGCAGTATCGATGATAATCACATTTTTATTTTTAGAACGTGCTTCCTTCATTGCATTCTGAACAATGGAAACCACATCCTTATTTTCTCTTTCGCTGTACACATCAATGCCTATCTGGCCACCCAGGACTTCCAGCTGATCAATAGCTGCCGGCCTGTAAACGTCCGCGGCCACCAACAGGGGAGATTTTCCCTTTTTTGTTTTAAGGTAGTTAGCGAGTTTACCACTGAAAGTGGTTTTACCGCTACCCTGAAGACCGGCGATGAGAATGATCGCCGGGTTACCGGTTGTATTAAACTCACTTTCGATTCCGCCCATCAATTCCGTCAATTCATCCTGCACGATCTTTACCATCTGCTGTCCGGGATTTACAGCCATTAAAACCTTTGACCCCATCGCTGTTTCCTTCACCTTATCGGTGAATTCCTTTGCAATTTTGTAGTTGACGTCTGCATCTACCAGAGCCCGTCGTATATCTTTTACGGTGTTGGCAATGTTTAGTTCGGTGATGCGGCCTTCACCTTTTATATTCTTAAACGCCGATTCTAATTTTTCACTGAGAGAATTAAACATGTTCTAATTATTTATAACTGTATTACAATTTTGGTCAGATAGTGAAAGCGGTGTCAATGATCGCTGCCTGTTCTTTAGCATGCACCTTCGCGTAACCGGTAGCGGTAGCTGCACTGGCGTTCCTGCTGATCACATGCAGGTTGATATTTTTCACATTCATTCTCAAATAAGAGGCCGCTCCCATATTCAGCGGTTCTTCCTGTACCCAATGCCAGATCGCTTTGCTGTATTTTTTATACAATCCGTCAAGTTGTGTTTGTGGTAATGGGTATAATTGTTCCAGCCGCAGAATGGCCATGTCAGCGTGTTTGTCTTTCTGCCTGCGTTCCTCCAGGTCGAAATATACTTTACCCGAGCACAATAATACTTTTTTTACCGCGGCTGCATCTGTAACACTTAGGTCATCTATCACTTCTTTGAATCCACCCGAGGTAAATTCTGCAAGGCTGCTGCTGCTGCCAGGGTGGCGCAGATTGGCTTTGGGTGTAAATACAACCAACGGTTTCCTGAACGCCCATGCCTGCTGCCTGCGCAACGCATGGAAGAAATTGGCTGCAGTGGTAATATTGGTCATCACCATATTCTGCTCTGCACATTGCTGCAGGAACCGCTCCATCCTTGCACTGCTGTGCTCAGGGCCTTGCCCTTCATACCCATGGGGCAATAACATGACTAGCCCGTTCATTCTTTGCCATTTTGTTTCCGCTGATCCGATATACTGATCAATAATGATCTGTGCCCCGTTAATAAAATCACCGAATTGGGCCTCCCATAAAACAAGGGCATTCGGATTGGCCATAGAATAACCATATTCAAAACCAAGCACAGCATATTCGCTCAACAGGGAATTATAGATCATGAAAGGATGGCTTTCAGAAAATCCATCCAACCGGTTGTATTCCTTGTTGGTTGTTTCATCATATAACACAGCATGCCGGCTGCTGAAAGTTCCCCGCTTCACATCCTGCCCGCTCATGCGAACATCTTTTCCTTCTTTCAACATGCTGGCGTAGGCAATCAATTCACCAGTTGCCCAATCAATCTTTTGATCATCTGAAAATAATTTTATTTTATCCTGCAGGAGTTTGTCCACCTTGCGAAGGGGCTTAAACTCCGGGGGAAGTTTCATCAGGCCTTCAAATAAATTTTTTATTTCAGCTTCCGGTAAAGCGGTTACAGGGGAAGTGATAAAATCATCAGCTGTCGCCCTCCTCATACTTTTCCACCATAATTCCGGTTTTTGAAAGGTGTAAGGGAGGGGGTTTTGTTTTACTTCGTCTAACCTTTCCTGTAGGTCTGACAGGAAACGTTGCTCCATCTCTTTCGCCAGGGCTTTTGCATCCGGTTCGCCATTCTCCATCAGGTACTGCGTGTACACTTCCCGTGGGTTCAGGTGTTTATCAATAAGGCTGTATAACTGGGGCTGGGTAAACTTGGGTTCATCCCCTTCGTTATGCCCGTGGCGGCGGTAGCATACCATGTCGATAAAAATATCACTGTTAAATTCCTGGCGGTAAAGCGTAGCAATTTGTGCAACTTTTACAACCGCCTCTGCATCATCCCCATTTACATGCAACACAGGCGCCTGCACCATGGCGGCAAGGCTTGTACAATAATCGGCACTGCGTGCATCATCAAAATCAGTCGTAAAACCGATCTGGTTATTAATGACAAAATGGATAGTGCCGCCGGTGTAATAACCTTTCAGTTTGCTCATTTGCAACACTTCATACACAACTCCCTGGCCAGCAACCGATGCATCGCCATGGATCAGTATCGGCAGGATCTGGTCATAATTACTATCATACAAAACATCCGCTTTGCTCCGGGCAAAACCAAGTACCACGGGTGCGACCGTTTCCAGGTGAGAAGGGTTGGGACAGAGTTTTAAGTTGATTTTTTTTCCTGTGATCGTTTCCACCTCACTGCTAAAACCAAGATGGTATTTTACATCGCCGCTTCCCATCGTAGTGTCGGGGAGAGACGTTCCTTCAAACTCAGAAAATATCTGTTCGTAGGTTTTACCCATGATATTAGCCAACACATTGAGTCTTCCCCTATGCGCCATCCCTATCGCCACTTCCTGCACATCATTTGCAGACGAAGTATTAATAATGGCATCCAGGGCTGCAATGGTAGTTTCCCCACCCTCCAGGCTGAATCTTTTTTGACCAATGTATTTAGTGTGAAGGAATTTTTCAAACATCACACCTTCGTTGAGTTTCTGCAGTATCCGCTTCTTTTGCCCTAAAGGCAACGGCTGGTGAAAATCAACTTCCATAGCTTTTTCCAGCCATAAAAGCTTATCGTTGTCATTAAGCCCGCTATATTCCACGCCTACATGATGCGCATAAGATTTCTGTAACAAAGACAGGATATTGCCCAGTGTAGTTTTACCAAGTCCGACAAAACGCCCCGCCTCAAACTCCCCTTTAAGGTCCTCGTCTGAAAGCCCAAACCAGGACAGCTCAAGGTTGGCATGGCGGTCTTTTCTTTTACGGATCGGGTTAGTGAGTGCAACGAGGTGGCCTTTTTTTCTATAAGCCTGGATCAGCTGGTAAATGGCAAATTCTTTATCCAGGTTATTGGTCGCTGCTGCGGCGGAGGCAGGTTTTACATTAACACCGTTCGCTGTGGGTTGGCCAGTGCTAACAGCAAAATCATATCCCTCAAAAAACTTCCTTATCTCTGCATCTACACTCCCTGGTTCCCTGGTAAAATCATTGTATAAATTTTCAATATAAGAGGGGTGTGCATTGGTGATATACTGAAAATCCTTCATCGTTATTGAATATTTTGGGTATTTGATGTAAATGTGGCAGCAAATATCGGTTATTCTAAGCAAGAATAAAGTGAGAATTGAGTTAATTGGAGGTTATGCAGCCCGGCATTTTATTTTATTTTATCCGTATTTACCAAAAAAGCCGGTACAAAGGCTTCTTTGTAATAGAATCTCCCTATCTTCGCAGCCCAAAAATTAAAAATAAATGGCAAATCATTCAGCAACGAAGAAAGACGTGAGACAGAGCACGAAACGTAACGAACGTAACCGTTATTATGGTAAAACGACTCGTAACGCTATCCGTGATATTAAAGCTATTGAAGAACCAAAGGCGGCTAATGATAAATTACCTTCCGTAGTTTCTATGATCGATAAATTAGCAAAGCGGGGTACTATTCACAAAAATAAAGCTGCTAATCTTAAGCGCAAACTCGCAAAAAAAGTAGGTGCTTTAGCAAAGTAGCAGCGCTTTAGTAAAGTAGACTTAAAACCTTAATCATATCCAAAGCCCGTCAATCTTTAGTTGATGGGCTTTGTTGTTGAAGAAAATATTCATGCTTTCTCCTTATTTACCACACTTTTATTATCCCCCAATGGTCAAAACATTACTTTTTTCCTTACACCTGGCATTCACCTCCCTGATTGCTTTTTCCCAGGGCACAGAAACATTTCTCAACTCAAATAATGGCGGGGTAAGTTCAGCTTACCTCACAAGGAGTTGGACCGGCGACAACGGATTGCCCTGGTCGGCCACAGGTGCCCGCAACGATGAGGGTGCCGGATCTTCAGCAATCACCGGACTCACAGGTGATTATATTATCGTGAGGAACACGACCGGAATAATTAGTTGTACCGGAATCCCAAATGGCTGCACTGATCTTTCCTTTAAATATGCAAAGGCGTTCACTGCCACCGGTAGTATACCCACATTTGCTTTATTTATAAATGGGCTGCAATATGGCTCGGTGATCACTGCCAGCTCTAATGCCGCCCAAACGATTAATTATGCCGTAAATGTATCAGGAAGTTTCGATCTGGAAATCAGGCAGTTAACCGCAAGTGACCAGGGCAGGGTGGCAATTGACGACATTAGCTGGACTTCTTCTAGTGCCATAGCCTGTACCGATCCTTCGGCGCAACCATCTAATCTTATTCTTACTGCTACACCGACAACAATAACAGCCAATTTCTCAGCGGCGTCCCCGGCTCCGGATGAATACCTGGTGATACGGAGCACCTCTTCCACCTTGTCCGCAGACCCGGTGGATGGCCAGGTATACGTTCCGGGCCAGGCTATAGGTGGTGGCACCGTGGTAACGATTACTACCGGTACCAGTTTTACTGATATAAACCTGACGGCGTCCACTTCTTATTATTATTTTATCTACGCATTTAATAATGAAGATTGCAGCGGCGGTCCCCGTTACCTGCAAACTAATGCGCTGACTGGTACAACAAGCACCCTGGCCCTCCCACAATGTGTTGTTCCGGTCTCGGGCCCTTCGGGAACACTTACCCTGACTCCGGCGAATACATTTATTGCCGGCTCTTTTGCATCGGTAGCCGGGGCGAATCGCTACCTGGTTGTTGTCAGCACAAGTGCATCTTTGGGTGCTGATCCCCTCAATGGGACCAGTTATAGTACCGGCCAATCTCTTGGAGGAGGCACCGTAGTAAGTTTCGGTTCTTCTACATCTTTTACTGCCACTGGCCTTACCGCAAATACCCCCTATTATTTTTTTGTATTTGCTGCGAATGCGGAATGCACAGGCGAACCCTTTTATAATACAACCTCCCTGAATGGAAGTACTACAACGACAAATACCTCCACGGGTATCCCTGCTGGTTTTTACAATGCTGCGAACGGGTTAACCTGTCAAAACCTGAAAACCTCTTTAAAATCGATCTCTTCAACCGGTTTCAATTCACTTTCATATACACCGGGCGTCTGGCAAGCCTACCAGTTCACTGATATTAAACCTGGCTCGGCAAACCTAATCTGGGATATTTATACAGATGATAATAATCCTGCTGTACCGGAAACCTACAATTTTACCTATGGCACCAACCAGTGCGGCAATTATAACACTGAAGGGGATTGTTACAACAGGGAACATACCACTCCGAAATCGTGGTTCAATGATGCATCCCCCATGTATTCTGATGTGCATCACCTCCTACCTACGGATGGTTGGGTGAACAATAAAAGAGGAAACTTTCCTTATGGCAACGTAACTTCTTCAACTTATACATCCACAGATAACCAGAGCAAACTGGGTACGGGAAATAACTTTGGTTATACCGGGACCATCTTTGAGCCTCATCCAGCCTTCAAAGGGGACCTTGCAAGAATTGCCCTGTACATGGCTACCCGGTATGAAGACCAGGTAATCAGCCAGAACTGGGCCGGAAATGCGGAAGCTGATCCTGCAATGCTTACCGGGGCGGAAGAACCAGATGCTGCGAAACGCCGCTTACAAATTTATGAGAACTGGTTCCTGCAAACCATGGTCAAGTGGCACAATGAAGACCCTGTAAGCCAAAAGGAAATAGATCGTAACAATGCGATTTTTTATCAATCCGGCCAATCAAACAGGAATCCATTTGTGGATCACCCGGAATATGTTTATCTCGTATGGCAGTGCGCGGGAATCATCCCGGTCACCCTCATTGATTTTGTTGCGGTAAAACAAAATGAAACCGTACTGTTGAAATGGTATGCAAGCCAGGAAACCAATTTCAGGAAATACGAAATTGAAAGAAGCATTGATGCCAACAACTTTTATAAAATCGGGGAAGTAGCCGGCAGGAACCTGGCCAGCTATTCCTTTACTGATAATAATCTGCCAGCCGGATCCATTGTTTATTACCGCTTAAAAATGATCGATGTGGATGGAGCATCCGGTTACAGTAAAACGGTGGCTACCAGGTTGAACAACAATTTTTCAAATGCCCTGGTTTATCCCAATCCTGCCAGTGATGCCTTGAATATCAAATTGACACAGGCTTTAACAGCGAATACTAGTATTGTTATCACCGATGTTACCGGGCGATTGGTAAAACAACAAAATGTCACAAGAGGGCAGTTCAGTATTAACCTGGATGTAGCATCTCTGCTAGCCGGCCGGTATTTTATAAAGATCAAGGATCAGCAGTCTGTAATCAACCAGTCGTTTGTTATAATCAAATAACTCAACAAGCTAATTTGACGAGCCTCCTTCGGGAGGCTTTTTTTTCGGATTTTTTAAGTGACAAAAATCTGCGTAGCTTGAAAAAAAAATCATTGAAAAAAATATATACCGGTTTTCTGCTTTTAGCATCGTTTATCACACATGCACAACTCACCCCCTTTGAAAAAAGTGGCGGCAAGGCAACTGCCACCTATTTTGAAGCGATCGACTGGTATAAAAAACTGGACGGGCGATCTCCCTTACTGCGCGTGAAAACAATGGGATCCACTGATGCAGGCTACCCGCTACACCTGGTGCTGCTCAGTAGTGACGGAGCTTTTGATCCCTCCCGGTGGCAACAACAAAAGAAGGTGGTAATCCTGGTGAACAATGGGATTCATCCTGGCGAACCGGACGGAATAGATGCAAGTATGATGCTGGCGCGGGATATCATCGACAAAAAACAGCAGCTTCCAATCAACGTCGTGCTGGCAATTATCCCCGTCTATAATATCGGTGGATGCCTGAACCGGAACAGCTACACCCGGGCAAACCAAAATGGACCCGTGGAGTATGGCTTTCGTGGAAATTCCCAGAACCTGGACCTTAACCGTGACTTCACAAAATGCGATAGCAGGGAAGCGCGGTCATTTGCTGGTATCTTTCATTACCTATCTCCTGACATCCTGGTGGACAACCACGTGAGTGATGGCGCAGACTTCCAGCATACGATGACCCTGATCTCCACCCAATATAACAAACTGGGCCCTGTGCTTGGGAACTGGCTAAGGGAAAAGTTTGAGCCGAAACTATATGCCGGCATGGCCGACAAGGGATGGGATATGATCCCTTATGTAGATTTTGAAACGACTGACTTTGACCGGGGAATGAAGATGTTCATGGACCCGCCCCGGTATTCTTCCGGGTATGCCGCATTATTTAATACCCTTGCATTTATGCCAGAGACGCATATGCTCAAGCCGTTTAGGGAAAGAGTGGCTGCCACTTACGATCTCATGTCTACTTTTATAGAACAGGCTTCTGTAATGTCTGCAGCAATAAAAAACCAACGGGCTTTGGCAGCCATGGGATGGAAAAATACAAGCAGTTTCCCTCTAAAATGGCAGCTGGACAGCAGTGTTTTCAGTGAAATTACTTTTAAAGGATACGAAGCGGGTTATGCAAAAAGCGAAGCCACTGGTCTGCAGAAAATGTACTATGATCACAGCAAGCCATTCACCAAACAGATCCGTTTTTATCACCAGTTCACTCCCTCGTCTATTATAACCAAACCGAAGGCTTTCATGATTCCTCAGGGCTGGCACCAGGTGATGGATCTGCTGAAGCTGAACAAGGTCCGCTATACGACACTGAGCGGGGATACCACGATCCGGGTAAGTTCCTACCGGATATTGGCATACAAATCAAACCCGCGACCCTACGAGAAACACCATAAAAATACCAGCCTGATAGTGATGGATACCATTCATAATCAGCGATTTTTGAAAGGGGATTACCTGCTCTACCTGGGTCAGCCGGCAGACCGTTACCTGCTGGAAATGCTTGAACCTACCGGTGATGATAGTTTTTTTGCCTGGAACTTTTTTGACGGCATACTCCAGCAAAAAGAAGGCTACAGCGACTACCGGTGGGAAGACCTGGCTGCGGATGTGCTGAAGAAGGA
>JAYSYY010000102.1:0-3294 GCA_043727215.1 Chitinophagaceae bacterium | reverse complement strand
GTTGCACAATGCTCCATCCGGCAATCGTGCTGTATTTCGATTGGCGGTGTCTTTTTTGTTTCTTTTTGGACAAGCAAAAAGAAAATAAAAAGCAGCAGGAACTTAAACATTTAAGGAGTGTCCATCGGCCAATGGCCGTAGTAAGTCATCCAGCCTTTTTTACTTTTTGCAACGGGGCCACGGGGGGAAGAAGGTGAAAGCGTCGCGAAATGGTTTGATCCGGGAGCCTGGGATTAATGGTCATTGGGTCATTAGTCAAAGCGGGCTAAACTACATTTTTTTTCACGCAATTATATACGCTTTGCGAACCCGGCCTGGTAGGTTATCTTACCACGCTTACCTTCCACCTTCCACCTTCCACCATTCAACCCTTCAACCCTTCAACCCTTCTACCTCAACACATACGGCCGCCCGAGCTTTATAAAAATGATCTCTACCTGGGCGATAGTAAATATTGTTCTTCGGTTGTGGCCCATCTCCTCGCGAAAAGGAAGCAGCCATTTTTTGAATGTTTTTGGGGAGACATCATAAAAATGGCATAGCTGCGTTAATGTGTAAGGCTTTACCGGTACGGTTATTTCAATATCATTCTCTATTTTCAAAACCGGATCTAACACGGTGGGGACTTTTAAGTTTGAATAAAAGCTAATTGATTTGTCACGCTTTTGCATGACTTCATGGAGGTTGATCGCGAGACTTCGGTAAACGTTTCCGGTAATACCTCTTTCAACTATGGCGCCATCTTGCATTAGCTGAAATTTGTAATATAGGTCGAATCTTTCACCATTTGACTATTGACCATTGACCATTGACCATTGACCCTTCCTCAAAATACCTGCACCACCCTCAGCGACGGCGTAATGTTTTTGAACACATCATTCATGTAAATAGCAGGCTCTAATTTGGTAGAATTATTTCCCAGGAAGAACCGGCCTACGCCAAGACGAAAAGTATTATTTTCATACAGATCACCTTTGCTCCTGGTTAGGTAGCTGACGGAAATGAAGGGGAAGAGCCTGACCGGGGATGTCATGTTGCTTGTTGTTTTTCCGCGTCCGTAGCTTAGGGTAAGAAATGACTGAACGAATATTTTATCCTTGTCATTTATTTTTGCAAACCGAAAATGGGCCTCGCTGGATACGCCATATTCCTTGTAGATGAAGTTGCGTCGCTTTGTGATGGCGAGTCCCACGGTTATGGATGGCACAAAACGATCCCTGTAATTCTGAATATCAATGGATGGCCGTAAAAGGAGCAGGCCGGTACCGCCAGCCTTGCCTGCCGGGGTCGGTGCGGTGATGCCGGGGTTGTCTTTCAGATGAAAACTGCCATCCTCAGCGCGTAACCATTTTCCATTCTTTTGCTGCATTAGCAACCGGATCTTTTCTTGTAACTGCCCATTGTTATAGAGCTTTAGATTGTTAAAATCATTCAGGAAAAAGCTGAGCCGGTAAAAACGGGTTGGTCCTCCTGTTTTTATCACCCCGGTGACCGTCACCGTATCCTCATCCATTTTTAATAACTCCATCCTTCCGTCGCGGGAAAGAAAATATTCGTTGCGGTCGGTACCGGCCCGTAGCATCACCTGCCTGCCGCTATCAACACCGATATAAGCCAGCCGCCTGCCGTGTAAGACTTGTTCGGACGTATCGACCAGTTGCGGAATATCACCGGTTACAATGGCCACCACTGAATCCAGGTTCGGTAAATGCTGCAGGTCATCGATGTGCATCAGTTCCACCTGCATCGATTCCCCACGGTCGAGGATAAATTTAAACTGCCAGGTAACGTCGCCGGGAAAGGTTTGAAAAAAATAGCCTGGGGTTTGGGCATAGAGTGCCGATGTGGTGCACATCAGCACCATTGCTAACATCTTTTTCATGTTGCTTAGGTTGTATGTTTAATTTTTGGTGATAATATGGTCCTCTTGTTGCGAAGAAGAGGCGATAGCAGTCTTAGCTGTGGATTTTTGTTTGAGCAACTTGCGTACTTCGTACTGGTCAACGCCTGGCTTGATGGTGAAGAACGCGGAAGGCCCCAGATCTCTTACATGCACGACCTGCATTTGGGTTCTTTCCCGGGGCAAGGTTGTTGCAATTGGGGGAGCAATTGGCGCTATCATTTCAGGCGCGGGGGTTTGTATCACCATCTCAGGGGCAGGTGGGATGACTGGCACCAGTTCCGTTTCCCGGATTGCCGGATAATTGGTTTTTTTTGTTTGCTGAACCATTGTTGTCTTTGGTATTGCAGTCTTTGGTATTGCATTTTTTGCCACCGTATTTTCGGCAGGCAGTGTAATTGTAATCGGTGTGGCTTGCACAACATTGGCCGGCGTAGAGCCCGCTTCCGGTACGCTGCTGTTTCTATAGGTGCTTAGCGATAAAAGCACGCTGAATAAGATGGTAAAAGAAGCGGCTATGCCGTACCGGTACATACGTCGGCGTCTCTTGTCTTTTTGAAAGCGCTGCTGCAGCCTCCTCCAGAGGTACTCTGTGCTGGGGAGTTGCTCACCCGGCACGTGATCTAAAGAGGCTGCTTTTTCGCCAAACTTAATCCAGAATTGATCTGTCTCTGCCATGGTGGAATCCGTTTAAGATTAACTTTTTTTGTAAAAACGTTTTGGCTTTAGCCAACTGTGTTCTCGATGTGATTTCTTTTATCCCCAGCAACCCGGCGATGTCCTTATGCTCAATGCCCTCGATCACATTCAGGCTAAAAACAGTGCGGTAGCCTGTGGGGAGCTCGTCAACCATTTGAAATATATCGGCTGCTGAAAGCTTGCTGATTACTTCGGGCTCGATAGCAATATCGTCTTGATCGCTTTCCGTGAGCCATAGCACCAATTGCTGTTTTCTCAGGTACATCAGGCATTCCCGGATCATGATTCGCTGTAACCATGCACTGAACTTGTCTTCTGACTCATAATTAAAATGCGCTAAGTTGGTCAGGCATTTATAAAAACCGTCAAGCATCCTTTCCTCAGCATCGCGGCTGTCCTTAAAATACCTGCGGCACACGACCATCATCGGCGCTTTCATTGCGCTGATCAGCAGCTGGCAGGCCATGTCATTTCCTTCTTTTGCCTCCCGTATAATAGTGGCTAGGTTCATACACGTTTTGGTAATGTAGTAAACGTCTCTCATAATTCAAACCCTGCCGGCAGATGGAAAAGTCTCCTGCATTGTGGCTGTCACTTACCTACTTGCGGCACACGACTAGCATCTCCACTTTTCTTAGATTCATGAGGAACTTCCAGGCGAAGTCATTTCCTTCTTTTACTTCCTCTATGATATT
>JAYSYY010000101.1:0-3310 GCA_043727215.1 Chitinophagaceae bacterium | reverse complement strand
TGATGTCCGTCTGGTTGAATTTATGAGCTAACATTGGTTGCGTATCCAGGTAAGACAGGGGTAGACCTGCACCGAAACCGATCAGGAAAATCAGCAGGTAGGTTTTCACCGGCGCCTCCCCGGTTAGGACCCCTGCTTTGAAAAATGCAAGACCAAGGAACATGAACAGCAACACATCCCAAAGCAGAAAATAGTAGGTGCCGGCAGTCTGGCTCTGGAAACTGATTTCGCTTTGAAATTTGTAGAGGGAGTGAATATCGCCCCTAACGGCTTCCAGGTTTTTATCCATTCTTTTTTTCTTGCTTTCTAACCCGGAACGCTCTTTCCTGTCCGCAAGTGCGCGCAGGTCGTCGCGCTGAAAGGTAGTCAGCGGAGTTTTGACCGTGTCCTGCCGGGCCGCTGTTTCTGCCCTGTTGATCTCGTTTTTGGCCCGGTAAAGATCAACGTTCTCCCTGGCAACTGAAAAAACAAGGCAGGTAAAAGCGGCTATGTAAAGGGTTTTGGGTTTCTGGCGCCAAAAGGCAAATACTATTATCCCAAATATCGCATAGTGAAAAAGGATATCCCAGTACCAGAGGAGGATATAGGAATTGATCAGGCCAAATACCAGCAGCCACAACTGCCGCCGGACAAAGTACTCTGCCGGCATGGTTCCGCTGACTTTTTTCTCCAGCCTGCTAATGAATAAGAACATGCCGGCACCGAACAACATGGAAAAAATAGCACGCTGGCTTCCTTCTACGAAAGTTTCTACCACATACCAGGCATAAAAATTTTTACCACTCCATTCTCCAAGCACAGAAATATCGCTGATCACCGCCCTTGGTAATGCGAAGCCGGGAATATTCATAAGAAGGATCCCCAGCACAGCCAAACCCCGGAGGCTGTCTAAAAGTATGATCCTTTCTTCTTGTTGCAGGGGAGCAAGCCTTAAAGCGGGCAGTGTTTGATCAGTCATGTACAAAGCTTTGTTAGTAATACCCCTGTTGGAGTAATCTTAGTTTTGGTTTGGGTGATCTGACAAAATAGAATAAGAATGCTGTTAATGCAAATATGTTCCGCACTTTGTTACATAAATCCCGCGTTTTTTTGTTGACCTCCATTACAGCTTTACAGTCGTATATTTAATAAAATGACTTTAACTTTAAGCCTGATGATAAAAAACGCTGGAATGAAAAAACAGTTGATGTGCTGGCTACTGGCCGGGATTTTTAGCCCTGTGTACAGCCAGCAAAAAATAACTGTGGTGTCTAAACCTGCGAAGCTGCTTGTTGAAAAAGGGGAATTCAAACAGGTATTAAATGCCGACTTCCTGGTGGCTAATATATCAACTGATACTTTCACCCTGGTAAAAATTGCAGTTTCAGTTTTTGATAAATCAGGTAGTCTTGTTCATTCCCGTTTTTTAGATAACAACGGCACCGCTCCTTCTATACTTCTCTTGCCAGGTAGAACACTGGAAGGACTTTCTTCTAAACTTTACTTTAATCCTTTCACTGAATTCAGCCCTGCACTGCCATTGCATACTATGAACTACGAATGGACTTTTGAAGATAACCGGCGCGTGGAAACAAAAGTAACCACGGTGGTAAATCCTGTGTCGTTTAACCAGGCAGCCAGATTTTTGTTTCCGTTGAAAGGCCGGGTACTGGTGTATGATGCCCACGATCTCTTTTCTCATCACCGGCGTTTTGACTATGAATTTGCACCGATAAAAGGGTTGGGTTTCAAATCTAACTTTATGCGGTATGCTTATGACTTCGTATTGCTGGACTCGGGGAGGCAATTTAGAACGGATGGTAAAAAGGATGAAGATTATTTTGGCTGGGCTAAACCCGTATATGCCATTGGGGGAGGAAAAGTACTTGCTGCAATAGGGATCCACAAAGATGATCACCAGTTTGATGTTCCCGCCCTTGCAAAGGATCCATTGGCCCTTTATGGAAATTATGTTGCGATCGGGCATGCAGATGGTTCCGTTAGTTTATACGCACACCTCCGGCAGAAAAGTGTGAAAGTAAAACAGGGAGACACCATTTCTCCCGGGCAGGAGATAGGTGCCATTGGAGCTTCAGGCAGTTCCTTTTTTCCACACTTACATTTTGAGATAAGAACTGACCTCACCCATACAGCAGAAGGGTTACCCTCTTATTTTTCTAATGTCTTGTTGGTGGAAGGGGTTAAAAAAAATCATATCAAATCCGGACTGGTGGAAACCGGCGATATTATTGAAACCAGGTAAGATCAGCAGAGATAAAATGCCAGTGTAAAACCCGCCTTTGTTTTTTCTTACAAATCTCAAATGGGTTTGTTAACTTTATTCCCTAAAAAAAAATGGATATGAAAAAATTATTTCTTGTGCTGGTTTGTGTAGCATCATTTGCATCCATAAACGCACAAACCTTAAAAACACCTGCACCCTCCACTACGCAGCTTATCAAGCAGGATGTAGGACTTGGGAATATCGAATTGTCCTATAGCCGCCCCAATATGAAGGGCCGCAAAATATTTGGGGACCTGGTGCCCTTTGATAAGGTATGGCGTACAGGTGCGAACAGTGCGACTACCTTGACTTTTAGTGATGAAGTAACAATCGGTGGTACCAAAATCGCCGCAGGCAAATACGGTTTGTTGAGTATACCTTCGGCCACTGAGTGGACCATCATTATCACCAAACAACTAGATGTAACTTCTCCGGCTGCTTACAAATCTGAAAGTGATGTGGTGCGGGTAAAAGCTAAACCTGTGGTGATGCCTTTTTCGGTGGAAACATTTACAGCAATGTTTGGTGACGTTACAGACAAAAGCGCCAACCTTGGCCTGATGTGGGATAAAACCTACGTGGAGCTGCCTATCACTACTGATGTAGACAGCAAAGTGATGAAGCAGATAGAGACTATCATGGGTAAGGACAGCCGTCCTTATTTTAATGCAGCGGTATATTATGCAGAAAACGGTAAGGATATGAATCAGGCCATCACATGGTTTGATAAAGCCATTGAACAGAATAACAAAGCCTTCTGGATCTATTACCAGAAAGCAAAAGTCCTGGGTAAACAAGGGAAAAAAGCAGAAGCCATGGCTACCTCAATGAAGTCCATGGAACTGGCAAAAGAGGCCAAAAATGATGATTATGTTGCCTTAAATGAAAAATTGCAGAAAGATCTTAAATAAATATTAGTTCTTAACAGGTAAACACCTCACCGTTGTGGGAGGGCACTGAAAAAGTCTTTTGTAAAAAAGAGATCAAGTCAGAATTCAAATAAACGCTCTTAGGATAGGCTGTACGGAATTTAGGGCGAACAAAAAC
>JAYSYY010000100.1:0-3322 GCA_043727215.1 Chitinophagaceae bacterium | reverse complement strand
TTTTTGGGCTGTATTTGGTTTTCATTTATCTTTGCCCATGGCAACAATAAAAAAGTCTCCCTCCAACATTTCCAACAAATTTTTCGGTGAAGGTTTAACGTTTGATGACGTACTGTTAGTACCTGCGTACTCTGAGATCCTCCCCCGTGACGTGAACATCCAGACCAAATTGACGCAGTCCATCACGCTGAATATTCCCATGCTTAGCGCAGCAATGGATACAGTTACCGAAGCCCAGCTTGCGATCGCTCTTGCACGGGAAGGCGGGCTGGGAATACTCCATAAAAACATGAGCATTGATCAACAGGCCGGCGAAGTGCGGAAAGTAAAAAGAAGCGAGAATGGCCTTATCCTGGACCCGATAACACTTACAGCCGAAGCCACAATTGGCGAAGCGATAAGATTAATGAGAGAAAATAAAATTGGGGGTATACCCATCGTGGATGCGGCACACAAACTTGTCGGAATCCTTACGAATCGTGACCTGAGGTTTGAGACCAACTACAAGCAGAAAGTCAGCACAGTGATGACGTCCCAAAATTTGATCACTGCCCCGGAGGGAACTGACCTGAAGAAAGCTGAGCTGATATTTAAGAAAAATAAAATTGAGAAATTGCCTGTTGTGAACAAAGCAGGAAAATTGATCGGCCTGGTTACATTTGGCGATATCCTTAAATTAAAAAGCCATCCAAATGCGATCAAAGATTCATTTGGCAGGCTGCTCGTGGGTGCGGGTGTAGGCATTACTTCCGACACACTGCAACGCGTAGACGCTTTACATAAAGCAGGTGTTGACATCATCTGCCTGGATAGTGCACATGGCCATACAAAGGGTGTGATGGATATGCTGAAGAATGTAAAAAAATCGTTTAAAGGAATACAGGTCATTGCAGGCAATGTAGGAACGGGCGCCGGTGCAAAAGCGCTGGCAGACGCAGGCGCTGATGCCGTGAAAGTGGGTATTGGTCCCGGGTCAATTTGCACAACAAGGATCGTGGCTGGCACCGGCGTACCGCAGATCACCGCAGTGATGGAAGCAGCTTCCGCCCTTAAAGGAAAAAATGTCGGCATCATCAGCGACGGCGGAATCCGGTACACGGGTGATATGGTGAAGGCATTGGCGGCCGGTGCTACCTGCGTGATGATGGGCAATGTCTTTGCCGGTACAGAAGAAAGCCCCGGCGAGAGCATCATTTATGAAGGGCGCAGGTTCAAACAATACCGTGGCATGGGATCGCTTGGTGCGATGTCGCAGGGCAGCAGCGACCGTTATTTCCAGGATGTAGAAGACGACGTGAAAAAATTTGTACCAGAGGGCATTGAAGGAAGGGTGGCCTTTAAAGGAAGTTTAAGGGAAGTAGCTCACCAATATATCGGTGGACTAAAAGCCGGGATGGGATATTGTGGTGCCGCTGATATCAAGGCCTTGCAAAATGCACAATTTGTAAAGATCAGCAATGCGGGAATTAAAGAAAGCCATGCGCATGATATAGCGATCACGAAGGAGGCGCCCAATTACAGCAGGTAGAGGCCCCTCCGCTTCCTGAAGGGGAAACTGATGTTGGAGTAGATTTCAGCGAAAATACTAGACTTTAATGGTGTGGGCATTTAAACGCTATTCAGCATCGTTGTGTCACTCACTTGTACGGCATACTATTAATCAACAGTATGGCACTAAAGTAACGCTAACAGGAACATGACAGCCTTTACATTTTTCTTATCCCTCAAAAAAGTTTCCTTTATGCGGTAAGCTTTCGATCATTAGCCCATTCCCCCTATCCTCATTGCCCTTTGGTTTTCTTATATTCGTATTCACCATGAAAAAGAATTTTTACAAAATCTTATTACGTTTTTTCTTCATTAGCGTATCACTACATTATCAAACCAGCCTATCCGCACAAGATTCCTCCCGCCTCCGCATTTCCCTGCTCACCTGCACACCCGGAGATGAGTTGTATTCTATTTTTGGCCATAGCGCCATCCGGGTGATCGACAGCAACAGCGTCACCGACATCGTTTACAACTATGGTACTTTTAATTTTGATGACGAAGGATTCTATTTAAAATTTGTGAGAGGCAAATTAAACTACTACATCAGTGTCGAAGGTTTCCAGGATTTTAAATATTTATACCAGGTCACCAACCGGGGAATGACGGAGCAGGTCCTGGATTTTTCGCCGGTTGAAAAAATAAATATTCAACATGCGTTGAATGAAAACTTAAAAGAAGAAAATAAATTTTACCAATACGATTTTTTCTTTGACAACTGTACCACCCGGCTCCGGGACCTAATTGTAAAAAGCAAAAATCCCACGCCCCTCCTTCCAGCAGTACGCCCGCCAGGTATGCGTTTCCGGCAAGCCATTCATGAGTACCTGGACAACGGGCAACAATACTGGAGTAAACTCGGCATCGACCTATTATTGGGCGCACCAACAGACCGCATTATGACGGCACCGGAACAACAGTTTCTGCCAGACAACCTTATGATGGCACTGGATAGCGCGGGAAATACACCAGTTGTAGTTTCTTCCCAAAACCTTTATCCCATCAAATCCGGGGAGAATGATGCGGGCTGGTTCACACCGGTGTTCCTGTTTGTTTCCCTGTTCATGTTATTTGTGGCTGCCCACCTTTTTTTTCACAGGAAGCGGCCTGTATTAATGGATAGCCTGGATGGGCTTTTATTTTTTGTCACAGGTCTTATGGGTATCCTTCTTGTTTTTATGTGGACTGCCACTGATCACAGCATGACAAAAAATAATTACAACCTCCTCTGGGCATTGCCCACTCATTTTATTGCCTCTTTTTTCGTGAGCCGTAATAAAAGCTGGGTAAAAAAATATTTCGGTTTCACAGCTTTGGCGGGCATCCTGCTTCTTATCTGCTGGTTCTTTTTACCCCAACAAATGAACAATGCACTTATTCCATTTGTATTATTACTTGTGTTTCGGGCAGCCGTGAGATTTTTTAAAAATTAAGGTTATGACAGAGAAACAACTTTCGTATAAAGATGCAACCATGAACTATAGTGTGAGTGGTAAAGGAAATGCCCTGGTGTTGTTGCATGGTTTTGCTGAAGACCGCAGCATATGGGACAATTTCATCGAAGCATTGTCTGAACAATTTCTCCTGCTGGTCCCTGATCTGCCCGGTTCAGGAAATTCTTCACTGATCAACGAAGCAAACATAGGCCTGGAAGATTATGCGGATTGCATCCACCTTATGCTCACAAAAGAAGATATACTTCAATGTTGCATCGTGGGCCATAGCATGGGCGGTTATATCAGCCTGGCATTTGCAGAAAAATATCCCGACATGC
>JAYSYY010000099.1:0-24739 GCA_043727215.1 Chitinophagaceae bacterium | reverse complement strand
TTCAGGTTTTGGACTGCAACACATATTTACATTTACGGTGTGCTGCTTTTTTTATTTGAAGGACAAAAAAAGGGGTTGCTGATAAGTTTGCTTTCCGTATTAGTTCATTTTTCATTTGTTGTACCCTTGACAGTGTTGCTGGTATATATTGTGTTTGGAAAACGAACAATCATTTATTTTATCTTTTTCCTTATCTCTATAGTGGCAAGTGAAATTAATATAGGAAGATTGAATTCATTCATCGACGCTAATGCACCAAAAGCTTTGTCTGACCGGAGTGCAAATTACCGGAAAGAAGATAGGGTAAAAGAATTCCGGAGCGGGACCGGTTTCGGCACGAGCCCAACAGAAAGCTGGCATGCCAAATTTTATCAAAAGGGCCTCAACTGGGCTTTGATGGCTTTTTTAATTTTTCTTTTTTACAAAAGAAAAATATTGGAACAAATGAATAGTCGATTTACAAAAGCACTGTGCTTTGCCTTGCTTTTTTGGGCAGTATCAAATTTTATGAGCTCCCTGCCTTCAGGGGTGAGGTTTTTGATAATTGCGAGCATGTCCGTATTGCCGTTAATTATATTTTATGTTCACTACAAGGAAAAAGATAAGTTACTGATAAAATTAAATTACCTGGCGATCCCGGCATTCGCCCTATTTATAATAGTGTCTATTCGAATGGGATTTTATTCCCTTTCGGTAAATACCCTGGTTGGAAATCCTCTTGTAGCAATTTTTACTGATTATAATTTTGCATTGAATGATTTCATTAAGTAATGGCTACAAATTTCGACAAATAAAATAATCAACGGAATAGTGCATTATGCATTCTATCATTAGGAATAATCATATATTCTTAATAATACACCCGAGGAATCTATGAAACTGAGTGTTATCATCCCTGTTTATAATGTTGAAGAATACATCGAGAAATGTATCCTTAGTCTCCAGCACCAGGATATTCCTCTAACAGATTACGAACTCATCATAACTAATGACGGATCGCCTGACAACTCCCTGTCAATTATCCGGAATCTAAAAAAATCGTACAGTAATATTGTATTGATTGACCAGGAAAACCAGGGCGTTTCCATTGCAAGAAATAACGCAATAGCACAGGCAACAGGAGATTATATAATGTCAATAGACCCTGATGATTATGTATTGCCCGACACATTCGGACGGCTGATTAAAAAGGTTTATGCCCAGGATATCGATGTTCTATACCTTGGTTTTGAAATTCTGGATGAAAATGGTAAAACAAACTGGAGTACATCATATAATGACAAAGAGGGAAAGTTATTTTCAGGCGTGGATGCCTATTTCGCCACACGGGGTGATGAAGTAAGAGATCCGGACAGGTCGGTAGCGATCATGTATAAAAAGTCCCTGTTAACGGATTTCAAAATTCATTATCCCGAAAATGTACCTTACCTGGAGGATGGCCTGTTTCTCGGGAAAGTATTTTCAGTTGCAGAAAGATGTGGATTCGATGCTTCGAGGTTTTATATGCGCACCACCAGGATGGGATCGGCAACCCATTCAAAACTTTTTTATACCGAGAGGGCTCACCAGGGTTTTATAAAAGCTGCAGCTGATATCCGGAATTTCCGTGAAGAAAATAACTTGTCTAAGGAACAAAATGAATTAGTAAACCATGTGATCGCAAAATTCATTTTATTGCCTGTTACATCGTGTGTCGGTTCCCGGAATTGGGGCGGATACAGGCATATCAAGCAGAAAATCAGGGAAGCTGGGTTTGAGAAATTAAATCTGCAGGGATGCAGATCGCTGTATTATAAGTATGCATGGCATTTCAATAAATCAACAGACTGGTTCTTCTTCTACTATTTTTTTCAAATGATGTTCATGTCTGTTAAATACCGTCTACAAATATTAAAAAAAAAGCAACTTAATTAAATACTCTATGCATCCAGTTTTAAAAAAAATGGGGAAGTTAATTCCTCTTCCGATACGTAAGACTCTCTTAAGGACGCACCAGGCCTACGTATTTAAGGACGCATTAAAGGAATTAGCATTGATGGTAGAAAAAAATGTAAAAGATGTTAAAGTAATAAAAAAGCTGATCTATGGATGGGGAAACCAGGGCTATTCAGCAATGACCGATTACCTGGAAACATGTGTTGAGTATGCTTATAAAACTGAAGGGAATATTATAGAATGTGGATCTGGTCTAAGTACGATAATAGTCGGATCTATTGCCCAGAAAAAAGGTGTACAATTAATAAGCTTCGAGCATAACTCCTTTTGGGGCTGCCGGACAGCAACAAAACTGAAGGAACTCCAATTGAAAAATGTAACTCTGGCTATAAATAACCTGAAGGATTATCCCGAATATAGTTGGTATGATGTTGACATCAGCAAATTGCCATCCCCGGTAACACTGGTGATATGCGACGGCCCGCCTGCCCAAACAAATGGTGGCCGATATGGATTGGTGCCACAGTTGGGCAGCTTACTAAAACCGGGTTGTGTAATATTAATGGATGATGTGGTGAGGGATGACGAACAGTTGGTCATGAGAAAATGGACAAGCCTGCTAGATTTCGACCTGGAGCAAAGAGGAACACATGATCTGCATGCAATACTAACCGTGAACTAAGAAAGCAAAATTTTTTGGATTCTCAACTTTGTCTCTCAGTGTTTAATTTACAGCCTGCATGATGAAAAAACAGAACATATTAGTTGTTTCAAATGCTTTCTACCCCCAAAATTCCCCTCGTTCGTTTCGGACAACCGAGTTAGTTAAAGAATTGGCAAGGCAGGGGCACTATGTGACAGTTTACACATTTAAGAAAGATAACATACACACCCAAATTGAGAAAGACTTCCAGATCAATATTCGCGATCTTGGTAAGCCCCGGCTCAGGACCATTCCCATCAATCATAGCAACAAGTTTGTCTCATTATTAAAAAGGGCGATTAGTCGTGGTTTACTGATGCTGGCAGAATACCCAGATGTGGAATTAGCGTTTTTGGTAGACAGAGCTCTAAAGAAGGAGAAGGGATATGATTTGGTCATCTCGATAGCAGTCCCATTTCCGATTCATTGGGGAGTGGCGAAAGCAATCAAAAAAAACAGGCTGCTGGCTACAACATGGGTTGCTGATTGTGGCGACCCTTACATGGGCAATCGCGCCGACAGCTTTCAAAAATTGTTCTATTTCAAGTACGTGGAACAGTGGTTTTGCCGCATAGCTGACTTTATTACCGTACCCACGACAGGGTCTGTTGATGCCTACTACAAGGAATTCCATGAAAAGATAAAGGTAATTCCGCAGGGATTTAATTTTGAGGAGACACCCGTCTTTTCCGGCCAAATCACTAACGAGGTACCCACGTTCGCATATGCGGGAGGGTTCATTCCAGGCATCAGGGATCCAAGAGAATTTTTAGAATTTCTCTGCAAATATGAGTCTCCGTATAAATTTATGCTATACACCTCTAATAAAGATCTTGTGGAGCCTTATATAAAAAGATCCAAAAACCAAATTGAGCTGAGAGATTATGTTCCCAGGGATCAACTCTTATTTGAGTTAAGTAAAATGGATTTTTTGGTAAATTTTGGTAACGGTACCGCTGTGCAAACGCCAAGTAAGCTTATTGACTATGCTCTGACCCGCCGGCCGGTCATTTCGTTTGATACAAGAAGCTTTGATTCTTCAAATATTAAGGAATTTTTGAAAGGCGACTATCGGAATGGAATAACAATGGGTGACATAGAAAGGTATAATATAAAAAATGTAGCCGCACAATTTCTTGGCCTAATAGAAAACCGGAAAGAATTATCGGAATAGGAACGAGTTATGAAAATGAAATTACTCTCTAAAAAGGGAAATAAGTGAAAGGATATATGCTGACAAATTTTCTAAAAAGACAAAAAGCTACAATCGGTGCACATCGGACAAATGCCACCGGCCAAAGATTGAAAGGCCGTTTTGTTATTATCGAATCCGATGATTGGGGGGCAATCAGGACACCTTCCGCAGACGCATTAGCAGCTTTTGAAAAAAGAGGTTTAGAACTTTCCCATTCAGTATATAAAAATGACAGCCTCGAAAGTAATGAGGACCTTGATGAGTTGTTTACACTGTTGAATTCGTTTCATGATAAAAAAGGAAATCCGTTAAAGATAACTGCGAATTTAATTGTGGCAAACCCGGATTTTAAAAAAATCGAAGCCGATAGTTTCAGGCATTATTATTTTGAAGATGTACGCAACACCCTTCAGAAATATCCAGCTCATGACCAGGTGTTTGAAAAATGGCACCATGGTATCAGGGAAGGGTACTTTCAACCGCAATTTCATGGCAGGGAGCACTTGCAGTATCGTCGCTGGCTAAAAATATTGCAATCGGGAAGTGAGGATGCACTTTTTTGTTTTAAACATGGTGCCACCTATTCCGGAAAATCAGATTATAGCTTTATGGAAGCCTATGACTGGGATAACCCGGCTGAGGTAGAACAACATAAAACCATCATCTCGGAAGGATTACAAATGTTTGAAAAACTTTTTGCCTTTGGCCCCAAATCTTTTATTGCACCTTGTTACAATTGGGATCCGGCGATTGAACCAGTCCTGGTAGAAAACGGGGTGAAATTGATCCAGGGTATCCGCAATCAATTGATTCCAACAGGGACCTTTGACCAATACAAATCCCTGCCACATTATTTCGGGGAGCGTGGCGAATCCGGAGTGACCTACACCGTACGAAATTGTTTTTTAGAGCCCTCCCTGTTGCCGGCTAAAGACTGGGTAGACAGCTGCCTGGCGCAGGTGAAAGCCGCATTTCTATGGCAAAAGCCGGCAGTGATTTGTTCACACAGGATTAATTTTATCGGATGTATTAACCCCAGGAACAGGGAAAGGGGATTAAAAGATCTAAAAACTGCGGTCACTAAAATTCAAAAAGAATGGCCGGATGTTCAGTTTATTTCTACAGATCAGCTAGCTGATCTGCTGTCTCTCAATTGACATTGAAACTATGAAAAGAATTGATATACTATTCACCGGCGATTTTTGTCCCCATAACAGGACGGAAAAATTATCAGAGCAGGGGGACTACAGCTCAATATTTAATGATTTCATTATAGAGTTTGAAGGCAATGACCTGAACGTAACTGACCTTGAATGTCCGCTAACGAATTCAAAAAAACGAATTCCGAAAACGGGTCCATATCAATTTGCGGCACCACACAATATCGACATCTTAAAACACGCGAATGTGTCCCTGGTAGCAATGGCGAATAATCATATTATGGATTGTGATGCGGAAGGGGCGCTGGATACTATAAATGCCTGCAGGGATGCAGGGATAGCAACGGTTGGGATTGGCACCACCGCGGCGGAAAGGTCAAAACCATTCTCAATCACCATCAGCGGAAAAAGGATTGCCATTTTCAATTTTGCCGAGAACGAATTTATCATGGCTCCCGGTGGCGAAGTAGGGGCAAATTCTCTCCACCTTGTAAAAAACTATTACGATATTACCTCAGCAAAAAAAAATCATGATTATGTACTACTAATGGTGCATGGCGGTAACGAATTTTATCACCTCCCTTCGCCCAGAATAAAAGAAACCTATCGCTTCTTTGTCGATATAGGAGCGGACGCTGTGATATCAAACCATACTCATTGTTTTAGTGGCTATGAAGTATATAATGGAAAACCGATCTTTTACAGCCTGGGGAATTTTATTTATGATTGGCCAGGTAAAGTAAATACAGACTGGAATAAGGGGTATGCAGTACGATTAAAAATTGGTGATATGATCGATTTCGATATTATTCCTCTTAAGCAAAACAACGAGGCCCCAGGTTTGTATCAATTGAATGAAGCAGAGAAAAAATCTTTTGATGAAAGACTTAGCCAATTGAATGAGATTATCAAGGACGATTCCAGGCTGTCTGAATCTTTCGATAATTACTGTCTAACTGTAAAACGGATGTACGATTCTTTCATCGAGCCCAACTTTGGCAAGACCATTGCTTCACTTAGAGCCAGGGGTATTTTTCCAAAGCTGATGAAGAAAAGAAAAAAATTATTGCTGCTTAACCTTACAAGATGTGAATCTCACAGGGACGTCTTGTTAAACTTACTTTCAAAATAATAATAGCGAATTAATGTGCGGAGTTACAGGATATATAAATACTGACCACAGAACGATAAACAGTACCGGAACGATCAAGAAGATGCTGCTGGCTCAAAAACACCGTGGCCCAGACGATTCTGGTATAATGGCGTTCAGTTTAAAGAGGCAGGATTGCGAGGAGTTCTCACCTGAGGAAGTTATAGAAGTAAATGCATCTTTTGAGGGAATGCTAGGATTTAACAGGTTAAGTATACTCGATTTATCCCATAATGGCCACCAACCGATGAGATCACCGGATGGAAAAGTCATGTTAATGCTGAATGGTGAAATTTATAACGCATTTGATTTGAAGCCTCAACTTGTGGCAGATGGATATAAGTTCAAAAGCACTACTGACACAGAAGTGGTTTTAGCACTTTACCTCAAGTACGGCTTTGACAAGATGGTTCGCAAACTGAACGGGATGTTTGCAATTGTGGTGGCAGACCTGCGCGAAAGTAAATTATATATTACCCGGGACAGATTTGGTATCAAACCACTTTATTATTACAATAAAAACGGTGTCCTCGCTTTTTCATCCGAATTAAAAAGTTTCTATGCGCTGGAACAGTTCAAAGCTTCCTTCAATCTTGGCCTTCTGGACGAATATCTTGTTTTCAGAAACAACCTTAATAAGACATTAATCAATGACGTGCATCGCATCGAACCAGGGCATTATTTATGTTTTAGCCATGATAATGGTTTAACCAATACGAGCTATTTTGACATAAATGATTACCAGCGGACTCCAGCTAGCCGGACAAGTTTTGAGGAGGCCCTTGCCAACCTCGAAACTGTCCTAGGTAAAAGTGTGCACTCGCAGTTAATGAGTGATGTAAAACTTGGTTGTCAGCTTTCTGGCGGAATTGATTCCTCCCTGGTCACATGGCTGGCAGAAAAAGAAATTACCAATGAGAAGTTGGAAACTGTCTCTATCGTTTTCGATGACGCGTATTTTAATGAGCAGCCATACATTGAAAAAGTTACAGCGCAATTGGGTCTAATATCACACCAGTTTCCGCTGCACTCAGATTTTTACCAGCAACAATTGATGAGTGCCACATGGCACCTGGAAGAACCTATCAGCCATCCTAACAGTATCGGAATATTTTTATTAGCCAAAAAAGCAAAAGAATATGTAACCGTTCTACTGAGTGGCGAAGGAGCAGATGAAGTATTTGGCGGCTACTCCAGGTTTTATGCGGCGAGGTATCCATATGCAAATCGTAAACTACTGGCGGGACTTAAACATGCGGATGTTAACCCGATTTCCTATTTAAGATCATACGCAAACCCATTCATGCGGGCAAATATCGATGTTGCGTCCATGTCTCAGAAAATGGCAACATCACTAAAACCAGATTTTGATTATGGGAAAGCAACAGCACAGCGAAGAGCTGTCTATCAGCAGTTAACCGGCTCCGTATTTGACAAGCAGGTAAAATATGATATGTCTACTTACCTGCCAGATCTTTTAACAAGACAGGATAAAATGTCGATGGCACATTCCATCGAAAACCGGGTGCCCTTCCTGGATAACGAGGTGGTGAGTCATTCGTTCACCATCCCAGAAAATTATTTAATTAAGAGAAAAGTTAAGGAAGGTACAAACACCGAAAAATACCTGTTGAAAAAAATGTGTGCTAATGTCTTTGGAAATGATTTTGCCTTTAGGTCAAAAGGAGGGTTCGGTATCCCCTTACGTGGCTTCATGACCCAACCATTGTTCAAAAGTTACCTGAGAGATGAAATTTTGCCCGGCATACAACAACGTAATATCCTCAGCAACCAAAAAATAGGCTCTTGGGTCAACAATATTCAACATATAAGTTCTGCGGAGTTAACTGCTTTGTGGGTGGTGGTCAGCCTTGAGATCTGGATGAAACAATTTATTGATAGATGAAAATTGCGATACACTTTTCCGAAGGCACATTCAGTGAGCGCTGGGTAGCATACTGTAAGGCCCTTGAGATCCCTTACAAAATCGTTGACTGTTACCGAAATGATATTCTGCAGCAACTCGAAGACTGCACCGCATTGATGTGGCATTTTCACCAGGCAAATGCTAAGGCTACACTTTTTGCAAAAGAGTTGATGTATTCGGTGGAAGAATCAGGCCGCAAGGTGTTTCCCGATTTTAAAACCATGTGGCATTTCGACGATAAAGTTGGACAAAAGTATTTATTGGAAGCTATTGATGCACCCATGGTGCCCAGCTACGTTTTCTATACTAAAAAGGAAGCACAGGCATGGACCAACAATGCTGATTTTCCGATCGTTTTCAAATTAAGAAGCGGCTCTTCCTCTGACAATGTAAAATTGGTCCATGCCAAAAAGCAGGCTTCTGATTTGATAGACCAGGCGTTTGGTAAGGGATTCAAACATTACGATGCCTGGCCAAATCTAAAAGAACGTTTACGAAAATTTAAAAATGGAAAAACCAGTTTGTTCGACGTTTCAAAAGGTTTTCTTAGATTATTTCATACAACAGATTTCGCGCGGGTGGCAGGGAGAGAAAAAGGGTACATCTACTTCCAGGAATTTATTGCAAACAATGATTCCGATATCCGGATCATCGTGATCGGTGAAAAGGCTTTTGCCATTAAACGTATGGTGAGAGAAAATGATTTTCGGGCTTCTGGCAGCGGCAATATTTTTTTCGAGAAGGAATTGATCGATCTGGAATCTGTAAAAGTTTCTTTCGAAGTTTCGGCAAGACTAAATGCCCAGTGCCTTGCTTACGACTTTGTTTACAAAGATGGAAAACCATTAATTATAGAGATCAGTTATGGTTTCGCTATCGCTGCCTATGATCGATGCCCGGGATATTGGGACAGCTCGTTAAATTGGTATGAAGGCCAGTTTAACCCACAAAGCTGGATGGTAGACCTTTTATTAAACAAATAATACCTTTAAACTAAAAATTTAAATGATACCAGTGAATAAGCCATTTCTCCCTCCAAAGGAAATATACTCTGATTATGTTAATGGTATCTGGGAAAGGAATTGGTTAACGAACAATGGGCCGCTTGTAAATGAACTTGAATTGAAGTTGAAAGAATACCTGGGTATGAAACATCTGCTTTTTCTTACAAATGGTACCATCGCTTTACAAATTGCCATTAAAGCGTTAGGATTAAGTGGTGAAGTGATCACTACGCCCTTCTCATATGTTGCCACTGCAAGCAGCATTGTTTGGGAGGGATGTGAGCCGGTATTTGCAGACATTGACATACATACTTTGAATATAGATCCAAAAAAAATAGCAAGACTGGTTACCTCACGCACCACGGCGATCCTTGCCACCCATGTGTATGGGAATCCCTGCGATGTTGAAGCCATCGAAAAAATAGCAATTGAAAACAATCTGAAAGTAATTTATGATGCTGCCCATTGTTTTGGTACGATGTACAAAGGCAAATCCGTTTTTGAATATGGAGATATCAGCACCACAAGTTTTCATGCTACCAAATTGTTTCATACAATAGAGGGAGGTGCAGTTTTTACAAAGGATCCGGAGCTGTTGAAAAAAATGGCGTACATGCGAAATTTCGGGCATGATGGACCGGAGGTCTTCTCTGAACTTGGAATCAATGGAAAAAATTCTGAGTTCCATGCTGCGATGGGTTTGGCCAACCTTCCCTTTATGCCTGACATTTTAAAAAGCAGGAAAGAGCAGTGCGATTTTTATAACGAAGCGTTGTTAAACCTTAAAAAACAATTTGTAAAAATTATTGAAGGTGCAGCGGTTAATTTTGCTTACTACCCTATTGTTTTGCCAAGTAAAGAAATAACAGAAAAATATATCAAAGCGCTCAATGAAAACCTTATCTACCCACGAAGATACTTTTGCCCGTCTTTGAATGAGTTGCCATATGTGAAAAATGTACCGTTACCTGTAAGCGACGATATCTCTCAACGAGTAATTTGTTTACCGCTTTACTAC
Organism: Chitinophagaceae bacterium; assembly: GCA_043727215.1. GTDB lineage: Bacteria > Bacteroidota > Bacteroidia > Chitinophagales > Chitinophagaceae > Ferruginibacter. Next base: position 14,647 of record JAYSYY010000099.1, on the reverse strand, counting down.
ACCCTAACCAGAGAAGAGATCCATTTAATCGCAAGAATATTATTGAGGATTCAAAATAACTAAATGGCTTTTATTTCAAATAATGATCTTGCTAAGATAGGTTTCAAATCTATCGGCACAAACGTTTTAATTTCAGAAAAATGTAGTATCTATAATGCAGGTGGTATATCCATCGGCAATAACGTGAGGATAGACGATTTTTGTTTACTATCTGGTAAAATCACTTTAGGTAGTAACATTCATATTGGAGCTTATAATGCACTTTATGGAAAATTTGGTAATATAATGGAGGACTTTACAGGCCTTTCACCCCGCTGCATCTTGTTCAGGGCAAGTGATGATTTTGGAGGTAATTACCTTATCAGCCCCATGGCCCCCGAAAAATTCACGAATGTCTCGGGAGGTCCAATCATACTTCGGAGGTTTTGCCAGGTGGGTGCTGGAACCGTGATCCTGCCATCTGTCACCCTTGAAGAAGGGGTTGCCATTGGTGCAATGAGCCTTGTAAAAAAGAATGTAGAGAGCTGGACCGTATACGCGGGCAACCCCTTGTGTTTTATCAAAAAAAGGAAAAAAGGTTTGCTGAGCTTTGTAAAGCAACTATGATATTTTTTTAGTTATTCATTCTCACAAACTTCCGTAAGCCTGAGGCATTTCCACTAACGTAGCCCTATTGAATTACTTATGAGTGTCCCCATACTTCTTTTAGTGTACGATCGGCTAGCACATTTTCAACGATGCATTGAAAGCCTTGCAAAATGTGAGTTAGCAGAACAAACCACTATATACATATCATCTGATGCGGCATATATTCCAGATCATACGAGTCGTATTGAGGAAATCCGGAACTATGTAAAAACAATTAATAATTTCAGTGAGGTAATCCCTCTTTTCCATAAAACAAACAAGGGATTGATGCAGGCGATGCACGAATCTATCGATATCGTATTCGAAAAATACGATGAACTAATTTTCCTTGAAGATGACAACATTGTATCCGAAGATTTCCTGACTTACATGAAAGAAGGACTTGGCTTTTATAAAAACAATCCGAGAGTTTTCACTATCTCCGGTTTTTCGCAATCCATGTTTTTTGAGTTTGACCCCACTAGGGCCAATCAAACATATTTTACCCATCGTCATTGTCCTTGGGGATTTGGCATCTGGAAGTCTAAATATCTACAGCTAAATGCCTATAGCGCACAGGAAGTTTACCAGGATCTGCAAAATAAGAAGTTTATGTCCCGGCTAGACGATGTGGGAATCGATTTACTACCCTCTTTCAAACACATCATACAAAGAGGCAGCATGCTTACCGCAGATTACCTACTTGTATACCACATGATAAAAAATAATTTAGTGACTGTGACACCTTACTTAAGTAAGAGTTTCAACACGGGAAATGATGGTAGTGGAAACCGAACGACCAGGAATAGCCGGTTTGTAAATTTTAATTGGTCCAAACTTTTAGGAAAAAATGAGTTTAATTTTTCTTCGGACATTGATGAAAATATTAATAACAGCTTCAATGAGAGATTGAATAACACAAGAAAAAACCGTCTTAAAAAGAAGTTAGATAAAATAGGATTGCTAGAAATTGGGTATGCGTTTCACAAATTAAAAAAGAAATGGAGGCCATAAATAAAAAGATACTTATTGTACTTCCTAAATTAACTTGCGGAGGGACGGAACGCACAGCGGCAGAACTGGCCAATTACATTGCACGAAAAGGCGGAAAAGTATCGGTTTTATTAATGTACCGACGGGAAATATTCTATGATCTGCACCCAGACGTCGTTTTAATTGAGCCAGACGATATGCAGAAGAAAGTTGGTCGTTTACTCTACATTCCAGTTTTGCTGAATTTTCTGCGAAAAAAAATAAAGTCAGAAAAACCTGACATCGTATTTTCCCTTGGATATATGGCTTTTACGCTCTTTGGATCGCTGGGTTTGAAAAGCAATGTTGTGATTTCTGGTAGAAGCAGCCCAAGCCGCGTACGTTTTCCGGGTAATGCACTGATGAATATGTTATATCATTTTGCGCATTGGGCCTTGAGAAATAGAGTGAATGGAATCATCGCACAAACCAGTTCAGCAGCAGAAGTGTATTCCGGGAAATACAAAGTTCCGATTGAAGTGATACCAAATTTCCTAAGGGAGCTCACAGAGTATGACAGCCCCAGGAAAAACCAAATAGTCACCGTCGGAAGGTGTTCGTTTGAAAAAGGACAACACTACCTTATAGATGCATTTTCGAGAATAGAGGCACCCGACTGGCGACTTGTCATAGTGGGTGACGGACCCAAAAGAGCCGAACTTGAAAATCAGGCACGTAATCTCGGAATTTCAGAAGCAGTTACTTTCGCTGGTTTTCAAAAGGACGTAGATTTTTTTCTTTCTGAAAGCAAGATTTTTGTATTCACTTCGGTGATTGAAGGTTTCCCCAATGCTTTAATGGAGGCCATGGCGACCCCTCTTGCATGTGTAAGTTTTAATTGTGAAGCAGGGCCTTCGGATTTGATTAGGGATGGAGAAAACGGCTTTTTAGTTGATGTTGGAAATGTGGATGCTTTGGTCGAAAAAGTTACATCTTTAATAGAGAATGAAAACTTAAGGAACAGCATCACACGAAATGCGTCTTCGGCAAAAAAAGATTACGCTCTTACTGAAATTGCAAATCGATACCTGCTCTTTTTTGACCGGGTAATTGCGGCTAATTAGAAAATTAGCCCTGCCTTCCCAGAATTGAACGTTTGTTTTACATGAAAATACTAATTATAGGTTCCAAAGGCTTTATCGGGCAACACCTGAAAAGATTTCTGCTAAGTAAAAATGAACAGGTTTGGGGAGCTGACGTTGTAAACGACTATGCACATCCGGAGCAATACTTTTTGATTGATGCAACAAATGCTGACTTTCACCAGCTTTTTACCATAAAAGAATTCGATGTGTGCATCAATTGCTCTGGCGCAGCCAGTGTACCAGACTCGCTGCAACACCCGCTCAGAGATTTTACCTTGAACACTTTGAACGTATTTAAGTTGCTGGAGGCCATCCGCCTTACACAACCTGGATGTAAATTTATCAATCTGTCCAGCGCCGCAGTGTATGGTAACCCCGAATCTCTTCCCGTATCAGCTGAGGCTGCGGTGGCGCCTATGTCGCCCTATGGCATTCATAAATCTATGAGTGAAACAATATGCCAGGAATACTTTGAATTCTTCGGCATTGCCACATGTTCACTCCGGATTTTTTCGGCTTATGGCGAAGGACTCAAAAAACAACTGTTTTGGGATCTTTATCAAAAAACAAAAACCGGGAAAGATATTACATTGTATGGCACAGGTAAAGAGTCCCGGGATTTCATTTACATACATGACCTGGTGGAAGCGATATACCTTGTGGCAACCCTAGGCACCTTTGATGGTGAAGCGATAAATATTGCAAACGGAAACGAGATATTGATCGAGGATTGTGTAAACACGTTTTACAAACTTTTAGACCAACCAATACAGTTCAACTTCGCTGGACAAATCCGTGCAGGTGACCCTAACAACTGGGCAGCAGATATCAGCATATTGAAAAAACTTGGGTACAAACAAAAGCATACGCTGGAAGAAGGTCTCAAAAAATATTATGAATGGATAAAGGAAACAGATCTAGAATCGGAATAATCTTCAACTTCACCCGCGGATGGCTGGGCGGGTTCTATTACTACCAAAATATCATCAATGCCATTGATTTCCTGGATGACATTGAAAAGCCGGAAATTATTATTTTTTACAATAAGGATTATTCAGAGTACCTCAACGAATTAGATTATCCATATCTAAGGCTCGTTCCGTGGGAATTTATAGATATCAGAAAAGGTTATTTGCTCTCCTATTTGAGGAGTAAAAATATTTTTGTGGATGACATGATTCGCAAATACCGGCTGGAAGGTATCTATGCGGTGAATGACAACCCCGTTCCGGCTAAAAAAGGAATAAAGACGGGAACAATCGCTGCAGCCTGGTTCCCGGATCTGCAGCATAAGTTTTTCCCGCAGTTCTTCGATAAAAAGAGATTGTGGCTGAGAGAACTCAGGCTTAAAATAACACTCAAAAATGCCAGCGACCTCGTGGTGTCCAGTTTCGATACGGTGGAACATTTCAAAAAGTTTTATGATCTGCCCCAAAATCTGCGGGTTCATGTACTCCAGTTTGTTTCTGTACTCGATATATATGCTCCCAGGGACATCACGGAAGTGCGGGAAAAATATAAGATACCTGGAGAATATTACATAGTATCAAATAGTTTCCTCAAGCACAAAAATCACAGGGTTGTGTTGAATGCACTCAAAGTCTTGAAACTAAAAAATCGAAATGTGCATGTTGTTTTCACCGGAAAAATGGAAGTGTATCCAACGCCTGAACACATTAATCAACTCAAAAGAATTGTCAGTGAAAACGAACTAGAATCATTTGTAAGTTTTTTAGGTGTTATTCCAAGAGAGGACCAGTTGTGTATCATGCAGCACGCAAAGGCTGTGTTACAACCAAGCAAATTTGAAGGGTGGAATACCACCATTGAAGACGCTAAATCCATGCAACTGCCGGTGATCGCTTCCGGTATTTCAGTTCACAAAGAGCAATTGGAGAATACCGGAACTTTTTTCGGTCCTGATGATCCGGCAGAACTTGCAGATGTATTGTTTACTTATCAGGTTCCATCGAACGCCCCACTTTACGAAGACTACAAAACGAGGGTAAAAAAGTTCGGAAAAGATTTCCTGGATATTTTTAAACAACCCGTAACCACAAATAGTTAGTTTTTCAGGTGGCCATGAATAATAATAAAAAAATCGTTTTTGTCAATCAAGCGGTAAATTTTTTAACGGTCGATATTGTCAATTCTTTTGCCAGCAAATATGAAAACATCACACTCATAACCGGTAATGTTCATGCCCAGGGCACCGACCTCGACACCAAAGTGAAAATTGATAAAATCATCAAATACAATGACAAAAGTTTTCGAACAAAAAGTTATTGCTGGACGGTTGCTACCATACAAGTGTTTTTCAAACTTTTGTTCAGGTATAGGAAACATGAAGTATTTTTTGTTTCTATCCCGCCCATGAGTTACCTCACCATGTTATTGTTGCGTAATAGGTTTACCATCCTGGTTTGGGATGTATACCCTGATACACTGAAGATATATGGGATTGGTGAAAAAAACCCTCTGTATATTTTCTGGACCTGGGCCAATAGAAAGGTATTCAAAAGAGCCAGCAATTTATTCACCATTGGTGATAAAATGTCGGAACTCATCACTCGTTACGTAGCAAAGAGCAAGGTAAAGATCATCAGGCTTTGGACGACGTTTGAAAACTTTACACCTGTGGACAAATCCGATAATTTTTTCATCCGCGAACACCTGTTAGAAGATAAATTCATTGTTCAGTATTCAGGTAATATCGGCCTTATCCATAATGTGGAAGTGATGGTTGAAATCGCAAGGCAACTTCGCGATCATTCCAGGATCCTTTTCCTTATCATCGGCAAGGGCGACAAAGTGATCAAGATCAAGGAAGGAATCCGCAATCATGACCTGCAGAATTGCATGGTCCTCCCCTTTCAGCCCGATCACGTCTTTCCATATTCATTGTCGGCGGCAGACTTAGGTGTTGTGATACTTGACAATAAAACATCGAAAGGGAGTATCCCTAATAAAGCCTATAACCTGATGACGGCAGGCAAACCGATCCTTTACATCGCTTCCAGCGATTCAGAGCTTAATATTTATGCCCAGCGGTATAACAATGGAAAATGTTTTGACGATACACAATTAAAGGAGATCGCTGATTTCATCCTGGATGTTAGCAACGATCCCGGGCTGGTAGAGCAATACCAAAATAATTCCCTCAAAGCATCCCTGGACTTTACACGAAAAAATACAAATGCGATCGTTGAAGCATATAATTAGTCACTAAGTTTTTCTGAAAAAATAAGATGGGATTTGTTAGCAATTTAAGAGAAACTGTAGCAGTCAATGTAAAAAACATCGTCGGCTGGAAAACTAAACGAAAAATCGTTGTATTTTCTGTGGACGATTATGGAAATGTAAGGCTGGATTCAAAAGAGGCCAGGGATAATATGTTTGCAAAGGGCTTGAAACCGACTTCGAGATTTGACATATTTGATACGCTGGAAACAAGTGACGACCTGGAGGCGCTGTTCGAAACACTGCAATCAGTGAAAGATAAAAATAATAACCCGGCGGTTTTTACCGCTTTTTCTACCTGTGCCAATATCGACTTTGAAAAGATGAAAGAAACGGGTTATAAAAAATATATTTACGAACCCCTTCCTGAAACTTTTGCCAAATTAAAAGGGCATGAATCCACCTGGAAGCTTTGGCATGAAGGCAAAAATCAAAGACTGCTTGTTCCGCAATTTCATGGTCGCGAACACCTGAATATAAAGGTGCTGATGGAAGCGTTGAATAGAAAGGACGCAGACACGTTAAATTGTATTGAAAACAGAAGTTATGCCGCGATTGCACATACCGGTTACCCGACCATCTCATTTACTGCAGCGCTAGACTTTGATGAATTTGGAGAAAATGAAATACTTAAGAATATTGTTGCGGATGGTTTGAACCTTTTTGAAAAAGTATTCGGAGAGCGGGCGACAAACTTTACTCCCTGCGGCAGCAATGGATATAGCACCACTATAGATCCTGTGTTGGCAGCCGGTGGCATTCGTTACATTGATACGTTCCGCACAAAGGCGGATCACCTTGGCCAAGGTAAATTCGACAAGAAAAAGTTTAACTATACTGGAAAAAAAAACAGCCTTGGCCAGGTATACCTTGTTAGAAACTGCTTATTTGAACCAACCGAAGATCGCAACGTAGATTGGGTCCCTTTTTGCCTGAAACAGGTGGAAGCTGCTTTCAGATGGAATATGCCGGCTAACATTAGTTCCCATCGCGTAAATTTTTGCGGCCATATTGATCCTGAGAATAGGAAACGAGGTTTGCAGTCATTGAAAGAATTATTACAGGCCATCGTGAAACGCTGGCCTGATGTAGAGTTTATGAACTCCGGAGAATTGGGCCAACTTATCACGGCTGAAGAAGAGCGATAAGGAGTATTCTCCAAAGAAGCACATGTATTTATATAAATTATTTTTCAAAAGGCTAATCGACATAGTGGTCTCGCTATTGGTGCTTATTGTTCTCTCACCCCTAATCATTGCTGTTTTCATTGTATTACTGATCTCTTACAAAGGAAGTCCACTTTTTTTTCAATCCCGGCCTGGCAAAAATGAGCGGGAGATTAAGGTCATCAAGTTTAAATCTATGAGCGACTCAAAGGATGCGGAGGGCCGTTTGCTACCAGATGCCCAAAGATTGACAAAGGCCGGAAAGTTTTGCCGGAAATATTCTTTGGATGAGTTGCCGCAATTATTTAACGTGTTAAAAGGTGATATGAGTCTCGTCGGACCACGCCCTTTGCTTTTCAAATATTTACCTTTGTACAATTCGGGACAGAAAAGACGGCACGAAGTCAGACCAGGGATCACGGGGTGGGCACAGGTTAACGGGAGAAATAGTATAGGATGGCATGAAAAATTTCGGTTTGATGTATATTATGTTGATCATGTAAGTTTTTTGTTCGACCTGCGAATTCTCTGGATGACATTTTTAAAAGTGATCAAAAAAGAGGGAATCAACCAAAGCGAGGAAAGGCCGATGCAACCGTTTGAAGGAAACAGTTAGATATGCGAAAAAGAATTCTTTATTTCAGTTATTATTTAAAAGAACTTGACCGTGAAAAATTCCGGAGCTTTTTAAAAAAAGCGAAAGAGGATACGGGTAGGTCTACCTTCTCGATCCTCAGCGATGTGATTTCTGCTGTATTTAAATATAACATTTCCATTCTTGAATATTTCCAGTTTCATTTTTATGCTATTTCAAAGGTGGAAAGAGAAACTTTTGCGGGCACAGGTTACATGTACGAATACCAGCTGAAGATGAACCCCAAATCTGCCCGTGCTTTACTGGAGGACAAACTGCAGTTCCTGGATGGTTACAAACAATTTGTGCGTCATGAACATGTGTCGCTGGCTCAAATGGAAAAACTGCCCACCGCTGCTGAAAAAATTCTCTCCAATAAATCGGGTAAGCTGGTCTTAAAGAATGCGCATGGGCAATGCGGAAATAGTATTGAGGTGATTAACACGAACGGCCTCACGCAACAGAAAATCGTTGACCAGTTGAAAAAATCCGGGAATGACCTGGTTGAAGAATTCGTTGTGCAACATCGGGACCTGATGGCCCTATCGTCATCCGGATTAAATACTGTGCGGATCATTACTCAGCTCAACAGTAAAGATGAAGTAGACATCCTGGGCGCAAGGCTCAGGATCACTATAAATTCTGCTGTTGATAATTTAGCAGCCGGTAATATGGCCGCATCCATCAATGTAGAGACGGGAAAACTGGATGGGCCTGGCGTATACAGTGATATCACTAAAAAAGATGAACAATATCATCCAATCACCAGGGTTCCTGTAATTGGTTTCCAGGTGCCTTTCTGGAAAGAATCGCTGCAGCTGGTAAAGGATGCGGCATTGAAAAATAAGACCAACCGGTCGATCGGCTGGGATGTTGCAATAACCGCCCAGGGACCGGAGTTGATCGAAGGCAATCATAACTGGTGTAAACTATTATGGCAGTTGCCTGTAAAAAAGGGGCTTAAACCAATGCTCGAACCTTATCTCCGTCAGCTCAACTGAGCATTTTGAATTTACAATTCCCATTCATAAAATAATTTGCTTTGATTAAACAGGACCTGATTATCATCGGCGCCGGTAACGTAGGCGGATTTATCGCTTACAACCAGGACCTTTTTTACAATAAATATAATTTACTTGGTTTTGTGGATGACGATGCCACTAAAATCGGCAAAGACTATTACGGTTACCCGGTTATTGGGAATATTGATTACGTGCTTTCTCAATCCCCTGGTATGGCACTGGTTATTGGAATCGCTTCTCCGAAGGTAAAAAGGATCATTTATCAAAAACTGGAGGGTAAGGGTTTTTCGTTTCCATCCTTTGTTTCAAGCAAAGCCTGGGTATCCAACAAGGTATCCGTTGCACAGGGAGCAATTATCTATCCGGGTGTATCCATCAACTATGAAACTACTGTAGAAGATTTCGTGATCATGAATATGAATTGTGCGGTTGGCCATAACTGTCACTTATCAAAATTCTCTGCACTCGCACCAGGCGTTAACCTTGCTGGCTTTACTATAGTTGAAGAGGGCGTTGACCTGGGTATTGGGGTTTCTACCCGTCAAAATATCATTATAGGAAAAGACGCTGTTATAGGTGGCCAAAGTATGCTCGTCAAAAATGTCCCACCAGGATCGCGTATCGCGGGAGTTCCCGGCGCGGACATTTCCGCGAAGTAAAGCAAATGACCCGCTCAGCAACAACCTCAATTCAAAAGACTACAACTCTAATGGAGAATAAAAAAATATGGCTTTCCTCGCCCCACATGGGTACCAGGGAAGCAATTTATGTGCAGGAAGCTTTCGATACCAATTGGATCGCACCTCTAGGCCCACACGTGGATGGTTTTGAGAAGGACCTTGCTGCGTTTACGGGTACCCGCCATGCGGCAGCATTAAGCTCAGGCACCGCGGCTATTCACCTGGCATTAATTCTCCTCGGAGTAAAAGCCGGGGACGAAGTGATCTGCCAGAGTTTTACTTTTTCCGCATCTGCCAACCCGATCATGTACCAGGGAGCAACGCCGGTGTTCGTGGACTCAGAAAGAGAAACCTGGAACATGTGCCCTATCCAATTGCGCAATGCCATTGAAGACCGGATAAGCAAAGGAAAAAAGCCGAAGGCAATCATACCGGTTCACTTGTATGGCATGCCTGCAAAAATGAACGAGATCATGGCCATTGCCAATGAATTTGACATTCCGGTAATTGAAGATGCTGCAGAAGCACTGGGTTCCACTATCGATGGTAAACGCTGCGGCAGTTTTGGCCAGCTGGGTATCTTATCGTTTAATGGAAACAAGATCATCACTACATCGGGCGGTGGTGCATTGGTTTCGGATCATGAAGGACATATAACGCAGGCCCGTTTCCTGGCCACCCAGGCAAGGGATGCTGCACCACATTACCAACATTCTCATGTGGGATATAATTATAGAATGAGCAATGTATGTGCGGGAATTGGCAGGGGCCAGATGGAAGTTTTAAAACAAAGAATTGAGCAGCGAAGAGCTAAATATCAATTTTACGTTAAGGTTTTACAAGACTTTACCGGGATCAGCTTGCTTAAAGAGCCGGAAGGATTTTTCAGTAATCGTTGGTTGAGCTGTATATTAGTGGACCCTTCTGTTACAAGGAACAAAATTGACCGGGAGGTTATCCGGCTGGCTTTGGAAAAAGAAAATATTGAGTCAAGGCCATTATGGAAACCGATGCATATGCAGCCTGTATTTGCAGGAGCTGCTTTTTATGGTGATGGTACAGCTGAAGGCTTGTTTGATATCGGCCTTTGCCTTCCCTCAGGATCGAACCTTAATGAAGAAGATTTAAAAAGAGTTGTTACCGTGATTCAAAAAATCGTATAATTTTTACTTTACTTACACCAGCACTAAATTTTTACAAATTCTATAATAGGCAGAAAAAACTGGTAAGTAAAGCTGGGGATTTAATATCTCTTTTTACAATGTAAATTTTCATCCACTCAGCAAACTGTATCAAACGCCAATAAGTAAAATCAAAGGGAAGTTGACCTGATATTATTTTATCGAAATAAGCGAGGGCTTCTGGTTTTATTATTCCCTTTGTTATCTCTATAGCCTCTTCAAGCTTTACCCTGAATACCTGCGGGTTTGCTTTCAACCACTCCTCTTCGGGGGAACTGAAACCCATTTTATCTCTCCGATTACGAATTTCCTCTGGCAAAATATTTTTTAACCCTTCACGGAGCACCCGCTTGTTTACGCCTCCATAATCTAAATACTCATCCGGTAAGTTATAGCTGAATTCAACCAACCTATGGTCCAAAAATGGTACCCGCGCTTCAACAGAATTTGCCATGGAATTTCTATCCTCCCATTTGAGATACCTGGGAAGGGTGCTGAAAAAAGTCTGGTGTTTTGAAATATGGTTAACAGTCTTTTTCTTCCACGGTATTTCTTCATAAGGGTGCAACCGGTCAGCTCCCAGACTTTCAACATTTATTAAATGTTTAATTTGCCTGTAGCGATCCAACCGGGTTAAATACCTCCTCATAAAATTGGGTATACTGGAAATCAGCAGAAGTTTCAGGACAGATGCATAACTGAAATAATTATATTTTTTTGCCCTCCGGATTTCACGTATTAATTCCACCCATTTTATTTCGCGGAACATTTTCATATACCTCGGGATCATGAATTGTCCATATCCCCCAAGATATTCGTCTGCACCTTGTCCATTAAAAAGCACTTTAATTTCATGATTTGAGGCCGACTGGAAAACATGAAAGCCTAAGTATGGGCTTAATGACTGAAAAGGCTCATCGTGGAACCAGGTAATCTTTTTAATAATGGCAAAGATGTCCTCGCTTTTAGGATAGATATATTCTGCCTCTATAGAAGTATGCGCTGCCATTATTTCTACCCATTTCCGCTCATCATATTTTTCATAATCGGAACAAGAGGTGAAGGTTTTTTTCAGATGTTGTAACCCCTTCGTCTTCAAAATTTCATTTATTTCACAAACAATTGCTGAAGAATCCAGTCCGCCTGATAATGCTGATCCAATTGGAACATCAGCCCGTAGATATAAATTAATTGCGGATTTGAAAAGTTTATTAAATTCCAATGCGGCACTCTCAAATGAGCCCTTGAATTTCTGATCCTTTAATTCGTACCATTTTGTCAGCGCTATTTTTTTATTTGATCCGGGGTGAAAAGAATTAATACTGGTTTTGAAATAATAACCGCCAGGTATCTGAAAGACCCCGGCAAACAGGCATTCCTCAGTATGATCAGTAATTGAATAAACCAGGTAATCGTACGCGCGTTGTGGATTAATTTCGGCTGACCATCCATCTAATCTTGTAAACTGTTTAATTTCGCTGGCGAATGCAAAATACCCCTTTGGTGAAACCCAATAATACAAGGGTTTTATGCCAAATCGATCCCGTGAAAGGAAAATCTCATCAAGTTCACAATCATAAATCGCAAACGCCCACATACCGTTAAATCTATGCTGACACTCCACCCCCCATTGTGCATAAGCAGCTATTATGACTTCTGTATCTGAGTTTGAATTGAAAAAATGACCCAAGCCAATAAGTTCCTCACGCAATTCTTTGTAGTTATATACCTCACCGTTATATATTATCCAATACCTGTTATTTAGATAAGACATGGGCTGGTGTCCACATGGCGTTAGGTCTAGTATAGAAAGTCGACGGTGCCCAAAACCTACATGATAGGTTAGCTCAATATCATCAATCATTTTTTGAGGCTGATACATACTCCCGTGCTTCCAAACTTCTTCACTCGTATCTTCCCCGCCAACTACCATAATTTCGCCCTGTCTGTCGAATCCTACGAATCCTTCCCCATCAGGCCCCCGGTGACGGATAACATCATTCATCCCCTTCAGTATCTGAAAGTTAGCTTTCTTGTGAGAGAGAATTCCTGAAATACCACACATTGAAGTAAAAATTTCTTTTACGAGTAATAATCGAGACATACCTAATATCCCATTTCCAGACTTCCCGAATTTGATAAAGAACGGTAAGTAGTTCAATGGTTTGTGCTTAGAGGGAGCAAATTTTCACTTCAAAAATACTAATTTCCGCATAACAATGTTAATTAGGAGCTTTAAGAACTTACTGGTAAACTTCGTCGATTTCGCACGTATTAAATGCAAAATTAATTATGGATTTGGTAGTGGCCTGCTGCAGGGCTTTGCCAAATTTTTAATTTGTTTAAATCATTTCATATTACCCAACGATGAACATAGAGTTATTTCTGTAAATTCAGATAGTAAAGAATATATTATATTAATATAATATGGTATATCTTGTTATGCAATAGATAATAGCCGCAAACGTTAAGGGAGAACAAATCAAGCTTTTTTGCGGTTAATATTCAAAAATCGGGCTAATAACTTTATAATAAGCAAAATATAAATAAAGCCCCAAAATGCAGATATATTTCCCCAATCAACATTGGTAGCTTTTTATAGACATAGAAACCTGCACCAGAAACAGTTATTCATTTTTTGGCAGTACATTTGCAAAAAAATCTTTGTCTTATATACTGAAAAACCAGTTGAGTTAACATTTACGGATTATACACCACACAGCTATGAATTATCGGATTTTACAGAATTTCGCACCCCGTTGGATCATCTTTTGCCTCGACCTCCTCTTAATTTCTGCCGCTTTTGTGATTTCCTATTTTCTCATTGATCAGGACACGATTGAAATACGGGACTTTTACCTCCTTATTCCCGCACTGGCCACCAATTTTGTGATCAGCCTGGGATGTATCATGATTTTCGCGATTTATAAAGGCATTATACGGTATTCCGACATCATGGATATCATCCGGGTAATGAAATTCGCGCTTTTGCAGTTTGCATTTTGGTCGATCGTCTACTTTAGTGGATTTTTCCCAGCCATCACTTCAGAAATATCTTTTGCTTCATTATTCGTCAATTTCGTGTTGGTAATCTTCATGCTTGTTGCCTTCCGTCTTTTGGTGAAAGAAGTATACTTCAGAGCACAGGCCAGGCCAAGGGCGGTGCACAGGGCATTGATTTTCGGTGCTGGAAAAATGGGCCAGATCACAAGGAAGGTGTTGGAAATAGATGACAAAGCACATACTACCATAGTCGGGTTCATTGATGACAGCCCCTACACGGTAGGGAAAAAGCTAGAAGGGGTTCCTATCTACAGCGCCCACGGCGAGCAACTCGCCAACCTGCTTAAGACTTCCGGCATCACCCACCTTTATATAGCCATCGATAATATTACTGTCGAAAGAAAAATTGAGATTACGGATATATGTGGACCCTATAATATTAAGATTAATGTTGTGCCACACGTGAAGGAGTGGTCAGGTGGAGTGTTCCAGAAGAACCAATTAAAAGAGATGAATATCGAGGATTTGCTGGAACGCGATGAAATTAACCTGCCCAACGATATCCTTGTAGAAACCTACCAGCATGCAACAGTATTGGTAACAGGGGCTTCTGGTTCAATAGGAAGCGAAATCTGCCGGCAACTGGCCAAGATCAGGTTCCGTAAGCTGATTTTGGTAGATCAGTCGGAGTCGGGTTTATTTGACCTTGAGTACGAGATCAGGCAACAATATGGCAACGACATCAATATCCAGATAGAGATCGCATCTGTACGGGATGTCCCGCGGATGAAAAAGATCTTTTCTGCCAATAAACCGGAATTCGTTTTCCATGCGGCTGCATATAAACATGTCCCGCTGATGGAGATCTTCCCTTGTGAAGCGATCCTCACCAATATAATGGGTACAAAGCTGGTTGCTGAGCTTTCGCTTTTTTACCAGGTCAAAAAGTTCGTGTTGATCTCCACAGACAAAGCGGT
>JAYSYY010000098.1:0-3326 GCA_043727215.1 Chitinophagaceae bacterium | reverse complement strand
ACTTTGAAAAGCAGGAATGGCCAGTTTCAAATCTTCATTTTCTTTCCACGCATCACTCATTACTAATCGCACCATCTGCTTATGGGTACTGAAACGTTCTGATATTTTTTTCTGCTCTGCTGTTTTGATATTAAACTCACCGGCAAAGCTATTATCAAGCATTTTTACCAGGTCCCGTTTCTGCCCGATGGTATAGTGAAAACCATCTAAGAAAAGATCAATCGCTTTCAATGCAACCTGCCACCGGTATTGCTCACCGTCATCACCATCCAACATGGAAATAAATTTTAAAACAGCCACTGACTGGTAAAAAAAGATTTCTTCGCTCAGGTGCATAGTATCCAGGCCATACCTCTCCACTTCACGCTGGTAGGTCTCAAATTGTACATTGTGCACCATCTGTGAGAAGATATAAGGCTGTAATAGTATCTGCAACTGGTCAATTATTTTTTTCCAGAAACTGGTACTCCCTGCTTTATGAAAGCGGATCCGGATATGAGTGCCTGTATCATTGTAGCGCAGGAAGAAAAACTTATCTATGACTTTTTTGGAAAGCAAGTCTTCAGTAAATGGTTTGATAACATCCACTAATATTTTTTCTGCCGTTTTTGTACCGCAATAAATTTTTGCATAAAGCCATTCAGAGCCAACAGGAAAGAACCGTTCGATACTTTTGTCTTTTCCGGTTTCAGCAAGGGAGAGGGGGCTATTGCCAGCCCCTGTTTTCTTTCGGCTAAATGTAAAAATGAATTCGCCTGCATGATGTCCGTCAGGGCTTTTGATCCAACAACTCCCAGGTGTATCCAGTGACTCGGTAAGTATCACGGCCTCATTTTTATTCACTTCTGCCAGTAATATTTGAAGGCAGAAAATATTCTTCAGATGAAGCAACAACTCATTATCACCCTGTGAAAGCAGAACATATTCAGGCAGGTTTTTCTTTGTCATCAACCCGGAAAACTGCCGGATAAGTGTTTCATCTCTCTTCTGATCAATGACTTGTATTTCATTTTTAGTCAATGTCCATTTTGCTTTTGATATAATGTATGGACCATAACTCACACGAGGCAGGAAAGGACGATTATTTAAAACACCCCATTGCCAGCCAATAGAACGGACCTGCTGAAATTGCAGATCGCAAAGAAATTGGTAAACCGGGAGGGAGGTCATGCTGAAATTATGTGCAGTTGTCATCCGTGGGATTATTTCCTTGTTCAACCGCTTTGAACGGAGAACAACCTTGTTTCCCTCAATGCCTACTAACAGGTCAATGACCGGTATTTGAAATGCTGCATCCAATGTTGTACCGCACAAATAGGGGATTTCATATTTACGCATTGCCGGCCGCACCAGGATATTTCCAACCCTGGATTCAGGGAGATGTACGATCTCGGCAAAGACAGCCTCCGGATGATGGGTTTCTTCTTCTGCTATGGTTGAACGGGTAAGCTTTTCAATTTCAGGATGCAGTTGACAAAATCGTCCTAACAGGTTTCCCCCGGAAGGGCCTGAAGGTGGCTGCAATGTAATCGTGTAATTTCCATTGTCAATATCTTCAGCAGAAATCGCATTGACCTTTGCCATCATACAAATTGAATCAGGCATACCGGATACCGAAAATTCTTTTTTTGAAAGTGTTTCAATGACCGAATCCTCAATCGTCACTTCCCTTTTATTTTCGAGAATTGATTGCTGGTAAAGCTGCCACTTGAATGATTCCGTATCAGGAAGTTGCAGTCCGTTAGCAGCAGCTGTTGCGTTGCCAATCTGAAGGTTATCAATTAAGGGCGATTCTTCCAAACTGCTGGATGCAAATTTTCCATATCCAATTCCTGATTCGGTATCCAGTACTTCCGGCAAGGAAACCCATTGACCTTCGTAACGGTTGATGAATGCAGTTTTAAAATCAGTAAAAGAATCTTTGATGGAGTCGTCCGTAGTTAAAAGTTGCAAAAGGCTTGCTCCTTTCAAAAGTTCATCACCCAGTTTATGATTGATGGAACAGGATGCGGGACGACAAGTATCCACCTGGATCAGCGTTTTTATATGAAGTGGAATTTCCAAAACCTGGAGTTCGCTTACAATTGCCGGGTACAATAAATTCTTTGGTTCTCCATTTGAAGTGTTTAGAAGCCTGAATTTTGTATGGAGCTTTTCAAGATGCGCTACATATTTCTCCGTGTGCATAAGCGTTTTCAGTTTGCGGAGAATGACAGCGAAAAATTCTTCACCGGTTACTGAAGGTTCCATTTCATTTACCAATACCTGGTTATTGATCAGCTCATAAATAAAGTCCATCGCTTCTTCATCTGAAATGTAATTGTCCGAAACTGTTTTCGCCAGTTCCCTGACTGTGCAACCTTCCTTTGAAGCAGTAACTACTTTTTCCAAATAAACTGATTGATCTACCTGCACCAGGTGATAACTCCTCCCTGTTTCTTTTTTGAAACGGTGTTCGATATATCGCCATTGATCGCCGGTACGGTACAAAGAGGTATTTGGATAAAATCGTAATTGATCACTGATTTCTTTTTGTTTTAGTAAATGTGCATGCAGCTCACAAACATAATCCATGTCCAGCCGTCCAAATCGTTGCAGCCAATTTTTATCAGTTAACTCAAGATTCGTTGAGCCCAGGAAATTGCCTGTTGTACAGGATGCGAATAATCCATACGGCGTACAGCGGGTGCACATACGGATCATGTATTTTATAAGGGAGAGTTCCAGCTTTTCCTTTTTATCCGGCCTTGCTATCCTGTTTTCAATCCATAAAAGCAATTGTTCATGAAGGTCAGGTGATCCAACATATAATGCTTCCTGCACAAGGGGCTGTTGGTAAAAATCACGGAGCGATCGCCTCAAAGTTTCTTTTGAGGTTATTATATCGTCAGCCGCATCGGCTTTCCAGTTATAAAAACTTTCTAATGGGAACAAGGGATTTCGAACAACGAAAGATTCGTGTGGCTTATACCATTCTTTAAATAAATTCTTTATTTTATACATTGGTTAAAAAAATAGCGTCCCATTCCGGTTGAATGTTAAATAAGCAGGATAAGTAAACGAGGGCAATGCCGGTGCTGCCTTCCAATAAGCCAAACCGGGAAGTCATTTCAAAAATAGCTGCCTCTTTATTAAATGTCCGGAAATAATAACCGCCGGCGCCCTCCCCCGGTTTATAAAATTGCTCCTGCGTAATTTGAAGCCAATTTTCACCCGCATATTTAAAAACTTCATTGTCCGTTAATTTAAAAAAGCGATTGTACTGGTGTACCAGTCCCAGGGTGCCGTGGCAGAATGGAGCATCCGTGCAACCAGCATTCTCAAAT
>JAYSYY010000097.1:0-8625 GCA_043727215.1 Chitinophagaceae bacterium | reverse complement strand
GCCGGCGACCAGGTACCTGTAATATTATTCAGCGAGGTCGGGGGTAATGCAGATAATGTTGCACCGGAACAGATAGGGCTCACAGGATTAAAAGTTGGCGTAACCGCCGGGCTAACGGTAACCGTTAAACTTGTTGTGGTGGCGCACTGTCCTGTTGCCGGCGTAAATGTATAAACGGTCGTGGCAGTGTTGTTCAAAGCCGGCGACCAGGTACCTGTAATATTATTCAGCGAGGTCGTGGGTAATGTGTTTAAACTTGAACCGGAACAGATGGGAGTTACGGGATCAAAGGTTGGCGTGATACTGGGAGGAATAGTTCGTAAGGACTGGATCCAGGCCTGGTTGGCGGCGGTATTTCCAGCACCCGGGGTTTCGTCGGCCGGCACTGTACCTGCGGCCCAACTGGAAAAATTTGCAAACTGGCCGTCTGTTAAGTAGCCATTACGCCCCGCCCCTACTGCTACCCCCATTGTTACTGTCGGAAGCATCGGGCTTGTACTTGCGATACCTGCACCATAAATAATAGAAAACGATGGCACGGTTAAATTAGCGGGACTTACAACGATGATGGCATCACCTCCATCGGCAAGGCCCATCACATTTCCAAAATACCCGGAACCAGCTGTATAGGATCCTGTACCGTAAGGAACCGCCGCACCTGAACTGGCCGGATCGGTTGAATTGGTTTCAATATAATTGCTATTGTAGGGAAGAATATACACCCCGTCATTGTTCGCATCCGTAGGATCATCCGGGGGTATCTTTGGGTTCCGGTCCAGGTGAAAGTACAAGACTATAATGGAGCCCCCTGGCACATTGGCCCAGTTAGGTATATTCGGGAATCGTAAATGCCCTGTTGCCCGGCTGGCTGAAATAAGTCCGAACCAACCATTATGGTCATCTATTATCCAACCCCGGAGGTCAACAGTTGACGTGCTGCATGTCTGTGGTTGGGTAACCACGAGTTCTACGTATTCTTTAAACCCCGGAAAGCCGGGAGGACCCTGGGAAAATTCGTTCACCACCAACTGCGCTCTTCCCAACGCAGAAACAATCATAAGCATCACAAAAAATAATATCCTGGAAATAGTTGCGCCCACAATCACGCATGCATCCTTACATGAGTTCCTGCATGCAGTATTTGAATGATCAATATTTGAGAAGTAGTTGTTCAGAGGTGTAAGGTTAACCCACAAATACATTAGTTATTTCTTTAACGCAAATTCTTAAGGAACTTATATAAAACTACCGAAATTTAATATTGTACCCTATTTTGATGCTCCGCAGTGTGCGAACGCGCCGGCAACTGCGAAACACGGTTTCTTACCCCTTGTTCCACACACGAAACCTTGACTATTGTCGGGGAGGCAGCAATCCCGCAGCGATCGCTGCTTTGGCTGTTACGTATACGAACGCATCTGCACTATAAAACTGGAAAACAGCGTCCGCCTTTAATTTCCTAAGCTCCTCGTTAGGCTGCTGCAGGAGCTTTCAGATACAGGATTGTTAAGTGTCTATTTTTTCCGCGTTCTCCTCCTGGCCTTTAAAGCCGAGGGAAGCAGTATAAAAATCTATACCTTCCAGCACACCAGCAGCTGTAGCTTGCTTTGTAAAATAAATCGACTTGTTTTTTCGCAGTTCCTCCAGTTCATCGCTATAGTTGGCTACCACAATGGCCCTGGTCTTGCCGGTCAGCATGTCAATATCATTGCCACTGTTACCGGCTGTGATAAAATGCTGTAATGGCATTTTCCACTTGTAGCTCAGGTAACGAACAGCACTGCCTTTACTGGCCCGGAAAGGAAGCAGGTCCAGGAATTTATTTTCGGTTAAAAGTACACGTGCCCTTAATTTTTTATCGTCCATCAATTTATGCAGATTAGCCATGGCATCCTCGTCAAAATTGTAGTCAACATAATAACTTAATTTAAAACGCCACTGCGCGGCACTCTCCTGCAACCGGATGCCGGGAAATGCCGATAAAGCCTCCTGTAACTCATCTCTTTTCCATTGGTAGTCGATGTGGCTATCCCAACCTTTATCTGCAATGAACTGATCGGTATAATAGATCTCCGAACCTGCGGAGCAAATGAGGATATCAGGATTGGGAAGCTCATACTCAATGAAGGCCTGCTGGGTTATCTCCTTGTTCCTTCCACTGGCAATACCAAATACCACTTTGTCCCTGTTTGCATTGATCCATTGGGTAAACTCCCTAAGCCCCGTGGAATCCTTTCCATCCACCAGCGTACCATCAAGGTCGGAGATAATAAACAAATCAGCATTCGCAAGTTTTTTCCCATAAGCCGTCTTATCAGCAAACTTCAATGCCGCTTTATTTTTTTCATTGAACAGTTCATCGAGGGTATTCACGTACTGCTCTGCAAAGGAAGTCCAGGAATACAATTGGCTGGTGCCGATTATTCCATTGCCTGAATATTTTTCCCAGGTGGACTGATCAGCAATGATATTTTTAATGGCGGACGCTATAGCTGCAGGATCTTCCACGTCTACTAATAACCCGTTCTCACATTTTTCAAGGATCTCTTTAGGTCCGCCTGTAGGGGATGCAATAACCGGTAAGCCGCAGGCCGCCGCTTCCACGATCGTGAGCCCAAAATTTTCCCCAGGCGTTGCGTTTACGAAAACCCCTTTTTTGCGGGCGGCAATGCGGTATATTTCCGGCACATCCAGCTTGGGATCATTTTTTTTAGGAATGGCCATTTTACCATAAAGGTCATACTTATCAAGCAGCAGCAAGAGGTTGGTCAGGATATCTTTTTCATCAGCATGCATCTGCGAAATATCTTTTCTCACACCGGCAAAAATGGCCAGGTTGGCCATCGCCTGTAATTCCTTATCCTCTCCGTAACTCTGGATGATCATTTCAAAATTCTTGCGCCTGTCTGCACGACCTATTGAAAGAATCAGGGGTTTGCCGGGATTAAATAAAAAACGGTCTATATCTGAATTAACCCGGTAAAAGGCCTGCTCTTGTTCTATGGACATTTTAAAAGAGGGCATATCCATCCTGTAAAAAGGATAAAATATTTCTGGTGTTACGCCAGGAGGAATGACCTTGTACCTGCCCGACCCGGCATGATCATACAAAGTGTATTGGGTATCTATAATATGTTGTGTGCTCACAACAAAAATATCAGCGGTGCTTAGGGCGTGTTCCTCTACCGCGATACGCCGATCCATGTTGAATTTTTCATTGATCTTATCAGAAGTCATTCCTTCCTGCAGGAGGATCTTTTCCTTATTCCGGCCCAATGAATGGCCGGTAGCCAGGAATGGTATGCCAAACATTTCACTCACCTGCCCTGCCAGGTAAATGCCGTCGGCGTAGTGCCCATGCACAACATCGGGGAAGTCGGCCTCCTCATCTATGAACCGGATGGTCTTGTCGATAAATTCATCCAGGTGAGCCCATAAAGTTTCTTTTGGGCGATACGCATTTCCCCCACAAGTGACCCGGATAATCCGGGCTTTATCATTAACTATCTCGATTTCTTTTTCGTAGGAAGGAGCCACTCTTTTATCAATAATTCTCCGGGTAAAAAGATCCACTTTTCTTACCCGGGGATGTCGCGAAAGATAATCCAGCATCTCCAATACATATTTAACCTGTCCACCGGTATCCTTATCCCTGCCAATTTCCGCGTCTGTAAAACGGATAAGCCCATGCGGGCTGTATAATTGAATGTAATATTCTTTCATAAGCTTCGATTTTTACATTAACTATAATCTGTAAAATTAACCAAATCATTTTAATGGGTATTTTTGTGCTTTATTATTGAACTATAACAGGGATTTATGTATTCAGGATCAGGATTTAGCGACTGGGAAATCGGGGATATCACCGTGATCATTCACAAAGGAATTTATCACTTGTTTCATTTGATTATACCCAACCATGATTATATCGCTCATGCTATTTCCGCTGACGGCATTTCATGGAAGCGTGTGAACAATGCATTGTTCGTTGGCCACCCTGGCGAATGGGATGATGATATGCTCTGGACGATGCACGTGATTGAAAAAGATGGCGTGTTTGAAATGTATTACACCGGTTTGCAGAGAAGGGACCGTGGCATTATTTCCCGGATCGGGCTGGCAGAATCCATCAACCTCGTGGACTGGAAAAAAAACCAGAAGAATATTTATCCTATTGAACCCAAAGGCATTTTTTACGAAACCTATCAAACCAATCCAAGGACCTGGCTCAGTTTCCGGGATCCGTTTTATTTTGAGCATGAGGCAGAAGCATACCTGCTGGTGGCAGCCCGCACGCTGAGCGGGCCCGTTTCCAGGAGAGGTTGTGTGGGCATGGTAAAAGTAACGGATCATACCATGGAATTAATGCCCCCGCTTTTATACCCGATGGTGTATGATGATATTGAATGCCCCTGTGTTTTTGAATTGAACGGCCGCTTCTACCTGATCGGCTCAATAAGGGAAGACATAAAAGTGCGTTACTGGTTTGCCGATGAGTTTTTCGGGAAGTACCATTCATTTAATGCCGATGTTTTATTACCCTCGGGGAATTATGCCGCACGCACCGTCCAGGACGGGCCACACGTGCTGGTTTATAATTTTTTCTATGCGGGCAAGATCGACGCTCTCCGGGTGCTGCCACCACCAAAAGAGTTAGTGACAGATGACCATGGCAGGCTGCTACTAAAAACTTATTACCGGTGGGACCTGATGGTGTTGAAGACCCTGCAGCAGCCACAGTTCGGCCCCGTGAAAAAAAACCTCGGTAACCCAACTGCGGTTGCAAATACTGAAGCAGATAGCTGGACATGCGGAACGGAAAGTGGCTACGAAATATTTTGTTTCGAAAGACCCTCCGCCAGTTTTATTTGGGAAGGATTGCTTCTGATGAATGGCATGGGGAAACTGGGCCTGGTGAGTGACCTGGATGACGATGGAAATGGTTATTTTATTTCATTTGACCTCTTTAATGGACTGGTGATGATAAGGTCCTGGGGATTTAATCCACTCAACAGCCGGCAGAATTTTATCTTCAGCGAAATTCAGTCCGATATTTTTACCATTACGGAAAACAAATCTTTGTACTTCAGGCTTATACGGTACGGAAATTATATCGAAGTTTCCATCAACGGAATTGTAAAACTTACACTGATGGATTATACCTTTTCAGGGAAAAATATCGGCTTATATGCCGCATCATCCATCATTATCTTACAACAATCGATTGTAAAAATATTACCCAACCCGCCCGAGGAATACGCCAGCCAGGAAGAGGCACAAAAACATGAGTAAGAGCCGGGGCGTTTCAGGAATGAATTGTTTTTTACATCATTAAGGTTGATTTTCGAACACGCTCCCACACGGCTGGCAATAAAGGGTGCCAGGCGATTCGCCCATTCCGGTGTTCCCCGGGGGCTGGCATTATACATCAGGCCGGCCAACCGGGCAGCATTTTTTACCAGCTCCGGGAAACCGCTCTCTCATGGTATAAAATCCCAGGCGACAGGTTGTACAATATCATAAGTCGGGTTTCCCTTTTCATGCCAGGTGTCGTATATTTTACCGGATAGATATTTTTCATACAGCTGGAAAAATTTCGTATAAACATTCGGCGACCTTCTGGCAATGCGCATTACCTGGCTTACCGTTTGCTCTTTGTCTAACGCTGGAATAATTACAGTAATCATTGCTACCGATCTTTTAAATAACAGCACCTGAAAATCTCTGTCCTATTGTAAAATTAACCTGATATTTCCCTGCTGCAGTCGCACTTTAAGCCAGTTTTCTATTTTTGTTTTCTCCTGCAGGGCAAGCCTGGAACCCACCGAAAGTAAAACTAAATACACCTGGGCTCTTGCTGAATCGCTCACCATTACCGATGGCTGCAGGATGGCATTTTTTAATGTCGGGTACTGCGTCTTTAATTCTGCAAATACCTGTTTCGAAAGCTGCTCATGCCGCTTAATACTATCTAATATAAACTCTACCTGCTTTTGTTGTTTATCCTTCATTTCCAATGCTGTGGTAAGCTGGTCCAAATCTTGATTTTCTATCTTGTTGTTATTTGATAAATAAGCGAATCCCTGTTTTATTTCAAGTATGGCGGTATCCAGCCCGTATTTTTTTAGCTGTTGCTTTAGTGCTTTAATTTCTTCCTGGCTTATTTCTTTACCGCCAAATACAAGCGTGATCTTCCGGTTTTTCGCATCGATCTTTTTGTTCAGCAAATAGTCATTCTTAAAATGTGCTTCTTGGGTAATAAACTTGTTTGCATTATTCGTAAAGTGATTTCTTTGTACCATATCATAACCGAAATAAATGCTCGGCAATAAGGTAACGATTACGACTAACCAAACAATTCGATGTGCAGTTTTTTCTGCTTTTAATGTTTGCTCTTGTTTATATGGAAAATGTAAAAAACGAACGATGATTAAAGTGGCCAATGCAATAAAAACGGTATTAATAATGTATAAGTAGAAAGCACCGACAAAAAATCCGAACTGCAATGTAGCCAACCCATACCCTGCGGTACACAACGGTGGCATCAGGGCGGTAGCAATCGCTACTCCCGGGATTACGTTGCCTTTTTGTTTACTTGCAGTGGCAACAATGCCTGCAAAACCGCCAAATAAGGCAATGAGCACATCGTAAATAGTGGGCGAAGTCCGCGCGAGTATTTCCGAATGGGCGTCATCGAGGGGAGAGATCAGGAAAAACAGTGTGGAAGTGGTAAGGGCCACGATCGTAGCCACACCGTAATTGTAAACAGATTTACGCAGCAGGGTCACATCGCTGATTCCCATTCCCAATCCTATTCCCATGATCGGGCCCATTAACGGCGAGATCAGCATGGCGCCGATTATCACAGCCGCGGAATTTACATTTAACCCGAGTGATGCGACAAAGATGGCAAAAATGAGCACCCATAAATTGGTGCCACGGAAAACCACCCCGTTGCTGATATTGACCACAACGGTTTGCAGATCTTCTTTTTCTGCATGGAGCTTAAACTTGTTGAAAAAATTATCCAATACTTTCCTTTTATGATTATTGTATACCTGCTGCCCGAAGATAGGTAATAATAAAAAAGGCATTTTTAACCAACTGGAACCCGAATTCTGCCGCACGGGTAAAATTTTGTCTTTCCAGGTGATATAATTTCGCAGGATTTCCAAATAAAAGCTACTCCTTCCTGAGTCTATAGTGATGCAATCGGATCACTGTATCTTCAAAAAATATCCCGCCATTTGTATCCCTATCAACCGTGGTTAAGAGGCACCTATTTTATATGTTTTGAATGTCCAATCGTTATTGTTTGTTGATGTGTTAGGCACCCAGCGAAAAATTAAATGCAATGCGGGACCCATCAGGCGCTATCCCTAGTATTTGTATTCTTGAATTTTGCGCTGCCATCAGTGCCTCATCAATATCCTGCGGATTGTTTACCGCCCTGCCGTTGATGTAAGCGATAACGGTGCCAGTCGGGATGCCCAACTGGTTGAAAAAACCACCCCTTTTTATTTCGGTAACAACAACCCCCGCGTCCAGGTTGTAACGTTGTTTTAGGTCCTCGCCAAGCGGTCCGAATGTTGCACCCAGTTTTTCATAAATTTTTCTGAGGGATTGTTCATCCACCGCGACCGATCCTTGTATTTCTTCATTTTTTAAGGTGGCGGATGCATTCCTCAGTTTACCATTGCGTAAATAATCAATGGTAATCATATCGCCGGGGCGGTGCCTGGCTATCCGTTCTGAAAACTCTGCCGATGAGTACAATTCCACCTTGTTGATGCGCTGTATAATATCACCTTCCTGCAGGCCGGCTTCTTCCGCAGCACTTCCCTCCTGTATGCCCGTTATAAAAACACCTTTTACCGATCCGGGGGTGATCCCTTGCTCTCTCAGTTGCTGGTCTTCTGCAAAGGGCGATGGAAATGAAACGCCCAGCAAACCACGCTTCACTACCCCAAATTTTTTCAGGTCATCTAATATTTTTTTGGCAAGGTTTACAGGTACGGCAAAGGCATAGCCGGCGTAGCTACCCGTCAGCGAAGCAATGGCAGTATTGATACCAATCAATTCACCATTCATATTCACCAGCGCACCACCACTGTTGCCCGGATTGATAGCAGCATCGGTCTGTATAAAAGATTCAACGGCGCTACTGCCCAGCGGATTGCGATCCGAAGAATTATTAATGATACCAATGCTTCTCCCTTTTGCGCTGATGATCCCTGCAGTAACTGTAGTATTCAGCGAGTAAGGGTAACCCACTGCCAATACCCATTCACCTACCAACACATCGTCCGAATTTCCCATGCTCACAAAAGGCAGATTCTTTGCTTCTACTTTTAATAAAGCCAGGTCCGTGTTAGGATCACGTCCCATCACTTTAGCAATATAACTACGCCGGTCTGGAAACACCACTTCTACATGGCTGGCATCTTCTACCACGTGATTATTGGTAGCGATGTATCCATCCGCACTAATCACCACGCCCGAACCCGACCCCGTTTCGAGGGTCTCCCCTCGCTTGTTAGCATCTCCGAATTTTTCGGCCGCCTGGTCGGCCTGGTAGAGTGTTTTAATATGAACCACTCCGGGCGTAACAGCCTTGGCCGCGGC
>JAYSYY010000096.1:0-8670 GCA_043727215.1 Chitinophagaceae bacterium | reverse complement strand
TATCAACGCATCTTTTATATTATATTTTTGTGTTGATGCATCTCCTTCGTCGATGTGCTAAACGCCATTTTTCTAAGGCCGCCCGAACTTTCCAATCGTTGGAGGTTAGGGTAAAGAATGCAATATGCCAACTCCAACAACGGCAGAAAATGTGTCCACACGATAGCGTTTAACCGGGGCAGGTACGCTTGCCTCCCTCGGTCCCTCTGCTAAGCCTAACGAAAAATCCCGGCAGCGATGCTACCGGGATTTCGATTGTATGATCTTGACGATGTTTTAAAACCCTGCTACATTCAGTCTTCCGCCGGTAACTGTTATGCCCGATAACGAACCTGTGGGTGTTACGCTTCCCAGGATAGCTGCTTTAATTTGCGCTGCATTCGCACCAGGGTGAGTGGAGGCATACAAGCAGGCTGCACCTGTAACATGTGGTGTAGCCATTGATGTACCACTATAAGAGGAATAGCCATTGAACGCCGTAGTAGAATATATACCAGAACCCGGTGCTCCAAGGTCCACTGTGGTTGCACCATAATTGCTGAAGGATGATTTTGCACCCATGTTGGTAATGGCTGCAACTGCAATTACATTTGCTGACGTATAATTTGAGGGATAGCTGGCTACCGCATCATTATTATCACCTACACCATCACTGCCCCCATTACCTGCGGCTGCTACGAATAAAATATTAGCAGTATTGGCACGTCCGATGGCATCAAACAGTGCCTGTGAGAATCCGCCGCCGCCCCATGAATTGTTAGTGGCTACAATATTCAACCCATGCCTTGTTTTCAGATCAGTAAAGTAATCCACTGCCTTTACCGCATTGGCCAATGTACCCCCACGGCGACCAAGGAATTTCCCGGAAATGATGGTAACATTCCAGTTAACCCCCACTACACCTATTGAATTTGCATTAGCGCCTATCGTACCCGATACATGCGTACCATGATCATCCAGGCTGCCCCTGCTACCGCCGTCATAAATGCTGTTATTGTTACCATCGAAGTCCCAACCGTGTACATCGTCCACGTATCCGTTGCCATCGTTATCTACACCATCAACGGGATCGTTAGTGTTGGTCCATACCTGGCCTTCAAGATCAGGGTGGGTAAACTGTATGCCCTCATCAATTACACCGACAACTACAGTCGCACTGCCTACACTGCCTCTTTCCCATGCGGCGGCAGCATTGCAACCAAATGTTCCGTTCATGCCCCATAAACTGTTATTGCTAAAATAGGGATCCGTTGAAGCAGCATCATGATTGTACAGGTAGTTGGGTTCTGCAAATTCTATTTCCACTCCTTTCATGCGGCTAATGGCTTCCATCACATCCAAAGGCGTATGAATAATGGTGATGCCTTCCATGTCTCCTGCACGTTGCATTGCTTTGGTAAGGATAACTTCCTGTACCCTGCCGCTTACCCTGGCCAGTGCTTCGGCCCGTTTGGTAGAATTAGCAGAGGCCTTGAATTTTACTACCAGTTCATTCGGCAGGAACCTGTCGGGGGGCCCGTTTGGGTTCAGATTGAGAGCGTGTACTTCAGTTGGTTCGCTGTTTTCCAGGGCAGTTTCTTTGCTGCAGCTGAGAGCCAGCAGGCTAACCATCAAAGCAGCAATAAAGGTCCTGCCTCCGTAGACGAAAAAGGTGTTTTTCATAAAAGCGATGTTTTTTTAATTGTTGAAAATAAAAGACCGGGTAGTTAAGTGGATATTAAAAGATGTTATTGGTTGAATACCTGGTATTGGATATAGATTATTCTTATGCTTCGAATGACCTGATTGTTCGTCTTGCCCGTGCGCATTGTTTTAAATGCTACTCCTAAAATAAGCTACTTTATTATAATTGGCAATAAAAATTGGAAGTTTCTCCCGCTTCCGTTCTTGGCATACGAAACGAAATTAATATGTTTATGTGCCACGAACCCTGGCTGGGGAGGTACACAACATAAACCCACAATCAATACAATTTTACCCTGAGGCATTCGTCACTTGATGAGGATTGTAAAAGGAAAAAGACCCTTTCGACCAATATTGGTAGAGTTCAAATATCCCTTGGCCGGGGTCGGTACAAACCTGCCGTGGCCTCGGCTTGGACGAGCCACACAGCAAAAACCCGCTATCTATTCAATTCTACTTTGGGCATTCGTCACTTGATCAGGTTTGTAAAAATGGAACATCCACATGTTATTGAATGTTGCCTACCTCTGGTGACCCAAGGAAAGATCGCGAGAATCAATTGAGAGTTTTCTCATAATGACTCTTCGAACTGTCCCGCTGATGCGGGTGCCGTGCCCATGGCAATCTATTTAAAAGGGTTGGCTGTATTTTTTCCCACTCCTTAGTTCGCGGCACAGGACATTTTCATTTAATCCCCGGTGGGAAAAACGAAAGCTTAGTAATAGCTGCAGGTAATAACTAAGTTATAGGTGTTTAACATTTTTTCGATATGGAATGCACTCCTAATCCCTGGGTCGGTTTACTTCCACGACCACCAGGCGTAAGGTTGATTTTCCGATATTTTTAGCTGAATGGGTTGCCGCAGGCATTATGACAGCCATGCCTTTCTTAAAATCAATGTTTTGCTTTTCACCTTCCACTGATGTTAATTCTACCGTACTACCTTCTAATACGTACATAGCAAAGTCAGGATGTCCATGTACGATAGAAGAATCTCCTGGTTTATAGGTTCCTTCCAAAATTCTCATGTTCAATGTATCGGCCAATGCTTTGTATAAATCAGGTGATATGGTAGTCACACTTCGGGAGATATCAAAAGAAGGTTTATTGCTTGTCTCCATTTGAATATTTGTAGTCGAATCAACGGTTGCTGACTTGGTTGTTTGATCCGGATTGTTACAGCCCACTGTAAACAAAAGGACAATTGAAAGTAGTGGCAACATGTATCGGTTATTGTGTCTCATAAAATGGCTTTTAAAAATTATAATGTTCAGAAGTTTGGAAACAATAGGTAATATATTACAAAAAACCGAAAGGTAACTACTTTTGTCCCCGATAATTTAAATTCAAACAACGAGTGGTCTTGTCGGGCTGTAACTTCCGGAAACGCTATATGAGCTGTCAATTATTCCTTGTAGAAATGTTGTCTTTCTTAAAATGCCCTGTCATACAAATGATCCATTGTACGGAAGGCTACCGCCAACTGCGAGAAACCTCCGGATTACCTTTTAGAATCATTAGAGGTTAGGTGCGAATGGTTTTATTTGGTCCTATACTTAAATATAAGTTCAATGCGTAACTGTGACCTTTAAGAAAGTGGCAGGAATGGAAGCGTTATTATCCTTTGTGTTTTTGTTTTGACTGTTAAACAAAGCTTCTAATTCATTCTGTAGATCCAAAGCCTTACCATTCTTCTCAGCGGCTTCAAAAGCATTCATGGTGGGACCATAATAGGTTTTGAACCTGTTGACAAGTTCTGACGGTGAATAGGGGGCGTTAAATAAAAAAGTATCCTTAGCGAACGATATATTTTCTTTTGGTATACCAGCGCTGCCAAAACGTTCAATAACATGGCTCTCCACTCCCCATAACATCGGGCTAATAAAACCCTCCGGCGGTGCTGGTGTGTAGGCAGAGCTAATCTTTAATATTTGCGCTACCAGGGTCGGATCTCCCGGGATCCAGTTGCCCATGACAATTCTCCCTCCTTTACGGGTAACACGAACCATTTCCCTCGCTACATCAAATGGTTTTGGTGCGAACATGGCACCAAAGATGCTTACTACGAGATCAAAAGTCTGATCCTTCAGTTCATTCAAATCAGTGGCATCACCTTCCTGGAAGGTACAATTTGTAAGCCCTTCATTTTTTGACCGCATGTTTCCAGCCTCAACGAGATTCTTTGCGATATCGACCCCTAAAACATTTGCGCCTAGTTTTGCCGCAGGTATCGCCGTGGTGCCATCACCGCAACCGAGATCAAGAACGTTAAGACCTTCGGTGATTCCCAGTTCAGCGACGAGTGCAACACCACTTTCCCGCATGCTTTCGGCGATCTGTGTGAAGTCACCCTTTTCCCATAATGCTTTGTTTGGATTCATGTTGTTTCATTTTAGAATACACAAGTTAAAAATTATCAATCAGGTTTTGCTTTTCTTTTAGGCCCCCGAAATCCCTGCCTGCCGGCAGGCAGGGATTTCGCCTCCCGCTAGCTGGCGGGACGGGATGGTTCCCTGATTTAGCTTTTGTGCTACTGTAGCTTCAACATTTATTATTGTTACGTCCCTCTAACATCGCTGTTTTTTTACAAAGGTTCCAGGGCTGGTTCTCTTTCCCAATAAAGGATGAACCTCATACGTGCTTCGCATAATTGAGAGCTCACCAGGCAGGCCCGCTTTTTATCCGGCGGATCTGCACTTCAAAAAAACTACCGGGCATCCTGGAATTATTGTATAACTGCACTTCTCCTTAAAGTGTTCGGGCATTCCCGTTTCTACAGTTAAATACAGGCGGTGCCAGGATTCTGAAGCCTATTTTGGGGTTTCTGATGTACAATTTACTTTGCACCTCCGAACCACGATGCTGCATCCGGCAATGGTGGTGTATATCCATTGGCGGGGTCTTTTTTTAGGGTTACTTTTTTGGACAAGCAAAAAAGTAACAAAAAAAACTCTTTGACGAGCACACAGTAAAAACGTCGATCAAAACAATTTTACCTTTGCCCGGGGTTAGGCTAAAACCAGCGGTCTGGAACCGCAGCATCGTGTAGTTCCCCCCTATATCCTTGCCTGGTAAGTAAACAATTCATAGTACCTGCCTTTTTTGTCAATCAGATCCTGGTGGTTGCCACGCTCAGCAATTTTGCCGGCTTCTATTACCAGTATCTGGTGCGCCTTGCGGATGGTACTCAACCGGTGGGCAATTACAAAAGTAGTCCTGCCTTTCATCAGTTCATTCAGGCTTTGCTGTATGAGCGATTCGCTTTCGGTATCCAGGCTGGAAGTGGCTTCATCCAGCAGGATGATCTTAGGATCGGCCAGTATGGCCCGGGCAATAGTGATGCGTTGCCGCTGCCCGCCGGATAGTTTGATGCCCCGTTCGCCAATGACTGTATCCAGCCCTTTTTCAAAACGATCGGTAAATTCATTCACGTAAGCGGAACTGACTGCTTTGGCCAGGCTTTCTGCAGAAGCACCGGGGCGGGCAAATAAAATATTTTCGCGGATGGTTCCTTCAAATAAAAAATCGTCCTGCAGTACCACTCCCAGGTGCTGCCGGTACTCACTCAATATTACTTTGCTCAGGTTGATGCCGTCGATGGTAATGGTGCCGCTGTCGGGTGTAATAAAAGTAGCGGCCAGGCTGGCAATGGTTGTTTTTCCCGAGCCCGAGCTGCCCACGAGTGCCGTAACCGATCCCGCGGGTGCATCAAAACTAATACCTGTAACCACCTCCTTGCCTTCTTCGTAAGAAAAGGAAACATCCTCAAAACGGATATCGCCTTTTAAATCCGGCAGGCGGATGGTACGGGTTTGCGCATCATTTTCCGGGTCCATATTCATGATCTCCTGCGTTCTGTCCAGCCCGGCAAAAGCCTCGGTGAGCTGGCTGCCGATATTGCTCATCTGCACAATGGGTGCGATCATAAACCCCAGGTATAAAGTAAACGAAAGAAATTCGCCAAACGTAAGCTCCCCGTTGATGATCATGTAACCGCCAATACCCATGATGCCTGCTGAGGCAAGGCCTAGTAATAGGGTAGCGGAACTGGTAATGATAGCGGTAGAAGTAAGGCTCTTTTTTACATTCAGGAACAATTGTTCCACTCCTTTTTCAAAGGTTTTATTTTCCTGTTCCTCTGCATTAAATCCTTTGATAACCCTTACGCCATTGATGGTTTCCGTAAGCCTGCCGGTTACCTCTGCATTGAGTACGCCCCGCTTTTTAAAAATAGGGCGTATATAGGTAAAAGCTTTGGCAGCCACCACTGCAAACAATGCCACCGGCAACAGCACATACAAGGTCATCATGGGGCTGATTCTTATGAGCAGCACCAGGGAAATAACAGCGGTAAGCAAGCCGCCGATGAGCTGCACCAGGCCGGTACCCACCAGGTTTCGCACGCCTTCTACATCGTTCATAATACGGCTTACCAGGGCGCCGGATTTGTTGTTGTCAAAATAACTGATGGGCAGGGAAAGTATTTTTTTCTGCACTTTAAGGCGCAGTTGGGAGATCAGGTGCTGTGCTTCTACACTTAATAACTTGGTGAGCAGGTAGGAGGTGACGGCTTGTACAACAATCGAACCGGCCACCACTGCGATCAGGATTTTTAGCATGTCCAAATCCTTATTTACGATCACTTCGTCTATCAGGTATTTACTGGCGCCGGGCAGCACGAGGCTTGCCAACCTGCTGATAACAATCAGCAACAGGCCAATGAAAACAACTTTTCTCCTGGGCCAGATAAATTCTTTAAAAGCCTGTGAGAGGGTTACGGAAGATTTGGGTGTACTCATTGCGCCGGTTTTTTATGAGGGCAAAGGTAGGTGCTGATGCTGTGCTATCTGGTTTTTTTGTGAATGTGTTTTTGTTGTTTTACGTGCCCCGGTGCAGAATACCGATGTTGGCAGGGGCCTTCGCGGGCAAACATTCAAGCCTACAAATCACTAAAATCCGGCCTTGTAAAAGTGATACGCTTCTGCCGGGATTGCTTGCAGATAATTCGTGGCTCGTCAAAGCCGTGGCCTCGGCCAGGAGTTAGCTTATTTAAGTAAGTTTTCCTTCAGCAAAAAGTTTTCTGATCTCTTTTTTGTCAAATTTACCAACGCTTGTTTTTGGCACTTCATTTATATAAATATAATCTTTGGGAACCTGGTATTTCACAAAGTCTCTTAATAAAAATTTAATTAATTCTTCATCTGAAATTTTATCTTCCTTATTTACCAAAACAATGGCAGCCAAAGGTTTTTCTACCCATTTTTCGTCTGGTACCGCAATTACAGCAGCTTCTTGAATTTTAGGATGAGCCATTAATGCAGATTCCAATGCCACACTAGAGATCCATTCACCGCCACTTTTTATAAGGTCTTTGGTCCGGTCTTTAATTTCCATATAACCATCTGCATCGATCGTGCTTACATCACCTGTTTTAAACCAACCATCGTCTGTAAAGCTCTCAGAATTATTCGTTTTAAAATAGGAACTTATGGTCCATGCCCCTTTTATTTGAAGTTCTCCAATGGTTCTGCCATCTGCCGGAGCCAAAGTGCCATCATCCGTTACAATCCTTAATTCTACACCTGGAAAGGCATTACCTTGTTTTGCACGAATGTCTGTTTTTTCATTTTTGGACAAATGCTCATGTTTTGGCTGTATTCTACTTACTGTTCCCAGGGGAGATGTCTCCGTCATCCCCCATGCATGAACCCCTTTTATTCCGAAATATTTTTCAAAACCTTCAATAAGACTCTTTGGAAGGGCAGAACCACCAACAAGATATTCCACGAGCGCTAATTTTTCTTTTGGTGGATTCATTTTCATAGCATGAAACACGCCTAACCAAATACTCGGCACACCATTAGCTTTGGTTACCTTTTCTTCCCTAAGAATGTTAATGATAGCTGCTGGCTGTAAATTAGAAGAGGGGAGTACCATGTTGGATCCAGATAACAGGCATAGATACGGAAAGCCCCATGCCATCACATGAAATTGTGGTACGATCAATAATACGGTATCGCTGTTACTGAAATTTCCTGCATTGGGTGAAATAAGCGTAGAGGCATGTAAGAATGTTGACCTGTGAGAATACAAAACTCCTTTGGGCAAGCCTGTTGTTCCGCTAGTGTAACACATGGCGCTTGCGTCGTTTTCGTTCAAGCCTGGCCATTCAAACCCTTCGGATTGGCCCGCCAGTAAATCTTCGTAGTGTATGGTATTTGGCAAAGTGGTTTTGAAATCTGCCGGTGCATTTATCAGCACATAGTGTTCAACAGTTTCCAGCAGACTGGCAATTTTTTCTAATAGGGGCACAAGTGTAGCATCTACAAAAATCACTTTGTCTTCAGAATTGTTGATGATGTATTCCGTTTGTTGGCTGGATAACCTGATGTTGATGGTATGACAAACAGCTCCGATGCCAGAAATGCCATAGTACAACTCTACATGAGGTCCGTGATTCCATGCAAAAGTACCGACCATGTCAGCTTTAGTGATTCCTAATTTTTGAGTCAAAGCATTGGCCAACTTTTTACATCGTTTATACATATCACCAAAGAGGTACTCATGCCTTGTTCCATCGGGTAAATAGGTTATAATTTTTTTATGATGATAAACGCTGTTTCCATACTCAAGAATAGTATTGGTTGTGAGTGGATAATCCATCATTAAGCCTTTCATACTAAAAAATTTAAATTATTTTATTGTGTCCGATCGGGGTTTTCGCTACACGCTGCGCCAACATAAAAACCCAACGTGGCGAAACCCGGATGCTGAAAGTTGTTCAACTATTATTTGGCCACACCACAAATCCTTAAAAATTGACGGAGCCCCTATCGTACTACTAATATAAAGAACTATTATTGTGTTAGTGTTGAAGATATTGACACAGCTGGGTTTGGAAGCAGGTATTTAATTACCTAAGGTCAAATTGCGAGGACCCCAGTGAAACAAAGAGATAAATAAAAACGCTGACTGCATGAAAATTGG
>JAYSYY010000095.1:0-74667 GCA_043727215.1 Chitinophagaceae bacterium | reverse complement strand
TTAACAGAAGCTAAACCACCCGTTGAAGAAGGGGAGGTTTTGGGTAATTAAATACACGTCTTCCCCCTATATCCATGACTTCGTTATACCATGTCAGGACTTGCCTGTAAAAAATACCTGTAAACACCAGCTTAAGGTTGCGGGTTTAATTTCCTGAACTTATAGTTGCCTTTGATATGGTGATTGAAAAAAATACCTTTGGCGAACGACGATTTAAATTGCGTGAATATTTCTTCCGGCACATTCATGTATTGGTAAATCAGGCCAGAGAGAAAGGAGACTGTAAGTAGCATTTTTTCACTGGCGTACCTATATTGTGCTTTTACTGATGATGGCATTCACAATTCCGTCGAATATGATGCCATTCGATCCAGTTTAAACATACAGCACCTGGCGATGATCGCAAAAATGAAAGCACCTATTTTCAGCTAGGTCCACAGTGTGAGATACATATTTCCAATTTTTGTAGTGGAACAAGGAACAGCCAACATGCCATTTCATAAACTATCATTGGTGGTTAAATAATATAGCAGGACCCAACCATTCTATCTTAGATTTTTTATTATTTTCAACAGGTTAATACCTTTGCCCAATACCGGTTTAAATATATCTCCTTCCTTATTAATCCTTTCCAACGCATTTTTTATAGTAAAATCTTTCATCGACAATCCTTTTTTCACCTCATCCCAATGTAGAGGCATGGAGACAGTTGCGCCCGGCTTTGGCCTTAAAGAGTAAGGTGCAGCCAAGGTGGCTTTAGCCCTGTTCTGGAGGTAATCTATATACAGTTTATTTTTCCTGTTCTTCACCATGCGTTCGATGCTTGTGATCGCTGGTAGTTCCTGGTGGACACGCGTGGCCACCAGTTTGCCAAATAACTGGCACTCATCGTATGTGTATTGCGCCCCTAGCGGAATGTAGATATGTATGCCTGTGGAGCCAGATGTTTTTACATATCCTTCTACTTTTAGCTCATCCAAAACTTTTTTGGTAACAAGGGCGGTTTTGATGACGGTGTCAAAAGTATTCTTATCGGATGGGTCCAGATCGATAAGGCACCAATCCGGGTGATCGGGAGCGTGGATGGTGCTGTTCCATGGATTCATCTCAATCGCACCCAGGTTGGCCATGTAAAGGATGCTTGCGTCATCTTCCACTACCAGGAAATTTTTGTCTTCCCCGTTTGTATGGTAAGGTGATTTTTTAACCCAGTCAGGCGCGGAAGCGGTCACATCTTTTTGATAAAAACTTTCGCCGCTAATGCCATTAGGATACCTGTTTAATGATTGTGGCCGGTCCTTAAGATAAGGTAAAATATAGGGCGCTACCTGGTAGTAGTAATTTAGCATGTCACGTTTAGTAAATTTTTCTTTTGGCCAGTATATTTTACCCAGGTTGGTGAATTTTAATTCATGCCCGTTCACCACTTTTACCTGCGTCTCTTCCGAGGGGTTAAGGAGTGATTTCCTGTTGCCGGCCTTCACTGGCTTGATAAACTCAGGCGCAGTTTCCTCTTGTTCCTTTTTCCCAGGTCTGGCATTTACCTTTTTGGTTATTGCTGCAGGGCTAACCGATTTTTCCTTCACCACATCTTTTGCTTTTTTATCTTCTCTCAGGCCTTCGAATGAAGGGTGACGCATCACACCGTCATCAGTGAGTTCTGCGTAACTCACTTCGCACACGAGGCTGGGTTTAAGCCAGGTTACAGCGGCTTTCGGTGGGTTTGGCCTGAACCGGGATGGTTTGTCCACATCCGGTACTTCGCAAAATGGTGGTTTGGTTACCACCAGGCCTTTGGTTTTTGCAAGAATCTCTTTTTGCATCTTGTCGTTGAAGCCAGTGCCGATTTTGCCGATATACTGTAATTTATTGTGTGCGTATACCCCTACCAGTAAGGAACTAAACGTTTTTGCCGAACCTTCATTCTGCGTGTATCCGCCGATCACCACTTCATGTCTTTTCTGGGCTTTTATTTTGAGCCATTCTCTTGTTCTTAAGCCCGGGGTATAGGTGCTATCTGCCTTTTTTGCCATAATGCCCTCCATATCCAGTTTTGCCACCTCTTGCAGGAAACCGGTCGCGGAGGTTTCAAAATTTTCGCTCAGCCTGATGATTCCTTCCCCTGGAATGATCGACTGTAATATTTTTCTTCGTTGGGTAAGGGGCAGCTGGGCCAGGTCTCTTCCATCCAGCCACATAATGTCGAAGACGTAATAGACCAGTTCACCATCTGCCTCGCTACGCCAGTTCTGCAGGGAGCCGAAATGAGCCAATCCTTTTGATGTGAGCACTACTACTTCGCCATCCACAACGGCGTTTATCTTCCAATCCTGCAGGGCCCGGTGAACCGGGTAAAACTTTTCATTGAAGGACTTATCGTTTCGGCTGAGCAGGTTCACTTTCCCTTTATTCATCAATGCTACAGCACGATAACCGTCCCATTTTATTTCATAGATCCAGCCAGGCTCTTCAAATGGCTTATCGATCAGCGTCGCCAGCATAGGCGGCATTGATTGGGGAAACGCAGCCGCCTTTCCCTCCCTCACATTTGTTTTTGCTGGTTTTATCGCGGGGACTGCTGTGGGTTTTTTTGCAGTTTTTTTTGTGAGGACCGTCCCGGTTTCCTTTTGCGGAGCAACGTTTTTAGCTAGCGTTTTTTTTGCAGGAGTCTTTACCCCTTTCGCCTTTACCCCATATATATGCTGGCTTGTCTTTGCTACTTTTTCCAGGGATAAACCAGAGATAACAGACTTGTCTTTTTTTGTGATGTCCGTATCACTGGCATATTTGTCATTGTGCTTAATCAGCAGCCAGGCATTGTCTTCCGCTTTTTTTAATTTAACTAATGCAAATTCCCCTTTAAGTTTTGTGCCATGCAGCCGGATCTTTACCGAACCAGCTTTTAATTGTTTCAGCAGGCTTTTTTCCTGCTCCGCTTTAATAGCCGGGTCCAGCGCTTCGTAAGTGCCTTCGTCCCAAACGATCACTGTACCAGCACCATAATTTCCTTCGGGAATAATACCTTCAAAAGTCCGGTAGTCAATCGGGTGATCCTCCACCATCATAGCCAGCCTTTTGTCTGAAGGGTTTAGAGAAGGACCCTTTGGCACGGCCCAGCTTTTGAGAACCCCTTCCATTTCCAGGCGAAAGTCATAATGGAGCCGGGATGCCGCATGTTTCTGGATCACAAATCTCAGTTCTTTTCCGGTTCCTTTCCCACCTACAGGCTCGGGAGTCTGGCTGAAGGACCGCTTTTTTTTGTATAGGGTCAAACTCATAACCTTATGCCCATAAATAATGTACCAAGTTCAGATTAAAGATGCTCACTATTCAATTTTTATTATGGTGATGGGTTAAGGGGTAAATTTTTCCCAACCACCCGGCTCCGGCATGTTGAGCTGCTCCCATACAGCGCCCGCAAAAAGCAATCCTCTGATTGGTACCGGGAAATAGGTCGACAGATTCCGGCCGCTATCCAGCTACCGATAAAGCCCGTTGGCTGCAGTTGTGCCGGATAGCATCCCGCAAAAATCGCTCAACATCAGCTACCTGCTTTTCACTGAAATAACCAAATACTGCAAGCTGCTGCCACCCCCTCTCTTTCAGGTACCCGCTTTCGGTGCTGATGGATAGTTTTCCTTCCAATAGCTTAAAAAAAGGCACTTCGTTATTTTCCCCCGGCACGATTGTAAACACCCTTGAATCTTTGCCGGCAAATGGAACGAGTCTTCTTTCAGCTAAAATGGCGTAGACTTTTTCGGCCAATAACCGGGAAAGTTCGAATTGCTCTTTGGTGAGTTTCTGCAGGATGGAAACGTACAATGATTTAAGCAAATTTGACGACAAGGTGAACGGGATACCATTGCTGCACTCGTAATGTGCGAGGTCGGCATATAAAGGAGAAAACTTTTTTACCGATAGTTTGATATTACAAAATACAATGGCTAACCCAGGGATCGAGGCGAGGCCCTTACCGGATGAGGCTGTCGCCATTGAAACTCCGGATAAATTTAATGGCATGGTGCCCACTGTGCTCATGCAATCCACAAAACAAAAACAGTTGTTTGATTTGCACAGCGCAGCCAGATTGTTAAGGTCATTTACCACCCCGGTGGATGTTTCGCAATGGCAAAATAATATCCATCGGATTGAATAGGTGGTCATCAAACTGGCAATTTCCGCCAGGTCAAGTATTTTTCCCCATTCCAGCTGGTACGGCACAAAAGAAATATTGTTCCGGCGTGCCTGCTGCATCAGCCTTGCCCCAAATTCGCCGTTCGCAAGTATAAGCCCCCTCCCTGCAATGTGTTTTATTTCCTGCAACATACATTCGTTGGCCAGCGTGCCACTCCCGGTAACTAAATAAGTCTGCTGCACCTGGAAAACATTGCATAACATACGGGTTGTTTTTTCATATAAATCGCTAAAGGCCGCGGAGCGGTGAGAAAGGGGCGGCTCCGATAAGGCATTCATTACTTCAGAAGAAATTCCTACAGGCCCTGTACTTAAGTTAATTGGTAAAATCATTCCGCAAATTTTTTAATGTGATATACATTGGCTGATAGAGTGCGCCCTTTGTACCGACTAATTCACCAAAAGGAGTGAAGCCCATATGTTGATACATTTTCAGCTGTCGGGTAGTTCCGGAAATCACTGCTGCATCTGTTTCCCCATCGATGAGCACTTTGCATAAATATTGTAAAAGACGGTAGGCTACCCTTGTTTTTCTTTCGGTTGCATGAATAGACAGCAATCGAATCTCTGCCAGTTTGTTATGCGGAGGCAGGTAGCTGTCCAGGTTGTCGATCTTACTGTCTAACGAAAAAGGCCGTTTCCCGTTATAACAAACCATACCAACAACCAACTCGCCTTTTTTTGCAATGATGTACTGGTTGCTGCAATGAAATTTATCGACGAGAATTTTACCCTGATTGTGCTGGTGTTGCGGGATCTCTTCAACAAAGACCTGGTAATTTAGTTCATGGATTTGCAGGAACTCACCTAATTCTGTTGCAGGTTTAATTGTCATCTTTTAAGTTTATTTAAATTATCCGGGCAGGAAGAATGTTTTTATCACCATTAGTAATAAAGTAGCGCTCCAGATTATAAGCGCAAACAATAGCTGCTTTTTGTTATACTTTCCTTTATGAAAAATTGAAATAAGCAATAAGATCGGTAAGGTCAACATCATTAAAAAGGAAGGGATCAGCAATAATTCCCTCATTGCTGTGACCAGGTGGGTTTCTATTTTTAAATAGTCTAACAAAATAAGTGAAGTAAAAAAAACAGCTGTAGTTATGGTACCCGTTAGCAAGACCTTTCCCCGTTGAAAATTAGTTGTTTGCATTTCATTATTTTAGTTCGTTAATAATCTTTGTTGAATAGGCTGGTTTTACCGGGTTACGATTGCCTGCGCTGCATACCAGGATTCGTAATGCTCAGCGTATCTCTTTTCAATAGCATTCCTTTTTATCTTGAAAGA
This sequence comes from Chitinophagaceae bacterium, assembly GCA_043727215.1. Lineage (GTDB taxonomy): Bacteria > Bacteroidota > Bacteroidia > Chitinophagales > Chitinophagaceae > Ferruginibacter. Next base: position 69,185 of record JAYSYY010000095.1, on the reverse strand, counting down.
AGGTGTCAATAAATTGTTTTCCACTGTCCATTCTTCAGTGAGTACAACAATTTTTGATATTTTTTCGTGGTCATCCAGCCCTTCATTGATATCCAGGCGCAGGGTATTAAGAGTTTTATCCATTTCTCCCGATGTGCTGTTTTTTCCTTTTGCAGATAAGGTAATCAATGCCATGGGCTGGGGAAGTCCGGAACCAACAATACAAACCTGCTCCAGGTCAGTATGGCCGGCAAACAACATTTCAATGGGAGAGGGTGCGACATATTTTCCTTTTGCAGTTTTGAAAAGATCTTTCACCCGGCCGGTAATTTTAAGAAAACCTTCGTCATCAATATATCCTTCATCCCCGGTTCTCAAAAATCCGTCTGCTGTAAACACCTCTCGTGTCAGGGCGTCTTCCTTATAGTAACCTGCCATCAGTGCCGGATGTTTGATTTCAATTTCGTCTTTTGGTCCCAGTCTTACCTGGCAGGATGGCAACGGTTTGCCCACAAAACCGATCTTGATATTGTTGCCTAACGTCACATGCGAGTAGCAACAGTTTTCCGTCATGGCATACGCTTCCTGGATCCTTATGCCAAGTTTGTCAAACCACCTGATAAGAGCCGAGGGAGTAGGAGCGGCGCCGGTTAAAATGGTTGATGCCTCGCCCAGTCCCAGTGATCTTTTGATCTTATTTTTTATCAAACCTCCAAGCACAGGAATGCGCAGGAGAATAGCTAATTTCTTTTGCGAAAGTTTTGCGAGGATACCCTGTTGAAATCTTGTCCAGATCCGGTGGACGCCAAGAAAAACAGTGGGCTTTGCAGCTGCAAGATTAGCAGGGAACTTTTGTAAGGATTCTGCAAAAGAAACCTGTCCCCCTATATACAGGCTGATCATTTCCACCAGCATTCTTTCAGCAATATGGGATAGCGGGAGGTAAGAGAAAAATCGTTCGGAATTTTTAAAATTAAAATGACCTGCTGCCATGCTGGCCGCAAAACTGAAACTTGCGAAGGTAAATATGACTCCTTTAGGAACGCCTGTGGTTCCGGAAGTATATACAATTGAACAGGTATCATTTTCCTTTCGCTCGATATCTCCGGTTAAAGGATGTTGACTGGCAACGAAATCTTCCCAGCTTTGGCAACCTTCATTGTTGCAGAAGGGAAAACTTATGCAAGGTAAGGAGGATGGTACACCTGGCTTCATCTCTGCCCAACCGTCAAGCTTGCCCACCAACACCAATTTAGCTTCGCTGTGCGTTAAAATTTGTTCTATGGTATGCGCCTGTAAGTTTGGATACAAGGGGATGGAAACATGCCCTGCCATCATAATCGCCATGTCGGTGATGATCCAATGCGCACAGTTTTTGGACATTGTGGCAATATGGCTTCCAGGGGGTAACTGCATATCTAAAATGGTCGCCGCCAGTAGCCTCACTTCCGCTCCTGTCTGCTTCCAGGTCCAGGTATGCCACACATCATCAATAGGTTGTTTTAAATATATTTTTTCCGGGGTTGTTTTTTCCCATTTGTATAACCAGGAAAGCGGTGATTGATATTCCATGACTTTGATTTAATTTGTTCAAAGAAATACAAGATGGCCGTCATTCTGTTTGACAAAAGTCAAAATGCCTTTTTTATTAAACTTATCCAATCAATTTAGATAACGAGGCGATCATTTTCTTTTTGCCCTTATCCTGCTCAAAGTCTCCAGGTTCATGCCCATATAAGTTGCCAGGTATTTCAGGGGCACCCGCTGCAGGAGGTCCGGGAAATGTTTTACCATAAACTGGTACCGGTCTTCTGCCTTCTGTTTTCTTAGGTTATACACTTCTATCTCGAGCATGTACAGGTATTTTTCCGTGATCACCCGCCCTATCACGTTGAAGGCAGGGTGAGTTTTATACAAGTATTGCATATCGTCATAATGCAGGCTGGCCAATGTGGTATTTTCCATGGCTACAATATGCTCATTACCGGGTTTCCGATTGTAGTAACTGTAGATGGAAGTAATCGGCGCCCCTTCCCACAGGAATTTGGTGGTGATCTCTTCACCGTCCTTTTCATAATAACTCCTGATCAATCCTTTTAATATCCATGAAGTATGGCAGGATATTTTCCCGGCTCTTAAAATAAAATCAGATGCCTGGTAATCCCTGATTACTGCCCTTTCTTCAATGTCGGCCACCAGCAGCTCCGGCAGCGGGGTGATGCTATTAAAATATGCTAGTACCTGGCTGATCAATTTAGGGGGCGTATATTTTTTAACATGGAAGATACACAAGTCTTTCTGATAATGAAAAGGGATAATAACAGCTGGCGAGGTGACGACAGAGGGTAACCTTCCGACAGCATAGAGGCGCTGATCTGAAAGTACTTTTCTATTAAAAACGACTGTGAGTATGCGGGATTTATCTTTGTGTTATTTTGCAATGAGAAACGGGCAAGGTAAAAAGCCAACCACCAGTCAGTTGAATTGATGGCCACCCTATTGTTGCTGCTGTTGCTGCTCCGTTTTGAAACCCTCTTTGTGGCAAAAGGGAAAACTTATGCGAGGTAAAGCTGGGGGTACTTCGGCTTTCTTTCTGCCCAGCCGCATGACACCTTCAAGAAAATATACATAAAAACAAAAAAATATTTTTCTATCTTGAGCCACGATTCAATTCCCCTGGATAATCATCTTTTCCTTGCACTATCTCCCACATCATTTATTGATCACATTTTTTCTCTCAGCTTAATAGCTGCTACTTTCTGACATCGCCGGTAAACTTCCAATACCTGGTTCAAACCCGCCGACTACCTCGCTACAGGGACTTTCATTTTTAAACAACTTAAAAGAGGCAATCATGAAAAAAGACAAAAAATCAATTATTGCATTTGCATGCTGTATCCTATTGTTAGGATCCTGCCAAAAAGAAACCATTACCGCTGATCAATCCCTGGGTAGCAACGTGTCTGCACTGAAAAAAGCGGACCCCGCTACGGTGAGCCTTTTTGCGACAGGACTCAATGATCCGCGCAGTCTAAAATTTGGCCCCGACGGATATTTGTATGTTGCCGAAGCCGGCACAGGGGGTACCACCAACAGTGTAGCTATTTGCCCGGCACTGCAGGCACCTTTTCCGTTTGGTCCTTACACAGGAAGTGTTACAGGCGGGCGCATCTCCAGGATCAGTGCCACAGGCGTACGCACCACTGTTACCGACAGGCTCCCATCCAGTTCCTCTAATCCTATCGTCGGAGACATCATGGGTGTTGGAGACATCGCTTTTATTGGTGACCAGTTATACGCACTGATGGCCGGGGCAGGGTGCTCTCATGGCGTTCCATCAGTACCCAACGGCATCCTTCGGATCAATACTGACGGCACCCATACAGTAGTAGCCGATCTCGGTACCTGGGAGGTGAATAACCCGGCTGCAAATGTAGAACCCGGTGATTTTGAACCTGAGGGTGTATGGTACAGTATGGTGAACGTGAGAGGAACATTTTATGCACTGGAACCTAATCATGGAGAATTTGTGAAAGTTTCCCCGGACGGCAGTATCAGCAGGGTAGTGGATCTTTCCGCTGCACTCGGACATATTGTGCCCACAGCCCTTGCTTATAATGGCAATTTTTTTGTAGGCAACCTGAATACTTTCCCGATAGTAGATGGCAGCAGCAGTATTTATAAAATAACACCCAGCGGGCAAGTCACAGAATGGGCAACCGGCTTTAGTGCCATCCTGGGGCTGGCTTTTGACCACGAGTCGCGCCTGTATGTGCTCGAGATGACCCACGGTTCAGTTTCCGGTTACCCTGAGCCTGGGAAGGGCAGGGTGGTGCGGGTTAACCCGAATGGCACACACGATGTGATCGCTACCGGGTTATCTTTTGCGACCGGTATGACGATGGGCCCTGATGGAAATCTGTATGTTTCCAACTGGGGTTTCGGCAAGCCTCCGGGTGGAGGGCAGATCATGAAAATAACCCTCAATTAGTTTGTTCAAATAATGACGGGGCGACAAGGTTGTGAAGGATGGCTTCCAACCTTTTTTTATTGCAGGCCCCTCTTAGTGCCAGGTAAGAGGGTAACAAAAAAAAGTTACTGCTGTTGTTGTTGCTGCTGCACCATTTGCATATACCTTCGGAAAGAGTTTCCATCTTCTCTATCAGTAAGCAGGGATGCACTCACCACCTGTGGTGTAAGAACTGCCGCTTGTTCCCGGGCAATAAGTCCATCTTCATGCGACACAGACACACCCACTTCCAGCGTTTGTTTTGCTGTGCCCTTATAGGTACCCTTCACGGGTGAGCAATCACTGAAATTTCTTCCGATAGCCAGGCGAACGTGCAGGTCGTTTACCATGCAGTTGTTGGTAGGGTCTACGCCAAGCCAGCCATAAAACGGAATGTACGCTTCCACCCACGCATGGGTGGCACCTTCCCCTCGTAGGTTATGGTCATGCGGGCACACATAACCACTTACATACCGGGCAGGGATGCACATGATACGCAGCATGACCAGGAGCATATGAGCGAAGTCCTGGCACACGCCGGCCTTTAATTTCCATATCTCATCCAGGGTGGTTTCTATGGTGGTGATACCTTTTATGTAGTTAAAATTGTTATATACATATTCATTAAGTTGCCGTACAGCGGTGTATACCGATACCGTTTTGTAAAACCCGGCATTGGCAATGGTTTTCACCTCTTCCAATGATTCAAAGTTCTCCTGCTTGAGAAAATCAATAAAAGGTAAAATGTATTTTATCTGTTCCAGGTGTTCCCATTGCAAGGGTGTTTCATGATCATCCAACGGCCAGAGACGCGGCCTCGTGACTACAGAAATGGTAGATTCAATCCGGAGTTCCGTGTGCGGCGCTATATTCATAAACGAGCCAATCTCGTTGCCGTAATAATCCTTGAAGACTTCCACAAAGGGTTCACCAGTAATCTGGATTTTCTGGTGCTGCGTTTCCTGGTATTCATCTTTCAGTGGGAAAAGCATGACCTGGTTAGCGCTGTCTCTTACCGCTTCGGGGTAGGCGTACCTGGTAATGTGTTGTATGATAAAGCGAGGCATAGTTTTTTTAGTGCTTTTTTTTATTCGAAGTGTGTTGGTCAATAACTCATTGAGTCATTAAGTCAATGGGTGAATAGGTTATTGGGCAATTGACATTCGGCAATAAGCAAAGTTGTAGAACCCGCAACCCGTAACCCACACTCGTAACTCACACCTCACAACTCACCACTCTTAATTCTTCACTCATAATTCATAACCACTCTCAGTTTTGCGCAAAATAATTTTTATTCAGCGTGTTGGCAATATAAAAAAGTGCCGCCTTTGTTTCCACCAAAAACTGGTGCAGCCCTTCATCGATCACCGCTTCAGGAGTGGAAAACTTTATTTTACTTTTCAGTTTACCTAACAGAAAATCAATTTCGTTGTAACCCGCAATATTTTTATCTGTCTTTAGTCTTTCAAAATATTTGTGAAGGTGATTCACAGAATAGATGACGGACCTCGGGAAGTTTTCATTCATTAAGATCTGTTCCATTACGTTTCTTGCACCAAAACCACTACGGTAGGTTTTCAGGTAAAGTTCGTACCCGGAGATCGACATCAAAAGATACTTCCAATAAGTGGTATCGGTGGGTTTATCTAACTCATAATTGAGGTCACTGAATTTGATATCCAGGATGTCCGCAGATTGTATGGCCCGCTCCAGTAATTTCCCGATGTTGATGAAAGAATTGCCTTCCCCACGCGACATGGTTACGTCTGTGGTACCGTAGTAAAGCAATCCCTGCCTGATAAGGGAATCAAGCACGGTAATAGGATCTTCATTTTGCAACTGGCCCACCAGCCAATCCTGGCGCACTGCATGATAATAGTCATTCAGGCACTGCCACATTTCTTTGGTGATATGGTCCTGCACACTCCGGGCATTTTCCCGGGCTTGTGTCACGATATTAAATACAGAACTTGGATTGTCTTTATCAGTCACCATGAACTGCAGCACAGCCCTGCTGTTACCCGCAAGAACTGCAGCCTCATCTTCTTTTAAAAAAGTAAATATTTTTAAAACAGGGTGCCAGGAAAACTCCTGGATATCATCCTGGGAAGAGGCATAGTTTATTTTAAGCATGCGAAGGATACCATCCGCCCGTTCCATGTAGCGGCTCATCCAATACAAACTGTCGGCAACTCTACTTAGCATATAAAAATAGCCCCCTCCGCCCCCTGAAGGGGGAACTGGGGAAGGTTTTAGGAATTAGGTAAATTGTTTTTATCAAAACATGCGATTCAGGAATGACAATTAATATTTATGGCTTAAGTCCCCCCTTCAGGGGGCGGAGGGGGCTGTTTATTCCGCCAGTACCCAGGTATCTTTACTACCTCCGCCCTGTGAAGAATTCACGATCAGCGAACCCTCTCTGAGCGCCACACGGGTAAGGCCACCGGGCACGATCTTTATGCCATCCGGGCCGCACAAGGCATAGGGCCGCAAATCCACCCTTCTTGGTTTTAAACTTCCCCCCATGTAACACGGACAACTGGACAAACTGATGATCGGCTGGGCGATAAATTCCCTCGGATTTTTAAGCACCTCTTTTTTGTAATCATCAATTTCTTTTTCGCTTGCTGCGCTTCCCATGAGCATACCATAACCGCCACTTTCATTCGTTTTTTTGATTACCATTTTTTCAATATGCTTAAACACATGTTCCATTTCCTCATCTTTCGCCAGGTGATAAGTCGGTACATTTTTCAGTATAGGTTCCTCGTTCAGGTAGTAACGGATCATGGCCGGCACATAAGTGTAAATGGCTTTGTCATCTGCTACGCCATTCCCGGCTGCATTTACAATCGCGACATTTCCCTTTCGGTATGCGCTCATGATCCCTGCCACTCCCAGCATACTGCCTGCATTGAAGACCAGCGGATCTAAAAATTCATCATCCACCCGCCGGTAGATCACATCCACCTGTTGCAGCCCACCAGTTGTTTTCATGAATACTTTATGATTGTCCACCACTAAATCCTTTCCCTCCACCAGTTCCACTCCCATCATACGTGCCAGGGTGCTATGCTCAAAATAAGCTGAGTTGTAAATGCCCGGTGTAAGTAAAACAATAGTGGGGTTTTTTATCTGTCTTGGAGATAATGATAACAGGTTCTTGTGCAGGATGGTGGGGAATTCTGTCACGCTTCTTACATTGTTCCGCGGAAGAAGATCCGGGAAAATCCTTTTGGTGATTTCCCTGTTCTCCAGCATATAACTCACTCCACTGGGCGTGCGAAGATTATCTTCCAGGATGTAAAAAGAGCCGTCACTATCACGGATGAGGTCTATACCGGAGATGTGTACATATATATCGTAAGGCACCGGGAAATTATACATTTCCCGCAGGTAATGAGGGCAGCTGTAGATCATCTGCACAGGTATCACCCCATCCTTGATGATAAACTGGTTGTTGTAAATATCCTTTAAAAAAAGGTTCAGGGCTTTTAGCCTTTGTTGAATGCCCTTGTCAATAAATTCCCATTCTGCTGCAGTAATGATGCGGGGAATAATGTCAAAGGGAAATATTTTCTCGATGCCTTCACCACTGTTGTATACGGTGAAGGTGATGCCCTGGCTCATGAACAGGCGTTTAGCCAGTTCTTCTTTTTTATTGAGTTCTTCGATGGATAACTGCTGCAGGAAACCCAGCGCCTTTTTATACTGCTCTCTTACTGCAGCATCAGCATACATTTCATCCCAGGTGTTTGCGTCCACCATATACGATTGTAGCAATTCGCTCGGTTGCATAACAGTTAGTTTAAAAAATAAGATGGCAGGAAACCGAAAAATAAGACAGGCGTTCAAATATAATGAATCAAACTTGTATTTCAACAGGAACAGGTTTTCCTGCTCGCGTTTTTCTGGTAGCCCTGGTTCCAGGAACTGGCTTTTGTGGTGATCGCCGGTGCAACCGCCGGGTGTGAAAAGGCATGGGCGGAAGAACTTATGCCTGCACTAATAGCCAGCGCAATGTTATTGTATTTTATGAAGCTGTTTTGCAATGAACCTATCCGTCATTTTTTCCAACAAGGATAATGTGACACTTCCCCTGGAAAGTACCATGTCATGGAACGCCCGCACATCAAAGTCTTCCTTTAGTGCCGTTTCTGCTTTTGTTCGCATTTCCCTGATCTTTATTTCCCCGATCTTATAAGCCAGAGCCTGGCCCGGCCAGGAAATATAGCGGTTCACTTCTGTGTTCACTTCATGAAGGGATAGTGCAGTGTTGTCTGCAAGAAAATTTACTGCATCCTCCCTAGTCCAGTTTTTTGCGTGGATACCTACATCTATCACCAAGCGGCATGCACGCCACATTTCGTAGGTGAGGCGGCCAAATAAGCTGTAAGGATCTTTATAAAATCCCATTTCGTGACCCAGGTATTCGCTGTACAATCCCCAGCCTTCTCCGAAAGCGTTGATGTATAAATTTTTCCTGAACTCAGGCAGGCTATCCTGTTCCTGTGACAAGCAGATCTGCAAATGGTGGCCAGGCACAGCCTCATGCAGTGTCAACGCTTCCAGCGTGTACAGTGTGCGGCTTGGCAGGTTATACGTATTCACCCAAAATTCCCCTGCACGCCTGCCAGATATAGAAGCTCCCGAATACCTGCCGGTAGTATAAGTGGGAGCGAGGTAATCTGGCACCGGAGCTACAGTGTATGGTAGCCGTGGGAGTTTGCCGAAAAGGGACGGTAGTTTGCCGTCGGCTTTTTTTGCGATCCATGCGGCTTCTTTTAATAACTGCTTGGCTGATGCTGCATAAAAACGTGGGTCGGATCTCAGGTACGCTAAAAATTCTTTGAAACTTCCTTTAAATGATACCTGGCGGATTACAGCATCCATCGCTGCGCGTATCCTGGCCACTTCCTGCACGCCGATCATATACACTTCATCAGGGGTTAAGTTGGTAGTCGTATAGTGTCGCACGCGATCCTCATAAAACGTCCTTCCGTTGGGAAAAGCAGCGGCTCCAAGGCTGGTGCGGGTTTTAGGCAGGTATTCCTTCGTAAAAAAAAGGGCGATTTGTTTATAGGCCGGGATCACCTGCTGCCGTATGATCTTTTGTGCACCTGACCTGAGTTTTTTCCAATCCTCTTCATTGATGCCTACCGGTCGCTTTGAAAATGGTCTCCAGAAAACTGAGTGTTCTATGCTGTCCACGATATGTTGCAGATAGGTACCTTCGTAACCTTTTAAAATGATCGCTGGCTGACTGATACCCGATGTTAAACCATTCCGCATGAGTTGCAGGTGTTGCATCACAAACCGTGGTATATCTTCCAGTAAAATCAGGTATTGTTCCGCATCTTTCTTCGTATTTAAAATAGTATTCCCGCGGCCAGCCAGGCTGGTATGGAAACCCGCATCCGATAAGATAGGATTCTGGTAGGTCCGGTAAACATATTCAGACAACTCATTACGGATATCATGCTTAAGCAATTCTAGGTTCACCTGGTCATCGAAACTGATCAAATTTGTGTCGATGTTTTTTAGTTTTTCGTAGGCGACTTTGTAAAACTCATACTGCCTCAAATAGATTGCTTCGGTGAACGATCCCAACGGCTGCTTGGCGAGGCTGTCTTTCTTTTGCGCAAGCGATTTAAATTCTTTTATATTGTCCAGAACAACTCCCAGGTCCGGGTGAATATTTTTTTGTGCAAAGACGGGGAAATAGAAAAAACAAGCCATCACCAGCACGGGAAAAATATACTTCATAAAATATCTTTTTTTGGGGTAACAAATAATCTTTGTACCGGTGCAGTTGTACATTAGGAGTCTTCGTTGAAGATTGATTTTGTTAAAAAAAACGATGTACCCGGTGCATTTATAATTATTTAAACAATGAATGAAATTACATGGATTAATACATAACCCATGAAAAAATACTTTTTAAAAGCAACTTTCCTTGCGGCATGACTTGCCACTTTACAGTTGAGCAGTTTTAACGCATCCGCTAATGCCCTCATCCATATAGATACACAAGGAATCATCCTTCGTATTTTTGGGGTTGTTAACGGGGAGAATTTATAAAAAAGCGCTGTCATCATAATCAATGCCAGTGCAAGTTGATCGGGTAAACATGTTTGAGGATGGCTTAAAGGCGGGGATTTCACCGCAGGCATATTGACCATGCCTGCGGTGCACAGGACTGTTACATCCCCGGAAATGTAGCTGGGTGGGGTAGGGTTGTTTATATTTTGACAGCAATCCTGAGCGTATGCCGCTCTTCAGAGCTGAAGCTATTATTTTGGCAATAAATCGAAGTGCCCGGACTTTACATCTTTTTAAAAATTCCTTTGGAGGCTCAAAATATACGATACAGAAACGGCGGCGGAGCCAGTTTGCGCTAACGGTTTTTCTGGTTGTGTAAACGGCATAAAAAAGCAGCACAGCGTCGGTCTTATCCCTTACCGCCTGCAGCGACGACTCTTTTTTTAGAAGGGAAATTATTTTGGTTTCACAGGAATCCATATTTCTTCTTCAGACGCAGCTGACTTCATGTTGAATTTCTTCCCGAGTATTTCAAAATGCGGTCGTTCATCCAGCAGGAAATCCGAGGTAGGCAGCCATGTTCCGAAGATGTAACCAAATATAGCAGGCGCTTCGCCGGGAACTCCTTTGTAATGGAACACCGCATAAAGGCCCGAAGGAAGAATAAAAGTTTCCATACCAGGAGGGATATGGTCGAAATTGTTGACGGCTACTGCCGCCCATTTCATAAAGCCAGCTCCGGGATCAAAATGGTCAAAAAATCCGGCGGGATAAAGCTGCAGGGAATAGAGATCGGTCCCAATGCTGTTTTTCACCTCCTTCCTGTGCGGCATAAAACTACTCCATAACTTTTCAGTGGAGTTGTTTGCAAAAGACATGGGTACACTTTTGCCAACTAATTTTGTTTCCGGTTTTAGGAGGAGTAATGCCGTCATTTTTCAGTTGGTATGCTATCTTTAAACGGTATCACAAGTTGTAGGTTTCGATCAGGTTTGATTTACCCCACTTGCTTTTACATCCACCAAAAATAATCGATCGATATGATTGTTTTGTATGCTAAATTAGATTTTTTATCACCCTGATTCAATTAAAGCTTATGAGAGTCGTAGCAACCATTTTATTTACACTTTTTACACTTTCCACTTTTGCCCAGGGTAATAGTGCCGACCTAAGGTTTGCCGGCCTGGATACCGCTTTTGCGCGGATCCTCAGGGACTGGAAAGCGGCGGGTTTTGCTGTAGCTGTTGTTGAAAAAAACAAAGTGGTGTATGCCCGTGGTTTTGGTTATAAAGATTGGGAAAAGAAATTGCCGGTTACCGCCAATACGCAGTTTGCTATCGGGTCCTGCACCAAAGCCTTCACTACGGCACTGATCGGCCTGTTGGTTAAAGATGGTAAAGTGGACATAGACAAACCGGTAACGACTTACCTGCCCGGGCTCAATTTTTACAATGACGAAATGAACAATCATATAACATTGAGAGATATGATGAGCCACCGCACGGGTGTAAGCCGTTATGATTATTCCTGGTTTTTTTTTCCATCCCGGTCAAGGGATACCCTAATGCAACGCGTGCAGTACATGGAACCTTCCGAGCCGCTGAGACGTAAATGGCAGTATAACAATTTTATGTATCTGCTGCAGGGGATGGTCGTGGAAAAGATGACCGGAAAAACCTGGGAAGAAAATATCCGGGAGAAATTTTTCCAGCCGCTGGGCATGAATAACTCCAACGTGAGCCTCACAGAATGGAAAAAAGCCCCCGACCTGGCCCTTGGTTACAACGTGAAAAAAGATGAATTGATCAATAAGGTAGACTATTATGATATCAGCGGAATGGCACCTGCGGGAAGCATTAATAGCAGTGTGAATGATATGACAAAGTGGTTGATGTTGTGGATTCATTCGGGTAAATACCAGGGTAAGGAGATATTGCCGGCTCCCTATGTTAACGAGGCTATCAGCTCTCAAATGGTCATGTCAGGCGCGCTGCCATCTAAGGACAGGCCAGACATGTACCTTGCTAATTATGGCCTTGGTTGGATGCTCAGCAGTTACCGCGGTCATTACCGTGTAGAACATGGGGGAAATATTAACGGGTTCAGTGCCAGCACTTCGTTTTTCCCATCGGATAGTATCGGCATTGTAGTTTTGTGCAACCAGAACGGTTCCCAGGTGCCTGCGCAGGTAAGAAACCTGGTGAGTGACCGTATGCTCTCCCTTCCCTACCGGGACTGGCATTCACAGGCATACCGGGCTGATACAGCCGCTAAGGCCAAAGACAAAGCAGCAGAAAAAACAAAGATTGCCGGCCGTAAATACGGTGCTGCAACTTCACATCCGTTACAGGATTATACAGGTGTTTACACTGCTGCCGGTAAAGAAAGTTTCGGGATATCGCTGGAAAAAGATTCGCTTTTTATGAAGGTACCCAATGAAAAATTATACCTGCGGCATTATCACTATGATGTATTCAATCTTTGGGATAAAGAGGAGCTAGCAGATAATGACAGCTCAAATACCGATGGGCTAAAGATCAGCTTCCGCATGGACGAGGGCGGAAATATCGTGACGGCATCAATGCCCCTGGAAGGACCAGCAAAACCGATTATATTTACGAAAGGCGCAAAAGCTAAACCTATGCCCAAAGACAGTCTTCAAAAATATGTAGGTGATTACACATTGGGGGCAGCCACCGCAAAAGTCTATATCAAGGGTGAGAATACCCTTTTCGTTTTTGTGACCGGGCAGCCGGAATATGAGCTGGTGGCCACAGATAAAGACAAATTTATGTTGAAGATCCTTACCGGTTTCAATGTGCACTTTTTAGGTAATGCAAAAGGAGAGATTACTGAAATGATGTTTATTCAGCCAAATGGTAGTTTTAAAGCAACGAAACAAGTAAGCTTATCCGGAGAGGAGACAAGGAGTAAGAAATAAGGAATTTGAAATAAGTAAAAAGAAATTGGGGCAGCACCGCTGTGGATGCCCCAATTTCATAAAAGCGATTTATATCCCATTGTGCAGGGATGCCATTTCCGCTTGGGTGTGCTCTATCTCTTCCACTTCAAAATTGTATTCTACAATTTGTTCACAATTAAGCACGTTATGGATTTTTTCATCAACAGGCTGGTTATCCCGGTTGATGAGTTCAAGTTTGAACTGGTCAAATTCCATCTGAATGATCTCGTAGACGAGGAAAGACTGTCCAGCTTTTTCCCGCACTTTTGAATGTAAGGTGAGTTGCTTGTCACAATCGTTGATTCGTTTCCACATAGAAATTGTTTTAAAGTTACACAATACCTGCGCTGACCGCTGTGTGCAGAATATAAATAATTGTGCCAATCTATTTCGGGAGGGTTAATGGAATGGTTTTGGTTACAGACCAATGCAGTTTAGACTAAATTTAAAAAAGCATCTTATGCCTGAAGGCCCTTCAATTCTGTTGCTCCGCCAACAACTCCTGCCATTTAAAGGGAAGATCGTAAAAAATGCAGGGGGATATGGAAAGATGCCGACTGGATGGCTTAAGAAAAAAAAACTCAACGATATTCGAACCTGGGGTAAACACCTGTTGCTTGTTTTTGCCGGCGGTACCGTTCGGGTGCACCTGGGTTTATTCGGCAATGTACTTGTGAACGAAACAAAACAAGTAAACCCCTCTTTTTATCTGCATTTTGCCAACGGAGAAATAAATGGGTACGTGGTAAGGGCACAAAAGCTGGAAAAACCTTTGGAAGAGATATATGATTGGAAGGTGGATATCCTGGGCCCTGAATTTGATCCTGCACATGTAAAGAAATTATTGAAAAGCCAGGCTGAAAAAACCATTGATGATGTATTGATGAACCAGGATATTTTTTCCGGCGTTGGTAATAAAATAAGGAATGAAGCGCTTTACCTGGCCCGGATTCATCCTCAGAGTATCACGGGCAAGATTCCCCCACCAAAGATAAACGCGCTGATCAATGCCGTGGTGAAATATGCCAGACTCTTTTACGACAACCTGCGGAACACAGGCGAGCATCAATCCTTCCATGTTTACCAGCAGGAACACGCAGCTGATGGCAGTGAGGTCACCATGAAAGTGTTAACCAGGTCCAGGCGTAAGATATTTTTCAGCGAGCACCACCAAAAACTGTATAAATAGACACGGTTTTTTGTAAAAATACCATTGCCTGGTATGAGGTCATCCGGGCTTACCCTTTATTAGCTGAGTGCGCTTTTAGCAACACAGGCCCGGGGCTATCAACGATATCTTTGCCCTTAAACAAAGCCCAGGTTTTGGTGAAGGCTGCCCCGTAATAAAGGATCATAGCGGAATAAAATAAAAACAGTAACAGGAGCACAACAGACGCAGAAGCCCCGTATATGGTGGTGACATTACTGTACGAAAGCAGGAAATGGAGAATGATCTTTCCGATAGAAAATAATAAACCTGTAAATAGTGCCCCTGTCCAGGCAACACGGAATGAGGGCCGCCCGTGGGCCAGGTACCTGAAAATGATAAAAAACCACGTGGCAATAATAAGCGTGCTTACTATGAATGCCTGCAATTGGTTGAAGAATGGAGAAATGGAAGGAAATATCCGGAAGAAGTAGTTCCCGATCAGTGCCTGTAGCGCCTCAATGAATACAGCGACGGAAAATATTAAACCGGTTGTGAAAATTACCAGGAGGGATTTGCCCCGGGACCTGAGCCTGGACAACACCTTTCTTTGGCTGGCCAGGTGAAAACCCCAGATCTGGTTGATAGAATCTTTTATTACTTTTAATAAAGTGGTAGCTACGAAAGTGAGGAAAATAAATCCAACGATCATGGCTGCCCAGTTATAAGTTAGTTTCCTGAACGCCGTTATTACTGATACGATCTGTCGTACCGCTTCCTCTCCGAATGTGCCGGACAGGCTGGCAAAAACCTCGTGACGGACAGTTTTTGGATCGATAACTAAGCTGAAAACCTGCACCAGCAGGATAAGAATAGGGGGCAGGGCAAACATGGTAAAAAAGGCCGTCGCACCTGCCATCCGCAGCGGATCATTCTTAATAAACAACTTTACTGCATCTTGTAATACATTAAAAAACTGCCCAGGTTTGGTTTTCATTACCCTTGTGTTGATTTACCCCTCTATGCTATTAAAGATACAGCATTCACCCTTTCCTGCACCTCCAGGCATCTACGTGTAGCCGCTATGGCATGAAAATATGCCCGGAAGCAGGAGGGTAAATCGGCCTCGTAGAATGGACCCGGGAACAGTTGGAAAGAAATTGAAGTCTCCGGCCAGGTCTCATCTGGTGGTTTAAAAATGTATCCAGTTCCAGCTCAGCTTGCCCCGGCTCCATTCAAGGGAAGGGGTAGGAAATTTAAAAACGTTTAGCAGCTGTAAGGCAAGTTTCACCCCTTTTCTGTTGGTTTTAATTTTTGTAAGGTCAATATCGGGGGCCAGGTACCATTGCCGGTAACGTTTAATATCCGGCCGGGTGAACACGATGTTGCCTTCCTTGTCTTTCCCAACATTTTCATACCCACCAAACAATCCTTCTGCACCTGTGCCTACAGATAACTGCAGCCATGTGGGTAGGTTGCTGTTTGGAAAAAAAGGTTTAAGGGTTGTACTGATCCAGTAAGTTTGCCCGTTATAATCTTTTAAAAAACGTTCCGGGTTGCTTTTTCCAAAAAGATCATTGCTTCGTTCGTTGAGCATAGGGTCGGTGTAACGTTTACGGTGAAACGACCATTTCATTTGTATTCGCTGTTCGTCCCAGGCCAGTTCCTGTGCTACCAGCATACCGCTGCCGGTCATATTGGCTGCAAAATCTCCCCAGCTCCAGCCCCATTCGGAGCTGAATCCATCCAACACTTCAATGGCCGTCTGGTACATAGCACCGCTCATACCGCCAATCCATATCCGCTTATTTCGGGAAATGCCTGTCCAGCGCCAAAGTTCCATACTCGCTTTGCTCTCAGCATAGGCACTATACACATGGCCCAGCTTATCCATTTGTTTCCATTCCCGGATATCATTGAATACATGAAAATTTCCCTGAGGATAGTCTTTGTACCAGGCCTGGTAAAGGCCAGCCATGGCTGCCCCATAACCAATCACATTAGCGGCAGTCACTATCCGTATCCGATGCCTCTTTTGCTGATCGGATAAAGCCGGCGTGGCAACGTTTATTAGATCGGGGTGCCGCCCCGTGGCAAGGCTATACTTTGATGGTAAGCCGCTAAGCGTGTCTTTGGTAAAGGCCGTGCTATCCTGCGCTTCTACAGGCAACGATGGTATACACACTATAATGCAGGCATAAAGCCAGGTCATAAAAATCCTTTTTTTTCCGGCTAAAGGTCTGCAGTTTGTGAATTTTTGAACTGTTGTACAAGAGTACGACGCCACCGAAGCTGACACCTGTATTGCTGACGGGTTACAAAAATTTATCAGGGTAAACTTAGTTGAGTGCATCACAAAGTAGGTTTCACAGCTTTTAGTTTTTTCCTGCTGAGGACAGAATGAAACACATCATCGATGACCTGTCTACTGATGTCGTTTTCCTCCCGTATTCGCCTGTCTCTTTCTTCCATTTGTTCCCGGGTTTTAGGGTAAGTATGTTTCCAGATCAGCTGGGGGTTTAAGGATGGCAGGTACCTGGCGTTGATGGCTGCCCGGTGTGGGGAGTAGCCTGAGCCACTAAAATACGGGTAATTAAGCTGTGCGGTTTTTACAGTGGGAAAAATTGAATAGTGCGTATTCAATACAATTTCGCCAGGGAAGCTACCAAGTCTCAGGGTATCCTGTGCTTCAGCACCCAAAGGGAGCCAGCAAGCAACAAGAACATAAATAAATGCCAATACCCCCTTGCCTTGCAGTTGGTAAAAACATGTATATCCCCGAAAAAATGTCATAAAACAAATTTACATTATCTGCATTAATGAAGGGGGAAACATTTATTTTTGATTCCCTTAAACAGAATTATCATGGATGCAACTATTCAGGCCAAAGTAGATCGTTGGCTTTCGGGAAATTACGATGAAGCCACTAAAGAAGCTATCAGGAAACAACAAAAAGAAACGCCCGAGGATCTTGCAGATGCATTTTACCGGAATCTCGAATTTGGCACGGGTGGTTTGCGGGGTATAATGGGTATCGGTACTAACCGGATCAATAAATATACAATAGGTATGGCAACCCAGGGTTATGCCAATTACCTGAAACAAAGTTTTCCAGCCGGTGTTAGCGTGGCTGTTGCACATGATTCGCGTAACCATAGCCGTGAGTTTGCAGAAATTACTGCAAACGTTTTCGCTGCTAATGAAATAAAAGTGTACCTCTTTGAAAGCCTGCGTCCCACACCCGAGCTTAGTTTTGCTATCCGTCTTTTTAAATGCCAGGGTGGTGTAGTGTGCACAGCAAGCCATAACCCTAAAGAATACAACGGCTACAAGGCTTATTGGGATGATGGGGCACAGATGGTTCCACCACATGATAAAAATGTGATCGTGGAAGTGGAAAAAATTGCTTCGGTGGACGAGGTAAAGTGGAGCGGCGGCGAAGAAAACATCAGCATTATTGGAAAAGAAGTGGATGATGCTTACCTGGAAATGGTTAAAAACCTGAGCGTTTATCCGGAAGTTTGCCAGGCACAGCATGACCTGGCGATCGTATACACGCCCATTCACGGAACGGGTATTACGCTGGTACCTTATGCGCTGAGTAAAATAGGTTTTACCAATGTGCATATCGTACAGGAGCAAAGCATACCTGATGGAAATTTTCCAACGGTAGCTTATCCCAACCCGGAAGAAAAAGAAACGATGAGCCTTGGCCTGCAGCAGGCAGCAGCTATAGATGCTGATATATTATTGGGGACTGATCCCGACGCTGATCGTGTGGGTGCCGGGGTGAAAAATAATAAAGGAGAGTGGATCCTCCTGAATGGTAACCAGACTGCATTGCTGGCGTTTAATTATATGATCGAAGCCCGCAAGGCAAAAGGGATTGCGCAGCCAAATGATATGGTGATCAAAACCATTGTTACCACCGGCATGATCGATGTGATCGCCAAAGCCGGTGGAGTCGCATGTTACAATGTGCTTACTGGTTTTAAATGGATATCCTCCATGATAAAAGAGAAAGAAGGCGAAGAAAAATATATTATTGGCGGCGAGGAAAGTTTTGGTTTAATGATCGGTGATGAGATAAGGGATAAAGATGCCGTAAGCGCAGTGACCATGATCTGCGAGATGGCTGCCTACGAAAAAAATAAGGGGCGCAGCTTGTTTGAAAAGCTGGTTGACCTTTATGTTCAATACGGATTTTATAAAGAAAACCTTATCAGCATTACCAAAAAAGGAATGAATGGTGCAGCAGAAATTGCAGCGATGATGGAAACCTACCGCAAAAATCCTCCCAAAACAATTGATGGAGTGCTTATGGATAAATTACTGGATTACGAGTTGCAGACCGGAACCAACCTTGCTGATGGATCGACTTTTAAAATTGACCTGCCCAAAAGCAATGTATTGCAATTTGTGCTGGCAGATGGTACAAAAATTTCGGCAAGGCCGAGTGGTACCGAGCCCAAAATAAAATTCTATTTCAGCGTTAATGCGCCATTAAAGAGTGCGGGAGATTTTGAAGCGACAGAAAAAATGCTCGATGAAAAAATCGATCGTATTGCAAAAGAGATGGGGTGGAAATGAAAGTGGTCGATGGTCCATAAACTCCTAACGAACGCACAGCATAATTTGCCTCGCATTGTCGGGGCATTTTTTTATCTTGCACCTAGATAACTAACTGCTTAACAGGAACGGAAAGTAAAGAGTCCCGGTCATTTTATGAGAAAGTACGAAGACACATATCGGCACAAGGGTCTCCGCAAAAAGCTTGTCGAGATCTTGCGGGACAAAGGTATTACCGATGAAAATGTTTTGTCCGCTATCAACAACATTCCCCGCCATTATTTCCTGGATACGGCGTTGGACAATATTGCCTATGAGGACCGGGCCTTCCCGATCAGCGACGGGCAGACGATCTCACAGCCCTATACTGTTGCATACCAGACACAATTGCTGCAGGTGAAACCTCTGGATAAAATCCTGGAGATTGGCACAGGCAGTATTTTCCAGGCCACCGTACTGGCTGAAATGGGCGTAAAGGTGTTTACCATTGAGCGGCAGAAAAATCTTTTTGAGAAAACCAAAAACTACATCTTTAAATCTAAATACCCGAACATCAAGTTTTTTTACGGCGATGGTTTCGAGGGGCTGCCCACTTACGCCCCTTTTGATAAGGTGATCATCACCGCTGCAGCACCTTTTATCCCTCCCAGGTTAATCCAGCAGTTAAAAACGGGCGGTGTGATGGTAGTGCCTGTTGATGAAGATCATCACCAGCGCATGCTCAGGCTCACCAAAAAACCTGACGGTTCCTACAGTGAAGAAGCCTTTCATAACTTTTCCTTTGTGCCCATGCTAACGGGGAAAAACGGTTAATTTTAATTTGAGAATTTGATGATTTGAGCATTTGAAGATTTGAAAATGTAGGGAGGTTGTACGATGTCGATGCTCAGGTTTGGCTGATCAAATCACCAAATCAGCAAATCATCAAATCTCTATCCCAATCTTCCTCATCAATATCGAAGCATTCAGGCTGGTGCATACCCCGGGCTTGAGTTTATAATCAAAGTATAATTCTTCATTGTTTACCTGCACATCAAAATGATAGTTCAGTACGTTCTCCGGGTAATCTTTTTGGAGGTTTGCCAATGCCACATCATGCGTAGCGATGATCGCAGCCGCTTCTTTGTTGATCAGTTGTTTTATCAAGGCTTCCGATCCCGTATGCCGGTCCAGGGAGTTGGTGCCTCTTAAAATTTCATCCAAAAGAATAAAAACCTTTTCGTGGTTATTTACTTTGTCTATAACTGTTTTAAGTTTTTTTAATTCCGCGTAGAAGGTGCTGGTGCTTTCTTCCAGGTTGTCTGCAATTCGCATGCTGCTTAGCAACTGAACGGGAGATAGTTTGAAATACCCTGCACAAACAGCCGAACCAGCCATCGCCAGGATCACATTTATTCCCACGCTACGCAGGTAAGTGCTCTTGCCGGCCATGTTGCTGCCAGTCACCAGCATCATTTCTGATCGGTGATCGATCCTGATAAAGTTATTTACCCGTTTAGTGGCGGGGATGAGCGGGTGGCCAAGTTCGTTGGCTTCTATAAAAAAATGTTCGGTATGTAAAGCGGGAAAAAACCAGCGGGGATTATTAAAGTGGATGACGGAAAAACTGCAAAGCGCTTCGAAGATACCCAGGCTATCGAACCAGTTACTGACATCGGCATCGTTCTCTTTTTTCCATTTTTCCAGTTGCAGTACTTGTTGCACGTTCCAGAGAAAAAGCAGGTTCAGCGGAACAACCAATACGATATTAAATCGAAGATCCAGCCTGTCCAGTATTTTTTTTAACTGGCTTATTTTTTTTGATGCCGCACTTTTTTCATGTTTGTAATCCTGTTGCAGGCGTTGGAGTAAAGCGGACTGGAATGGTTCTTTTTCGATGCTGGCAATGCTCAAGGAGAGCGTGTCCAGTTCATCTACCATCTTGCTGAGTTTGTTGTGCAAGAGGTTTATTTTCTTTTCCAGGTTAAAAGCTACCAGTGCCATGAGCAGCATGGTTATATAAAACACATTCATAGGCAGATAACTAAAGATGGTTGCTATGGTGACCAATACTGAAATCAGTGGCAATAGAAACCTTAGCCATTTCCAATGTGTAAACCTGCTGAAATCCATTGGCTCATGGAGCCATTCTTTCAACCTTTTTTTTGTGCTGAGCCGCACAGGGTTTTCCTTCCCATAGGCCTGCAGGTTCTGGATCCACTCATTTTTTTTGGCTAACTCTTTCACGGCTTGCTGCCGCTCCTCAATGTCGATGGGCGAAGCTGGTGCAAGCAACCAGGCGGCTAATTCAAAAGATCCCATTTCGGACACAGTTCTGTTCAGGTATTGAAAAAGCGAAGCATGTCCAAATACATCCATATCGTTTGCATAATAATGCTCTTTGGGAATATGCTGGGCGCCATCCTGAAAATGATAGTATTTTCCTTGTAGTGCCAGTAGCTCTGCCTTGTTAATTTCCAATAACTCCTTGTTATGAGCAATTGCAGTTTTATTCTCCAGGTCCCGGTATATGAGTTGGACAAAGATAAACAGCAACAAGATAACCACGGGTATGGTGACAGTCCATCCCCCCGGGATCAGAAAATAAAATGCCGCAATCAGCGCGAGGATGCAGCCCAGCCGCAGCCAGGCAAAAACCGATTTTTTCTGACGTAAGTTTTTTTGTTCTTCCTGTAGCAGGGTGTCCCTTTCCCGGTAAAAAGCTTCGGCTGTCATTGATGATGGTCTGTAGTGATGCGCAAAGATATGCGGTACAAGTGTGTGAAACACTGTCGGCGGCTTTGAGCCAAGACGGGAGTTGATGAAAAACCTGTTTATTGAAACAGCAATTTACCACTCCCGGGGCGTTAAGCCGCCGAAAGGGGTTCGCAAAAAACAGTGATTGGGGCATGCCTGCAATGCTGCCACCCGGTACACCGATGAAAGGATTGTGACACAACGATGATCCCATGGAATACAAATGCCGGTATCAACACATTTTAACGACTCCCTACATTTCCTCCTAAAATACTTTCCGTAAGTTTGCACACTGTCTGGTTCTGACATTGAACCTTTACACGGGGCCGTTTTGGTTTTGACAGCAAAGATCTTTGTAGGTGTAAGCATGTACTGCGTTGCGTAATTAGCAGTTAAATCTGAATACGAAAACTTTAAATGGCAATACTCAGTATGCCATGGCTGCCTAATCATTGATCAGGTAGTCATTAGGGCCGCCGCACAGGATTTCCTGTTTCCAGGTGCCGCCGCCGACTCAAAAAAACAACAGGATGCTGTAGTGGAATGAAGTGACCACTGCTTAAGACCATCCTTCTAAGGAGACCGTTGGTTTGTTATGTTCCGGCTGTTTCCCGACAATTAATACATAAATAAACATGTAGAAAGCTTACGGCGAATTTGTTTGGACACCGGTTCGAATCCGGTCGGCTCCACAATTGCACTTCCTGCCGCTAAATCCACTTTGAAAAAAGTGGATTTTTTTTATGAGCCAATGATCACAAAAGCTTTCATAGAAGCGATTGCCAATTTTGAGAGAGCCATTCCCATACCTTTTAAGTTTCAAAAAAGTGGCTATTATCAACTAAAATGAAAGTGAAAAAAGCAACAGGGGTTACCAATGTCATTATCGAAGAATTTGTTTACAGGATAGCATCTTAATTTTTCGTTTGTTTTTTTAGCGTTCAAGTAGGGCTTCGGCCCTGCTTTTATTATAACTGTTGCCAGACCAAAGGGTTAAACTCTTATCCAGAATCACCTGCCCTTCACGCTCCTTTGCCACCCATATTATAGGAAGCTGCAATTATATGGGAGAATCCATTTTGTGTTTCGGAACCACACATAGTGACCAATAGACACATCACCGGAAGTTTTTTTTCAAAAACAAATGAATTGAATAGGTTTGCTCATGCAAACTGCGTTCATAAACTGCCGGGTATTTTCCGGGGACCAGGTACTGGAGCACCAGGTAATTTTAGTGGAGAATGGAGAAATCATATCCCTGGCTGGGAAAACGCCTCCTGGAGCGGAGGTTATCGATCTTGGCGGAGGGAACATCGCACCGGGATTGATCGACATCCAGATCAATGGAGGTGAGTCACTTTATTTTTCAGATGTACCCACCGCAGCAACCTTACATGACATTTGCGATAGCAGCGCAAAATATGGAGTCACGCAGGTGTTGCCCTGTCTTATCTCATCTCCCAAAGAAAAGATATTGGAAGCCATTGAATCTGTCCGCAGTTTCATGGAGCATTTCCCGGGAAAAGGGGTGATGGGTATGCACCTCGAAGGCCCCTTCATCCATCCTGCAAAGAGAGGCGCACATAGTCTCACCGTTATCAGACCGCCCGCCACGGAAGAACTGGAGGAAATCATCCGGTACGGAAAGGGTATCATCCGCGTGATGACAATTGCACCGGAGTTGTTTACCGATGAGCAGATTGAACTGTTGCGGAAGAATGAAATTGTTTTATCTGCGGGTCATTCGATGATGAACTATGAGCAGGCGCAATATTATTTTAGAAAGGGCATCAAGTTGGTGACCCATCTTTATAATGCTATGACGCAGATGGGGCACAGGGAACCCGGGATGGTAGGAGCCATTTTTGATAACGAAAACGTGTATGCGCCGATCATACTGGATGGAGCACATTGTCATTATGCTGCTGCAAGGATAGCCACGCGAATAAAAAAAGAGAAATTATTTCTGATCAGTGATGCGGCTTTCCTGGGCCGGAAAGTAAAGACATTTCAATCAGATTTGCTGGATGCACGGCTGCAGGGTGAGTTCTACAGGAATGCCGAAGGAAACCTTGCAGGTGCCGCTATTTCGATGCAGGAAGCGGTCCGGAATGCCATGAAGTTTGTAGGATTATCTTTGCCGGCGGCTATCCAAATGGCTACGGTAAACGTGGCCCGGGCAATAGGCCTGGAAAAGCAAATAGGAAAGATTGAAGTGGGATATCCTGCACGTTTTGTTACGTTCAACGATGATTTTTCAGCCTGCCAAACAATCATACGCTGATGCACTGGAAACTGGCAGGGATAGGATTGATCTTTGCGGTGCTTTGGGCGTCTGCATCCGCGGCCACCAAAATAGCATTGCAATCCGCACAACCTTTTGTGATTGCCGTTACCCGCTTCTTTATTGCAGGGATTATACTGTTGGTCTTTGCCCATACTATTAAAAAATGCAGGCTGCCCCGCCAAAACGAGTGGCGGTTTCTAATGATCTACGGGCTGCTTAATATCAGCATATACCTTGGATTGTATGTGATCGGTATGCAGAAGATCTCTGCAGGCCTCGGTACACTTGCTGTAGGTATGAACCCTGTGATGATAAGCCTCATGGCTGCATTTGTACTAAAACAACCTATCGGTTCCAAAACAGTAGTGAGCCTACTTTTATGCCTGGCGGGAGTGATGCTTGCTGCGTATCCCTTACTAAAAACCAGTTATGCAAGCCTTGATGGTATTTTTATTATCCTGGCAAGTATGATAGCCTATTCCGCTGGTGCAATTTATTTTTCCAAAACCAACTGGAACGGGCTTCACCTGATCACCATCAATGGCTGGCAAACCCTGCTGGGAGGCTTATTCCTGCTGCCATTCCTCTTCTTCAGTTTTGAAAAGGAAAAGAATCATTTTGATTTTCACTTCTGGTCCGGTACTTTTTGGCTCATCTTGCCGGTATCCATCGGTGCAGTGCAATGCTGGCTCTACCTGTTAAGGGTAAACGCGGCAAAAGCGTCCTACTGGTTATTTCTTTGCCCGATATTCGGTTTTCTTATTTCGGCTGTCCTTTTGAACGAACCTTTAAGCTGGTATACAGCCGGCGGTGTAGGGCTGGTTCTGGCCGGTTTATACACGCGGAACACAAAATCCAAAATCGTGGAGACGAACATAACAGAATAATATTTCAAGTGAAAGCAGCTGTTCTCAAATTTTGCAATCCCACATATCTGGTATTTACTAATTCTGAAACTGTTTAGAAATAGCTTTGTACTTTTGAGGTCGTTTTTTCAACCGATCAAAAAACAGGTATGCAAAAAGAAAAAATATTGGTGATAGGAGCTTCCGGCCAGATAGGAGTAGAACTGACTTTAGCATTAAGGAAAATATATGGGAACGCAAGTGTTGTAGCTTCTGATCTTCGGGAAGAAAACCCCTTGCTGCATGGAACAGGTCCTTATGTTTCCCTTGACGTGATGAACAAGGAAATGCTGCATGTACAGGTCATACGGCAAGGGATCTCTCAGATTTATTTGTTGGCTGCTATCCTTTCGGCCACGGGTGAAAAAAATCCGGCCCTTGCCTGGCATCTCAACATGCAGAGCCTGTTGAATGTATTGGATATTGCCAAAGAAGAAAAACTTACCAAGATTTACTGGCCCTCTTCCATAGCCGTGTTTGGTCCCACATCCCCCAAAGACGATTGCCCTCAAAAAACAATTATCGAGCCTACCACAGTTTATGGTATTTCCAAATACGCCGGGGAGTTCTGGTGTAATTATTATTTTAATAAGTATGGAGTGGATGTGCGCAGCCTGCGGTACCCCGGCCTGATCAGTTACAAATCTGCTCCTGGTGGCGGTACCACAGATTATGCGGTTGAAATTTATATCGAGGCGAAAGAGGATAAAAAGTACGAGTGTTTCCTGCAGGAAGACACCTACCTGCCAATGATGTACATGCCGGATGCTATCAGGGCAACGATAGAACTGATGGAAGCGCCGGCAGAAAAAATCAGCATCCGCACTTCTTACAACATTTCGGGTATGAGCTTTTCGCCCCGGGACATTGCATCAGAGATAAAACAACATATTCCCGATTTTGCAATCATGTACAAACCCGACTACAGGCAGGCTATCGCCAACAGCTGGCCGCGGAGTATAGACGATACCGTGGCAGTGGAAGACTGGGGTTGGGAGCCCGAGTACGACCTTAAAAGAATGACTGCAGATATGCTGGCGAACCTGTGAGTTCTGCCATCAGGAAGGGATATAAATTGCAAACGAAAAACTTTTGCCCAATTTGCCTGAGGGTTGAACCACACCGTTGTGATTTCCTGCAAACCGGCTTTTAATAATCCGCTCACCACATACAGTCTGTTGCATCAGTGATCATGTGCAAAACGAGGCCAATTGCCACAAGCCGGGTGCGGGGGAAAACTAACAACGCAAGGTACACAGCAATTGCCACGTGGCTGTGGAGCGGATGAAAACCAATGGAGCACCTGCCCGCGTCGAATACCGGGTTTGCCAGCAGGTGATCCAGGTCTACCAGCATGGTGAGCAGTAAAATTCCATATGCCCGCCAGATCTTCGGCCTGTAAAATAGGAAAGCAATAAAAAGGGGTAACCCAAAATGAAGGAAATAGTGAATGAAAAACTGCATGTGCTAGGACAGGCTTTTAGTAGTTCGGGCTAGTAAAATACCTTTGTGATAAACCTGCATTGTATAAGTGCCCTTTTGGTATTGGTCTGCTTCTATTGAAAAATTCAGTCGCTTGTTTTCACCCTGCTGGTAATCGAACCGCAATTTGTAAGAGTAGATCTTTCGTCCGTCCCGCGTTTCAAAACTTCCGCTGTCCCATGCAGATTGAGTCAACACACGCCCATCCGGCTGCTGTAAAACGACAAATATTTCATCATACAAAACAGAAGTGCCGTTTGCCTTAATAATAAATGAACCCTGGAACTGCCCGGTTTGCAGCGCCTGGTAGGTTTCCTGGCTCCTGTCTTCTGTGAGGGCTTTTAGCTGCAGGTCCGTTACGGATAGCTGTTGCAGGTTGGTAGCATTGTTCACTTGTTGGGGGAGTACCCTGCCTGGATCTGCTGCAGGCCGGTTAATACTGGCCCGG
This sequence comes from Chitinophagaceae bacterium, assembly GCA_043727215.1. GTDB lineage: Bacteria > Bacteroidota > Bacteroidia > Chitinophagales > Chitinophagaceae > Ferruginibacter. The sequence continues at coordinate 42,616 of JAYSYY010000095.1, read as the reverse complement.
TCAGCGGTCTTTACAGTTTGGCTCATTTGAACCAGCAACCTGCTCAGGCGTTTGTTTTCTTCCGCCACTTCTGCATATTTAGTTCTCCAATCCTCCAGCCGTTTCTGCAGGTTCCCGAGTTTTTCCCTTGCCAGTATCACCTGGTCCGGGGTAAGGCGGGTGTCGTACAACCGGTCGATCTCTGTTTTTAAGGTATAAAATTCTTTAAGCCGGGCGTCCATATTCACCTGCACAGAATCGGTATTTAGGCGGGTAGAGTCCAGCGCTGCGTTTATTTTATTAATGGTGGCGGTAAATACCCTTTGCATGGAATCCCTTGTTTTGTCTACGATACCTGCGGAGTCATTTACCAGCACCACTGCGGCCGCAGGAACGGCGTTTACTGCTTTCCGGTAGTAAATAAAACCCCAGATAAATAATATCACAAATGCGAGTAGCAGCAGGGACATGGAAAGCAGGAGTAAGAGTGATATTCTGGTTTCTTTCATTCTTATGGAGCCGTTTGAAACTACTGTTTTACACTGTGTTGATCCACATATGCGGATATCCAGCCCACCTGGCCGCTTTTTACAAGGAAAAATTGCTTGCGTTCATATACCCCTTCAAATTGCCGCATGATCTTTAACAAAAGCCCGGTGCCAGCCATCAAAGCGCGCTGATCAAAGACTTTTTGAACCGTTTTGATCTCTTCTGCAATGGATATTTTGTCAATAGACCTATCCGTTATTTTAGTTACTAAGGCGGCCGGCGTGTATCCTTTATAATGGCTGTATATAAGCTGGCTGAATTTTAGCACTTCATCATAAGTTACCGGCACTACCGCATTTTCATGTAGTTCAGGAAATAAAAGGGTAGCCACTGCCCATGCAATGCCCCCGCTGAAAGCAATGTTGTCGCTCATGTTGTAAGCGCCACTTACATTCACCGCGTAAGTGATTTCCTGGTTGGCAGATCCCTCGAGTACACGGAACAATTGCTTTTGGTAATTAGCGAGGGTCCGGTCTTCTTCCATTCGTTTCTCTGTGCCGTTTGCTATGCTTTTGGTTCCCCATGTGAGTTGGAAAAGTTTCATATCCCGCGTATTGCCGTTGGGGAAATAGCCGCCTTTTGTATTGCCACTGCCGATATCTATCAGGAATGTGGAATAACGTTTGGCCTCGGGAACAATACCCATGTGAGAAAGACGCGCCTCATCGATCACATCTACAACATCCACCGTTCTCTGTGGTTCGGTGATGTTTTTCCGAAAGGAATCTGAAAGGTTTTTAACCCAGGACATCTTATTTTCTTTTTCCGCCTGCACCTTTACGCCGCTGCTCACCACTGTATAAATGTTTTCGGGAAGGATCTTGTATTGAAGTCTTGCCACCTGGTAAAGCCCCGTAATTGCTTTTGCGGTCGCGGAAAAGGTGGAGGCTGAAAACGTGATGAAGTCTGTGTTCACAGAAGAATCTTTCAACACATTAAAAGTGCCGGTATTCTGTGCGTTTCTACCAATTTCCAGTACGCTGAGTTTTACACCTTTCGAACCGACTTCTATACCTGCATACAGAGCCGAACGCTTGAATTTTAAATTAAAACTTGCCTGGGCTCGGGATGGATTTACATAAAAGGAGAGTAAACTAATCAGAATGCTGGCACATAACAATAACTTCTTATACATGCGGAAATTACACTTTAGGTAAGTAAAAATACTAATTAAAGGTAACGTTGATTTCCGATATGGTCCATTGTGTAAAAAATGTGATTAATAAAAAGGCAAGGGGTGCATCCCGCTTGCATTTCAAGCCTTATGTATTATATTATTTTGCACACCGGTACCTCAAATGGCTATTTTTACAAAAAAAACGATAGCTGGCACAATGAATAGTGAATTAAAAAAAGAACAGGAAAAGTTTCAGGCGCTGTTTGAACATGCATCTATGGGGATAGTGGTTACGAATGCCACAGGCGAAATCGTGATCGTAAATAAATACCTGCTGGCCCAGTTCGGTTATATTCAGCCGGGGGAACTGGAAGGCAAAACAATAGAGGTATTGATACCTCGGAGGTATGATCAAGTACACCACAAACACCGGGACAATTACAGTAAACATCCCGGGCCCCGTTCGATGGGTGTGGGTCGGGACTTGTTTGGTTTAAAGAAGGACGGGTCCGAATTTCCTGTGGAGGTCAGTCTTAGCAATTATAATACCGTTGAGGGGATGTTTGTGATCGCCTTTGTAATCGACATCACTTTAAGAAAGGAAAATGAAACTGCTGTCCTGGTTCATAAAGAACAACTGGAGGCAAACAACCAGCAGATCGAGGAACTGAATAATGAACTGGAAGGCAAGGTGCAACTTCGCACCAGCCAGTTGCAGGAGGCCATGGAATTGATAGAAGGTTCCCGCGACGAACTCACCAAGGCCCTTGATAAGGAAAAAGAACTGGGTGACCTGAAAAGCCGTTTTGTATCAATGGCTTCGCATGAATTTCGTACGCCTTTGAGCACCATCCTTTCTTCCGCTTCGCTGCTGGCAAAATATACCCAAAGCGAAGAGCAGGAAAAAAGAGATAAACACATTAACCGTATTAAGGCTTCGGTGATAAACCTGACCGGGATCTTAAACGAGTTTTTATCGATTGGTAAAATAGAGGATGGAAAGATCGAAGTGCGGTATACGCCTTTTAATGTGAAGGAATTTGTAAGCCAGCTTTGCACGGAAATGCAGGTGCAGGTTAAGCAGGGGCAAAAAATTTCGTACACACATACCGGTGAGGAAGATTTGGTCCTTGATGAGTCGCTGCTCAGGAATATTCTTTTTAACCTGCTTAGCAATGCGATCAAGTTCTCCCATGCAGAAGGTTTGATTAGGGTGGAAACCAAAAATGAGGACGGCCGTTTCAGCATTAGCATTGCAGATAACGGGATAGGCATTGCTGAAGATGACCAGGTGCATTTATTTGAGCGTTTTTTCCGGGCAGGCAATGTGACGAATATACAAGGTACAGGGCTGGGTCTGCACATTGTTGCGAAATATGTAGAATTACTGAATGGTGAAATTACCTGGAAAAGCGAATTGGAAAAAGGAACTAATTTCACGATTATTTTTACCTTGCTAAAACATTAAGCACATTACATGAAACAACATATCCTGCTGATAGAAGATAATAACGAAATACGGGAAAACACGGCCGAAATACTGGAGTTAGCCAACTATAAGGTTACAACTGCCGAAAATGGGAAAATAGGGGTTGAGAAAGCTTTGCAGGGCAGGCCCGACCTGATCATTTGCGATATTATGATGCCTATCCTGGACGGTTACGGCGTGCTACACCTTATCAACAAGAATCCCGAACTGGCTGCTGTCCCTTTTATTTTTCTTACAGCAAAGTCAGAAAGAAGCGATTTCCGGCGCGGGATGGAAATGGGTGCAGATGATTATATCACAAAACCTTTTACCGATATTGACCTGCTGAACGCTATCGACAGCCGGATGAGAAAGGTGGGGTTGTTGCAAAAAAACTACAGCCCGGACGCGGACGGACTCCGCGAGATGCTGGAAGAATTTGAAGGCAGCAATGCCCTGGAAAATGCCACTAGCGACCGCCCTGAGAATTTTTATAAAAAAAAGCAGATTATCTACAGCAGGGGCAATCACCCGCAAAAATTATTTTTCCTGAAGCAGGGAAAGGTGAAGACATTTATTAGTAATGAAGATGGAAAGGGCCTCACCATCGGGTTGTATACCGATGGTGACTTTATCGGTTACACCGCGCTGTTGGAGGGAGGCACCTATAAAGAAACGGCCGAAGCGATCGATGATTGTGTAATTTCCGAAATTCCTATTGAAGCTTTTGATAAGATCCTTTATCATAATAAAGATGCAACAAAAAAGATCATTGGGTTTATGGCCAGGCATATCGCGGAAAAGGAGCAGCAATTGCTGGACATTGCTTACAATTCCCTGCGCAAACGGGTAGCCAATGCGCTCATCACTTTGCTAAATAAATATAAGAAAACGGGCGACGATGTCTTTAGTATCCAGTTATCAAGGGAAGACCTCGCCAACCTGGCTGGTACGGCCACAGAATCATTGATCAGGACCTTGAGTGATTTTAAATCAGAAAAGCTGATCGAGATCAATGGTAGCAGGATTTCGATCCTGAATGAGAAAAAACTATCCGTGATCCTTAATTGATCGTCAGTATGTAAGAAACAAGTTTTTTATTAAATTCATTTTTTTGCATAGAGAAATCTCTTTCAAATTTTTCCATTTCTGCTCTTAGCTTATCCTGCATCCTGTTCATTGCATTCGTGTGCAGGGCGTTGCCCGGAACTGCTTTTTTTATAAGTTCAAGTTGCATCCGGATGTCCTGGCTCAACTCTTTTATATACTCATCCTTGAAAAGGAAAATGTTTTGAAAATGTTCTGCCTGCTCCACGAAATCCTTATCAGTGTTATTGTCCACAACCTGGGAAAGCCTGGTCTTAAGGTATGAGTTCTCCTGTTTATAAAAATTAAGGGCTCGTTCCCACATAAGGTTTTCGTGCATGAATTGATCAAGTCCTGAAATTTTTATACTTGCCATTTTTGAAATATCAAAAAATTTATTGCCTTTATTCCTAAACTTCATTCTTCGTTTTATTTTTCATTATAACAGTTGATATCGTTATTCATTCCCACATTGGGTTCCTGCGAATGTATTGTTGCGTTAATAAAAGGGATATCTATTCCAATGCCCCTGATGATGAGCAGGCATGCGATACCTACCATGAAGTATGGATATGCTCTGCGAACTGTGATGCGGGTTCTAATGTTAATAAAACTGCCAAAAAAACTAATGCTCCACATCAGTGGCAGGGTACCCAGGCCAAAAGCTGCCATGAATAAACTACTGTTAACGACAGAGGCCGTAGCCACCGCACCGGCAAGTGCCATGTAAACCAGGCCGCAGGGTAGGAGCCCGTTCAGCAGGCCGATAAAAAATACAGACTGGTAATTTCTTCTCCTGAATAAACCGGCTAGTGCCCCGCGCAATTTTGCAAACGTTTTCTGCGTGATATGGTGAGTGTCAATGATCCAGGCCTGCTTTGGGAGCAATACCACGCAAATGATAACAATGCCCAGTGTTAATGAGAGTCCCTGCTGAAATCCCATCAAAGAAAACGAAAGGCCCGCTAAACCAAACAGGGCTCCCAGTGCAGCATAAGTGATCATCCGGCCAATGTTGTATAACAGCGACGATCTGAATTTGGCCAGGTAGCTATTTCCCACCACGGGTAGGGAAAGTGCCAGTGGCCCGCACATGCCTACGCAGTGAAGGCTCCCCACGCCGCCCATGATAAAAGCTGTTACCAGCAATGCTAACATTATAATGTGATTTTTTGTTTATGATAATAGGTTTGCCCGTTAAATTCCCAGCTGACTTTCACTTCATGCTGACCTTTGTTTGCAGGTAAAAATGGCATACTTATTTTTCCCTCGCTGGTGCTGAATTGTTTTTTGAGATCCCTGTCCTTATTGGTAATACAATAAAGCCAAACATCTGCGATTAGCCCGTTCCCTTTCATTTCGGCGGGAAACAGGATATCAATCACATTGCCGTTCATTTTGCAAACTACCTGCGCCGATAGCGTGTTCGTACGTTCCACTGCATCAATGGTTTGCTGGTATTTTAATTCCTGCTCATAGTAATCAGTCGTTACCAGGTCTATATTGTGGCTACCTGCTTTATAAACCATATATAACATGCCAGATACAAAAAGCCCGAATACGATCATTATTTTTGTTCCCCAATTCATTTTTTCTTGATTTACGGCGTTAATTATATTGTTCCGGGCCAATGAATTTTGCCGAGATCGTTTTTATTTTTTTGGTAGAGTCATACAACCCGATCTCCAGCGGTGTTTTCCAGCCCTTCACATCCTCTCTTTTTAGTTTCACAAAAAATTGTATATGTGTGTAAGCTTCTTTTTTTACCATGCGTTTTTCCTTGTTGATAAGGCTGATCTCCCCGGGGATGTTTTCCAGCTTTAAGGTGACCGGTATATCGCTGTGGGTTTTATTTGCTAGTTTAAGGTTGTACAGGTTGCTTATACGGCCATCCGGCATAGCTGTATAAGTCATACCGGCTGTGCGCATCAAGGTAGCATCCAGGTCATTCCTGCTCACCAGCAAAAAGACAAGGAGGGCTATCAGCAGGGATAACACGGCGGTATAAGATTTGATGCGGCGTGTGAATTTTAGCTTTACGCTATTTTCAATACTGTTTTCCGAGGCATAACGCACAAGCCCCACAGGTTTGTCAATGCTGGTCATGATGGCATCACATGCATCCATACATGCGGTGCAATTGATACATTCCAGCTGGGTGCCATTCCGGATGTCGATACCGGTCGGGCACACCCGCACACACGCGAAACAATCAATGCAGTCCCCCTTTAGTTCCACTGGCTGAATCGCCTCCAGCTTTTTCACCACATCATTACAGCCACCGTCGCCTTTGCAATCCCTGCATTTGCAGTTATGGTCATCCTTTGTTTTTGGATTATCCTGCCTGCCCAGTTTGCCACGTGGTTCGCCACGCTGGTAGTCATAGCCTACCACGATAGAGTTTTTATCCAGCAGCACCCCCTGCAGGCGGCCGTAAGGACAAACCACTATACAAGCCTGCTCCCTGAACCACCAGTACACGAAGAAAAATACAACGGTGAAAATAAACAGCGATACCAGCGTGCCCGTATTCTGCCCGGGATTTTGCACATAATTGAGCAACTGTTCCATCCCGATCAGGTAGGCCAGGAAAAAATTAGCGATCAGGAAAGAAAGGGTAAAAAAGATGACAAATTTTAAAGAACGTTTGCCGAGCTTTTCAGCGTTCCATTCCATTTTCTTCAGCAGTTTTTGTTGTGTAGCATCTCCATCTATCAGGTATTCAATTTTACGAAAAACCATTTCCATGAAGATGGTCTGCGGGCAGGCCCATCCACAGAATACGCGACCAAACACAACGGTAAATAAGATGACAAAAACAATGAAGGTGAGCATGCCTATTCCGAAAATGAAAAAATCCTGTGGCCAGAATATCATGCCGAATAAGATAAACTTTCGTTCGATGAAATTGAACATCAGCAACGGTTCTCCATGAACTTTTATAAAAGGCAGGGTAAAAAAAACTACCAGGTAGAAAATACTAAACCAGGTGCGCAGGTTATACAGGCGTCCCTTTGGTTGTTTAGGGTGGATAAAATTTCGCTTGCCTTCCTTTGTTATGGTAGCAATCGAATCCCTAAAGATCTCTTGTTGAGTCACTATGGTATCAGTGTCGGTCATTAATTAATTCCTGTTTCAGTATTTTAATTTTTTACAGTTGCAGCTTTTGTTTTTTCGTTTGTAGAATCGGTTGCTCCGGCTGTTTGGGTGTACAATTCACCCTGTGCGGCTTTTGCATTTGATGGATTTGTTCCTTGCAATGACTTGATATAGCCTGCAAGATGGGCGATCTGCTTAGGTGAATACTGTTTTTCCCAGGCTTGCATACCTTTATCGGGATAACCCATCTTTATTGATTTATAGATATCAGTCAGCGAACCTTTGTGCAACCAGTACTCATCTGCTAAATTTGGGCCCGCACCACCTTCTCCCAATTTACCATGGCATGCCCAACACATCTGCTGGAAGATGTCTTTACCATCTGCTATTCCACCTGCATCCGCCAACTGGATATTATTCTCATCCACTTTGTCTTTATTTTTTGCCTCATAGGCTTGCAGCTTCAGTTTGGCATATTGGAGTTCCGCCGCGTATTCTTCTGTTGGGTTCTTACCGGAGCCCAATACATGAAAATGAAGCATATACAGTACTGAGATCCCTATCGTAATGATAAACCCGTATTTCCACCAGGGTGGGAGCGAATTGTCCAGTTCCCTGATGCCATCATACTCATGATCCATCATGATGTCTGCTTCTTTTTCAACGGGCACCGCTTTTGTAAACAATTTTTTATCCACCCGTTTCCACCATGCTTTGAAGTCAAAGGATTTTGCAGGGGCCTTTGCGGGCATTAATTCCTCCCGGATCCTGTTGATGAAAAACATCATAAACAGAATTGCTACCACTTCTATCATAACAGCTGATACCAGTGTCCAGAAAGCACTTCCACTTAATCCTCCGTAGTTTGGCAAAACCTTTACGAGCGGATCAGCACTTATTTCCTGCGCCAGGCCGGGAAAGCCGGCCATCAAGAACACCAGGAAAAATATCCCCGGGATTACGGGACTGCTCTGCTTTTTTTTCTCCATCACCTGGCGTATGAGTGTTACCAGTACCTGCCCGAGTGCGTAGATCACAAAAGCCAGTACCAGTGCTATGATGATCATTAAGATCGCAAGCATATTGGTTGTTGATGCTTCTTTTACGGCAGGGCTGGTATTCTGGGCCCTAATTGTAAAAGGTACGAGCAGTAAAAAAAATGGAATGAGCAGGGTCTTTACAAATCGCATAAAAATGATGTTTAGGATGGTTGGTTGTTGTTTTCTTCAGCGCCTTCCAGCGGAATATTGGATAGTACCTGCACGGACTGTTTATCCATCTTTTTCACATACACAAGGAGTACAACAAAAAAGATGAAAAATATCAGCAATGAAATCACGGGGTAAACCGCCACATGATCCATTGTTTCCGCGTATTGTTTTATGAATTTGAACATGCTTACTAGTTTTTAGATTTGTTTATATCGGCGCCCAGCCTCTGCATATAGGCAATTAAAGCGATCACCTCTTTGTTGGGAGAGATCCTGATACTATCGGCTGCCAGGTTATTTACAATTTTATTGGCCTGCTCCATCAGGTTTTTATTGGCCTCTTTTTCAAAACCATCCGGGTAGGGCACTCCCAGCGTGCGCATGGCATTTATTTTGGCAGGAGTAATAGCCGTATCCAGTTCTTTATCTAACATGAAAGCATAAGAAGGCATCACTGATCCTTCACTCATGGAAGAAGGTTCCCGGAAGTGCCGGAAATGCCAGCCATCAGATTTTTTCAGGTTGCCGGTTCCTTCTCGTGCAAGGTCAGGCCCGGTGCGCTTGCTTCCCCATTGGAAGGGATGGTCATAGACAAATTCGCCCGCTTTGGAATATTCACCATACCGTTCGGTTTCATCCCGAAACGGCCGGATCATTTGCGAGTGGCAGGTGTAACAGCCTTCTCTCACATAGAGGTCGCGGCCCTGCAATTCCAGCGGGGTGTAAGGTTTTACACTGCTTATGGTAGGAACATTTGATTTGATCAGGAAAGTGGGGATGATCTCAAAAGCACCACCAATCAATACCACGATAAGGCTGAGCACCATCAGTTGCACAGGTTTGCGCTCCACCCACCGGTGCCAGTGTTCTCCTTTGTGCATTGCTTCACTTTTTGCAAGTGGCGCTGCTTCCGCTGCCTCATCAGCAACAAGTTTCCCGGCCTTTGCCGTTTTATAAATATTATAAACCATCAGTAGTACACCGACAATGTACAGGGCGCCACCCAGCGACCGCATGGCATAGAAAGGTTTCATGTAGGTAACTGTTTCCAGGAAAGCATATTTCAACTGGCCGCTTTCTGTGAACTCTTTCCACATGCTGCTTTGTGTGAAGCCAGCCCAGTACATCGGTACTGCGTAAAAAATAATACCGAGCGTGCCTAACCAGAAGTGGTTGTTGGCTAATTTTTTCGAATAAAGATTCGTACTGAAAATTTTAGGGATCAGCCAGTAAATGATACCAAACGTAAGCATACCATTCCAGCCCAATGCACCTACATGCACGTGAGCAACGATCCAGTCAGTGTAATGAGATATTGCGCTCACAGATTTAAGTGACAACATCGGACCTTCAAATGTGGCCATACCATATGCAGTCACCGCCACCACCATAAACTTTAAAATAACGTCATCTCTTACCCTGTCCCACGCGCCCCGCAGTGTAAGTAAGCCATTGATCATGCCTCCCCAGCTTGGAAAAATGAGCATGAGTGAAAAGACCACGCCTAATGACTGTGCCCAGTTGGGAAGTGCGGTGTATAACAAATGATGTGGCCCTGCCCAGATGTATAAAAAAATGAGGGACCAGAAGTGGATGATGGAAAGCCTGTAAGAATAAACCGGGCGGTTAGCCGCTTTTGGTAAAAAGTAATACATCAGGCCCAGGTAGGGAGTGGTAAGGAAGAAGGCAACGGCGTTATGACCATACCACCATTGCACCAATGCATCCTGCACCCCCGCATACCAGCTATAGCTCTTCATAAAACTGAATGGCAGCTCAAAAGAGTTTACGATATGCAGCACAGCCACCGTAATAAGGGTGGCGATGTAAAACCAGATAGCGACATACAGGTGTTTTTCCCTGCGTTTCATAATGGTACCGAACATATTCCAGCCAAACACCACCCAGATCAAAGTAATGGCAATATCTATTGGCCACTCCAGTTCCGCATATTCCTTACCGGTAGTATAACCAAGCGTAAGTGAAACGGCGGCAGCAACTATGATCAGTTGCCACATCCAGAAATGTATCTTACTCAGGATATCACTGTACATCCTGGCTTTTAAAAGCCGCTGGAGCGAATAATAAACGCCCATAAAAATGCCGTTTCCCACAAATGCAAAAATGACTGCGTTGGTGTGCACTGGTCTCACGCGGCCAAATGAGCCATACTCCTGTATATTTAATTGTGGAAATACGAGTTGCAAAGCGGCAAAAAGACCCGCCAACATTCCAATAACGCCCCAAAAAATGGTGGCGTAAGCAAAATTCTTAACCGTTCGGTTGTCGTAATAAAATTTTTCTACCTGCATCTTTCTAAAGAATTTTTTTGATTATTTGTTTGTTTGGGGTGATTGCTCTTTTGGAGGGTTGTCAAAAAGCATCCGGATGGAAGGGGTATAATCATCATCGTACTGGCCATTGCCAACACTCCAGATAAATGCGGCTAGGAAACTGCCGGCAACCATCATGCTGATTCCGATAAGGATAAATAGTGCGCTCAATGTGGGTGATTTAGGGTGTAAAAATACCCACGGCATCAAACCTTAGCAATGACGCGTATCAAAACGCTGCATGATTTTCATCATAAACGGTCTAAAGGCCTTTTCGGCGGGCAACCCATGAAGTAAGAATACTTACAAAGATCACAATGCTGATACTGCTCGCAGGCATAAGGATTGCCGCAACCAGTGGCGAGAGTTTGGCCTGTACTGCAAAGGATATCCCTGTTACATTATACAGCATCGATAAAATAAAGCTTGCCAGTACGATTTTTTTGCCAGCCCGTGCATATGAAAGAAAATTGGATAAGTTAAACAGTGAATTTCCGTCAATGATGGCGTCACAGGCAGGCGAGAAACGGCCAGCATCATCACTCACCGCAATACCGCAATTGGCCTGCATAAGTGCTCCCGCATCGTTCAGCCCGTCGCCGACCATCAACACCCGGCTATCTTTGGATTGCAGGGCCTTGATATAATCCAGTTTATCCTGGGGTGACACATTAAAATGCAGGGGTTCCTCGTTGCCGAGCAAATTACGCAGGTTGGTTTTTTCTGCATCATTGTCGCCACTAAGGAGATGAAGTTTGTAGCCTTGTTGGGTAAGTTGATCAATTGATCCTGCCATTCCCTTGCGGTAGGTATTGGAAATCTTGTAAAAGCCTTTGTAAATATTGTTGATCCTTACATATACGCATGAACTGTTCATGGACTTGTTGCCTGGTCCACCGGCCACAAAAGATGCGGATCCTAATTGCACAGCAGTGTTATCCATCATAGCTTGCAGGCCACTGCCGGGAATTTCCCTAAAATCCTCGACCTGATGAAGGTCTTCCTGCCCGTTTGATTGCAGGTAACCTGAAAGTGAATGGCTTAAAGTATGCGAGGATTGGGAAGCGGCAGTCCTTACCAGGCTTTGTTCCCAGGGAGAAAGTGCCTTACCGCTGAAGCTCACTTCCGCCTTTCCGGATTCTGTGAGCGTACCGGTCTTGTCGAGTACTACGTGGTTTATGCCCGCCATGGATTCTATCACCGATGCATTTTTCAGATACAATTTATTTTTTCCAAAAATGCGCACCATGTTGCCAAAAGTAAAAGTCGCGGATAATAACAGGGAGCAGGGACAGGCAACTATCAGTACAGCGGTCACCACAGTCCAAAGTTTGGAGGCATCATTAATATACCAGTACACGCCCGCCACAAGGGCGATGGAAAATAACACTACAGTAAAATACCGGCTCCATGGATGTATGAAGGAATCTTTGGTATGTTTGGCATTGCCGAAAACGTCGTTGTTCCAAAGTTGGGTAATGTAGCTTTGAGAGGGTTGTTTAACTACTTTCAGTTTTAAGGCTGCACCTTGTTGTTTTCCCCCTGCATACAGCAGTTCCCCTGTTTTTTTAGGTACCGGTATGTTTTCACCACTCACAAAACTGTAGTCAATATTGGCGTTCCCTTCCAGCAACACCGCGTCGGCAGGAATCATTTCTTCATTTCGAACAATAATGGTTTCTCCTTTCATTAACCTGGTAACGGGGATGTTTTCTTCCTTGTGTTCCCGCAATACAGTTACTCCCAGTGGAAAATAAGAACGGTATTGCCTGTCAAAAGCGATTGCATCATACGTTTTTGCCTGGAACCAGCGCCCAATCAACATGAAAAAAATAATGCCTGTGCCGGAATCAAGGTATCCTACGCCTGTGCCGGAAATGATCTCGTAATAACTTCGTGCAAATGTGATGGTACTTGCCAACGCAATAGGTGCATCTATATTTATGATGCCTTGTCGTAAACCTTTCCATGCGGAAATAAAAATGCTACGGGCGCTGTACAAAATCACCGGTATTGAAAGAACAAAGATGATCCAGGTAAAAGTGGCTTTGAGTCCGGCCTGCTCAATTTCCCCACCGGAAAAATAATCAGGGAAACTCAGCATCATAATATTGCTGAAACAAAAACCCGCTACACCCAGTTCAATGATCCGCCTGCGATTGAAAGTGGAAGGTTTGGTAGCTTCGGCATCTTCAAGGCTGATAGCAGGTTCGTAACCTATGAACGCAAGCAGTTCCACCAACTTTCTGAGGGAGATCATGCCGGGGTTAAAACTTACAAAAACTTCCTTGCGCTCAAAATGCGCAACCGAACTTATGATCCCGCTGTCGATACGCGGCAGGTTTTCCAGTAAATAAATACAGGAGGAGCAATGCATCTGGGGAAGGCTGAATGTGACGTTTACCCGTTCTTGATTCCTGAATTGCGCAAGTTTGTCGATGAGCGTTTCATCGTCGAGGTAAGCAAAACGGCTGCTCACGAATTTCCCCCTGGCTTTTATCCCCGGGTTTTTGTCCATATCGTAATAACCACACAGGTTTGTTTCATTCAGCAACAGGTAAACCTGGCTGCAACCGGTGCAGCAGAAAGGGTGACCGTGTTCCGTCTGGAGCTCGATACAGGGCTCCCCGCAATGATAACAGCTGGGTGATATATTGTTCTGCACTTGAATAAAAAATAATTAGGTTACAAAAGTATATGGATGCCTGGTGACCGGAAATGACGCGAATCAAAATAAAAATGACTTTCATCATCCAGCCTGCAATCGAAAATAAAGTCATCAGGGATAGAAAAATACTGAGGAATATCATTGTTTAAAAGGTTGATAACTACTTCTTTTGTACTATTAAAATTGCTGATCATGAAAACAATACTGGTTCCCACAGATTTTTCTCCCAACTCGTATAAAGCATTGGAATACGCCACTGAGATTGCAAAGCGTGCAGGGGCCACCATCTTGCTTTTGCATATTACAGAAGCAACCCATGCATCCCTGAATGAATATGTGATACTGGAGGGCGACTATGACCGGGAAATCATAGCTAACGCAAACAAAAAACTGGAAACTATGGCCAGTGCAGCAAGGGAAGTGGCGGGTGTGCAGGTAAAACACGAGATCTATAATGGATTTGTTCCCGACGCCATCAGGGAGGCAACGAAAAAAAACCATGCGGAACTTATTGTGATGGGAACTGTGGGCGACTCCGGCGTACGTGAAAAGTTGTTCGGTAGCATGACGGCTGCAGTGATAGGTAAATCAGGCATCCCTGTGCTCGCCATACCGCTGCTGGCCGAAGCTGAACCACCAGGGAATATCCTGCTGGCCGTTCATGACTTCACCGAACACCATGAAACCGCAGATGCTGCGTTCTGGCTGGCAGAGTTGTTTCACATCCCGGTGTATGTGACTGTATTTACAGATGAGCGCCTTGCAGACGGCGCTGATTATATACAAAACAGGCGATCAATTGAACAATTCGCTGTTTCCATGCAGGATAGATACCCTACTATAAATATACAGTCTACAACCATCTACGGAACTAATTTTGAGGAAGCCATTAAAACTTACATCTCCGCCAATGCAACGGGGATGCTGGTGATGCTTACGCATAAACGCAGTTTCCCGGAAAGTCTTTTTCACCGGAGCATGACCAAAAAAATGAGCTATCATACCAACATTCCACTTTTATCCATCCCTGTTCACGCCATACATAAGTAAATTCAACTTAATTTTATAAGATGATAGAAACCATAGTAGTACCATCTGATTTTTCTAAAAATGCATCTTCAGCACTACGATATGCTATTCAATTAGGTAAAAAGTTAAAGAGCCAGCTAATTGTTTTCCATTGTTCGCATATTTCTGCCTACGCGTTGTCCGCGGCTTCTACTGAAGAACAGATGCGACAACTCATAGCAGAGGATGAACTGGATAAACTGGAAAAATTAAAACAACAGGTAAAAAAAGCTTACCAGCAACTTCGGATAGATAAAGTTCCTGCTTCCACCAAATGCGTTGTGGAGTTTAACCCTATGGTTGTAGAAAATACTATAGAAATAGCCCAAAAATACCATGCAGGCCTTATTGTAATGGGAACACACGGAGCCAGTGGAATAAAAAAATTCTTTTTCGGATCCAATACATCCATCATGATATCCAAATCTGATATACCAGTATTAGCCATCCCGGAAAATACTAAATATTTGCCCATCGAAAACATGAGTTTTGCCTCAGACCTTGAAAACATTTCTGATGAACTTGCGAAATTGTTTCCTTTTATAGAAGCATTAAAAGCGAGGTTGACTATCATCTACCTGGATTACGGTCTCGACAGCAACAATAGCAAAAGAAAAAATGCAGAGGTAGTCATTAAAAAAAGTTCTTATAAAAAAATAGAATTGTTTAGCCAGAAAGCAACTATAGAAACTAGCCTGGTGGACCAGGTGAAAAAATATTTAAGCAAAAATAAAACGGATTGCCTGGTCATGTTTACCCGCGAGCGTAGTTTATGGGATCGGCTTTTCCTTGGAAGTAAGACGGAAGATATGTCTGCTGCATTGCAGGTGCCGTTACTAACATTTAAAAAGTCTACTGCTGATACCTGGTAGCCTATTCCGTTCGTTTATCACATCCTTAAAGAGCCTTACAAAATTCATATCCTACATGTTAAAGAGTTTTTCAAAAACAACCCTTGGCTGGTTCAGGCTGGTAGCTATATTAGAAGGAATATCCTACCTCGTGTTATTGGCCGTAGCCATGCCACTGAAATACCTGGCAAACAAACCAGATGCAGTTAAATATGTTGGCTGGGCACACGGCGTATTATTCGTGGCATTCTGCCTGCTCCTGGTAAAAGTATGGATAGAATATAAATGGAGCTTTCTAAAAACCACCGTTGCTTTTATAGCTTCCTTATTACCTTTTGGTACCTTTATTTTAGACAGAAAACTAAAGAAAGAATATCCGGCATCTTGAGGAGGATGCTGGCACCGAAGGGAGGGAGTTAATTCAGAGATCATTTTTAAGTTTTCTCTGGCAAGCATTCCAGCATTCATTTCTAAAAAGGGAAATTGGAACCGGGGAAGAGCCTTATATACTAATGCCACGTTCACCACTCTTTTGTACAGCGATGTCTTGTGGCACAGTTTTCCACTGTATATACACAACTACACAAATAGTAGTTATATAAATGGGCCCTTACTCTTTAAAATTGTCTTCAAATAACCATACTGACGAAGAAGGGCTTTCCAAAAAATATGCTTCTGTCATTTATGGAAGCATCTGTAGGTTTACAGGTGATGAAACACTAGCTAAAGAAATTTTCCACCTCGCTACAGCCCGGTTAAAGGGAGAATCCTTTTTTTTACCAGGCAGTAGTCCGGTTTTACCCAGACTCCTCAGGTATATCTATTCCTTTACGGCTCAACACTTCACTGATCTCGGCCTTGCGCCTCTGAAACCAAAAGGAGCTGAAGAGTCTGGGTTACTATCTTTATTGTGCAGCAGCTGCAAAACGATAGACGAGGCGGCTGGTCAAATGGATATTAATACAAACTCAGCTAAAAAATTGCTAAGGGATGAATTTTTACATCTTCGTAAGGTTCAGGCGCTGCATACCCAGAACACATCGAGATTGGTAGAAAAAAGTGTGAACCCGGTTTTGATATAGAGTAATAAATCTCGCTTTGGGTAAAAATTCCCTGAATTGGAGACAATTTCTCATTGCGGGGTAAATCGGGTGCGTTTCCGGAAAAATAAAATAATACAAAATTTTGTACCTTGTTTATTCGAAAAAAAGGCCTGGTTGTAAAGCAGCCTGGAATAAGGCAGCAGACTTTATGGAGAGCTCTACGTATTATGGAATAACGAAGAAACCTGCTAAAGAAAATGGAAAAAGACGCCGGTAAAAAAGCCCTGGCAAAAATGGCAGTTGGTTCTAAAATAAAAAAAGATAAAATACACTTTCATATTGGTAACCTGGAAGATGTTTTATTTGCAACACAACATACTGCTTAAAAATTGCTGATACATTACTGTATTGTGAATACAGACACCATTCCATTATCATCTGGTTATGGGTGAGTTCATTAAAAAATAATTAGTGGGTAAAAGGACAGGATAAACTACCTTTTGTCTTTTAAAATAACCTTTCTAATTTAATGTTGCCAACCACTGTACCCCTGGAAAAATAGTATGTCAACGAAAGAAAAAAATAAACCAGCAATACTTTCAAAAAACCTTTTCCCGGTTGTAGGCATTGGTGCATCTGCGGGCGGTCTTGAAGCGTTTAAAAAATTGATAGGGGCTATTCCGGAGAACTCAGGAATGGCGTATATCCTGGTACAGCATTTACATCCCGAACATGAAAGTGCATTGCCCGAAATTCTGCAGCGGGTAAGTAAAATCCCCGTGGTGGAAATCAGTGATAACGTACATGTAAATCCTAACCAGGTTTATGTGATCCCCAGCAACAAAATACTGTTGGCAACCGATGGCATTTTAAAACTCAGCCCCAGGCCTGGCAAAGAAAAATTGAACCTGCCTATTGACATTTTCTTTTCTTCGCTGGCAGAAGTTCACCAGGCGCATGCTATTGGAGTGGTATTATCGGGTACCGGGGCAGATGGCACTATAGGATTAAAAGATATAAAAGACCATGGCGGCCTCACCATTGCCCAGGACCCTGACTCTGCTGCTTATGGAGGCATGCCCCAGCATGCCATTGATGAAGGTATTGTTGATTTTATCATTGCACCCGAAAAAATTTCGGAGAAACTGATCGTGCTGCGCGAAGCTTTTTCCATTACTGCTACAGATGGCTCCGCTACTTCAGAGGACAGATTAAATGAAGACAACTTTCGCCAGGTACTGGGATTGCTGAGGGCGAGGGTAGGGGTCGATTTTAATTTTTACAAACAAACCACTGTGCGACGTCGCATCGTCCGCCGCATGCTGATGCTGCAGGTGGATACCATTGCTGCATACCTCGATCACCTTAAAAAAAACAAGCCTGAACTGGATGTATTGTTCCAGGATCTGCTTATACCAGTTACTTCTTTTTTCAGGGACCCCGCTACCTTCGAATTGTTATGTGAAAAAGTTTTTCCTGAAATTATAAAAAACCATTCTGCCGCACAGCCAGGTACCCCTATACGCATTTGGATTGCAGCCTGCTCCACGGGCCAGGAGGCTTACTCTATAGCCATCTGCTTGCACGAATATTTAAGCGACAACAATTTGGCTGTAAAAGTGCAGATTTTTGCAACCGATCTTTCTGAGAAAGCTATTACAAAGGCAAGGGCCGGTACTTACCTAAAAAAAGAAATGGAAGGTTTGTCTGATATCCGCCAAAAACAATTTTTTACTAAAATAGACGGGCATTACCAGGTAAACAAATCCATCAGGGACGTATGCATTTTTGCGATTCACAATTTTGTGAAAGATCCGCCTTTTGCAAAAATGGATTTTATCAGTTGCCGCAATGTGCTTATTTACCTGGAACCTTTTCTGCAGAAAAAAACACTTAGGATTTTTCATTATGCACTCAGGGATAGAGGCGTTTTATTGCTGGGCAAATCTGAAACAACTGGCAGCGCTTCAGACATATTTATTCCTTTCGGTAAAAGTGACAAATACTTTACAAAAAATGCGATACCCGGCAGATCTATAAACGTTACCAGCGAAAGAAGTGAAACAGCTTTTGCAGACAAGAACTATTTTATGCGCAGCAAAGAACGAAAAACAGAAGATTTTCAAAAAAATGCAGACGACGTTCTACTTTCAAAATATACGCCGGTGGGTGTGATTGTAAATGAACAATTTGATATTGTACAATTTCGTGGCTTCACCAGCCAATACCTCGAGCCCTCTCCAGGCAAGGCAAGCCTGAGCGTTTTAAAAATGGCCAAGGAAGGCCTTGCTTTTGAAATACGCAATGCACTGCGCAAAGCAAAAACGACCAGCGAAGCAGTCATTAAAGAAGGTATCCCGGTAAATAATGGGGAAAAATTAGTAACCATCGAAGTAATTCCACTGTTGAATACCGTTGATTTGCATTTTCTGGTATTGTTTACACCTTCCAAAAGCCTCGGAGCGGAAATAAACGAAACATCCTCACAGCATGCGGTGGCTGGCAGTGTGGAAGCTGCCCGGATCCTTCAATTGGAAAAAGAATTATCGCAGGCAAGGGAAGACATGCGCAGCATCACCGAAGACCAGGAAGCCTCCAATGAAGAGCTGCAAAGCAGTAACGAGGAACTGCTGAGTGGCAGCGAAGAACTGCAAAGCCTGAATGAGGAACTGGAAACCAGCAAAGAAGAATTGCAAAGCACCAACGAAGAACTGATCACCGTAAACCATGCGCTCTATGACCGCAATGAAGAAGTAAACCAAAGCCGCAAATTTGCCGAAGCCACCCTTGCCGTGCTGCATGAGCCTTTACTGGTATTAGATAAACATTTTGTAATTAAAAGCGCCAACAAGTCTTTTTATAAAACTTTTCATTTAACAGAAGAGGAAACATTGGGCAAAAATTTATTTCAATTGCAGAATAATAGCTGGGAAGTACATGCATTGCGAAAAGAAATGGTAAAAATTCATAAAGAGAAGGAAAAGATGATAGAAGCGGAAATCATTTTTACTTTTCCTGACCTGGGCGAACGCAGCATCTGTTGTAATATACAGCCCATCAACAGGGATGCAGGCGAACAATTGATATTACTGGCATTGGATGATATTACTGTAGGAAAACGTGCAGAAAAAATGTTGATAGACAAGGCAAGTAATATTTTAAGGGAACATCAGCTACTCCATGGTTTTTTAATGGAATCGCCGGCCTTAATTGCAATGGTGCAAGGGCCCGATCATATTTTTCAATTTGCCAATACGATGTATTATGAATTTACAGGCAGTAACGACCTTTTGGGTAAAAGTGCAAAAGAAGCCATGCCCGAGTTGGAGGCGCAAGGGGTTTTAACGCTATTTGATGAAGTGTATAAAACAAAGAAGGCCTTCATAGCGAGAGAGATGCCGATTTTTTTGAACAAAGGAAATCAAGGAAAACAGCATAGTTTTCTCAACTTTAATTACCAGGCAATTCTTAATGAAACCGGAGGCGCTGAGGGAATTTTGATTTTTGCATACGATGTTACCGAACTGGTGGTCGGCCGCAGGTACCTGGAACGCAATGCAAAAATGATACAGAGCCTGTACATGAATACCCCCGCTTTTGTGGCCACTTTTCGTGGACCAAAGCATATTTATGACCTGGTTAATCCTTCCTACCAAAAATTATTTGGGAGCCGTAAAATTGTTGGCAAACCTATGTTGGAAGCTTTGCCAGAACTGGTGGGGCAGGGATTCGATAAGATACTGGATAATGTGTACAAGACAGGCGAAATATTTGTGGGTAAGGAAGTTCTGATATCGCTCGCTTATGATGAGGGCCTGCAACCTGCTGAACGCTATTTTAATTTCAGCTACCAGCCTATCTACAATGAGGATGAAAAAATAACCGGTATCCTGGTGTTTGGTTACGAAGTAACAGAACTGGTGATAAGCAGGAAAAAACAGGTAGAAATTGATAAAACCTTCCGCATGCTCACTGATGCCATGCCTCAAAAAATGTGGACAGCAGACAAAAACGGTAACGTAAATTATTTTAACCAGCAATGGTTTGATTACACCCATAAAAAATTCAGTGAGTTAAAGGGGGTGGGCTGGGAGAAAATTATTCATCGCGATGACTGGGCTCACAACAAACTCACCTGGAAGAACTCTATTGAAACTGGCAATGATTTTCAGCTGGAACACCGTTTCCTTTGCCATGATGGTACTTATCGCTGGCACCTCAGCCGTGGGCATGCGCAAAAAGATGAGAACGGAAAAACCGTGGTATGGATAGGCACCCATACCGATATAGATGAACAAAAGCTATCCGAAGAAAAAATAAGGATAGCCGAAGAATTTAGCAGGACAATCTTGCAGAGTAGCCCCGATTGTGTAAAAGTGCTGGATAAGGATGGCCTCATTTATTTTATGAATACCAACGGGCTTTGCCAGATGGAAATAGATGATTTTGATAATGTGAAAAATAAACCCTGGTGGGAGTTGTGGGGCGACGCAAATAAACCGGTTATTGATAACGCTGTAACCACAGCGCTGGGAGGAAAGACCGTCCAATTCCAGGCTTATTGCCCTACGGCCAAAGGAATACCCAAATGGTGGGACGTTTTGGTGTCGCCTGTGTTTGCCTCAGATGGTACGGTAAGCCAATTGATATCGGTATCACGGGATATTAGTGTGAGAATGAAGATGGAGCAGAAAAAAGATGAGTTCATAGGAATTGCCAGCCACGAAATGAAAACACCGCTTACCACTGCCAAAGCTTACCTGCAGTTGCTGGAACTTTCTTTAGATAAGGAAAATGATGCGGCCAACCTGTATGCAAAAAAAGCCAGCCTCGCAGTGGCAAAACTTACTGTGTTGATAGGCGAATTGATGGATGTAAGCAAAATACAGCATGGGAAATTAGCCTTTAATATTGCCGGGTTTAATTTAAATAAGATGCTGGATGATACCGTGGAAGATATGCAGCTAACTTCTGCCAAACATACTATTATAAAATCCGGGACAGTACAACGGGAAATAACAGGCGATAAGGAAAGGCTGCAGCAGGTAGTCATTAATTTACTCAGCAATGCCATTAAGTATTCCCCCGATTCCCTGGAAGTGTACATGCACGTAGAGGAGCAAAAGGATGAAATAAAGGTTTCAGTTAAAGACAATGGTATCGGTATTAAGAGCGACGAGATTGATAAAATATTCGACAGGTATTACAGGGTAGAGGAGCACGCTATCGAATTCCAGGGACTCGGCATTGGGTTGTTTATTTCGCATGAAATCATAGAGCGCCACCATGGAAAGTTATGGGCAGAGAGTAAACCAGGAAACGGCAGCACATTTTATTTTACACTACCCATTTAGGGTATGTAGGGCATGGGCATCCTTTTTTGCGGTCAACAATCGCATGGTTGCTGCTCTCGTGGGGTTGCGTTTTTGAGCCCAGGTGGTACAATCATCATTTGGATATAGGGTAGAATACGACTTTACCCGCGGGATACTGTATCGATTAATTATAAAATAACCAGTCATCGCTGAAAGTCGTACTTTTAAAAAATTATGAGTAAGTGTGTTTTAATATACGACGATGACACCGAAATTTTGTTTTTGTGTAAAGCTATATTAGCAAGAGACCAGTACCGGGTGGAAACACTGACCCGCTGTGAAAACGTAATTAATGATATTGCCGCTATTAAACCTGATATTATTTTGATGGATCTTTGGATACCCGAAATCGGTGGCGAAAAGGCCATAACGCTTGTGAAAAACGATCCTGCTACAAAGGACATCCCGGTCATACTTTTTAGCGCCAACGCAGAAATAGAAGAGATTTGTAAAAAAATAAATGCCAATGGTTATATAGCAAAACCCTTTGATATAAGCACCTTAACCGATACGATTAAAAAAAATATCAATTAAAATTTATCGGTCCGGATACGGTACAATCCATTCAACACTTCAATTCCTTGACAAGCTTACTTCCCTGGTTACCATTCTATTCTCCCTGTTTTTCCTGCAATGAAGACGATCATTTGGTTACATGATTATTATCATTTTTTTTCGGATCTCATTCATTTAGTTTAGTACCTAATCATTAAACCAATTATTTATGAGAAAACAGCTTATAGCAACCGGGGTGATGGCAGCGATGCTATTGACCAACTGCACCAACAGCACACAAAGCCCTGAAACATCTTCGTCAGGTGAAAGAGCTGTGCCCGCTGTAAGTGCCGGGCAATCAGCAGTAAAAGACGATGCTTCTCAAAAAAATGTAGTACAGGTAGCAATAGGAAGTCCCGATCATACTACCCTTGTGAAAGGCGTTCAGGCTGCAGACCTTGTAAATGCGTTAAGCAATGCAGGTCCGTTTACTGTGTTTGCCCCCACCAATGCGGCTTTTGATAAATTGCCCGCTGGTACTTTAGAAGATCTGTTGAAACCTGAAAATAAGGACGCACTTGCTAATATACTGGAATACCATGTGTCATTGGGTGTTTATAAAGCGGATGCCTTGGAGGATGGGCAGGTGCTTGGGCAGGTGAATGGTGGAAATATCACCATCAGCAATAAAGATGGAAAACTGATGATAGGGAATGCTGCAGTAATTGCTTCGATACCAGCGTCCAACGGAATTATTCATGTGATAGATAATGTGTTGCTGCCGCCCTCCAAATAAAATTAAAACGCGGTTTGAAAAAAAGCCAGAAGAATGGGGTAGCCGACAGGCTATCCCTCTTTAATTCAAGGAGTGAATTATTTTTATTTTAAGTGCTCCTGTGCAATTTTTACCTGCATAATGGTCGCAATGCTGAATGCACGTTTTTTGGCGAGTTCGGCTTTTTCTCCTTCAAAATATTCATCCACGGTTTCATCGAACAACTGCAGCCACCTGTTAAAATGTTTTTTTTGCAGCGGGGTTACGCGGTTGACATAAATATGTTTTTTCATCGCATTTCCCTCGTAGCCGCCTGTATAAAAGAGCGTGTTTTCCCAGAATGCATACATGACTGGAAGGTGCTTTTCCCAGTTGACTTTCATCACCTCATTAAAAATATGTCCTACCAGCTTATCGGTTTTTATTTTATCATAAAATCGGTCTACCAGCCACTGCACATCCTTTTTATTTATGATCTCTTTTTTCATCTAATAAAATTTATCAGCTGGACAATATTTTTTCCAGGGCGTTCATCATTTGGGCATCACAGGTTTTTTCTATCAAAGGAAATAGTTCCCTTTCTTCCTGCCTGATATGTCTTTCCAGTTGTATGCCCAGTGTATTCATTGCAGGAGCGGCATCTACCTGTTTTGGTAAGCCGGCAAATAACTGATGGAGGAGAATATGATCTGCCTTTATGTGTTTTATCTTTTCGTCCATTTCCGCACTAATGCCCGCCAACAAATCCATCATTTTTTCTTCCTGATCAAAATGTGTGATCACCTCTTCCTGGTAAAACTTTACAGCGTATCGAATTTTTCCTCCTGTGTCCGTGGGCAAACCTCTGTAGGGAGGTGCGTTTTCTTTTAATAGCTGTGCCATTATTAAGGCGGAGTGATGGTCCCTGGAAAGATGTGCTAGTGCCGGATGACGCTTCATAGTTGGGTTTAAAGGTCTTTTGAATTAAATTTTCTGACAGAAAGACAGAGCGGTATAAATATCCAAAGTACAAGGACAAGTACAACGAACAGCATACCAGCAAGGCTTCCGAAAAATTCTTTAAATACTGCCCCGGTGTAACCTAGCATAGCGGCAACATCCAACTGTAGCATAATGAGTATTCTTCCCATATCGATAGGATTCAAAGCGCTGATGCCGATCATGGGTTTTTCCAGGGGGTAATCTGCGAGTTGGAAAAGCAGGAACAGCACCAGGCCATCGAACAACAGGGTAAAATATAGCCACAATAAAATAGCTACACCGATTCCTTTTGCTTTGTCCCGCGTTTTAACTGCGGCCAGCATTGCTATACCTACAAAGATGATACTCAGCATCACTCCCACACCTGCCAGCAGGATGCCGGAAGTGTCAGCGTGATTGAGCAGCAGGGGAATGCCGGCCCCAATAAGAAACGCGATACTCATCGCAGCCGCCAGTCCTGTGTATAAGCTTAACCAGATCGTTTTCCTTTGCAATGGCTGGCTTACCAGTAGTTCTATGAACTCTGCACTGTTGTATACATAAATAGTGGAGAAAATTATACTGACCAGTGGAACAACCAGCAGGATCACATTTAATAAACTCAACAGGCCTTTGGTACTGTTATTTTCCAAAGCGAATACGCTGAGTGAAGTGATGAGAAGGAAGGCGGTATAGAGCAGCACGATCCTGTTTCGCAAGATATCGCCGGTCACATATTTGATGATTTTTTTCATGCTTAATTTTTTGTCATAATTCTTGCGATGGCCCTGGCCAGTTTCTCTTCCCCTGTTTCTGCCCGCAGTTCTTCAATAGACTTAAGGAACAGTAACCTTCCTTCCTGCATATAAATGATCTGCGTTACCAGGTCGTCCAGGTCGCTCAGGATATGGGATGTAACCAATACCAATTTCCCGGCCTCTTTCTCTTTTGTGATCTTAGCCTTCAATATTTCGGAAGCAACCGGATCCAGGCCCGCTGTAGGCTCATCCAGGATCAACACCGAAGGATTAAAAAGAAAGGTAAGTGCTGCACTTACTTTCTGACGCGTGCCGCCGGAGAGTGTCCTCATCCTTTTTTGCAGGATACGATTAAGGCCAAAGGCGTCTATAAGTTCTTCATCCACGTCTTTGCGGGAGCTGCGGATATCTTTCATCATTGTAAGTACGTGCCCGATGGTCATATTATCAGGGTATCGGCCGATTTGTGGCATGTAGCCAATTTCATCCCGGTATACCCAGTTATGCAAAATGTTATTCCCCTTGAAAGTAATGAAACCCGTATCCGGTACTACCATGCCGAGGATACATTTAATAAAAGTTGTTTTACCGCTGCCGTTTGGTCCGATGAGGGCAATACACTGTCCTTTCTCACAACTTACAGAAACGTCATCCAGTGCTTT
This sequence comes from Chitinophagaceae bacterium, assembly GCA_043727215.1. Lineage (GTDB taxonomy): Bacteria > Bacteroidota > Bacteroidia > Chitinophagales > Chitinophagaceae > Ferruginibacter. Next base: position 17,120 of record JAYSYY010000095.1, on the reverse strand, counting down.
CAGCTTCCCAAATTTTTTTACCACATTACTTGCAATTATCATCAGCGTATTTTTTATTTAGAATATCTTTTTCATTGAGGGTCGTTCATCTTTCAGGTTTTCGGGGGTAAGGCTGGGTAATATTTTTTCTGTTTTATCCATGAGCGTGGTGATAAAACTCCTGAACAACATCATGGCCGGGGGATTTTTCTCTGTGATCACGGAAAACATACTTACCGGCCGGTAGGGGATATCTCCAGTGCCATTTTTATCAAGGTCGTAACCTTCGTATTTATCCCAGTAGTTGTGATTGAAAGTATTCAATACAAGCGATCCGTTTGTGGCAACGTCAAAACTATTCCCGGTAAAATTATTACCCTCCACATTAACATCCATACAACTTGCCTGTATCTTCATGGCCCAGCCGTTATTATCAAAACTATTTCTAAGTGTCTGAATCCTGCTCGCCCCTTCCATATAAATGGCCATGGTATTGCTTGAAAAACGATTGCCCTCGATATGGCTGTCTGTTATTTCCTTCAATAATAGTCCATAAGCCGCGTCCCCCCAGTTATCAGCAAAATAATTATTGAACATCCTCACACCGTGTGAGTACATCACCGCCACGCCTGCACCATTATTACGGAAAATATTGGTGATGTAAACATTGTTATGTGAAAACATGAAATGTAGCCCGTACCTTAAATTATTATGGCTGTCGTTCCGCCATATTGTACTGCCTGTCACGAATTCAAAATAAATGCCATCCCTATGCCCCGTGATCGTATTGGCCACTATGAGCAGGCTATCACTTTTCCAGCAATGAATACCATTACCACTTTGTTGCTCTTCTATGGCGTGAGCCGTAATGATGTTGTTGCGGATGATACAGAAGGAAGAATACTGCAGGTATATCCCAAAGAAAGTATCTTCTAAAATATTGCCCTGGATCGTCACATGTTTGGAATCATACACTTTGATCCCTCCCATATCATTGATGGACGAGTGCCCGGAACTGATCACTTTAAATCCTTCAACTACGACGCCGTCGGCCTTAATAGAGATGACCTCGTATTTAAATTCTCCATCAAGCACCGGGTATCCATACCCCTTTAATACAATGCGTTTGGGGATTATAAGGTTTTTTTCCCTATAGATACCCGAGTCAACTAAAATGGAATCCCCTTCGTTAGCCGCCTGTATGGCGCGGCTGATGGTTTTGTAAGCTTTATTTTTTCCTACGTACAAGGTGGCCGCCCGGGTTTGTCCACAGGAAAATAAAAAAAAGATGGCGAGTAAAAATTTCATTGATCTAATTCATTCCATGAAAATACAATTCCGGCAAATGACTGTTGTGCACTTTTGAGTGCTGCCGCATGCTCAAAGGCAGCGATATTGCCATTCATAGGGCTGCGCAACTGGTCGCTTTTAAGCAGCAGGGATTTCTCCGCGATCATTAACTGGTGAGGTGCGTTGAAGTTGCTGAAATAAACAGCTTTAATTTCTTTCGGTTCCAGTGTGCCTGACTTTTTAAACTCAAGCAGGCAATGCACATCGTCAAACTTATATACTTTAGATTTCGTGGTAAGGATCTCTGCACCAAAACGTTGATCACTGATGGTCATCTTGCAGCCAAAACACTGGTCTTTTCCAATTTTTATTAGCTCAGGTCCCGCATTGCAGCTGCTAAAAAAAATCCACAAACAGAGAAAACTCATCATAGACTTTGGAGTGGACACCGATACATGTTTTTTTGCTCTCCTCCATTCCCTGATCACCAGGAACAACAGCACCAGTCCGGCGCCGATAAAGATCCATCCGCCCGTATCGGGTATGGAATATGCGCCAAAATTAAGGAGTTGTTTAAAGCCGATCAGCGGTGGCTGGTAAGCCATACCCGGGACAATGATGGCCGCGTTAGGATCCAGGTTATGGCCGTAATTATACTCCCATCTCCAGAAATCTATCATGGCGATAATGCCAAATAAAACAAATGTTATAAAGACCCCGTAAAGCCATTTTCTTTTACCGATAATGGCAGCCAGGATAAATAGGGCTACGAAAAAGACAATGATGCCAGGTAGTAATTTAAACTCTATGAAATCTTCTGTATGCAAAGTTTTCATCCCTATGTAATGGTTCAGGCCATTGATAATATCAACATCTCCTGCAATCCTATTTGCATAGATCTGCAGGCGCAAGCCTTCCGGGTACTGGGGTGCATCAAGTTCTATCCTCCAGATCGGCATAAATAAAACGAGAATAAGGGCAAGTCCACACAATATAAAAAGGATGCGGGAGGTCGTTGAAATTTTTGCGGGGTTCATCTTAATGATTTTCAGTTTGGAAAAAAAAGGGTATGGGGAGAGCAATCCTGATCCCGGTTGACATGATCACCCGGCAGAAATGTCGTTCGCCATACCCCCTTACCTTACTTGGCCGCTGTTGGTGCCGCTGCTGTAGTATCTTTTGTTGCAGCCTTTACACCCGTGCCAAATTTGATGGGCACATTACTTCCGGCAGGTGATACCCTTACATAGCCAGACATTTCCTGGTGTAAAGCACTGCAAAAATCGGTGCAATACATCGGGAACATTCCAACACGGTCTGGGGTCCATTTTAATGTTTGGGTTTCTCCAGGCATAATAAGTAACTCGGCATTGTTGGCTCCTTTTACGGCAAATCCATGAGGCACATCCCAGTCCTGCTCCAGGTTGGTGATGTGGAAATAAACGTCATCGCCCATTTTTACGCCTTCAATATTGTCAGGTGTTAAATGCGAACGTATTGCGGTCATGTACACATGCACTTTATTTCCTTCACGCACCACTTTTGCTGTGGCTTCGCCTTTGGATACCTGGGCATGTGTATTTTCATCTATCTTAAAAAACTTAACAGAATTTGCAGTGATCAGCGAAGCTGGTGCGGCCTGCGCATAGTGCGGTTCACCGATGGTTGGAAAGTCCAGGATCATCTGCATCTTGTCTCCGCTTATATCATATAGCTGTGCACTCTGGGATAACTCCGGTCCTGTTGGCAGGTAACGGTCCTTGGTGATTTTGTTGTAAGCCACAAGGTATTTACCAAAAGGTTTTTTTGTGTCGCCCCCGGGGATCATCAGATGGCCTACAGAATAGAAAGTAGGTACACGGTCCACAACCTTAAGTTCTTTGATATTCCATTTAACTACCTCGCTGGAAACAAACATTGAAGTGTATGCATTGCCTTTGCCATCAAATTCGGTGTGTAACGGGCCAAGGCCGGGTTTTTTTACTTCGCCATATAAAGCTGACTCGTACTTAATAACGGGTATGCCGTCATATTGTCCTTCAAAATCTTTTGCAGCAATGGCTTTCTGTATTTTGTCAAAGCTAAATACCGGTATTAATGCAGCCAGTTTACCACTGCCCACAATGTACTCCCCACTTGGATCTACATCACAACCGTGCGGAGATTTAGGACATGGGATCATATACGCGATGTCCGGGTAATCTTTGATGTCTAATACAGTTACTTCTGTTTTAATTGTAGAGATCGCAGTGTGTGTATTTTCATCATAACGATTGCTTGCGTATTTAACCGCTTGTTTTTTTCCTTTGCCGGCTTTGATATATTCTTCAGCTTTTTTCCAGTTCACTGCCATGATAAAATCTTTATCCTTTTGTGAAGCATTTACTTCAAGCAGGGTATTGGCCTGTTCTGTATTATAGCAGCTAAAGAAAAACCATCCGTGAGATTTTCCCTTACCGGCGTGACTCAGGTCAAAGTTTACACCCGGGCATTGCAGTTGGAATGCAATATCCATATCACCCTTCGTTTTATCTACGCTGATGAAACTTATAGTGCCTTTAAAATTTTGTTTGTAGCTGTCAATAGGTACATCCCCGTTGCTGTCATCCATTGGTACACTAAACCGCGTACCTGCGATCACATACTCGGTATTTTCAGTAATGAAAGGAGATGAGTGATTACCCCCGCTGTTCGGCAGCTCCAGGATCTCTGCGGTGCGGAAAGTTGATAGATTGATGCGGGCCACACGTGGTGTATTGTTGCCGTTGCCAAAGACCCAGCGGCCATCCAGCTCGCCGTTAGTCTGGGATACCTGCACGTGGTGAAGATCATCCCAGGGCACAAAACCGTGAGAAGTGTTCAGCATGGGTTTTGTTTCCTCGCTATAACCCCATCCTTTTTCCGGGTCCACGGAAAAAACAGGGATCACGCGAAGCAGCCGGCCACTGGGTAAGCCGTAAACGGCCAACTGGCCGCTGAAGCCGCCCGATACAAAATTGTAAAACTCGTCATATTTGCCAGGTGCCACGTAGGTCCGTGATGCAGCATCACCACTCACAGCGGTGCCTGCATCTTTTGGCCTGCAGGACTGGAAGGCGGTAAGAGAAGCTATCGCAATGATAGCAATCATCTTTAGTTTATTACTTTTCATTTGATATTATTTACTGATTCAAACATGAAAATATTTTCATGAACTGGTTTAAGGTTTTATGGGTTAAGTTATTTCACGCCATCATTCTTGCGCAAATATTCATACACATGCCGGGCGTCATCGTCTGTAAGATTCTGGTTGGGCATCCGTACCAGGCATATTTCCAGCATGGCCTGGGCTTTAGGATCCTTATTGATCATCGCATCTGTGTTAGTCACAAAATTCATGATCCAATCAGCCGTGTGCCTGCTGGTAACACCCGTAAATCCAGGGCCAACCAAACGCTCGTCGGTGAGTTTATGGCAGCCAGAGCATTTGACGGTATAAACCTTTTCTCCTGCATCTGCCATTGCTTTATCCAATGTAGCGGCTACCTGCACATCTTTAAATTTACCTTCTCCCCTTTGAGGATCATAAGAAGGATTTTCTGAAGTTGAAGTGGTCTCAGTGGTAGTTGTAGATGCCGGAACCTCTTTTTTGTCTCCCCCTCCCTGGCAGGAGAGTAACACCGAAGTGAAAAGTGCCGTTACAACGATCAATGACTTTTTCATAAATGCTTATTTTTTATTTGTAAATGGATGCACAAGATTACCGACTGTAGCCGCCTTATTTTATGCGTTCAGTCATAAGAAATAAGAAGTACCTGGCTGCTTTACTGGCTAAATCATTGAAAATGGCGCTGGTAGGGGGTTTGAAAAGTTTTGCCTAACTTGGAAAAGCTCCGGATATGACAATAATCATATCCCGGCATAATAACTGTCATGTTCGTCGGTAAGCGCCTGAAATACCTTTGATCAACTAAACGAACAATATGATATTTTCCATTGACCTCTTACTTGCCTGGGGAGCAACCTATAAAAAAATAAAAGCAGGAGAAACTATTTTTTCGGAGGGAAACGAATGCAAGTTTTACCACCAGGTGGTGGAAGGAACTGTAAAGTGGGTCAATATTACTGATGACGGAAAAGAGTTTATTCAAAACATCGCCGAGACTGGCGAGAGTTTTGGCGAATTGCCCTTATTCGACGATGAGACTTACGCCGCCACTGCGATCGCCGAGGAAGACGGAATAATTATCCGCCTGCACAAACCGGTGTTCATTAAATTATTGGAAGAATCTCCCCGGCTGCATTTCGCCTTTAGCCGCCTGCTGTCTGAGAAGATCAGGTTCAAATTTTTATTGCTTAAAACTATTACCTGCGAAGATCCATATAAGCGTATCAGCACCCTGCTGGCATACCTTAAGAAAAACAACAAGCACATCTGCCCGCTGAGCCATCAACTGAAACTAACGAGGCAGCAAATAGCTAGTATGACTGGGTTAAGGGTGGAAACGGTAATCAGGACGATGCGACATATGCATGATGACAAGGAGTTGGTAATCGCCAAGGGGAAAGTGTATTTATCAAATATGACTGACATCATAATCCCGGACCTTAATACAACCTTTCTTTGCACAAATAATTAGTATGGTCCTGCATCGTTGGTTGCGTATTTGTTTTTTTAATTTATTGTTGGTAGCCGCCCTAGGGGTCCTTTTAAGATATAAAATCGCTTTTTCCCTTCCCCTGGTATTGCAGAAAAATGTGTTGCACAGTCATTCACATTTTGCTTTCAATGGATGGATCACCCAATGCCTGCTGGTGCTGATGGTGCATTACCTTGGCAAACAACAGCTGCAAAATGCCTTTTCAAAATATAAACCCATTCTCTGGCTCAATCTCCTGACTGCGTATGGAATGTTGGTTAGTTTTATACTGCAGGGTTATGCGCTGGCATCAATCAGTTTCTCTACGCTTTCAATATTTGTCTCTTACGCCTTTGCTTACCTGTACTGGTCCGACATTAACCGGCTCCCGCGGAATAGTTCAGCTCATATGTGGTTTAAAGCTGCGCTTGTTTTTAATATACTGTCTTCCATCGGTGCATTTTCCCTGGCCATAATAATGGCCAATAAAATTGCTGACCAGAAAATAACCTTATCCGCCATTTATTATTTTTTGCATTTTCAATATAATGGGTGGTTCTTCTTTGCGTGCGTGGGATTATTTCTCAGCAAGGTAAAACTGCCACATATGGGGTTGCCGAAAAAAATCTTCTGGCTGTTTGCTGTTTCATGTGTTCCCGCTTATTTTTTATCGGTGTTATGGGCAGCCATACATCCTTTGCTGTACCTGCTGGTTGTCCTGTCATCACTTGCCCAATCGGCAGGGTGGATCCTTTTCCTTCGAATGCTCTATCAAAACCGCCTTTTGATAAAAAATTCATTTTCGAAAAATGTGAGTTGGCTGCTGCTGTTGAGTTTGATCGCCTGTTCGGTGAAGATCGCATTACAGCAATTTTCCGTGATCCCTTTCCTAAGTAACCTCGCCTTCGGTTTCCGGCCTATCGTGATCGGTTACCTGCACCTGGTGTTACTGGGTGTGATCACGTTGTTCCTGGTGGGTTATGTTGTATCCTCCCGGTTGATTGCTGTGAATACGAAATCGCTTACGGGGGTAGTGATATTTGTGGCAGGGATATTTTTAAATGAACTATTATTGATGGTACAGGGAATCGGGGCTATCAGTGATGTCATGATCCCCAACCTGAATTTAGCGCTGCTTTTAGTGGCATTGATCATGTTCAGCGGCCTGCTTGTGCTGAATCTATCTATAACAAAAAGCGGGTCAACACAGTTAGATAGCCTTGCTGAAAGCCGCTGAGGCAGGGGCATTGCGCCATAGGTGGGCATCGATGCATGCACAGATATTCCGCACAAAAAGTTTTCCTTTCGGTGTCACGGTTATTGCTGTCCCGGTTATTTTGGCTAACCCGTCCTCCTGTATCTGCGCCAGGCCCTGCAAGCAATGATCGATATACCCATGGCTTAAGATTGATTCGTCCAGCACCGTATGATTGTTGCACATTAACTCGAGGATATTTTTTCTTATCACCAGGTCTTCCCCGTTCAACAGGTGTCCGTTCACAAGTGGTAACATCCCGGCATTGATCTTTTTCTCATAGGCCTCTATTTCCTTTTCGTTTTGTGCAAAGGCATCCCAGCTATCGCTGATGGAAGATGCTCCCAGGCCGATCAATAATTTTTCATTTGTGGTGGTATAGCCCATAAAGTTGCGGTGAAGTTTGCCATTGGCCGCAGCCGTAAACAGCGGATCTTCTTCCAGGGCAAAATGGTCCATCCCGATGCTATAAAACCCGGCCTCTTCCAATAATGTTTTGCCGCGGTGATACATTTCCCACTTCTTTGCCGCATTCGGTAGATCTGCTTCCGTGTACCTGCGCTGCCCTTTACTTTTCCAGGGAACATGCGCATAGGAATAAAAAGCGATCCGGTGCGGCATCATCTTTTGTATACAGGCAATAGAATGTTCTATGCTGGAGATGGTCTGGTGTGGCAACCCATAGACCAGGTCGATATTGATACTTTTGTAATGATGTTTTCTTGCCCAGTCCACCACTTCCTTTGTCTGCTCGAAACTTTGAATGCGGTTGATCAGGAACTGTACCCTGGGATCAAAATCCTGCACTCCCAGGCTTATCCTGTTGAAGCCCACTGAGGCCAGTTGCTGCAGGTGCTTCTCCGTGGTATAGTTAGGATGAACTTCGATACTAAACTCCTGGATGGGGTCTACGATGGCATCTTTGGTGATGCCTTTTATGAGGTGTACCAGGTTTGCCGGGCTGAAAAAAGTGGGCGTTCCGCCTCCCAGGTGTATCTCTTTGATCACTGGTTTGGCCGGTAACATTTGCCGGTACATTTCCCACTCTTTCAATACAGCGCTGATGTATGGATCTTCCACTGCATGGTTTTTTGTGATCCTTTTATTACATGCACAAAAAGTGCACAGGTTTTCACAAAAGGGCAAATGGATGTAAATGCACAAACCGCCGTTCTCTACCTTGAACCTGGTGACAACTGAATTCCGCCATTTTGTTTCATCGAGCAGGGAAAAATGCCAGTAAGGTACCGTCGGATAACTGGTGTACCTCGGTGTAGGAACATCATATTTATTCAGTAATTGTAAAATATCGGCTGCCATAATAATAATTGCTTTAAATCAAAAGAAATGCCTCTCCACCATTTACAGGCTCACACAAATGAACAATTTTTTTATTTTTAAAAAGCGTTTCCAGCAGGTCCCTCGCTTTTTTATAATCATTATGAATAGGACAAGGATGAGTGGCAGAACATTTTCTTAGTCCCAGGCCACATTCACTAAAAACTCCCGGTCCATCAATTGCATCCACAATATTAATTACCGGTTGCATCATTTGTGCGTTGGAAAGATAAAAACCACCCGTGGGCCCTTTGGCACTTTTGATCACGTCGTTTTTCACCAGGGTTTGCAATAATTTACCCACCGTGTGCTCGCTGGCGCCGATATACCCGGCTATCTCCTTTATCCCGGATCTTTGCACCGAATTTTTTTTTGATGCCAGGTAGATAACTGCTTTTATTGCAGTTTTGCAAGTGAGGCTGAACATAGTTGCCAGTTTTGAGCAGCCGCAAACCAGCATTGCTGTTTAATTTTTGACCGGCGGCATTTAAAAATATGCGCAAAGTTAACTGAAATCACAGTAAAAGTATCATTATACTTCTACTTTTGGGGTAACCGTTTTGGCAGGCGGTCGATGTACAAATCCTATTTGTTATCTTCGGGCTCCTGTAAAATAAATGGCGGCCATAAAAAATAAATAAAATGAACTTAGAGCTGAATAAGAATGAAGATGTAATGAAATCAGCCTGGAGCCAGGTGCGGCAGAAATTGGAAAAGATATACGAAGGGGGTGGAAAAAAAGCGGCACAAAAACAGAAAGAGAAAAACAAACTTGTGGCCCGGGAGCGCATAGCGTATTTATGTGATGAAGGAGCGCCTTTTATCGAGATCGGTGCTTTTGCTGGATATGAAATGTACGCGGAGCAGGGCGGCTGCCCGGCTGGAGGCACCGTTAGTGGAATTGGGTATGTGAGCGGAAGGCAGTGCATTGTAGTTGCCAATGACCAAACGGTGAAAGCAGGTGCCTGGTTTCCGATCACCGGCAAAAAAAATCTGCGCATGCAGGAGATTGCAATGGAAAACCATTTACCCATCATTTATATCGTGGACAGTGCCGGGGTTTTCCTGCCCATGCAGGATGAAATCTTTCCTGATAAAGAAAACTTCGGCCGCATTTTTCGCAACAATGCCCGCATGAGTGCAATGGGTATTACGCAGATCGCTGTTGTTACCGGGGCTTGCGTCGCGGGCGGTGCTTACCTACCGATCATGAGCGATGAAACTATTATGGTGGAAGGAGCCGGTTCTATCTACCTGGCAGGGCCCTACCTCGTGAAAGCAGCTATCGGGGAAGATATGGATAATGAAACCTTAGGCGGAGCTGCCACGCACACAGAGATATCTGGAATAGCAGATTACAAATTCAAGACAGAAGAAGAGTGCTTTGATAAAGTAAAAAGGTTGATGAGTAAATTGGGACGTCCGGCGTCTGCCGGGTTTAACAGGGCAGTACCCGCGTTACCGAGGCTTAATAAGGGCGAACTGTACACGATCATGAGCGAAGGAAATACCAGGCCTTATGATATGCATACAGTTATTGATTGCCTGGTGGACGAGGGCAGTTTTGATGGTTTCAAATCAGAATATGGTAAAACAATTGTTTGCGGCTATGCAAGGATAGATGGCTGGGCCGTAGGAATTGTGGCTAACCAACGGCTGATCGTTAAAAATAAAAAGGGTGAGATGCAATTGGGTGGGGTTATCTACAATGACAGCGCAGATAAAGCCGCAAGGTTTATCATGAACTGTAACCAAAAAAAAATTCCACTGGTTTTTTTACAGGATGTTACTGGATTTATGGTAGGGAGCAGGAGTGAACACAGTGGTATCATCAAAGACGGCGCTAAACTTGTAAACGCCGTAGCAAATTCTGTGGTACCAAAGATAACCATCATAATAGGCAACTCTTATGGCGCGGGCAACTATGCCATGTGCGGAAAAGCGTATGATCCACGATTCATATATGCATGGCCAACAGCGAAGATCGCAGTGATGGGGGGAGAGCAGGCTGCTAAAACCATGTTGCAGATACATGTTGCGGGCCTAAAGGCAAAAGGGGAGGCGGTTACCCCGGAAAAAGAAAAGGAGATCCTGGATGCAATAACTGATAATTACACCCACCAGACAAAACCGGAATATGCTGCGGCAAGATTGTGGGTGGATGCGATCATCAACCCATCAGAGACCCGTATGCTTATAAGTGAAGGGATCAAAGCTGCCGATCAGAACCCGGTGGTCCCGGAATTTAAAACGGGCGTTTTCCAGGTGTGACGGGCACACGAAAACAACGATTATCACTTTTACCAGGGCACAGCCCGGTTTTACACTTAAACTGCTCAAACTTAACATTGAATACTATTACAATTTACACCGACGGTGCTTCCCGCGGGAATCCTGGCCCGGGCGGTTATGGTGTGGTGCTGTTGAGCGGGGCACACAAAAAGGAATTGTCAGGTGGATTCTGGTTGACCACGAACAACAGGATGGAACTACTTGCCGTGATTGAAGGCTTAAAGGCGATTAAAAAAAATGAATGGCCCGTCACTATTTATTCAGATAGCCAGTACGTGGTGAATGCCATTAATAAAGGGTGGTTGAATACCTGGATCAAAACCAACTTCAAGGGGGACAAGAAAAATCCTGACCTATGGAAAGTCTTTTATGAACTTTCTAAGAACTTTCAGGTTAAAATGGTTTGGGTTAAGGGGCATGCAGATAATGCCTACAACAATCGTTGCGATCAACTGGCAACAGCTGCTGCGGATGGTAAACACCTGGCTGTGGATGAGGGGTATGAATCCGGTTTGCGGTAAGGGTAGCATTCGGATTAAAGGTTCAATCACAGGATCAGGAATTTTTCACCCGATTTTTGTGCTTTGAACTTTGAATTGTAATCCTGGATTGATTCATGTCCGTTGTTTTGTGGTAAAATTTTTCCAGGACAACACAGGATAATGAGAAAGCCTCCCGTAGTTGGAGGCTTTGTATGTTGAAAGCTTTTATTTGTTAAGCGAGTGCCTTTTTGAAAGTGTATTTCTCCAGTAAAACATACCCGCCGAAAAAGAGGGCACTATAAACCAAATCTGCTGCTAAACCATTCTTCAGGAAAGGTATACCGGCTGCCAGGCAATTCACCCAGCCGCTAAAATTTGCAGCATAAGTAGTGCTGTCAAAGATCCAAACACTGGTATTGCTTAACAAGTAAAACAGCAGGGAAGAAATAATGGAGAACCCGGCAACGTTCCGGACATTTATTTTTTTCATGTTGAACCCGAAAATAGTTACCAGGGCAAGAATTCCGTAGCCTGCCAACTGCCCCCAACCCCAGAAGCCGGTTGCAATATTTGTAACTTCAAAAAGCAGGTCAGACAGGAACATAGCAAAGAGCGGCAAAGCAAAAGCTAGTTTTTTGTCTCTGATAACTGCCCCGCCAAATAAAGCCATTGCAATGACAGGAGAAAAATTCAAAGGGTAAAAAGCAACGCGGGAAAGAGCGGCGGCCAGGATCATTACAATCACGATCAACAGAATCGAAGTACTTTGTTTCATCATTCAGTTATTTGCCGCAAAAATACGCAAATAAATTTTTAATATGAGTGGTATCGGCGATTAATATCATTGACATATTTCCATTAATTAACTTTATCATATGGCAAAGCACAACCAGACGGGTAAAGATGGAGAACTACTGGCACTTACCTGGCTCACTGAAAAAGGCTATAATGTGATGCACCAGAACTGGCGGCACGGGAACTGGGAAGTGGATTTCATTGCCAGCAGGCAGGGCCGGTTACATATTATCGAGGTGAAAACCAGGACATCTTCCCGGTTTGGGTTTCCCGAAGAAAATATGGGAACGAAAAAGATGCAGTATCTAATCAATGCGGCTGAGCAATACCTGTATATTGACCCTCAATGGCAACAATTGCAATTTGATATACTTGCTATAAATATCAACGGGAGTGATGTCGAATATTTTTTAATCGAGGATGTGTATTTGTAAAAGGAAAGTTGGGAAGTAAGCAGCCATTTAGTACAAAAACATTGCAGGCAACAAAACGCCGGCAATTTTATTTGTACTACCAAATTAAACAAGCCCAATCCGTGCCACCATCTTCTCTACCATTTTAAAAGTAGCGGGACAGTAGTCGATATTCTGTTTGTGAACATGGGCATACTCACTCCACTTCTTCTTGGTAAGGTGCGGGAAGCCGGCGCAGTCCACAGGCCGGATCTCATATATAGAGCATTTATTGTCGGTAAGATTTAGAAACTGGCACGGCTGTGTTTTATTGACCATGTCTTTATTTTTATCCTTCTCCAGCCAAAGTGTACTGAATTCTTCCGGGGTCTGGTTAAAATGAGCGGAGATTCTTTTCAGATCCTGTTTTGTAAAGGTTGGCGTCATTTTTTTGCAGCAATTTGCACAACTCAGGCAATCAACCTCCGCCCAAACTTCCACCGCGATGGCCGGAGTGAGTTTGTCGATGCCAACCGGTGGGTTTTTTTCAGTTTTGTTTAAAAAAGTCCTGTAGGATTTCCGGTACAGCGATAATTTTTTTCTAAAGGAACGAAAGTTGACCGGTACCATATTGTTTTTTAAATTGAAGGAAGTATTTATGCAACGAAAATAATCTTTAATTATATTGTACAATCAACCGTTAATCACGGACCATAAAAAATTATGTGGCAGGCTTACATTAAAGGTTTTAAGGCATGGCTACAACTGGAAAAATCCTTGTCCGATAATTCCGTTGGTGCTTACATCCGTGACATAGAAAAATTGACAGCCTATTTGGTTTTGCATGATACAAAAAAAGACCCCGCGGAGATTCTTTTAGTTGACCTGGAAAAATTTGTAAAATGGATCAATGGTATGGGACTGGCAGTAGCCTCCCAGGCGAGGATCATTTCGGGCCTCAGAAGTTTTTTTAAATATTGTATGCTGGAGCAGATCACTACTTCGGATCCAAGCCTGCTGCTGGAAGCACCCAAGATGCAGCGGAAACTCCCGGATATACTGGCATTCGAAGAGATCGAGCAATTGATTGGAGCGATCGATCTTAGCAAACCGGAAGGAACCAGGAACAAAGCCATCCTGGAGACCATGTATAGTTGCGGGCTCAGGGTAAGTGAAACGGTAAACCTGCGTATCAGTTGCCTTTTTATGGATGTAGGATTTATCAAGGTTACGGGGAAGGGGGACAAGGAAAGGCTGGTTCCTATCGGCAGGGATGCGATCAAATACATTAATATCTACAGACAAACTGTTCGTAACAGGATGGCGATCGTACCGGGGGAAGAAGATATCCTTTTTTTGAACAGGAGGGGCCATCGCCTTACAAGAGTGATGATCTTTTTATTGCTAAAAGACCTCGTGGGAAAAGCAGGAATACAAAAAAATATTTCACCACACACTTTTCGGCATTCATTCGCAACCCATCTTGTAGAAGGAGGGGCAGACCTGAGAGCTGTGCAGGAGATGCTGGGCCATGAAAGCATAACCACCACAGAAATCTACACGCACCTTGACCGGGAGTTCTTAAGGAATACCCTAAAACAGTTTCACCCTGCATTCCAGTGAAAATTTGTTATTTGCCCTGGATTAAAACGTCCTTTTGAAAAACAGAAACGGTAGAGGAGACAGGCTCGGGATTGGAAACCCGCCGGCGATAATTTTTAAATAAACTCGCTGAGCGGAGGCGGAGTACTCCGAGAATTCCTTCTTTTACGATGCCTTTATTCATTTTACTGGCGCCCAGTTTCCTGTCTTTGAAAGTAATGGGCACTTCTTCTATCTTAAAACCGAGTTTCCAGGTTGCAAATTTCATCTCTATCTGGAAGGCATATCCGGTAAAGCTGATGGCATCAAGGTTGATGGTTTCCAGCACTTCTTTTTTGTAACAAACAAAACCTGCAGTGGGATCTTTGATGGGCATCCATGTTATGATGCGGGTGTACAGCGAAGCTCCCTTAGAAAGGGCGATCCGGTTGGCGGGCCAGTTCTCGATAGCACCGTTTCTTACGTACCGCGATCCGATGGACATATCAGCACCTGCCACACAGGCACTATGTAACCTGTTAAGGTCAGTCGGATTGTGGGAAAAATCGGCATCCATTTCAAAAATAAAACGATAGCCTCTCTGCAATGCCCATTTGAACCCATGGATATATGCCGTTCCAAGTCCGAGTTTGCCTCGCCTTTCTTCAATGAATAATTGGCCGGGATATTTTGGGAAGAGTGATTTTACAATGGAAGCAGTCCCGTCAGGAGAGCCGTCGTCAATAATGAGTACGTGGAAATTATTGGATAAGTCGATCACCGCAGCGATTATAGCTTCGATATTCTCTCTTTCATTGTAGGTTGGTATGATGACTAATTTTTCCAATAATGCTCAATGCAAAGCTGATAACCAAATTTAATACATAATGTTTAGCAATTCTTCCTTTTCGATACAGGGTAAATTTTTATTTATTTTTTAACAGTGTCTTGCTAAATAACTCTGTCAGTTTTTTCTTCGTGTGCATGGGAAAATCACCCTTCATCATCCAGTCATAGTATTGTGGTTCCGAACGTAATACATCTCTTACGGCCTTGCCCTTGTATTTCCCAAAATTAAAAACTTCAACCCCCTTATCATCAAACACAAACCGGCGTGCGTAATCTACAATTTTTTCTTCCCCGATCGTAGCCAGGATACTGTCTACTGTTTTCCCCAGTTTCTCATACCGTTGGAGCTGAGCCTGCAGAACTTCCACCGTAGCGGTGATATCTATTTCTGCGCTGTGAGCATTCTCCAATTCTTTTTCGCAATAGAATTTATACGCCGCCGTTAAGGTGCGGGGTTCCATCTGGTAAAAAATATGCTGCACGTCTATCATCCGCCGATCACTCAGGTCTACCTCCATTTCGGCTCTTAAAAACTCTTCCATAAGCACTGGAATATCAAAACGATTGCTGTTGTACCCACCGAGGTCGCTGTTTTCAAGGAACTGTTTTATTTCATTCCCGGCCTGCTTAAAAGTTGGGGCATCTTTTACCATTTCATCCGTAATACCATGGATGTCTGATGAGGACTGGGGGATGGGCATCTGCGGATTGAGTAATTTTCGTTTAACCTGCCGTGTGCCATCGGGGAGCAATTTTACTATTGCGATTTCTACTATTCTGTCCGTGGATAGATTCACACCTGTGGTTTCCAGGTCTATAAAAGCAATGGGGCGGGATAATTGTAGCATGAAAGTTGGGTTAATGTTTTGTGTTTTACCTTGGTTAAGCCCTAAGATAATTCAATTGGGGTTAAATTAACGCAACAAAAATAAGCAAATAGCGTTTTAGACATTCAGCATTAATCAATTATCTTTACATTAATTCAAACAAGAACTATGAAACAATTATTTTTTGCAGCCTTGGTCATCACCGCTTCCCTTGCAATTGCCAGTTGCGGCAGTAGCCGTAAAACCGGTTGCCCCGCTGTTGCACAAACTTCAAACCCACAATTCCTGAAAGCATAATGAACTGGATCTCACTGAATGAACCAAGCCAATTGGAGCGAATCAAAGAGCAATCTTTTGATCAAGCCCAGGTAATATTTAAACACAGTACAAGGTGTTCTATTAGCAGTATGGCTAAAAGTCGGTTGGAACGAAACCAATTCCCGAAGGACGTACCTTTTTATTTCCTGGACCTTATTAAACACCGGAATATTTCTGCCAGCATAGAAAATATTTTCAATGTGGATCACGAGTCTCCACAGGTGCTAATCATCAGGAATGGGGAGTGTGTGTATGATGAAAGCCATAGCGGGATAAATATGGACGAGATACTCTCAAACGCCTCGCAGTAAGCTTTTCTCGTTTGAATGCTTACTGGTTCTATTTGCTTCACTGATATTTCACAAAATAAAAAATGCTATGCAGGTTCATTTGCATAGCATTTATATTTTAAGTCGATTTATTTATTTGTAGAACTCCTCGGCCTAAATACTTACATACCCTTTCATTGAGTCGCCGGTTAGTTTCTCCTTGTCCTTCAATTCAGCTTTTGTTTTTTCCAGGTAGAGATATGGACTAAACTCCGGCAGTATCTTATTCAGGATCACGGGCATACTCTTATTGTTATGAAGAGTAGCTTCAGCCTCCAGTTCTGCCAGTAGTGCATTCAGGTCCAAATCATAGGAATGTTTTTTTACTGCCTGCAATATGCGGGGATGATCGGTTTGAATAAACTCTTCTGTGTCCTTGAATAATTCTTCATACATTTTTTCACCAGGTCGCAACTGGGTCTGCAGGATAGCGATGTCCTCATTTGGTTTTAAACCGGCTAACTGGATCATTCTCCTGGCAAGGTCAATGATCTTAACAGGTTTACCCATATCGAATAACAGGATATCTCCGGACCTACCGATTTTTCCAGCTTCCAGTACCAGTTTTGAAGCTTCAGGAATCGTCATGAAGTACCTGGTGATATCGGGGTGGGTAATGGTAACGGGTCCACCTTCCCTGATTTGTTTTTTAAATGTTTCTACCACAGACCCGTTTGATCCCAACACATTGCCAAATCTTGTAATAATGAAGTCGGTCCTGCTGCTCTTATGATCGCTCAGGTTTTGAACGTATAGTTCTGAGATACGCTTGGT
>JAYSYY010000094.1:0-75161 GCA_043727215.1 Chitinophagaceae bacterium | reverse complement strand
GTACCGGTAATTTCTTGGCCTTGTCGGTAAGATAGAAGCCCCCATTTGGTCCCCGTGAAGAACTCACGACCTTATTGCCTTTAGTAAGCGCCTGCATTATTTTGGCTGTAAACGACAACGGGGAATCAATCGCCTTCGCTATTTCATCTATACTGATCTTATTTTCATCCGTCCCTTTTTGGGCGATATATATTGTTGCCCTTAGGGCATATTCAGTGGATTTGGAGAACATATACTATTATTGCAAAGCGCTCAATGCAAATTATTTAATGTTAAAAGTATTCTCATTTCTCCATTCAGCATAAGAATCTTTTGTCTCGTATAGTTTTAAACAAACCATCCTGGTACCAGGCGTCACTTTTTGATCCAGTGTTCTTCGTATAAATAGAAGTATATTTTCTACAGTGGGTTCCGCTTCCCAAACAATTAGGTTTTCCTGCAGGGAACAGGAAGGATATTCCAGTAAAAAAGCTTTGGATAAAACCAGTTTATGGTCAAGTGCTTCCACAATAGTGGCAGTCACCAGCTTCTTGATTTCTTTAAAATCTATTATAAATCCCGGGGCAGGAATGTAGTCTACGTACCCCCGATCGGCAGTAAAGGTCACGTGGAGCTCATAGGAATGCCCGTGAACATGCCTGCATGCTCCGGTGTAACCATAGATGGCATGCGCCATTTCAAAATGAAAGATCTTGGTCAGGGTCAACATATTATTCAACTGCTGTAAAAATAAATAAAGACAAAACTATCTTTAAATATTATCTTTGCCTAATAAATTCGAAGTATCTACTCACACAATGAACGTCAATACTATTTTAAATACAATCCGGGGTATGTCGCTTACTATTAAAATACATACTGCCTGGCGCCTTCATTTCCTTTTCGTTTTATTCAGGCTCCATATTAAAAAATATTCAGTCAGATGATAAGCGATACGAAGACTAAAAAACCACTTGTTTATTCCTGTTCGGGTTGTTCCAATGCTGCCCAGATGGCCAATTATTTAGCGCTACGGCTGGACAGGTTGGGTATTGCGGAAATGTCCTGTATTGCCGGTGTTGGGGGAAATGTAAAAAACCTTGTACAGACAGCTTCATCGGGAAGGAGGATCATTGTGATTGATGGTTGCCCTCTGGCCTGCTCCAGGGCATGCCTGGCCAATCATTCCATACAACCTGATGAATTTTTTGACCTGGGTGGTTTTGGCGTTAAGAAAAAAGTCCATGAGGACTTCGATCTATCAACAGCCGATGAGGTATTAACAATGATACGGGAAAAAATAAATCCCTCTGACGCTAAAACTATCTAAAAAAGAAAATGAAGAAATTAACCGACTATAAAGTTCCGTCAGACTCCCAAACAATAAAAACGGAAGTTGTTTGTCCGAATGATTCTAATCCTATGGGAATGCTGCAGGGAGGCCGCCTGGTAGAATGGATGGACATTGCCGCTGCAGTATGTGCACAAACGCACGCTGGTAAGATTTGCGTTACAGCTTCTATTAACCATGTGGATTTTAATGCAACGGCAAATGTGGGAGATATCATCACTATTCATGCAACCATCACCCGCGCATTCAATACCTCGATGGAAATTTTTGTGCAATCTTTTGCAAGGAAGGTTTTAGTCGAAAAAAAATACCTGATCAGCGAAGCGTTTTTCACTTTTGGAGCACTGGATATAGAAGGCAGGACAACACCTGTGATAGCCGTTAAACCCGTAAGTGCACGTGAGAAGAAGCAATTTGAACAGGCTTTGATAAGAAAAACAAAAACAACCCAGTTAAAAAAGACGAGGACATAAATAAATAAAATGATGGACAATAATATAATAGAATTCCTGGAATCACAAACATGCGCCACTATCTGTTGCCTTGATGAACAGAAAAGGCCCTGGTGTTTTAGTTGTTACTTCATCTTTAATCCGGGAGAAGGTTTGCTCTACTTTAAATCCTCACCAGCTTCGAACCATTCCTCCATGATGAAAAAAAATCCCTTGATCGCAGGCACAGTGTTGCCTGATAAATTAAATAAATTGAGGGTTCGGGGTATACAATTTGAAGGCATTGTATTGGACTCGATGGATCGGTTGACACAGGGTGCTTCCCAATATTACCACAAGAAAAATCCTCTGGCATTGGCCATACCAGGCGAAGTCTGGACTATACAGGTCAATCACATAAAAATGACTGACAGTGCTATGGGATTTGGTAAAAAAGTTTCATGGTTGAGACAAAGCAGTTTTGTTATAAACAATAATTAAAGATAAATATATCCTTAATTATTCTTATCTTTGTGCCCGGATAGATAAGCAGCCGATTTACAAAAGTTTGTTTATTATCCCGAAACATTTTTTACAATAACAAATTCCAATTTATCCAATGAATTATTCTTCTCACCATAAATTTCATATTCCTGTAATGGGGTTAGCTTATACCATTGACAGCCCCATTAAAGTTGCACAATTCGGTATCTCATCAGTTATTTCCATCGTAGAAGACAGGCTGGTAGAAATGATGAGAAGTTATTATTACCCGGTGATCAATAAAGAGTACCAGCCCATCAGTACACAGGAGCCGGATTACAGAACCAAAAGAATTACCGATTACCTGAACCTGGTCAATACCATCGTTAATGCACAGGTAGATAAGATCAGGAACGCCGCTTTTGAAACCGGTTCAGACATTGTAAAGTATTTTGAAATGTTGCCAGACGATAGTTCGTTAAAACAACTCTACCAGAAAATGATAAAAACTCCCAATCCAACTGAGAAAGAAAAAATGGAGTCGCTGTTGCGTACTCAAATCAGGCCGGGTAGCATTGATGTAAACATAATGACCAAAACCGATAAGAATAATTATACCAAAAATGGAGAGTTGTTGGAGGATGGCTCTGATGCAGTAGCTGCATTAAGGGGATATGCAAAAAGTAACCTGGCTAACTCCTCTGTAATATTCTCAGCAGGTATGAACCCAAGACTGTATAATTACCTTGGTAATTGCAACGAGTTTGGTGTAAATGATGATGGCGGCTTCACAAAAAAGGTAATTGTAAAAGTTAGTGATTACCGTTCGGCATTAATCCAGGGTAAGTACCTGGCAAAAAAGGGGATCTGGGTAAGTGAGTTCAGGATTGAATCCGGGCTCAATTGTGGCGGGCATGCTTTTGCTACTGACGGCTATTTGATGGGCCCGATCCTGGAAGAATTTAAAGTAAACAGGCAGGAGCTGGTAGATGCACTTTTTGAAATCTACAATGAAGCACTGCAAAAGAAAACCAACAGGAAATTCATTTATCCTCCGAAGTTGATCTTTTCTGCCCAGGGTGGCATTGGCACGCATGAAGAAGATGATTTTTTACACCAGTATTACCATTTAGAAAGTACGGGCTGGGGCACACCGTTTTTGCTGGTTCCTGAAGCTACGACCGTAGATGACCATACGCTAAAACTACTGGCTGCGGCCAAAGAAAAAGATGTTGTTTTAAGCAAAAATTCACCGCTCGGTGTGAGGTTTCATTACCTGAAAGGAACCACCGCTGAGAACGAAAAATTGTTACGGATCAGCAAAGGGAAACCAGGAAGCCCTTGTACAGAAAAGCACCTCGCTTTTAATACAGAGTTTACTAAGGAACCTATTTGTACGGCATCCCAGAAATACCAGCAATTAAAAATTGCTCAGCTGCAATCGCTCAACTTGCCGGAGCGGGAATACAAAGGGCAATTGAATAATGTGCTGGATAAAGAGTGTCTATGTGTAGGCTTAAGTAATGCTGCAGCCATTAATTACTCGCAAACCTTTATTAAAAACCTGGACGCAGTCACTGTTTGCCCGGGACCCAACATTGCTAATTTCTCAAAAGTCGTTTCGTTGCAAACAATGACTGATCATATCTATGGCCGGGAAAATATTATTACCCAGGCCAACAGACCACATATGTTTATTGCAGAACTATATTTATATGTAGATTATCTAAAGGAACAATTACAGCAGGATATTCAACCCGAAGCCGCGACAAAAAAAAAATACCACGCAACTTTTTACCAAAACCTTAGGGACGGAATAACCTACTATCGGCAGTTGCCACGTATGTCAGGTACGGAGAAAGATAAGTTTAAAGAATTGCTTGATTTTGCAGAGCTGGAACTGGATTCCTTGAATTACCAATTCGGCATTCATAAAGAAGCCGTATAATATTTCTGAAGCCATACAAATAAAAAAGGCCAACTTAGCAAAGTCGGTCTTTTTTTATTGTCCAGTTTTCAAAGATTATAACTTCTCAAATCTGGCCTGGAAAAAACGAAGGTATTTTGGCTCGTATACCATTTTCATTCCATTGATTTTATTCCTTCGCTCATACACTCTTGCTGCAGACTCGGCGATCACATCCATGTGTGCCTGCGTGTATACCCGGCGGGGAATAGTAAACCTTACCAGCTCCAGTTTGGGATAATAATTTTCACCATTGGCTTTTCTTCCTGCAGAGACAATACCTCTTTCCATGGTCCTGATACCCGCATCAAGGTAAACCTCGGCGGCAAGTGTTTGCGAAGGGAACTGGTCCTGGGTAATGTGTGGCAGGAATTTTTTTGCGTCAACAAAAATTCCATGCCCACCAATGGGATTTACAATGGGAACGCCATAGTCCATCATTTTTTCACCTAAATAAATCACCTGTCCAACCCTTGCCCTGATATGATCATCATTGATGCTTTCCCCAATACCGATGGCCATTGCTTCCATATCCCTGCCTGCAAGGCCGCCATAAGTGTGTAGTCCTTCATATACCACCACCATGTTCCTGGCTTCTTCAAAAACATCCCAGTCATTCACAGCCAGGAATCCCCCGATATTTACAAGGGCATCTTTTTTGGCACTCATCGTAGCGCCATCCGTATAAGAGTTTATTTCCTTCACGATCTCTTTGATCGTTTTATCCTTATAACCTTTTTCTTTTTGCTGGATAAAGTAAGCGTTTTCTGCGACCCTCGTCATATCATGAATGATGCGGATCTTGTGTTTTTTTGTCAACGCCCTGAGATCTTTCAGATTTTTCATGCTGATCGGTTGCCCGCCCGCCATATTTACGCTGGTCGCCATACTCACATAAGGGATCTTTGCAGCGCCATGTTTTTTAATCAGTTTCTCCAGTTTATTTAAATCAATATTTCCTTTAAAGGGAAAATCATTATCAGGATCGTGGGCTTCATCAATGATGATGTCTTCAAATTTTCCTCCAGCCAGTTCCTGGTGCAGCCGGGTGGTAGTGAAATACATATTGCCCGGAATAATGTCCCCTTTCTTAATTAATATTTTAGATAAAATATTTTCTGCACCTCTTCCCTGGTGAGTGGGTATAAGATATTTGTAACCATAGACATCTTTTACCACCGCTTCAAGATGATAAAAATTTCTGCTGCCGGCATACGCTTCGTCACCTGCCATCATACCTGCCCACTGGCGGTCGCTCATTGCAGATGTGCCGCTGTCGGTAAGCAGATCAATGTAGACATCTTCTGATTTTAATAAAAACGTATTATAGCCTGCTTCCTGCATTGCTTTTTTACGCTGGGCAGGAGTTGTCATTTTCAGCAACTCCACCATCTTAATTTTATAGGGTTCAGCCCAACTTTGTTTTATATTTTTCATAATTATTTTTGATTGACTCCTCCCATCGGGAGAGTGAACGAATTGTTACTTGGTCCTACAATCCCTCTTTGGGGATTTAGGCGGTCGGTTTTAATCTTGCTGTAAAATGCCTGAGCATCGTTGGTTCTTCCGTGATTACCAGGCCCTTTATTTCCTTGCGATTATTAAATACTTCTATGATCACTTCTGCAACGTAATCTATGTGGCTTTGAGTGTATACTCTTCTGGGGATAGCCAGGCGGACAAGTTCAAGTGCCGCAGGAATTAGTTTTCCTTCCGCATCATATTTCCCAAACATGAGTGAGCCAATTTCCACGCTTCGTATACCTCCATGTATATATAAGGCACCTGCCAATGCCTGCCCGGGGTATATATCGACGGGGATATGAGGAAGAAAAGCTTTTGCATCAATGTACACTGCATGCCCGCCAGCAGGCTGCATTACAGGCACTCCCGCTGCAATCAGTTTGTTGCTGAGGTATTAATACTCCGGATGCGATATTGCAGGTATTGTTCGTCCAGTACTTCATTCAGCCCTATTGCAATCGCTTCCAAGTCCCTTCCCGCCAGGCCGCCGTAGGTGGGAAAACCTTCCGTCATAATTAACAGGTTGCGGCATTGTTGAGCCAGTTGTTCATCCCGCATTGCCAGGAATCCACCTATATTGGCAAATGCGTCTTTTTTAGCACTCATGGTACAGCCATCTGCATAAGAAAAAAGTTCCCTTGCAATTTCCTTTACGGATTTATTGGCATATCCTTTCTCCCGCAGTTTTATAAAATAGGCATTCTCTGCAAACCGGCAGGCATCGATGAACAGGGGTATCTTGTTCTCTTCACATATCTTTTTTACATCCCTTATGTTTTGCATGCTCACCGGTTGCCCGCCGCCGGAGTTATTGGTCACCGTGATAATACAAAGCGAAATATTGGCAGCCCCTTTTGCAGTAATAAAATCTGCAAATGCTATTGTATCCATATTTCCCTTAAAAGGTGCAGGGATGGAAGGATGTTTTCCCTCTTCACACACGAGGTCGATTCCTTCGGCACCGGTAGACTCGATGTTTGCCCTCGTAGTATCAAACAAAGTGTTACTTACAAAATATTTCCCTTTGCCTCCTAATATGCTGAAAAGAATCTTTTCTGCTGCCCTTCCCTGGTGCGTAGGAATCACCACTGGCATCCCGGTGATTTGTTGTATTGTTTCTTCAAACCGGAAAAAGCTTGGGCTGCCTGCATACGATTCATCGCCTTGCATAATTCCTGCCCATTGATTGCTGCTCATAGCGCTTGTACCACTATCGGTGAGCAGGTCTATTAATACATCTTTAGAGTGAATAAGGAACAGGTTGTAAAAAGCAGTGGCCAAAATGATGCTACGTTCTTCTTTGCTGTTAAAATATATAGGTTCTACAGATTTTATCCTGAATGGCTCTATGATTGTATTCATACAATAATTGTCTATTAAATGATTGTTTTAAATAAGAGGAGGAGTGGTGAGTAGGGCGATAGAAAATTCAGGAAGGCCTGTTAATTATATTTTTCCACAGTTGCATAATGCAAAGGTGGGCTTAGCTGTTGATAAAAAAAATGATTTTGGTCATGCCTTACTAAATGCCTCGTGTAAGCATTGCGTTTATTTATGAATGAGGATAAAAACGAAATAACGATCACTATCCTGGATGATGGCCAGGTCCATATAATTAAAAACTTTTGCCAACGAGTATAGAAACCTGATGGTATTGCTGAACAACAGCATTTACCTGGAATCTTTTGGTGAGTGCGGCGGCCAGGGACGCTGTGCAACCTGCCTGGTAAAAATAAAGGGGCTAAAAGGAAATGCGAACATCATGGAAAGAAATGAAAAATCAACTATTATTAAAACAGGGTTGGGGGAGTTGCATACCCGGTTGGCCTGCCAGTTACTGATCAATACAGACCTGGATAACGCTGTGGTTGAAATTACCAACGAATGAGGTAAGAAAATTGTGATTTAATAGGAGAATTGTAGGCTTGGTCAGAATGTCACAACAAAGCGGGTCCCCTTGTCTAATTTGCTTGTGTAACGAATGGTTCCATTCATCAGTTCTACATATTTATTCACCGTAAAAAGTCCTAATCCTGTTCCCTGTATATTAGTCGCGTTAGAAGCCCTGTAAAACTGTTCAAACAAATGTTTGCGGTATTCTGCCGGGATCCCTATACCATGATCTTTTACTGACAATACAAGCCGGTCATCCACCCATTGGGTGTTCACTTCCACTGTTGCTTTTTTAGCAGTAAACTTTATGGCATTAGAAAGGAGATTCAATACAATATGTTGCGATAAAAATGGGTCGAGGAAAACCATTTCATTGCCACTATGCGTATAGGAAATGAGTTGTTCTTCTTTCCCGGTATGGTCAAATTCTTTAATGATGCTGTTGATATGCTCCTGGATATTAAACGTCACCGGAGAATATAAATATTTGCCTTCCTGTATTTTTCCCACAGTTAAAAAATCATTCAATATATCATTGAGTACCTGTATGGCCGATTCAATTCGTAAAAGGTGTTTATTTACTTTATCCGGCGCATCGTGTGTTTGGTACTTTTTTAATAATTGCACAGATAATAACATTGTACTCAATGGGGTCCTGAATTCATGCGAGGCCATCGTAATAAAACGGGATTTCATTTCACTTAACTCTTTTTCCTTTTCAAGAGAAACTTTCAATTCCTTTTCCGCCATTTTCAAATGGGAGATATTCCTGATAATAACGCCGGCATGGATGATAGATCCATCTTTCTCTTTTAACGGAAAGGCGTCCATCACATAGAACTCGTCCTTAACAAGGTGAGGCAATTCAAATGTGGAAATATTATTTCCACCAAATGCCTTTTTTAACTGTTTTTTGATCACATTCCTTATCTCTTTCGGAAAATTGGGGTATATGTCATTGCCGATCAACTCCGAGGGATCTGCAGCCAGGCGCTGATGCAACTCCCCTCCGGTAATAATAAAATTGTAATTGATATCAATAATGCTGATAGCGCCATCGGGATAATTATGTAGTAGTTGAAGAAATAATTTCTGTTCTTTAGAAAAACCTTCTATTGACTTATACGTTTTTAGGTGCGGATGTTTATCCGGTTGAATAATATTGTTATGGACTATTATTTTGCGCTTTTTTTATTTACTTTTACTGCTGCGATTGTTATTTATCTATTATAGACAACAGTGTTCCTCTTTTATAAAATAAGCTTTATTATGTAAATAAAAGGCTGATAAAAATCATGCAGGTCTATGATTGGTGCCTATTTGTACAGTTTATAACAATAATAGGAATAACGAAAGAGAAGTACGCCCGCGGTAATATTAAAAGGTGCACCGATAATTTATCCCGATATTCGTTTATGAAAATAATAAGGTCCCCTTACATAAGATCCAACGGCTCATAATAATAATCCCGCTATATAAGAAACCGTGACAGAAAAATTAGAGGTCCCTGGAAGGGGCGTAGATCCGTTAACTTAATGTGCTCTCTTCCACAAGCTGGTTATTAAAGATGGTTTCATTATTAAAAACTATTTCCCAGGTTACAGGTATCGCTTTCTTGAGCATACTACTTACACCACAATATTTTTCCTGTGAATCGGTAACTGCATTTAAAACGGCTTCTTTTGCAGATATATCGGCTTTAAACAGATACTGCACATGTATCGCCATATATTGCATAGGGGCCTGTTTACTTAGCTCGCCGGTCACCTTCATATCCAGGTCCTCGATACGCTGTTCAGCTTTACGCAGCAATGCCACAATATCCATACCCGTGCAACCTGATAATGCTGCCAGGACAAAGGGTTTTGGGATGGGACCGTTATCTTCACCTGCCGCCCTTTCCGGGGCATCCATTACTACAGAGTGACCATTAATCAGTGCATTAAACTGCATTTTCCCCATCCATTGTGTTTCTATTTCATGTTTTGCCATAAAAGTTATTTTATTGGTTTTTTACACAACAAAATTCAAGTTTTAATAATTGTTAAAAAGTAACTTTTGTCACTTAACAGGGGAGTCATAACATGATTTTCGTCATGTTTTGTAAATATATAAATAATAAAAGCAAACAAATACTTCTATTATTTATCTTTGCAGTATTAATCAATTTAAAACTTAAATGATATGCACGCAGTAGCAGAAAATATCCTCAACGTAACCTTGCTGGAGCCAAGACAAAAACATCCTACTATTTTCGTTCGTTTTGATGAACTGGCCGAAGGGGAAAGCCTGACCATTCATAACGATCATGATCCAAAACCATTGTATTACCAGTTACTGGGAGAAAGAGGAAATATTTTCACCTGGGAGTACCTGGAAGAAGGGCCGGAGTGGTGGAGAGTAAGGATCTCCAAAAAAATCAGTGGGGAAAATGATGAGACCCTCGGGCAAATAGCTGCAAAGGATCTGCGCAAGGCCCAGGTATTTAAAAAATATGGCCTGGATTTTTGTTGTGGTGGAAAAAAAACCGTGAAAGAAGCCTGTGCGGAAAAGGGGCTGGACGTAGCAAAAGTAGAAAAGGAGTTGCAACAAGCCGATACAATGCCTTCTTCCCGTCCCCTGCCGTATGGTGACTGGAGCCTGGACTTCCTGGCAGACTATATTGTGAACACTCACCATAGTTATGTACATAAAAATCTGCCTGATATAAAGGCCTATGCCGAAAAGGTCATGAAGGTGCATGGTAATCGCCACCCGGAACTAATACGTATTCACCAATTGGTTGGGGAGATATATACCGAGTTAATGGCGCATATGGTTAAAGAAGAAAAAGTGCTGTTTCCATACATTAAAGAACTGGTTGCTGTTAAAAGCAATACGCAGCCACTGCACGCCGCTGCATTTGGTACGGTGCAGAACCCCATCAATATGATGGAGATGGAACACGAGTTGGTAGGAAAAAGCCTGGAGGAAATACGGCAACTTTCTAATAATTATTTGCTACCCGAAGACGCTTGTGCCAGCTATAGCTTGTTATATAGGATGCTGGATGAATTTGAAGATGATCTTCATTTGCATATACACCTTGAAAATAATATCCTGTTTCCAAAAGCATTGGAGATAGAAAAAAAATTGCAATCATGAAAAAACTACTGGTAACCTTTATGGTAACAGGTTTCCTTCTGGCCTGTAACCAGGGAAGTGATCATGCGGCGGACGGACATTCAAAATCGTCAGAAGAAAAACACCTGCAGCATGAAAAAAAACCAGCAGGACTTGTGCTAAATAATGGAGCTAAATGGAAGGCGGATTCTTCCACCAAAATCAATGTGGCCCTGCTCCGGGATATCAGTTCCAGCGCACAGAAAGCAAACCTGGAAAACTATCATCAAACGGCAGAACAGTTACAGGAAGGGTTGAACAAGATGGTAAAAGAATGTAAAATGAAAGGTCCTGATCACGATGCGCTGCATAAGTGGCTTGAGCCCCTGGTAGAAAAAATGAAAGAGTTCAAAAAACAAACTGAAACTGAAAGAGCTGCGATTTCACTGGAAGAAATAAAAAAACAACTAAACCTGTTTCCAATATACTTTGAATGACCATGACGATTAACGCCAATACAAAAATAGCAAGCCTGATCAAGCATCATCCCGATGCATTAGAAACAATTGTGGGCATTTCACAAAAGTTTACAAAATTGCGCAACCCCGTGCTGCGCAAACTAATGGCGGGCAGGACCAGTATTGCTATGGCATCTAAGCTTGGTGGCTGCAACATAGAAGATTTCTTCACTAAGTTGCAGCCATTAGGTTTTGTAATTGATAAAGCCATTGAAGTAGATCAGGTTGAAGAAAAAAAAACTGTGCCGGCGTTTTTCAGGAACATACAGGCTGAAAAATTCGTTGAGTTAGATGTCCGTCCTGTTATTGACACGGGGAAAGATCCGCTCAAGATTATCCTGGAACAAGTGAAGGGCCTGCAAAAAGGATCTGTGCTGAAAATTATCAATGGCTTTGAGCCAACCCCGCTAATGAAATTACTGGCTAAACAGGGTTTCCAGTCCTATGCAGAAACGATCGGGGACGAGTTAGTGCACACGTATTTTTATAAGGATACCGGGAGGTTATGGACAAATTTAGATAAGCCAGCAAATTATTCAGAAGGCTGGGAGGCGGTATTAAGCCGTTTTGATGGGAACCTTGAAGCCATAGACGTACGGGAACTGGAAATGCCTTTACCCATGCACGCTATACTGGAGGCGCTGGAAAAACTAGCAACAGGCAAAGCCTTGTTCGTGTATCATAAACGAATCCCTGTATTTCTCCTGCCTCAACTGGAGGAACAGCAATTCGCCTATCGCATCAGGGAGATCAGCGAAACAGAAGTACAGCTTTTGATTTATAAAGATTAACATGTTCTCTACAACCGGAAATACTTCCTCAACAAAAACTACCTCTTGGAAAGTTGTATTGCCATTTTACGCCTATGCCGCTGTTGCTTTTCTAATCGCAAATGTCCTTTTGTTGTTGTCTGCAACAGAACTTTTAAAACACTATTTCCATCCGCATGCGCTGGCCATCACACATATTATGGCGCTTGGATGGGGCACAATGATCATTCTTGGTGCCAGCCATCAACTGGTGCCTGTTCTTACCGAAAGTAAATTATACAGCAATAAACTCGCATACCTGTCTTTTATATCCGCAGGTATTGGTATCCCATTGTTGGTCTATGGATTTTACACGTTTAATATGGGATGGCCCGCCAGGTGGGGAGGATGGCTGCTGATAGCTGCTGTTGTTGCTTACCTGGCAAACCTTGCAGCAAGTTTGGTTAACAGCAGGCAGGAAAACATACATGCTTTTTATATTTTCACTTCTGCTTTATGGTTGCTGGCCACGGCTACTGTCGGACTGATGCTGGTATATAACTTTACTTATCCCCTGATGCAAAAAAGCTCATTGGATTATCTTCCGTTGCACGCACATATCGGAATGGTGGGTTGGTTTTTATTACTAGTGACAGGTATTGGATCCAGGTTAATACCAATGTTCCTTATCTCTAAATACAACAACGTTCGCCAACTCTGGTGGGTCTATGGACTGATCAATGGGGGTTTGCTTTCGTTCGTTTTTCTTTTTTTATATACGGGCAACAAGATACTTTTGATATTACCCCTGCTTGCTATTGCAGCAGCGATAATTTTATTCGGGCATTTCTGTTACCGTGCTTACCGGCAGCGAATTCGGAAAAAAGTAGACGAACAAATGCAAATGTCATTGCTTTCTGTACTTATGATGCTCCTGCCCTTAGTGTTTCTCCTTATAATTATCGTGTTGCTGCTATTATCTCCTGCCCAAAACATAAGCCTGGTAATTGCTTATGGGTTCATCATTTTTTTTGGATGGATAACGGCTATCATCCTTGGCATGACTTTTAAAACCTTACCCTTCATCATCTGGAATAAAGTGTATCATCGCCTTGCCGGAAAGGGCAAAACGCCCAATCCAAAAGACTTATTTAGTGATGCTGTTTTTAGATGGATGAGCCTGGTTTATATTTTGGGGTTTGTGTTGTTTACTGCAGGCATATTATTTCAGTATACGGTTGTGCTGCAGGCAGCGGCGTTTTTATTATTGATCACATCTTTTTTGTATAACTGGAATGTTATAAAATTACTGACGCATAAACCCGCAAGGCCATGAACGTAATAACAAATAACAATCTTAAATCCACGATCGCGTTGGCCGCAATGCAAAATGTTATGGACCCGGAGATCGGGTTAAATATTGTGGACCTGGGGCTGGTTTACCAGGTAGATTTTGACGAAGCGGGGAAAAAGATATTTTGTTCAATGACGCTTACAAGCCAGTTTTGTCCAATGGGGGAATCAATTACTGATGCTACCAGGGAGGTATTATTAGGGGTATTCCCCGAATATAAAGTAGGAATTAATTTAACTTTTGATCCACCCTGGCATCATGATATGATTTCGGAAGAAGGACAAGATTTTTTGGGCCAATGAGATTCTGCCGCCCAATTGTGTGGGGTTATTGGTAATATGCGGCTGTAAGGTTTCTTTGCCCGGCCGCTAAAGCCCCCTAACTTTTTGTATTGATGCTGATCAGGTAATCGAACAAACTTGTTTCTGCAGCCAGTTGCAATTTCTTTCGGAGCCTGTACCTGCTGATTTCCACCCCTCTTACCGAAATATTCAGCAGTTGCGCAATTTCTTTTGTGGATAAATTCATTCTTAAATAGGCACAAAGTTTTAGTTCACTGGGAGAAATGTTAGGATGTTTTTCTTTTAAGCCTACAACAAAATCACTGTGTACTTTATCAAAGTGTTTTGTAAAATTTGCCCATTCCTTATCCATATTATCATCGTCGCCAAGGGAGCGGGTCATTTTTTTTAGTTCTTCGATGGTATTTTGGTTGTCGACTCCTTTTATCACCTGCGATAATTCAGTTTTCATTTTGGTGAGCAACTCACTTTTTTTCACGAGGTGCATTG
The DNA here is from genome assembly GCA_043727215.1 of Chitinophagaceae bacterium. Taxonomy (GTDB): domain Bacteria; phylum Bacteroidota; class Bacteroidia; order Chitinophagales; family Chitinophagaceae; genus Ferruginibacter. The sequence goes on along the minus strand of JAYSYY010000094.1, from coordinate 61,020 downwards.
CTGAAGAAGCCAACTCTGAATTCTTAAAATTAATTTCAGCTTCGAGCTTTTCATTCCGGAGTGCCACTAATTCACTTTCGGTTTTATTGAGTTCTAACTCGTGGATGTATAAAAGCCTTTTTTGTTCCGCTTCAAATTTTGCACGCTGCCGCCCGAACTTTTGTTGGAGCCAGCGATACAACAAATAGTTCGCCGTTACAAACAAAACAAGGTAGAAGATAGCGGCCCAAATGGTCTGGTACCAGGGGGGTAGTACCCTGATCTTATAGGTGGCCACCGACGACTCGTTGCCCAGGTTATTCCGAACCTTTACCTCGAAGCTGTAGTTTCCGGGAGGGAGGTGGGTGTATTCCTTTTCCGTGCGCCGGGACCATTCGCTCCAGTTTATATCAAACCCTTTTAACCTGTAGCTGTATTCCAGGCTGGCCTGGTATCCAAAAAGCGAAGCGGAAAAATCGAACCGGATAATTTTTAATCCGCTTTTGATTTCAGGTATTTTATCCGGGTCCTGTAGTTGTTTATCATTTACCTGGTTAAAATATCCTCCGAATAAAAGGCTATCTCCAGTATGAGAAATGGTTACTCCCCTTATCTGTACCGCCAGCTGCGGTATGGTTTGTTTATATTTTTCATAATTAAGGTGAAAAAATCCTTTCTCACCAGCAAAAAATAAATTATGCTCGTTCACGGGATAGATATACTCAAAACCACTTAGCATTTTATTATTCAATTCGGGCAGGAAAATCACGACCGGATTTTTTCCCGTGAGATCGATCACTCCTAAAGATTTTTCGTGCATAAACCAAACATTCCCCGACTGGTCTTCTTTGAGATATCGTATGCTGCGGTTTCCTAAATACTGTTTGTAGAAAGGCGATGGAACAAATGCATCTTTATTTTCATCATATCCATACACGCCTGCCTCGGTGGCCACGAGAATTTCATTTTTAATTTTATATACATGATTGTTGAGGGGGGAGGGCAATCCATTTTTTTCGGTATAGGGCACGGTTTCATAAATGCCTGTTTTATTCCCGATTATTTTATAGACGCCATGATAAGGGTGGGATACCCATATATTATCAAGCTTGTCGATCGTAACAAAACGGGAGGATTCGCTAAAACCAGGCACCTGGATGGCTGTTTCAAATTGACTGCCATCATAATTAAAAAACTGTAATCCTTTATAGTGACCTGCTACGATCTTTGAGGTGGGGAAGGTGCGGGACAACGGGATGAAATTCCAAAACCCCTGCATGCCCGATATTTTTTCGGCTTTATTATCCCTGATCACAAAAGCCCCTTCATGATGACCCAGCAAAAGTTGGCTGTTAATTTCAGCCAATGCCCAGGTCTGCCCCTTGCTGTTAGGTACCTGCTCAAATTTGCCGATACTAAAACTAAGGTCTTCAAGCGGCTGGAGTGCAACACTATACACGCCACCCGAGGTGCCAGCGTATAACCTGTTATTGTATATAAGAGCAGTATACCCGGACTCGTGCTGCAGGGCAGGATTGATCTCTTTGATTGCGCTGTTATATGCGATCAAGTCGACACCATTATCAAGGCCCAGCCATATATTACGCTGGTTATCCAGGAAAACGTTCAGTATATTATTGTTCTGCAACCCTTCCGTTCGGGTAAACCGTTGTATGATATTTCCTTTCAGGTCTGTTATGTACAGGCCATTGTTGCTCGTCGCCAGGGCAATCCAGTCCTCACTTACTGCCGTAGCGGAATAAATGCGGTCATTTTCAAATAATGAGTTGTTCGGGGTGGATAATTTTTTGATTCCCGAGGCTGATAAAATGAACAGGCCACTTTTTAAAGTGGTAACTATTGCCTCGTCGTTCGGCATAGGTAGGATAGCTGTCACCGGATCATCTGCGGGAATTTCGCTTTTCCCAACGAATGGCAACCAGGTATCTTCCGCGAAGCTCATCAGCCCGGATTTAAAATCGTATGCATAAAGCTGTTTATTACAAACACCCATGTAGGTCCATTCCGCCGGGGGATTAAAAGCAGAAATCGTCTCATTATCATACTTGAAGATCCTGGTAGCCGCTCGAAAGAAAACAGCTTTTCCATATGAGACGATATCCCAAACGTCGCCAAATGATTTGTCCCTGGGAGACATTAAAGGGGTAAGGGACACATACCTGAGCGTGCCGTTGTTAGCTACAGCAAAATAACCCAGCTCATCCTGCCCACCCAGGTATATCCTGTTATTACTGCCAATCTCTACAGACCGTACGATCGTTTTGTTGGGTAGCGGGTAAAGTTTCCAGTATACACCATCGAAACTTAGCAACCCCTCATTATTAGCTATGTAAACAATACCATTATGGTCCTGTTTGATGTCCCAGTTTTGCAAACCCGCACTATAGGATTGTTTGGAGTAGTTTACAACGGCAGGTAAGCCAATAGTATTTTGGCAAAATACCTGCAAAGGCAAACATAATAGCAGCAAGAAGTGTTTCATTATAATGCAACAAATATATTGAGAAAGTACCACACTGCATTATGATGTAGTTTTGAAGTAGTACAATGTTATTGTAAATCAACTATTTAGTTATTTTGATGTAGTAATGTTGTGGCCTTTTTTTTCTAAACTGCGTACCAATGTTGTATTTTTAGTGCTCGATTTTCTTCTATCAAAACATAAAAACGATTGCTTATGAAATTAAAATTTGCATCCTTGTGTGCCGTCTTTCTCTTTTGCACCATATTTAACCCAGCTTTTTCACAAAATTTACAGGTAACAGGCAAAGTGACTAAAAAGTTCAATGGCGAGGTACTGCCATTTGCCTCAGTATTGGTAAAAGGAACAGGTATGGCAACCAGGACGGATGAGGGAGGAAACTTTAGCCTTTCCATTCCGGCGAATGGTGCGACACTGATTGTTTCTTATGCCGGGATGACAACTGTTGAAAAAAAGATCACCGGTGGCGGCCAGGTTGATTTCGTGCTGGACGAGGACGTTTCTACCCTGACTGATGTAGTTGTGGTTGGATACGGTACCCAAAAGATAACTAAAGTGTCGGGCGCTATTTCTACGGTGAAAAGTGCAGACATCGAAAAATTAAAACCCGTGCGGACAGAGGAAGCACTCCAGGGGACCGCAGCGGGGGTCAATGTTATACAGAGTGGTTCACCTGGTTCCAAGCCCACGGTATTAATAAGGGGTATTCCCACTTTTTCGGGAGTAGATCCCACCGTTATCATTGACGGCGTGCCGCAATCGCTTACCGATCTTAATTCCATTAACCCTGCAGATATTGAATCGATTAACGTTTTGAAAGATGCGGCTACCACTGCCATCTATGGCGTGAAAGGTGGTAACGGAGTTATAGTGGTGACCACCAAGACCGGCAGGAAAAATCAGAAGACAGAAATAACATTAAATAGCTTTTATGGCACGCAGGAAGTAATGAATACCATCGGGGTACTCAACGCCAGCGAGTATGGCGCGATGGTAAATGAAGGCAGCACCCTTGCAGGCGGAGGCGTTATTTTTCCAGACTTGTCAGCTTTAGGTGTGGGCACCAACTGGCAAAACGAAGTCTTTAAGACAGCTTCCACCCAAACTCACAATGTTACAGGCCGTGGCGGTTCGGATAATATGAATTATTTCCTTTCCGCAGGTTATCTCAAGCAGGGCGGTATTGTAGGAGGAGACGATAAATCCAGGTTCAGCAGGGGAACTTTTACTGCCAACCTGAATTTTGATCTCGCTCCCAAATTAAAATTTATTGTAAATACCACTGGCGTTTTGCTCGATTCCAAGGGCGTTGCGGAAAATTCATTTAATAGTGTGATAGGTAGTGCACTGAATTTTGATCCCACCGTGCCGGTTTACAACGATGTGCCTAACACTACAGGTAAATATGGCTTTAGTAATTTATTGCTCTCAGAGATATTTAACCCGCTTACTAAACTGGAGAATACCTATAATAAGAATGTGGGAACAAAATTATATGGCAAGTTTGAATTTCAATATGATGTCATAAAAGACCTCAAACTCTCTACTAGGTTTGGATATACAAAATATGACGGTAATGCGAAGAATTTCACGCCACTGGTGTATTATGGACCTTTGAACGTGGAGAACACCATGAATGTAGATGGTTCGGCAGTGACCGGCAGGCATAACAGCGTGTCACATGAAAAAACGAGTAATTTTAATTTTACGTGGGAAACTTTTGGTAACTATAATTTCAAAATAAAAGAGGATCATAATTTTGAAACGGTCATCGGTTTTTCTTTGGCTAAAATTTCTGGTAATGCAGCAGGAGCTTCCAGGCAGGATGTGCCGTTTAACTCCTGGGAGTTTGCAGATTTTACAGCTGCTGTAGGAAATAACAGCGCTACTAACACCAATGCGTTGACAGGTTATTACTACCAGTATTTTAGAAAAAACCTATCCTACTTCGGGAGGTTAAACTACGATTACAATGATAAATACCTGGCATCCTTTACAGCCCGCAGGGATGGCTCCTATGCTTTTGGTTCCGATAACAGGTTTGCTACCTTCCTCTCCGGTTCACTGGGTTGGGTAATTTCAAAGGAAGATTTCTTCAAATCAGAATTTATCAATTCATTAAAAATCCGGGGGAGTTATGGCACGATTGGTAACGAAAATGTGAATCCCCAGTATGTCGAGATCATCACGGGCGGACCGAGTTATAATGCCACGGCCAATAGTAACGGCTATACTTTCGGGGATGTTTTTTATCCCGGGTCCACAGTAGGTTCGGCTGCAAACAACAGGCTCAGGTGGGAGGAACAAAAACAACTGAATGCGGGGTTTGACATAACCTTCCATAAAAATAAGATCAGTCTTTCTGCTGATTATTTTCAGAAGCAGGTTGAGGGATTACTCTTCACGCCATCTGCATCCTTATACCTTGGTACCGTTCCTATTCCCACGGACAATATCGGCTCCACCAAAACAAGTGGGGTAGACCTTACCCTTACGTATAGTGAAATAATCGGCAGGTCGCTTAAAATGAATAACAGCATAACATTTACTACGGCCACCAACAAAGTAACGGCAACTAACAGTGACGGCACAGCGAAAATATTTGGTGGTGGTTACTTCAATGGACAGTCACAGACGGTAACTGTATTTGAAAAAGGATTTACACCGGGTTATTTCTACGGGTATAAAACAGCTGGCCTGTTTCAAACCGACGCTGAAGTAAAAGCCGCTCCAACACAAACCGGCGCGCAGGCTGGAGATATCCGTTTTGTGGATGTGAACAACGATGGTGCAATAACTTCTGCAGACCAGGCCCAGATCGGCGATCCTTTTCCTGATTTCACCATGGGCTGGAATTTTAACCTTGTTTATAAAAACCTGGACTTTAGTCTGTTCACGTATGCTTCTATCGGTAACGATATCTACCGCGCCTACGAAAGGAACGCGAATTACTCCAATAAGTTCCGCTCGGTGCTAGGAAGGTGGAAAGGGGAAGGAACAACGAACGATGCAAGGAATCCCCGCTATTCATTTACAGATGGTAACAGTAACATCAGGGTTTCGGACAGGTACGTAGAAGATGGCTCTTTTGTAAAAATAAAAAATATACAATTAGGGTACACTCTTCCCGCTTCCACTAACAAGCTCTTTAGTAAACTCAGGATCTATGCGCAGGTAAAAAATGCTTTCACCTTTACAGAGTATACCGGTTTTGACCCGGAAATCGCAGGAGGTGTTTTGGAAACTGGGGTAGACCGTGGCGCATATCCACAGGCACGAACTTATGCCGTTGGTATTGACATTAAACTGTAACATTCAACATAAAAATTAGTGTAATGAAGCTTATATATTTAAACATACTCAGCATTTTTCTTTTAGCGACCCTCACTACCTCTTGTAAAAAATGGGTAGACTACGATCCGAGGGATGACTTTAGAATCACTGAACTGGATTACCTGAAATCTGAAAGTGATTACCGTACCATGGCCATCAGTGCGTATACCCCGCTCCAATGGATAAACCAGGCCGTGCCTGTGGCAGACATTGCTTCGGACAATTCAGTCAGTGGTGGTGAGAATGCATCAGATGTATTGTCCTTACAACAGATTGATGACTTTACGTATACACCTGTAAATTCTACGCTGACAGAGATTTGGCAGGCATCTTATGAAGGGATCAACAGGACCAACTACCTTACCCAATACAAGGCTGCCAATATTGACGGGCAGGCGATAGAGTTCGCAGGAAAAAATGCACTCTACGGCGAGATTTATTTTCTCAGGGCTTACTATTATTTCACATTGGTGAGGTTTTTCGGAGACGTACCCTTCTTTGTAGATCGCAGGCTTGGATTAGCCGATTCAAGAGCTTTAGCCAGGACTGCTAAAGCAGATATTTACAAGCAAATTGAGATGGATATTAGAGGCGCTATCGATATACTGCCAGCTGTGCAAACCCAAAAAGGCAGGATCACGAAGTATGCCGCACAGGCACTACTGGGAAAAGTGCTTTTATATGAAAATAAATTCACCGAAGCAGTGCCTGTTTTGGAATCCATCATCACTTCCAATGCGTTCAGCCTGGTAACAGATTTTGGTGCGATGTTCCTTGCAAGCGGAGAAAACGGTCCTGAATCAGTGTTTGAAATTCAATATTCCAATAGTTCACCTTATTACAACTGGGGCGGTGTAAATCGTGGCCAGGGTAACCATTCGGTGCAACAAACTGGTATAAGAGGTTTGAACGGTTCGGCAGCAATGCCTTATTCACCGGGATGGAGTACAAATTTACCTGCCCAAAACCTAGCCGCCGCATATGCAGCGGGCGACAAAAGAAAAGCAGTAACGGTATTGGATATCGAAGCTTATAAGGCTGCCAACCCTTCTTTTAACATTACTTACCAGGTTGCTCCTTTTAAAAACACGGGCTTGTATAACCAGAAATACCTGCCACGCAAGGGAGAAACTTCAGGTCAGCTGGAATTGAATTATTTAAATAATTTCCGGACTATCAGGTATGCCGAGGTCTTGTTAATGGCCGCGGAAGCCCACAACCGGGCTTCAACACCGAATGATGCCAAAGCACGGGAATACCTGAACAAAGTACGCCAAAGAGCTTTTGGAGATATGCTGCATGATATTACATCATCCGGCACTGCATTAAGACAAGCGATCTGGGACGAAAGAAGGTTAGAGTTAGCCATGGAAGGAGATCGTTTCTTTGACCTGGTGCGAACTGGTCTGGCTCCCACAAAACTTACTGGTTTTGTTCCAGGGAAACATGAATTGTTCCCCATTCCCCAACAGGAAATTAATATCTCCGGTATACAGCAAAACCCGGGGTACTAAGTTGCTATAACTAATTATTAAAAAAACTACAATTATGAACTTATTAAAATATCTTTTTGGGGCCGTGCTCTTACTAACGGTAACGGTAAGTTGTAAGAAAGACAACTTTGATGATGTGTCCTTCGTGGCAGCAGGTGCAGCCCCTGAAGCGTTGTCCGCTTTATTTGAGATCACACAGGATAACACCGGTTTTGTAACTATTACGCCCAATGGAACAGGTGCGGTATATTATGACATCTTTTTCGGGGACGCTACGACAGCACCTGCAAAAGTAATGGCTGGCAAAAAAGCCACGCATACTTATGCAGAAGGTGTGTATAACGTAAAACTGGTGGGGCACGCTGTGAATGGTAAAACTTTTGAAGCCACACAACAACTGACGGTTTCTTTCAGGGCTCCTATCAACCTGGTAGTAAATGCTGCTGTGGATGCGGCCAATAATTTCAAAGTAAATGTATCTGCAAGTGCAACTTACGAAACTATGTTCCGGGTGTATTGGGGGGATGTTCCCAATGAAGTGCCTCAAACTTTTTTAGAAGGGGCAACGATCAGTCATACGTATACCGCGGTGGGTACTTATACAGTAAGGGTAGTGGCATTGAGCGGAGGTGCAGCTACAACAAGCTTTACTACAACCATCACCATTACCGATCCCGTTCTTTTGCCGGTAACTTTTCAGTCTGCTACGCAGGGATACAACTTTATTAATTTTGATGGCGGAGTAGCAACAGTGATCAACAACCCGCAGGCAAACGGTATCAATACAAGTACAAGAGTGGCAAGAATGGTGAAAGGCGCAGGGCAGCCCTGGGGTGGCACTATTCTTAAACTTGGAGCCCCGATTGATTTTACAGCCAACAGGGTTTTCAGGATGAAGGTTTATTCACCAAGAGTAGGAGCTAAAGTGTTATTAAAAGTAGAGAACCCAACAAATGGCGGTATCAGCTTTGAGAAGGAAGTTCTTACAACAGTTGCTAATGCATGGGAAGACCTTGTCTTCAATTACAACGCCATTAACGTGGCCAATGTTTACCAGAACCTGGTAATCATCTTCGATAACGGCACGGTGGGCGACGGCTCTCCCAACTTTACTTTTCTTTTTGACGATATAAGGCTTACAAACCAGATCCCGACAAGCCTGCTGGATCTGCCGGTAACTTTTGATCTGCCCGGAATTAATTATGCGGTTACCGATTTTGGAGGAACCATCACATTTGATGCTAACGATCCGCAAAATGCGGCAAATAAGGTTAAACAAACCACCAAGCCAACCGGTGCTCCTACATGGGCAGGTACTACTATCGGATCAGGCTTTAATTCCAGGATACCTTTTACAGCCAGTAATACACAAATGAGTGTAAGGGTTTATTCTCCTGCTGCCGGCATTCGGGTACGCTTAAAGGTAGAAGATCGTACAAATAATACAAGGTCTGTTGAAACCGAGGCCATGACTTTAACGGCAAATGCATGGGAAACACTTGTGTTTGATTTTGCCAACCAGTCTGCGGGCACCGCCGCCATGAACCTGGCATATAACTATGACATGGCTTCTATCTTCTTTGATTTTGGTACCGATGGAAGTGGAAAGATGTTTTATTGGGATGACGTAAGATTTCTTGCTGCCAACGTAACACCAGCTTACCTGGCGCTGCCCCTGGACTTCCAGTCGACGGTAATTAATTATGCATTTACCAATTTTGGTGGTGGTAACACCACCGTGGTGGACAACCCGTCTGCTACAGGCATTAATACAAGCACCAGGGTTGGAAAGATGGTGAAAAATGCCGGGGAAGTTTACGGAGGCAGTGTGATCACTTTGGTGAATCCAATTAACTTTTCGGTAAACCGGACCATGAGGATGAAAGTATATTCCCCGAGGGTGGGTGCGAAAGTTTTGCTGAAAGTAGAAGGCCCTAACGGCGCTAATTTTGAAAAAGAAGTATTGACGACCACGGCAAATACCTGGGAGCAATTAACCTTCGATTATACCGCCATTAATGCAGGGAATTTTTACCAGAGCGTGGTGTTAATATTTGACCTGGGTATAATGGGGAATGGATCAGCAAACTTTATTTGGTATTTTGATGATATTACTCTTAACTAATTCAACAAACTTTCAATCATGATTATGAAAATAAAATCAATCACTATATGGGCTGCTGCCATTTGCATTGGATTGAGTAGCTGCAAAAAAGAGGAATATGCATTTGGAGAACTCACCGCACCTTCTAATCTTTCCCTCGCAACTGCGATTGCGGGCGTAGATGCGGCCAACCCCAATGGAAACGGTACCGGTAATGTGGCCATCACCACAACAGCTGCAAATGCCCTCTCCTACATTATCGATTTCGGTGACGGTACTTCAACCCCGGTGCCCTCGGGAACCGTTACCCATAAATATTCAAACCCCGGGATCAACACCTATATGATCACCGTAAATGCTGTGGGAACCGGCGGTTCAATTTCCACGATCAGTAAAAGGATTACCGTCTTTGTCGCTTTTGAAATTCCCGCGGCAATTATCTCTGGATTAACCAATGGTTCATCAAGGGTGTGGGTAACCGACAAAGATGCCGGAGGGCATTTTGGAGTGGGCGCTGGCGATATGTTCTTCCCGAACTATTATGCTGCAGGTCCTAATTCACGCGAGGCTTGTGCATATGATGATGAGATCACATTTTCGAAAGATGCACTTAACCGGATCTCAATGAATGTAAATAATAAAGGGACCTCATTTTCCATCGGGGCGTCTTCTGCATTTTATGGTTTCGGTGGCGGAGATAACTGTTATGCGATAAATCCGGGAGGTAACAAATTGTTGGCTTTCATGGATGCCACCACTGCTTCCACCCCTGCTAACTCAACCCGCATTCAATTTATGGTTCCCGGCAATGGTATCATAAACTTTGGCACGGGAGGAACCGTATATGAAATCCTTTCATTGTCTGCAACTAGCTTGCACCTAAGGAATATAGGAGCTGATGGTAATTCGTGGTACCAGAAGCTGAAAGTAAAGCCCTAGATTAGCAGACGATCCTTGGCGGGATTAATAAGATACTTGTAGCCTAAATTTTAAATGATGAAACCTATGTCTTTAATGATTTTAATACCGCTGATGGTTATGTTGTCATCCTGCAGCAAAGAAGGAGACAATGGGGGTGCCAACACGAATGTGGCGCCCTCCAACCTTACGCTAAATGCAGTAGTGAGCATGGACAATAGCGGAAAAGTTTCTTTCACCGCTACCGCCACGAATGCCAACAGCTTTGAATATGACTTCGGTAATGGTATTTTTCAGACAGTTGTTGGCGGTGCGGTATTATACACTTACCCCGCTACGGGAAGTTATAGCGCCAAAGTCACCGCCAGGGGTTCATCGGGATTAACCGCTTCCAAATCTGTGCAGGTAAATGTTACAGTTGCACAGGCACTGTTGTGGTCAGACGAATTCAACACGAACGGTGCGCCGGATCCGGCCAAATGGGGATATGATTTAGGTGCAGGGGGATGGGGAAATGCAGAGTTACAGCATTATACCAACCGCCCGGAAAACGCCGTAGTGCAGGGGGGGGTTCTCCAAATAAAGGCGACGAGGGAAAATTTTAGCGGGAGTGCTTTCACCTCTGCCCGTTTACTGTCTAAAAATAAATTTGCTATGAAATATGGGCGGGTGGAAGTGAGCGCCAAACTGCCCGCGGGTGTGGGCACATGGCCCGCCATCTGGATGTTGGGAAATAATATCAGTACCGCAGGATGGCCCAATTGTGGCGAAATCGATATCATGGAGCACCGGGGCAGTGAACCCAATAAAATTTTTGGTACCCTCCATTACCCCGGCCGTTCCGGCGGTAATGCAGATGGCAACACAAAAATGATCACTAATGCCACAACAGCATTTCATAAATACTCACTGGAATGGTCTGCAGCATCTATACGGATATTTGTGGATGACACACTCATCCATGCAGTTGCTAATTCTGCTGCAATACCATTTAACCAGGAATTTTTCTTTATCCTCAATATCGCCATGGGGGGCACTTTTGCGGGGCCAGTCGATCCCGCATTTACAAACGCGACCATGGAAATCGATTATATAAGGGTGTATAATAACTAACGTACTCCCGGGCCTTTCATTGAACTGTACACCCATTATGCGGCTTATAACCCTGTGCCGTTAACCCGGAACAAAATTAAGGCTGGGCTTTTTGAATGTACAAACCCACCTGTTTTTTTGGAACCTATAAAAATAATTTATGACGTATTTACATGGTGTTCAAATGAAAAGTATCCTGGTAACTGTTATATGTTTAGCGGTGCTCGGTTCATCTGCACAACAATCCAAAATTTCGGTATCAATAGATGCAAGAGTAAATGAGCTGCTCAAAAAAATGACGCTTGAGGAGAAGGTAGGGCAAATGAACCAGTACAATGGCTTCTGGGAAGTGACAGGCCCTGTACCTAAAGAAGGCAATGCAAAACTTAAGTACGAACACCTGAAAAAAGGCCGGGTTGGATCGGTGCTCAACGTGAAAGGTGCAGCCAATGTGAGAAAATTACAGGAGTTGGTAGTGAAAGAATCAAGATTGGGTATTCCTTTGCTGTTTGGATTTGATGTGATACATGGGCATAAAACCTTATCCCCGATTCCGCTGGGTGAAGCTGCCAGTTGGGACCTGGCCGCGATTGAAAAATCCGCCAGGATAGCCGCCATAGAAGCTTCCGCAGTTGGTATTAACTGGACATTTGCCCCAATGGTAGATATAACCCGCGATGCACGATGGGGAAGAGTGATGGAAGGCGCCGGCGAAGATCCTTACCTGGGTTCAAAAATTGGCGTAGCCAGGGTAAAAGGATTCCAGGGAAATGACCTTTCCGCTGATAATACCATCGCAGCCACAGCCAAACATTTTGCCGGTTATGGTTTTTCAGAATCCGGGCGGGATTATAATACGGTGGATCTTGGCACATCTACATTGTACAATATTATACTTCCTCCTTTTAAAGCCACAGTTGATGCGGATGTAAAAACGGTGATGAATTCCTTTAATATCCTCAATGGTATCCCCGCTACTGCAAATACATTTCTGCAACGAGATATACTAAAAGAAAAATGGAAGTTTAACGGCTTTGTAATTTCTGACTGGGGGTCTGGTATGGAGATGATCGATCACGGTTTTGCAAAAGACCTGGAACAGGTAGCAGAACTTTCCGCGAATGCGGGATCAGATATGGATATGGAATCCTATGCTTATGTAACCCACCTTAAAAAAGCAGTGGAAACCGGCAAGGTCGATACCAGGTTGATTGATGATGCCGTGAAAAGAATATTAAGGGTAAAATTCGAATTAGGATTGTTTGATGACCCCTATAAATATTGCAGTGAAGAAAGAGAAAAAAAATACATCTATCACCCGGATCACAAGGCGGCAGTGTTGGATATGGCAAAAAAATCTATCGTGCTTTTAAAAAATGCTGCTGTTGAGGGAAGGGCAAAACCATTATTGCCGCTGGATAAAGCTCAAAAAAGGATCGCCGTAATTGGCGCCCTGGCGAATGACAACAATAGCCCTCTCGGGAGCTGGCGTATTGGGTCAGATGATAGCAGTGCGGTATCATTTTTAGAAGGGCTTAAAAAATACACCAACCAGTTTACTTATTCAAAAGGTGCTGACCTCATTACAGCGCCGGCAAGTTTTGCGAATGAAGTAAAAATCAATGAGACAGATAAGAGTGAATTTGATGCTGCCATAGAACTTGCAAAAAAGTCTGAGGTGGTGATCATGGTATTAGGCGAACATGGTTTTCAAAGCGGTGAGGGCAGGAGCAGGACAAAGCTGGATTTGCCAGGTGTGCAACAACAGTTACTGGAAGAAATCTATAAGGTGAATAAAAATATAATTCTGGTGCTGATGAATGGCCGGCCACTGGCGATTACCTGGGCAGACAAGAATATTCCGGCTATCCTGGAAACATGGCAACTGGGTTCTCAAACCGGTAATGCGATTGCACAGGTATTGTTTGGAGACTATAACCCGGGAGGAAAACTACCCATGACATTTCCCAGGAGCGTAGGGCAGGTGCCTATATATTATAATCATTATAGCACTGGCAGGCCCATGCCAAAAGATGTTGTCTTCTGGTCGCATTATGGAGATGAATTAAACACCCCGCTTTATCCGTTTGGGTATGGATTAAGTTACACACAGTTTGAGTACAGCAATTTAAAAATAGATGAGAACGACCAGTCAAAAATAAGAGTAACCGTGACGGTAAAAAATAGCGGAAAACGTGAGGGTGAAGAAGTAGTGCAATTGTATATACACGATAAAGCGGCAAGCGTGGTACGTCCCGTTAAAGAATTAAAAGGGTTCAAAAAATTGAATTTACAACCTGGAGAATCCGGGGTTATTGAATTTATTTTAACTGATGCCGAACTGGGCTTTTATACTAATACAGGCGAATATATTGTAGAGGCTGGGGAGTTTGGTATTATGGTGGGTACTAATTCTCAGCAAGGATTACATAAAACGTTCATTAAAAAATAAAAATTTAAATATGCTTAAAGTGTAATTTCTTTCCTACTTTTTTCAATCCAGCGAAAGCACTTTATTTCTTGCAATTAAGCAGGCGCCCATAATGCCCGCTTTTTCGCCGAGTTTTGAAATTTTGAATTGTGTATCGCTGTTTACCAAACTAAGCGAATATTTATTAACGGCACTTCTTACGGGCAAGCGCAAATAGTCGCCGGTTTCAGATAATATGCCACCCAAAATTAAAAGCTCGGGGTTAAAAAGATTTATCAATAACGCAATCCCTTTACCAATATTTTCACCTAATTCTGCCAGTAATTCAATGCACAAGGTATCTTCATTTTTTGCTGCAAGAATAATATCCGGTAAGGTAATTTCGCTATGATCTTTCTTTTTTTTCATGGCAGAGGAGGTAAGACCCTTGTCGATTTTTTCTTTAAATTTTCTTATGATAGCTAGGCCCGATGCTTCGGTTTCCAGGCAACCTTTTTTTCCGCAGTGGCAAATTATTTCATTATTAAAAAATGGTATATGCCCAAACTCTCCGCTAAAGCCCGATTTGCCATAGTATAATTTGCCATCAATTAAAATTCCCAGGCCAATACCATAGTCTATATTTACAAATAATACATTACGGGCATTGTTCACTTCACCGCTGCTAAACTCTCCATAGGCCATCGCCCTGCTATCGTTTTCTATAAAGCTGTGTATTTTAATTTGTTTTTGAATTACGGCAGACAGTGGCTCTTCATCAAAATGAAAATAACTATAGCTGTAGCCCGTCGTTTGATTTATTCTTCCGGAAAGATTTATACCAGCACTTAATATTTTATCTTTTGCAATTTTTAACTCATCAATAAATTGCTGAATAATATCCATAAGCTGTTGCAAGGATTCGGGTGTGTTCTCCAGTTTATATGGAACTCTTTCCTTTACAGTTACAAGCTGCTTTTTAAAATTTAAAAGACCCAGGTTAATATAATAACGTTTTACATCTACCCCTATAAAAAAACAGGCATCAGAAACAAGGCCATAAATACTGGCTCTTCTTCCACCCGTAGAATCAAACTTGCCATTATCTTTTATCAGCCCGTCTTCTATCAGTTCACTAACCAGGCTGGTAATTTTTGGCACACTTGTATTTAATTCTTTACTAAGCTCCGTAATGGTTGAAGTGCTATTATGATCAAGATAGTTGATGATAAGCCTTTTAAGCGATTTGTTTTTATACGCCACACCGGAAGCATTCTCATCGCTAAAAACTTCAAAGAGAGAATGACTTTCTTTTATTTTAGTCAATATAATAGGGTGTTTAAAATTTGAGGCTAATCTACAAACATTTATCTAAAATGGAAAACAACAATGAATGGTTGCAAATGTCTATTCATGGTGCAGCTTTTATGGAAAAATATGGGAGAGATGATAACGGCAACTGGTATTTTTCTTTATCGGCTGAAGGTAAACCATTGGTGCAACCCTATAATATTTTTAGCGATTGTTTTGCCACCATGGCCTTTGCTGCTTTGGATAAAGCCTCCTCAAATGACCGCTACAAAAAAATTGCAACAGATACTTTCGAAAATATTATCAAGCGCCAGCATAACTGGAAGGGGGTTTATAACAAGGTATACCCTGGTACAAGAAATTTGAAAAACTTCAGTCTGCCAATGATTTTATGTAATCTTTCTCTGGAGCTGGAGCATATTCTTGGATCAGAAAAAGTGGATGAGTTTATACCTGCCGTTATAAAGGAAGTAATGGATGTTTTTTACCAGCCCGATTTGGGATTGATTTTGGAAAATGTATATGAAGACGGAAGTTTTTGCGACAGCTTTGAAGGCCGCTTAATTAACCCGGGCCATGCCGTAGAATCTATGTGGTTTATGATGGATTTAGCCCATCGCTTAAATGATAGTACACTCCTTGAAAAAGCATGCAATATTATGCTTAATACGCTGGAGTATGGATGGGATAAGGAATACGGAGGCATTTTTTATTTTCTTGATGTAAAAGGTCATCCGCCCCAGCAGTTAGAATGGGATCAAAAACTATGGTGGGTACACGTAGAAGCTTTGGTAGCACTTGCCAAGGGATATGCTTACACGAAAAATGATAAATGCATGGAGTGGTTTGAAAAAATACATACATATACCTGGAATAATTTCAAAGATAAAGAAGCTGGCGAGTGGTTTGGGTATTTAAATAGGCGTGGAGAGGTATTACTTAATTTAAAAGGTGGAAAATGGAAAGGTTGTTTTCATATTCCAAGGGCGTTGTACCAGGTTTATAAAACATTTGAAAACATTTAATAAAAGGGATTGAAAAATAATTTTTTATATCGTTGCATCATTTTACTCCCACTCCTAGCGGGTATGCATTCAACTTTTGCGCAGCCGGTTATAAATACAGAGGTATTGGTTATTGGCGGCGGTACGGGTGGTACAGCCGCAGGAATACAGGCAGCAAGGCTTGGCGCTAAAACAATTATTATAGAACCCACGGTATGGCTGGGCGGAATGATATCTGCCGCAGGTGTAACAGCTACCGATGGCAATCATAAACTACCATCTGGTTTGTGGAATGAGTTTAGAAATCATTTGTATAAAGTATACGGCGGCCCCAAAGCAGTAGAAACTGGTTGGGTGAGCAATACCTTATTTGAACCACATGTGGAAGATAGTATTTTTAAAGTGATGGCTGGCGCAGAAAAAAAACTTACGGTTAAATACCAATGGAATTTCGATAAAGTACTGATGAAAAGAAATAGAGTTTCAGGAGCTGTATTTAAAAATAACAAAAATGAAAAACTACAGATAAATGCAACTGTTGTAATAGATGCAACAGAACTGGCTGATGTAATGGCTGCTGCAAAAACTCCTTATAGCCTGGGTATGGAAGCAGCAGCCCTTACCGGCGAAAAAGTTGGCATTGCTGCTAGCAATAATATAATTCAGGATTTGACTTATGTTGCCATCCTGAAAGATTATGGCCCTGCGGCAGATTGCACTATAGTAAAACCACCCGGCTACAATGCCACAGAATTTGATGGAGCATGTACCGATTATTATATTGATAAAAATATAATTGCCCCCACTATAGATGCAAAAAAAATGCTGGATTATGGCAGACTGCCAAACAATAAATATATGCTTAACTGGCCCGCACGCGGCAATGATACCTACCTGAGTGTTGTAGAAATGAAGCCGGCGAAGAGAGATAAAGAATTACAAAAAGCAAAGCAAGCAACTTTGCGGTTTGTATATTTTATTCAGCAGCAATTGGGCTTTAAAAACCTAGGGTTAACCTATGATGAATTTCCAACCAAAGACAGGCTTGCTTTAATACCGTACCATCGGGAAGGTAGAAGGGTAAGGGGCCTCGTGCGATTTGATTTAAATCATCTGGCAGCGCCCTTTACATCAGCCATGCCATTGTACCGCACGGGTATTTCTGTAGGAGATTACCCTATAGATCATCACCACAAAAAAAATGCAGCAGCACCGCAGCATTTGGAATTTTATCCTGTGCCTTCATATAATATTCCTTTAGGTGCATTAATACCGCAGACAACCGATGGGTTAATTATGGCAGAAAAAGGCATCAGCGTAAGCAATGTGGTAAATGGCACCACCCGTTTGCAACCTTGCGTTTTATTAACGGGTCAGGCCGCAGGAACCCTGGCTGCATTATCTGTTATAGAAAATAGGCAGCCCCGTTTAATAGCCGTAAGAAATGTACAAAAAACCTTGCTAAATTCCGGTGCTTACATTATGCCTTATATTGATATGCCCTTTAACAACCCACACTTTTTAGCCATACAAAAAATAGGTGCTACCGGTATTTTAAGAGGTACAGGTATTCCATATAAGTGGGCCAACCAAACCTGGTTTTATCCAGACTCTGTAATTAACACAAAACTATTTGTACAAGACTTTAATGAATATTCCACGCTCAATTACCGTGTAGAAAATGAGCTGCTGACCATCAATGATTTGTATAGCATCATTACAATGCAACTTTTGCCGGTAACTAACAATCGTACTTTTTCTGCCGATGTTTTTAAAAAAAGCTGGAATGATGCTGGTTTAACAAATTTTGATGTAGCCCGGACGGTTAAAAGGTTTGAAGCAGCAGTGATGATTGATAAATGGCTGCAGCCTTTTGAATCAAAACAGGTAGATCACGAAGGATTTTTTAAAAATTAAATTTTAATACCAAACAACTATTGCCTTACGAATTCGTTTTATTGGCATCGTGCCCCAAATCTATGAAGCCGGGATAAAAATAATAGTGTGGTTTTAAATTGTAGTCCTCAAAATGGTATTTCATATCCCCAGGATGGCCAAGGTTTACTTCGATCTGTCAGGAATCAGAAGCCTTCGACTATCCTCGCAAACTACTAATAAAGTCAGCCGTTAGTGATAAATACAAAAATTCCCTGGAGTAATCAACTAAATGGGTAGTTGCGTCATCGCGATATACATCTTGGCTTACAAACCAAGGACCTTATTCCTGGCAATGAGGCATGCTCCAAATACGCCCGCTTTTTCTCCAAGTTTGGAAAGTTTTAATTGTGTGTCGGTATTTACCAGGCTTAAAGAATATTTATTGATCGCACTTCGAATAGGTAAACGAAGATAATCGCCGGTTTCAGAAAGGGTGCCTCCTAATATCAATAATTCAGGATTAAAAATGTTGATAAGGATAGCTATTCCTTTCCCAATTTTTTCTCCAATTTCCGAAAGAAGTTCAATACATAAAATATCTTCATTTTTTGCCGCCAATATGATATCCAGTAAGGTAATATCATTTAAATCTTTTTTCTTTTTCATTACTGAAGATGTAGATCCCTGTTGGATTCTGACTTTAAATTTCCTAATCAAAGCCAGGCCTGAAGCTTCTGTTTCCAGGCAACCTTTTTTACCACAGTGACATAGTATTTCATTATCAAATATTGGGATATGTCCAAATTCTCCCCCAAAACCTGACTTGCCATAATAAAGCTTCCCGTCTATTAAAATTCCAAGCCCAATACCGTAATCCATATTTATAAATAAAACATTGCGGGCATCTTTGCTGTCTCCATTACAGAACTCGCCATAGGCCATGGCCCGGGAATCGTTCTCTATAAAAGTCTGAATACCTAATTCTTTTTGTATAATGACCGATAGTGGTTCCTCGTTAAAATGAAAATAGCTGTAGCTATATCCGGTTGTATTATTAATGCGTCCTGAAAGATTTAATCCTAAACCCAGGATTTTGTCCTTTACAAATGACGGGTTTAGCTCATTAATAAATGTTTTGATAATTAGCAGCAGCGCATCAAATGACTCGGTCGTATTTTCAAGTTTAAAAGGTACTTTTTCTTTCGAAGTTACCAGGTGCTTTTTAAAATCGAGCAAACCTAAATTTATATAATAATGCTTCACATCCACACCTACAAAAAAGCCGGCATCGGATACCAGGCCATATACACTAGCCCTTCTGCCACCAGTAGAATCAAATTTTCCATTGTCTTTAATTAACCCATCTTCTATTAATTCATTTACCAGGCTGGTAATTTTGGGAACACTGATGTTTAATTCTCTACTCAAGTCAGTGATAGTTGTTTTCCCAACCTTGTCAAGCTGATTAATAATCAATCGTTTAAGTGATTTGTTTTTATACACTACTCCCGAAGTATTATCATCACTGAATATTGCAAAAAGATTAGTACTGGTCATACTTGTTATTAAAAAAAAAAATTATTAAATCCGTAATCTACTAATAATTTTTTGTTAAAGCTAAAGCAACCATACAAAATAAATATTTTAATTAAGTATTCTTTTTGTGTAAATTTATTTATTATATTTGGTGAAATAGGTTGCTTTTTTTCCTTGTCTGAAGTTCACGATTGCTGCCATCCAATTTACACTTACAATTCAATACTAGACTGGAGAGTTTTACCTGTATAAAGAAAGAGCCAGAGGACTTTAGGATAAGGACAAATTCTGTTTTGCAGGGCAGCGGGCTTGGCAAGGTTGTGTTTTAATCATTAAGCCGGACAACGAGAAAAGGTACAGTAAATAAAGCATAGTAAAATATAAAACAAGCTTAAATGATATGCAAGTAATTATAAAACCAAAATCCATCGATCTAAGTGATAGTTTTGAAAAGATACCCTGTTCCATTTTTCCTGATGCATTATCCGGATCAAAACATGTGGCGCGTGTTATAGCCCAGTTGATCAGGGATAAGCAACAACAGAAATTGCCCTGTGTTTTAGGGCTGGCTACCGGTTCCACCCCGATAAGTTTGTATGCAGAACTGGTACGTTTACACAGGGAGGAAGGATTGAGTTTTAGAAATGTGGTTACTTTTAACCTGGATGAATATTATCCCCTGGATAAAATAGCCTTGCAGAGTTATTACCATTTTATGGATCGCCTTCTATTTAATCACATTGATATTGATCCTTCTAATATTCATATCCCTGATGGCAACTTAACAAAGGAAGAAGTGAAAAAACATTGTGAGGGTTATGAAAAGCAAATAGAAGCTTCCGGAGGGATTGATTTGCAGATCCTGGGGATAGGCAATAACGGGCATATTGGATTTAATGAACCCGGCACAGGTTTGTTTTCTAAAACAAGATTGGTAAATCTTGAGAATTCAACCCGCATGGCAAATGCTTATGAATTCGCCAACATCTCTCAAGTGCCCCGCATGGCCATCACGATGGGACTGAGCACTATTTTAAAAGCCGGAAAAATTATGCTGATGGCTTGGGGTTCTGGTAAGGCACAGGTCATTCAAAAAGCTGTAGAAGGACATGTAAGCGAATTGGTGCCAGCAAGTGTTTTGCAGCAACACGCAGATTGCGTTTTTGTATTGGATAACCCCGCGGCCGCGGAACTCACCAGGAATAAATCGCCTTGGTTAACGGGTGAATGTGAATGGACAGATGCTATGATAAGGAAAGCGGTTGTTAATATGGCACTTACATTACAAAAACCCATCCTTTCGCTTACCACACAGGATTATAACGAATTTGGTCTGGCTGATTTGCTGGTAGAAAGAGGAGATGTATATGAAATTAACCTGCAGGTTTATTACATGCTCAGGGATTCCATTACGGGCTGGCCCGGTGGCAAACCCGGTGTGGTCATTCCCGGGCATCCGGAAAGATCAACACCATTTCCAAAAAAGGTTTTGATATTTTCCCCACATCCGGATGATGATATTATAAGCATGGGGGGAACATTTCAACGTTTGCACCTGCAGGGTCACCATGTACATGTGGCGTATCAAACTTCCGGTAATATTGCTGTTACCGATGAATTCGTTACCCGCTTTATTGATTTTGCTGTAGGATTTGAAGAAATCTTTGGCATTGATACCAGCAGGTCGGGGAAAATATTTTCAGATGTAAGAACTTATTTAGCCTCTAAACAAAAGAACCAAATGGATTCACCGGAAATCAGGGAAATTAAGGGATTAATCCGTCGTTGCGAAGCCAAAGCAACCTGCAGGTACGTGGGTATCAGCGATGATAATATCCATTTTCAAAACCTTCCTTTTTATGAAACCGGGAAAGTTGAAAAAGCGCCCGTGAGTGCTGTTGATATAGATATCACGGTTACATTGCTTAGACAAATTAAACCCCACCAGGTATTTTGTGCCGGCGACCTGGCCGACCCACACGGCACACACAAGGTTTGCTTGAATGTGCTTTTTGAGGCATTAAAAAAAATAAAGCTGGAGGGAGATGAATGGCTAAAAGATTGCTGGATCTGGTTATATAAAGGTGCCTGGCAGGAATGGAATATGGAAGAAATTGAAATGGCCATCCCCATGAGCCCCGATCAAATACAGAAAAAAAGGTATGGCATATTCATACACCAGTCGCAAAAAGATATGGTGCCTTTTCAAGGCAGCGATAGCCGTGAGTTTTGGCAAAGGGCGGAAGAAAGGAATAGACAAACAGCCAACCTGTATGCCCAGCTAGGTTTGACGCAGTATGAAGCAATGGAAGCTTTTGTCAGGTATAGATTTTGATTATATAAAGAGCATTGATTACACTTACGCTAATGTTATCCCTTCATCTTCGGATCTACCGATAATAATACAAATTCCCAGGTAAGATTTTCAATGTTTGAAGTTGAAAGCTGTTTCACCCTTCACTTCAAACGTTTGTAATAAAATCGAAAGATTTATATAGTTATTCTCGTAATAAATCAAACTTATTAAAAAAAATAAAAAAGATTTTGTTGTTATTAATAAATATATATAACTTGTGAGGGTAATCATTAGGAATAACAGTTTCCACGGATATATACTGGGAAATAATACACAAACGACATGACTTCGTGATTGGGATTATTATGGTTAAGTAAGTACTAATAGGAATAATAAATATTAAATAGGTTAAACAATGAGAAAAATCCTTTTATTCACCTTCGCATCCTGCATTTTTTTGATTCAGTCTTGTAAAAAAGATGATGGAGCCAACCCCTACGATCCCAATACTCCCATAACAGTATCGGCCATGCCGAAAATTACATCGTTCCTACCCCAAAGTGGAAAGACGGGTGATACCGTTTTTATAAAGGGAATCAATTTTACGGGCGCAATTGCGGTAACATTTGGAGGTAAAAGTGCTCAGTCGTTTGTGGTTACATCGGATTCTACTATACGAGCCAGGGTTGGTATCGGTTCAACAGGTACCGTTGCTGTTACGAATGCAAAAGGAACGAAGGCTCTCCCCGGATTTACTTATATCGTTCCCCCTCCGCCGGTTACTAACGCCAACCTGGCCTTAAACAAGCCAGCAACCGCATCAACGAGTTTTAATGATCCCCAACTATCGGTAGATGGGAATCTTGGAACCCGCTGGTCCCTTGCAGCCGCAACTGAAAATGAATGGTATAAAGTGGATCTTCAGGTAGTTAAAAAAATTAACCGGGTGGACATCAAGTGGGAAGGAGCTTATGCTACAGCATATGCCCTGCAGGTATCAACTGATAATGTAACATTCACAACTGTATTTTCAACTACTACGAACGGTGGTGGGGATGTAAGTAACACATTTACTGCGGTGGATGCACGGTACGTAAAGATCCTGCTAATTAGGGGAGCGCTACCGTATCCGATGTCTTTCTGGGAATTCGAAGTGTATGCAGATCCTCCCCCCGTTAATTTGGCATTAAACAAAACGGCCTCAGCATCTAGCAGTTTCAATGACCCGCAATTATCGGTAGATGGAAACCTCGGCACACGCTGGTCACTGGCTGCAGCAACCGCAAATGAGTGGTATAAAGTGGACCTCGGAAGGGTTGAACGCATCGGGCGCATAGACATCAAGTGGGAAGGAGCTTATGCTTCTGAATATGCACTACAGGTATCAACTGATAATGTAACATTCACAACTGTATTTTCCACAAATTCAAGTCCTGGTGGGGATGTAAGTCACACATTTACTGCGGTGGATGCACGTTACGTAAAGATCCTGCTAATCACAGGCGCCTTACCGTATCCGATGTCATTCTGGGAATTTGAGGTATATAAAATGTAAAATAATGCCGCTGTAAACAAATGACTTTCATAGGAATCAACTAAATTTTATGACTACAAAAAAAATATTGATCACTTTGCTAGTAGGGCTGTTTACTGTCACTACCGGCTGTCAAAAAGATAAACATCCGGACAGAATTCCAATCACTGATACTCCCGCTGAAGTATTAGTAACGATTTATGATTCGGTGATATTTAACCAGGTTAAGTATATTCTTTCCCTTCAATTGCCGAGTGGTGCTTTTAAAGATAATACCGCCACAAATAGTCGTATAACCCCATATTTTTCGAGTATCGCCTGCCGTGCCCTGCTTAAAAAACCGACAAGTGAAAATGTGGCGGCTGTAAAAAGGTATTTGATTTGGTATATGAGTAAACTCAATGGCATTACCAATCCAAGAACTGGCGGAAGCGAAGTGCCCGGTTCCGTTTACGATTATTTTGCCCCTGGCGAAATTACTAACGGCACATACGATTCAGTGGATTCCTATGCCGCATTATTTCTTTTATTGATGAAGGAATTTGCAGAGCTTTCAATAGCAAATAATGATTGGGCTAAAGGATATACTACACAGCTTAACCTAATCGGAAGTGCATTGGAGAAATGTATCGATAATTCTAGCAATAACGTTCCCACCGTATTTAGCCCGGATGATAATGATCAACTTTCAATTGACTCTTACGTTCACGGGGCTAAGTATACAATGGATAACTCAGAAGTAAATGCGGGTTTAAAAGCCATGGTATGGCTGCAGATAAATGTACTAGGTGGTTCACAGGCAGCTCACTTCACATCCCTCTTAGCTGGCAACACAACTGCGATTGAGAGCCAGCTTTGGCGTGGAACTATGTATAACTGGCATGATAACGGAAGCGTTGGTGCGCCTATTTCTAAATGGTCTACTTTTTATCCTGACGCCACCTGTCAACTGTATCCTGGTCTATTTGAGGTTATTAATCCCTTATCCCCTCGTGCTAACCTTTTGTACAGTACATTCAACTTTTATTACCCGGCATGGTCAGGAGGAACAATTTACTCAGGCGGTTACCCCTGGGCGGTGTTGTGTTATGCGGCAGCCATGATCAATGATAAGGTTCGAACTGATCAGTATATAAATCACATCTTATCAATAAACAAATCTGGTGCACAAAAAGATCTTTGGTATAATGCTGAAGCAGCTTTTGTCATACTTGCAGCCCACAAAATGAAGAACCAGGGTAGCTCTCCTTTATTTGTACCAACACCATATATTCCGCCGCCACCTGTCAGCGATACGGGCAACCTTGCCTTGAATAAGACAGCCTCTGCATCAACTAGCTTCAACGATCCGCAATTATCGATAGACGGGAACCTCGGAACACGTTGGTCCTTGGCTGCAGCAACCGAAAATGAGTGGTACAAGGTAGACCTGGGGTCGATCAAGAGTATTGCCCGGGTCGACATTAAATGGGAGGGCGCGTATGCTTCGGAGTATGCCCTCCAGGTATCATCTGACAACGTAACGTTTACCAATGTATTCTCAACCAACGCCAGTACGGGCGGTAATGTGAGTCACCCATTTACTGCAGTGAATGCGCGGTACGTGAAGATATTGCTTATTAAAGGAGCCTTACCGTATCCAATGTCATTCTGGGAATTTGAAGTGTACAGACAATAACTGAATTCCGGAGGGATTTGTTTCGGCAGCTCCTTCCAGTTACCTACGCAATTAAAAATTATCATAAATGGTCTTTACACCCCTTAACACTTCTGAATTATGAAACCATTATTTAATAAGAATTTGGCCCTCTGCTTAAGTCTCCTGGTACTGTGTTCCTTCCAAAGTCTATGGGCCCAGGAAGCAGGAATTTCCGGCAAGGTCACCAATGAGGCAGGCAATCCTTTAGTAGGAGTAACGGTATCGTTGAAAGGAACCGGTAAAGCGACTTCTACCAATGAAAAAGGTGATTTTCAATTGTCGGTGCCAGGTGTGCAGAGCACCATTTTACTTACACTAGTGGGTTATAGTACCCGGGAATTCACAGTAAAACCTGGTGAGTATATTACCGCGGTGTTAGAAACACTGGTGACTGAACTGCAAGGAGTGGTTGTAGTTGGGTATGGATCAGTTACCAAAAAAGAAATTACAGGGGCTGTTTCAGTTCTCAAGGGAAGCGAAATTGACAACATGCCGGTAAGGAGCGTTGTTGATATACTGCAGGGTAAAACTTCGGGCGTAACGGTTTCGCAAAGTAGTGGTAGTCCCGGGTCGGCCTCTGTTGTGCGCATACGGGGGGTAGGTTCTGTTAACGGCAGCACCGATCCGCTGTATATTGTTGATGGCTTGCCACAGACCGATGTCAATTACCTTAATCCCAATGATATTGAAAACATCGCGATACATAAGGATGCTTCCGTTGCAGCCATCTATGGTTCAAGGGCATCGAACGGTGTGATCATCATTACCACAAAATCGGGGACGAAGAATGACAGGATTTCTGTCTCGTATGATAGCTATTATGGCGCTCAGTCACCCTGGAAGCGTCCATACATGCTAAACGCAACCGACTTTATAGCGTATAAAAATCTTGCGGCTAGCAACGCCGGGGCGGCACCACAACTTGACTTCTCGTCACAAATAAATATCGATTCCGTCCTGCGTTTTGTGTCGGCCACTACTGGCCCGGATGGTACCGACTGGTGGAATGAGATTACCAGGTATAATGCACCGGTGCAAAATCATAATCTTAGCATTAGTGGAGGCAATAAATCCGTCAGCTTTTTATCAAGCCTGGCATATCTTGATCAACAGGGCATCATTCAAGGTTCAGATTATGGCCGGCTATCCTGGCGTAATAATCTAAATGCCAGGGTCGGTTCAAAAGTTAAACTAAGTACCAACTTTGGTGTCATTTATGA
The DNA here is from genome assembly GCA_043727215.1 of Chitinophagaceae bacterium. GTDB lineage: Bacteria > Bacteroidota > Bacteroidia > Chitinophagales > Chitinophagaceae > Ferruginibacter. Next base: position 34,710 of record JAYSYY010000094.1, on the reverse strand, counting down.
AGACCGTCACACAATTGACGAAAACAACCCCTTTACAGGAACAATATTCAGTGGCATGACCGCTGATCCAATTACACCTGTTTATCGGAATGATGTCCAGGGGCTCCCCTCATTTTTAGCGGGTATTCAAAATGGTTATGAGCCCAACAATGTTTTTTCCCAATATGCCGGGGTGCTATATTCAAATAAGCGCAACCCGGTAGCCCAGATAGAGCGGCTGCGCCAGAATAAGTATGAAAGCCTTAGCCTGAAAGGTGGCATAACAGCAGACATCCAGCTGTTGAAACCTCTTGGTTTTCAGATCCGCGGTGGTGTGGATATCAACCGCTCTTTCACTAATGCATTTTCACCAAAATATTCCTTGAATTCATTTGATAACAGTGCTTTTAATACGGTCCTGAATGCTGCTTATTCCAGCAATTATTTCGTGTTGGAGAACACGCTGAACTACAATCAGACCTGGGGTAAATATCATTTGACTGCATTGGCGGGTGTCTCCGCGGAGGTAACAAAAGTTTCATCATTCAACGCGTCCATACAGGGTTTGGTCAACAACGATCTGGATATGCGTATCCTGAATGCCGGAACTATAAATCCTGCTGTGTCTGGTTATCCATATTCGAACTCACTGCATTCTTATTTTGGCCGCCTGGGGTTTGATTATGAAGGCAAGTATATCGTTGCGGTTAATATCCGCCGGGATGGCTCGTCACGGTTTGCAGAAGATTTCCGTTGGGGAACATTTCCATCTGTTTCTGCGGCATGGCGGTTCTCAGAAGAAGCGGCTTTTGATAATACCCAAAGTTGGCTCACTGATGGAAAAATTCGAGCCAGCTACGGTTTGATAGGTAATCAAAATATCGGGAATGGTGCGTATCTGTCTACGTATGGTAGTTCTATTTATGATCGCTATGTGTTTGGTAACAATAATAGCCCTTACATAGGCGCGGGCCGGGCTTCAATGGGAAATTCTGTACTGCAATGGGAAACATCAAAGCAGCTCGATATAGGTGTAGATCTTTCTTTGTTTGGAAACAAAATCACTTTGGTTGCCGATTATTTTGATAAAAGGGTTGAAGAAATGTTGATGATAGTACCCCTGCCTTCAGCTCTCGGGTTTCCAAATTCCCCTTATTCAAATGCAGGAGATATGCAGAATAAGGGATGGGAATTTGAACTTGGGTATAATAAGACCGATGGCCGGGTGAGGTATTCCATCAATGGTAACATATCTGCTTATCAGAACAAGATAACCTCGCTTGGTAATGGGGAACCAATTTTTTCCACAGCACATTTAGGAGAAGTAATTACAAAAACAGAAGTGGGCATGCCAATAGGCTACTATTATGGATATGTAACAAATGGAATATTTCAAAATGCCAAGGAAGTGGAGGGGAGTGCACAAAGAGATGTATCAACACCAGGTGATATCCGGTTCAAAGATTTAAATGGAGATGATATACTTGACGCAAAAGATCGCACCATGATAGGTAATCCATGGCCGGATTTCGTATACGGGGTTACCGCAAACGTTGCATATGCAGGATTTGACTTGAGCCTTTTTCTGCAAGGTTCACAAGGTAACGATGTAATGAACATCCTACGTTATGATACTGAGTCGGGTACAGGATATTACAATGCACCCCGGGGATTCCTGCAAAAATCCTGGAGTGGCGCGGGTAGTACAGACAGGTACCACAAAATTTCACAAACCCAGGGAATAAATAACAGCGTATCCGACTATTTTGTTGAAGATGGTTCCTACCTGCGCATAAAAAACCTACAGTTGGGGTATACTTTCAGGGGGCAGTTCATGCAAAAGTTGAAGGTTGAAAAATTGAGGCTTTTTATAGGAGCGCAAAACCTCGTCACCATTACCGGTTATTCTGGCCTCGATCCGGAGATTGGATCAGCCGATCCAAAACTTACAGGAATAGACCAGGGATTTTATCCGCAGGCGAGAACATTTATGTTTGGTATCAATGCAAACTTTTAAAACTTTCCAATGAAAAAATTATTTTTTATTATCATTTCCCTAACCATTCTCGTAGCGGTATCCTGTAAAAAAGATTTCCTCAACCGTCCACCAGTTGGTGTTCAAACAGAAGAAAACTTTTTTAAATCACCCGGTGCAGCTTTCAAAACAGTGGTAAAATGTTACCAGGTTTTTAATGATGCTTATGGATATGAAGCGCCCCGTGCAGAATTGGGAAATATGTCCACGGATGATAGCGACAAAGGTGGTTCAGATGCCGGTGACCGCCCGTTTGTAACCGATCTGGGTTATGGAAGAGCATTGTCCAGCAATTCCAGCCTCCAAAGTTATTGGTCAACCTGTTATCTTGGAATCGGTAATTGCAACGTCGGTCTGGATAATTTTCCGCGTAACCAACTTTTAGATGAGAATGGCTTCAAATTAAAGGACGAGGTCCGGGATCGTTACATGGCGGAACTGAAATTTTTAAGAGCCTACTTATACTTTGAACTGGTTAGGGTTTATGGTGGCGTTCCCCTTGTGGTAGTAACACCCACTGTTAATGACAGTAAAACACTGGTAAGAGCAAGTGCATCACAAACATTTGATTTTATCATACAAAATTTCGAGGAAGCAGCTGTGAACCTTCCCAAAAAGTCGGATATGCCTTCCAGTGAGTTAGGTCGTGCCAGTAAAGAGGCCGCCTGGGCCATGCAAGCAAGGGTTTATCTGTATTTTGCAAAAGATAATACGACGCTTTTTGCCAAAGCACGCGATGCGGCAAAAAAGGTGATAGACCAAAATGTTTTTTCACTGGCACCTGAATTTCAGGATCTGTTTTTAACCGATGGTTATAAAACGCAGGAGCCCGTCTTCTCAATAATTAAAGGAGATAACCCAGCTTTAGGCATTTATGGTGCCTTTACACCCACTTATACATCCCCGCGAGGCCCCACAGGTGCATATGGTTTTGACCAACCTACCCAGAATTTAGTCGATGAATTCGAACCGGGCGATCCTCGTCTACTGTTTACCGTTATTGAACCTGGAGATATATTTCCAAAGGTTTCAGGTCAGGAAATCCTCGATTTTTCATCTTACCCCAGTACTGGATATCATAGCCGGAAAAGCTATTTACCACCAACACAGCGCGGTGCAGGCTGGGGAGATGATGCATGGACTTTTCACCCGATCCGGTATGCGGATGTACTGTTAATGTACGCGGAAGCCTTATTTAAATCCGGAGGGAATAAACAGGATGTAGCTAACAATATCAACCTGGTCAGGCGCCGGGCCAGTAACTCCCGTCGCAACGATGTTGCCGCTATAAGTCGTGTGCGGGTCATTGCAAACACTCCTTTACCCAACGTTAATCCTACAGATGATCTGCAAAAGGCTATTCAACACGAGCGGCGCGTAGAATTTGCCATGGAGTACCAGCGGTTATTCGATTTGCAAAGATGGAATATATACATTGAAACGATGAATAATTACGCTGCAAAACCCGCATCAAATGGTAAAGGTACGGCCTTCAGAAAAGGAGTTAATGAATTGTTTCCAATCCCCCAGGCAGAGATTGATCGCTCAGGAAACGTTACAGTACAAAACCCGGGTTATTAACACGGAAACCCTGGCTTTTACCTGCTATAAGTAAATCGATAAATATCCCACAGATGAAAAGATACTATTCCTACCTGCTACTTATATTATTGCTGACATTGATTCAGCAGGTATCCTATGCAAAGGAAGATCAACACCCAAAACCTGAAATCAGTTTAACCCTGATTCCCCCGTCTCCTGTAACTGACCAAATTACACTGGATGTCCGGGCCGGAGTATGGAACAATACCAAAGTCAGTAGGACAATCAAGGTTGCTATTTACCTGGACAAAGTGGATAAAGCTAATCTGCTCCACCGGGAAATTGTCACTGTTGCCGGAAAGTCCAATGCCGGTATTAAATTTCCCTGGAAGACTAAAGGGCAAGCCGGTAGCCATAAAATAATCATGATCTCTACATCCGGCAAAAAAGTACTGCGTGCCGAGCGACCTATGCAGGTGATCGCATCCAACATCCGCTCAACCCGTCGTATTGATGGTGCCTGGCTTGGTTTTTATCATTGGAGCGAAGCAGAAGGTAAGTTTTGGAATTCGGACCTAAAAAAGATGACGGACAACCAATGGGGTGAGTTGATGGATGCTCAACACGGTCTTGAAATGAATATCATCGTAATACAGGATGTTATTCGAAACCCGACTGAATACGCCGGCAAACACAATATCGAAAAGGAAGGGTACAAAGGCGTGCCTTATTATCCTTCAAAACTGTTTCCCGGGCATGTGCCAATCGCAGCTCACGATCCACTTGAAGCGGTACTTGCACAGGCAGATAAAAATGGAATGAATGTTTTCGTGGGGGTTGGAGCCTATGCCTGGTTTGATTTTACCGCCGGATCACTTGAATGGCACAAGAAACTTGCCACCGAATTGTGGGATAAATACGGGCATCATCCGTCCTTTTATGGATGGTATGTAAGTGAAGAACAGGACGGGGGGCTGGCCGATGAACAGGCACGAAAGGATATTGTACATTTCTTTAAGGAGTTCAGTGCATTTATCAAAGCTAAAACTCCCGATAAACCAATAATGCTCGCTACCAATTCACATAACCTCAGGGGAGCAGAAGCCACCTATCGCAAGTTATTACCCTACCTGGATATATTATGTCCATTTGGTTTTCATCGTATGCCTGCCACCGATCTGACCGGTGAAGCAGCCGCTGCTAAATTGCAGGCGTTATGCGATGAAGCAGGGTCGCATCTGTGGATGGATATGGAAGTATTCGATTTCGCGGAAAATAATGCGCTGGTGCCCCGCCCCATTAAAGGCCTGTTAAGTGACTTACATCGCTTTCCAAATTTCGAAAAGATTTTATGTTACCAGTTTCCGGGCTTGTTAAACAGCCCCAATATGTCTATAAAACCCGGTGGCCCCAACACAGTGAAACTATACCTCGATTACAAACAATATTTAGATTCCATTAAAGTAAGAGGCTACAATCCCGACAAAAAAACTGTCGAGTCACGCACAAATTAAAATTATCTGGTTACCTGAAACTATATCATTATGGATACATTTGAGTATAAAGAGATTTTCAGAAAAGAGCTATTGGAAAATGTCCTTCCTTTCTGGATAAAAAACTCTGAAGATAAAGAGTTTGGCGGTTTTTTTACCTGTCTCGATGAGAAAGGTAAGCTGTATGATACTGATAAATTTATGTGGCTGCAATGTCGTCAAATATGGTCGCTATCTATGCTTTACAACCAGGTGGAGAGAAATCCGGAATGGCTCGACATGGCGATTCGGGGTGCTGAATTTGTAAAGCTCAAAGGTCGCGATGCTGCCGGGAACTGGTATTTCTCTCTTACACGCGAGGGTAAACCAATTATTCAGCCTTACAATATCTTCTCTGATTGTTTTGCAGCTATGGGTTTTGCTCAATTATACAAGGCAACTGCGAATGAAGAATACAAAACAATAGCCCTGCAGACATTTGACAATATACTCAGAAAACAGGATAATAGTAAAGGTATTTACAACAAGCAATACCCAGGTACCCGTCCACTCCGCAGCTTTTCATTACCTATGATACTTTGCAACTTGGTTTTAGAAATGGAACCTATCCTAAGCGCGGAAGTTGTAGAAAAAACAATTGCGCAAGGGATGCATGCCGTCATGAAAACGTTTTATAAGCCTGAGTTTGGTTTGATCCTCGAAAATGTAGCGCCCGATGGAAGTTTTGTTGATTCGTTCGAAGGTAGACTACTTAACCCAGGGCATGCCATTGAAGCATTATGGTTTGTGATGGACCTTGCTAGTCGGACGGGTGATTTTAGTACAATAAGGCAGGCGGTTGATATAACCATCAACACGCTCGAATACAGCTGGGATAAGAAACATGGAGGAATCTTTTACTTTCTTGATGTAAAAGGAAGCCCTCTCCAGCAATTGGAATGGGATCAGAAATTATGGTGGGTGCACATAGAAGCAATTGTCAATTTATTAAAAGGCTACAATCTCACCGGGGATGAAAGATGCTGGCATTGGTTTGAAAAGGTCTACGAATATACCTGGTCACACTTTGTCGACAATGCAAACGGAGAATGGTTTGGCTATCTCAATCGACGCGGAGAAGTCCTTTCGCATGCTAAAGGCGGCAAATGGAAAGGCTTTTTCCATGTGCCAAGGGGCTTATACCAGGGCTGGAAGACCCTAGAAGCTATAACAGAAAAAGCAGGAATATTAACCAAATAATTAATAAAATGCCCTCAATAATTTTACAACCGGAGATCACTGAAGAACGCATTTATAAAAAGCAGTCAAGCTATACGCCCGCACTTATTGTGCTGGCTGTATTATATTTTATGATGGGGCTGATTACATGCCTGAACGATACACTTGTACCGTTTTTTAAAGAAGGGTTTACATTAAGTTATACCCAGTCGTCATTAGTTCAATTTTATTTCTTTTTAACCTATGCGGTCATGTCAATTCCTGCCGGGAAATTGATTGAAAGAATAGGCTATAAGAAAGGCATGGTAGTTGGATTTTACATTGCTGCCTTTGGCGCGATTCTATTTTATCCGGCATCGATTTTCCATGTCTATGCCTTGTTTTTGGCAGCCTTATTTATCGTCGCCATTGGTATTGTGATGTTGCAGGTGGCTGCAAATCCTTATGTGACTATTTTGGGACCTGCTAAAACTGCGTCATCAAGATTGGCAATGGTACAAGGTGTGGGGTCTATAGGTACCACAGTTGCCCCGGTCTTAGGGGCCTACTTTATTTTATCACGATTAGACACTTCCACCACTTCCAGCGAGGCCCTGCGTTACCCATACCTGGTTATAGCTGCAATCCTTGTCCTGATTGCAATTGTAGTATCAAGACTAAGTTTACCAGTAATCGCGGCCCCAGCTGATAGGCTTCAGGCTGTGGAGGAGCCGATCAAAAGCGTTTTCACTTTCCGTAACCTCAACTTCGGTGCAATAGCAATATTTTTATATGTTGGTGCTGAAGTATCAATAGGTACATTCATGACAAACTACGTGTCAGATGGTATGAAACTTAGCATACAGGATGCTAATTCCTATGTGGCCTTTTATTGGGGCAGTATGATCGTTGGGCGGCTTTTAGGGACTTTGATTTTAAAAATAGTAAAGCCCGGTCTTGTACTGGCAATATGCGCATCGGTCGCTGCGATCCTGATACTAATTTCTGTAAATACAACGGGTCTTGTGGCGGTTTGGAGTCTGATCGCTATTGGTCTTTTTAACTCAGTCATGTTTGCGATAATATTTTCTTTATCCGTTAACGGATTAGGCAAGAATACTACCCGCGCTTCCGGGATATTATCGACGGCAATAGTCGGGGGAGCAGTGATGCCTTTTATGCAGGGGTTATTGATAGATCATTTTACCTGGGCTATCTCCTTTATGCTGCCGCTGGTAAGTTACCTGTTTATCCTGTTTTATGGCTTAAATGGTTACCGCTCCAAATACAATTTAAAATCATAAATATCTTATGGGGTATTTGGCCTGTAACCAATTTATAGCAGATTATACAGGTGGTATTATGGGACCAATGCGCTTCACAATGTATTGTTCTAATATTTAGAAGGAAATTTTGCTGTAAAAAGGTGGCTCTCGGACATTCGGGATACCCGGGCTATAACTGCCTCTTACCAACTACCATTCGGATTATGTTGGGTGATAAGCCCCCGGATAAAAATCTAATCCCGGTTTAAATCCAATATCCTTGAAAAAACCAACAGCGTATACTATTAACCGGGCCAAATTGTTAATTGCTGGTTTTGATGTAATGGTATACAGCTGCCACAAAGTAGCTGCAGGTAGTGACCAACGTTCCCAAAATTCGGAAGGGTAGTAGCATGGCTACGCAACAAAAAGTTTGCTTACAATCATGCTAATAAGTTTATGGACCTGAAAAGGCTTGGAGAGAAATCCGTTTGCGCTTGTTTCGACAGCCTTCGGGGACAATTCTCCAACTCGCAACCCACAGCCCGCGAATCCACAACCCCCGAACGCGCAACTCGCAACCCCCAACTCGCAATCCCCTCTCCCCACTTCCCTACTCTGGCCTACTAATTGTTCTATTCTCCGTCACATTATCTTTATTTTAAGAATGATTAAACCTTCCTTCTTTAGGAAACTAAGCTGCAGATTGCATCTGTAACTTTTTTGATAATGATAAATGAACCACACCATATCACCCTAACCCTTCTAAGTACAGAAGATTTCGAATTCTTGCTAACGGTCCTCGGGTCTGGCGGATTTAAGATGCAAAACGTGCAGCCTGCTAAATTAACAGTGGAGTGTTACCTCGATGATTTTATATTGGCACTCATTGAAAAATTCCTTGAGTGTGAAATCATTTATGACAACCGTATCGCCCCGGTATCGTTTACCCCTGGTAAAAATTTGCAGCAGGCAGTCCTTAACGCAAAGATGCCACAGCTTGCACTGTGGTATCGCTTACTTTTTTATCTGGAACTAAAATTCAGAATAATCTTTCCGGACTATTATTTGGAAGTAATCAAATTTAAAACAAATATATAGCATTTTTAGGATATGTGGATAATTTAGTAAAGCTAAAATCAATGCTTGGGAATGATGGGTGGAGTACTTTCCTGAGAACCCACAGCACGTTGCGGTATGGCTATACCGGTTTCCCGGTATGTGAGGGGTTAAGTCATGAAAATAGAAATCTTTATATTTTTTAACATGAGTATTTGCGAAATCCCGACTCTTTCACTGAAGTTCGGCAGCCTGGCGAAAGAGTTATAAGAACTGCATTTACCAGATTATAACTCTATCCTTTGGGTCTAAATACATCCTTTTTGTCTCTGTAACATTAAATGCTTTATAGAATGGACCAAAATTGGATAAAGGCCCATTCACCCGGATTTCATAAGGTGCATGTAAGGCTGAATTGTATGAAGCTTTGAATTTGGATATAAACTCTGGAGTAATTGGCTGATAGGCGCCTTGTTTTAAAACATAACTGATAAAGAACCTCTGATCGGGTGTAAAACCATCAATCAATTCTTTGCTTTGGCCACCTTTTGTTTTTTTAAAGGCATCATAGGCCAAAGTTACTCCACCCAGGTCGGCAAGATTTTCATCCAGGGTAAGTGTACTATTAATACGCAAAGAGTCGTAAACAATAAATTGTGCATATTGATCTATCATTTTATTTGTTTTCAAACGAAACATTTTGTCATCCTGGGGGTGCCACCAGTTACGTAAGTTACCAACTGCATCATATTGTCGCCCGAGATTATCAAAGCCATGGGACATTTCATGGGCAACCACAGTTCCGATTCCTCCATAGTTGATTGCATCGTCAGCATATAGATCAAAATAAGGTAAATTCATCATCCCCGCCGGAATAGTAATAGAATTTTCTCCCCAACGATACATGGCACCTACATGCAATGGTGATAGGAGCCATTCATCTCTCCGCACAGGTTGATCAATTTTACTTACCAACAGTTTATGATTAAAGCGGGCTATATTTCGGATATTAGAAAAGAATTCATCGGGCCTGATTGCAACATCTTTATAACTGTTCCATGTTGCCGGATAACCCACGTTTTTTGTAATATTTGAAAGTTTCAATAAAGCAGTCTGTTTGGTGGTCTCACTTAGCCAATTTGATTTCATGATTCTCTCTGTAAATGCGATTTCAATATTCTTGACGATGCTGTCTAATTTATTTTTGGCCACTGGGTGAATATATTCCTTTATGTATAGCTGTGCCACCAGCTCACGGAGTAAATCCATAGTGATGTATGAAAAATCCCGGTTGCCAAACACAGCCCCCCTGTAAGCAGTTAAAAATTTCTGGCGTGGCCTGATAAATTCCTGGCTCAGGTACCATGAGTTCTTGTATAAGTAATCGAATTTTATTTTGGCTTTCCATGCTTCTAATGGTTCTTCTACCAATAAATCATTTAAAGCCTTATAATAAGGGGGATGGGCGAAATTAAGGCTATCAGTAGTAATCAACATTGATTTCAGCAACCTGCTCCAGCCTAAATTGGGAAACAACTGTTCAGCCTCTGCAATAGATATCTTATTGTAATTGAATAAAGGATCTCTCAGTTCCTGCGGCGAACGATGGGCCGCAGAAAGTTTTCTTTCCAGGGCAATAACATATGCTGCGTTTTGTAGCGCCTCTGCTTCACCATCACCTGTTGCAATGAAATAAGTTGCCGCCAATTCAGTAAGTATTTTACGAAAATTAATGCTATTGCTATCGGGCCTCGTATAAAGCAATTTGTCAACGTACGGCAATGTTGTGCCCGCCTGCTCAAAAAAAACAATATTTCGCATGCTGTTTTTTATATCCGGCCTCACATCAAAGCCTAATATTTTCCCACCCCCTTCGTTATATAATTCAGCCACGCAAATCATTAACTGATGGTGATCCTTTGCGCCATCTATTTTTTTTAACCAAGGTCTTACGGGGTTCAAAAATACTTGATCCACTGCTGTTGAGTCCATAGCACTTTTGATAAAATCGGATACTTTTTGCTCCATCGATCCCACAGGGTAACTGTTTTTCGAAATCCTATCGAGAAGGAGGAATAACTGCCTTTGTACTTTGGACTCTGCTGTTAGATTTCCACCTGCCGCAGCAGCACCTTTTAAATTTGCCAGCTTAAGAAAATTCCCGATCACATAATAATAAAAGTTATCGCCGGGGTGGGTCGTTGTGTCAATATAGGAATGGTCAATAAAGGCGGTTTGTTGGGCTGCCATACTTTGGGGCCAGGCTATATTCAATGCAAAAGCAAATAGACCTGGTATTAATATTTTGGTCATACTCAGCGGTATGTAATGAGCTTAGTAATGTACGATATTAAGCTTGTAAAGCATAGTTGTTAGATAGGTGATAGCCCTCAAGGCAGAACCGTCCAACACTTCGTTTTGTTCACTTCTGGCCATAATAGTGTGGGTGGTACAGCCAGGGTGCAAGAAAAAAGCCGCAGAAGGCTGCGGCATTGCTATAACGGTTTTTAGGAATGAGAGTAGTTGACTCATGAAAAATAGTAAAACTTTTGGTATTTCCAATGGGGCATAGCCCAAAATGCTCTTCCTTTCGCTGGATTTCTGTTTTTGCAAGGGCAAAAAAAGGGGCCAGGATAAAAATCCAGCCCCGCTTTAAATCCAATATCCTATGAATTACCAACTTCTTAAAGCCATTAATCAGGGCAACGTGTTAATACCGTACAATCTGTTGTTATCTAACGAAAACTGGTACCAGCTTATACAAAGTGGCGGCCTGCATTTTAAAACGAGGTGGGTAATAACTACCTTCCAAAAAACACCTGATAGGAGTAGGAAAAAGCTAAGCAACGAAAAGTTTGCTTTCAACCATACTGATAAGCTCATGTAGCTGAAAGGGCTTGGCAAGAAATCCGTCTGCCCCGGTTTCGGCGGCCACCGTTTCTGCCTCCGGGCTGGCGGAGATTAAAATCACGGGTATGTTGCAGGTAACAGGGTTACTTTTTAAGTTTCTTATTACTTCATCACCTGGTAAAACCGGCATCCTGAGATCCACCAGGAGTAGGTCAGGCTTTTTATGGTCAAGCATCGAAAAAATATTGGTACTGTTTTTCTCAGGGATTACATCACAGCCAAAACTCGCTAACACCATGCTCAGCGTTTCAAGCACGCTTTCATCATCATCACATATCAAGATCGTTTTGCCCTTCATATCGTGGTTTCGGGAGTATACATATAATTAAATTTAGTTAAATGTAGGCAATGTGGAGGCTGAATTTATTTGCCGGCGTGCTTTTTTGTTTAGCCGGTATATAATCTGTAAATACCACCTAAACTGATCCCCTTCCGCCATTACAATGTGACCCCCATAAAATGTTATTCCAAAAACCGATTGATTGAGGTCTAAAAATGGTAAAGAACTGGTTGTTTTATTTTTCAAACGTAGGATTAATTCTGTCTATTTTGATTAAATAGTTTTACCGGTTTCATCTTTTCTGTTTTTACGCAAGGATTCCCCCCTTAGTTCAACACGAACAGATTGATGTACCAGCCTGTCTAGTATTGCGTCTGCTACGGTTTGTTCACCGATTACATCGTACCAGTTTTTTACAGGAACCTGTGATGCGATGATAGTCGAGTGTTTACCATGCCTATCTTCTACGATGTCCATCATCATTGCCCTGCCACTGGCATCAAAAGCCTGTATGCCAAAGTCGTCCAGGATCAGCAGATCTTGTTTTTCTATTCTGCTTAACTCTCTTAGATGTGATCCATCGGCCTTCGCCATTTTAAGATAGACATAAGTTTAGCGGTATTGGCGTAGTATACTTTAAAACCAAGTAAGCAAGCCTGGTGCCCGATAGCAGAAGCCAGATAACTTTTACCAGTTCCGGTGCTGCCGGTGATAAAAACATCCTGGCCTTTTTTGATAAATTCGCAGGTAAACAACCGGTTTATTTGATTTTTATCCAGCTCACGCTTGTCGTTAAAATCGATTCCATTAACGTCGGCCACGTAACGGAACTTAGCGGTTTTAATGTTTCGTTGCAGCGAACGGTGCTTTCGGTCGTCCCATTCGCTTTGAACTAAATACTGGGCCATCTCATCGTTGGTAAAACTAACGGATGGGGGCTGCTCAACAAATGTTTTAAAAGCAGTTTGCATACCATACAGGCGCATGTCGCCCATTTTTTTTACTGTTTCGTTGTTCATTTAATTTAATGATTATTGTGATAAAAAATTATTCGTAGTAATGCTGTCCCCGTATGTTTTCATGGGAAGGCATCTCCGTATTGGCTATTTCATCTTCAAAAGGAATGGTATCGGCTTTTGAACGCAGTATTTGCTCGATGATACCATAGTTGTAGATGCCAAAACTGTCGGCTCTTTTACAGGCGTTGGTCAGCCGGATATTACCTACCCGTTTAGCAAAACTTAATACGCCGGAACAGGATTTATAACTTTGTTCCGGATACACCTCCCTGGCCAGTATCCTGGCTATATACTGCGCCACCACCTCACTGATAGAGGCGGCCGTGGCCATAAATTTCTGCGGATTCCATTCCGCTAAATATTTATGTTGCGTGGCGAGATGATCCTCGAGAGTGATGTAATTTGTCCCCTTGCCTAAAAAGCGATCATGAACTGCAACTACTTCATTCTCGTTATACACTTCTACTTTGGTGGTTGTATATTTTATCTTCAACCGCTTACCGATTAGTTTATAGGGTACGCTGTAATAGCGCTTATCTGCACTTAGCAAGACATGGCCGTATTTGTTTACAGTAGACAACTGCATAGTCATAAGTTCAAATAAGTAAGGATTCAGAGGTTGCAATGTTTGCTTTTCCAACTCTATGAACTGTTGTATCCTGCTGTAGTCTTCGCCGGTGAGTTTTGTATTGTTATGTGCTTCCAGGTGAATAAGAATGTCTTTGTTGATCTCTTCCAGTTGATGATACACGTTTTGATCAATCTTAGAAAAAATGCTACTGTAGATAATCTTTACGGCTCCTTCCACTAAGGCTTTGTCTTTGGGCTTATAGGTTCGTGTAGGGAAGCCAAACGTATGATAATGCTCTGCAAAAGCGGCAAAGCAGTCATTAAGCTGGGCTTCATACTTACTGGCTTTTGTTACAGCCGATTTTAAATTGTCAGGAACAATGGCCTGTGGCACGCCACCAAAAAAATGAAGCGCCCGTTCACATCCCCAGATAGTGTAATACTGCACAATTATACAAAAATCATTGATACCATACTTTTTAAAAGCCCACATACCAAACTAATACTGCAAAGTGTTCTGCCTACAAATAATAATTTTACAGCATTTAAAAACCATCAGAATAAAACAGAGCATATAATTTTCATAAACAAGCAGCTTGAAGAAATTTGTTTATTAAAAAAAATTATTTATGTTGATTTATACCATAACATGACAGATGCTGAAGGAAAACTGGATGCACGTTATACCAACGACGGGTTGCATCTTAAGGGGGAAGGATATCAAAAATGGAAGCAGATTTTAACCAATAAAAAACTAATGTAACTGATGCTGATTACCGGAACCTTTTTAGATGAAATTAGCCACGATATACCCCACCAAAACTGGAGTGCAGCAGAGTGGGAAAAAGATTTCGAATACATGAAGGCTGCTGGTATAGAAACAGTTATTATGATCAGATGCGGCTATCGGAAATTTATTACATATCCTTCGGCATATTTAATAACAACGCATCAGTGTTTTAAACCCCCCGTAGATTTGTTAGAATTATTTTTAACCCTGGCCGATAAATACAATATGGATTTTTATTTTGGTTTATACGATAGTGGCAGTTATTGGGACAGTGGCAATACCGCTGCAGAAGCAGAATACAATAAATATGTAACAGAGGAAGTATGGCTGAATTATGGACATCATGTATCATTTAAAGGGTGGTACCTGAGTATGGAAATAAGCCGCCGTACCAAAGGGGCTATCAATGCTTTTGCCACTATGGGCCTGCATTGTAAGCAAATAAGTAATAATCTACCTACGTTTATCTCTCCGTGGATGGATGGAAAAAAAGCTGTAATAGCATCTTCCCCGATTATTGCAAGAGACGAATCTATTTCTTTAAAGGAACATGAAACGGAGTGGAACGAAATATTTGACGGGATCAAAAATGCTGTAGATGCTGTGGCTTTTCAGGATGGCCATGTTGCTTATAATGAACTGGAATCTTATCTGAATATAAATAAAAAACTGGCAGATAAATATGGCCTGCAAAGCTGGACCAATTGCGAGACAATTGACAGGGATATGCCGATAAAATTTATGCCGATAAAATTCGAAAAATTGAAACTTAAACTCGAAGCTGCAGAAAATGCCGGATTCGCTAAAGCAATTACTTTTGAATTTTCGCATTTTATGAGCCCGCAATCTATGTACCCTTCTGCGCATCATTTATACAACCGCTACCTGGAGTATATAAATCAATAAATTCATGATAAAAGTATCTGCGTTTTATTTTGCTGTTTTATTTATTACATTTTCGTCCTGTTCACAAAGTAAAAAAATGACTGCACCCATACGGGGCACATGGATAACTAATGTGGCCAGCGGAGCATTGTCTTCTAAAGACAGTATTGAAAAAGCTGTGGATCAATGCAAACAAAATGGACTAAATACCATTTTCGTAGTGGTCTGGAATATGGGGGGAACGCTGCACCCGAGTACAGTAACAGAAAAATATATTGGCATTGCCCAGGATGAAAGATATGTAGGCAGGGATCCGCTGAAAGAGATAATTGAAGCCGGGCATAAGGCTGGGATAAAAGTTCATGCATGGTTTGAGTTTGGTTTTTCATATACTTACAAAGACAGTAATTCCATTTGGTTAGCAAAATATCCGGCATGGGCAGGCAGAAATAACCAGGGTGATTTATTACAGAAAAATGGATTCTTTTGGTGGAGCAGCATGAACCCTGATGTCCAAAACTTTATAAAAGAACTGGTAAACGAAGTAGTACAGCATTATGATATTGATGGCGTGCAGGGTGATGACCGGTTGCCTGCAATGCCTGGCGAAGGCGGTTATGATGATTATACCCTTAAGCTTTATGCCAAAGAACATAATGGGGCCGCGCCTCCACAAAATGCAAAAGACACCGGGTGGATACAATGGAAGGCAGATCAGTTAAGCGCCTTTGGAAAATCCTTATATGAATCCGTAAAAAAAATAAAACCACGCTGTATTGTTTCCTGGGCGCCAAGTATTTATCCGTGGAGCAAAGAACAGTATTTGCAGGACTGGCCGGCATGGCTTAAAGGAGGCTATGCAGATTATATTATTCCGCAATTATACCGCTATAAAGCAGATGCCTACGAAAATATTTTAAAAGAACTGGATACACAGGTTCCTGCAAACATGAAGCACAAAGTTTTTCCGGGCATTTTAACTTCACTTGGGGATGGTTACCAGGCTACCAGGCAAGTGATGGATGAGATGATAAAATTAAACCGTAAGTATGGATTTAAAGGAGAAGTGTTTTTTTATTTTGAAACATTGAATAGGGTAGAGGGTAATTTTTATACCAATGGAAAGTAGGCAATAAACATCGAACACTTTTACAGCCGGAAATTTATAAAAACATTTACTTCTTCACCTTTCTTCTCAAAGTAATGGTTGCTTTGTTAGAGTTTATATCGGGGCTTTGAACAGAAAAGCGCAGGGTGAAATCCTGGAACAGCAGTTGAATGGAGCCATACAAAAAGGAGCCCTTCTGCTTAAGGGTGGCAAACACCTCAACCGCCAGGGTTTTTATTTTGAGCGTTTGTTGCTTACTTGTAGATCACAGTACAGCACCCTACTGACTAATGAAACTTTTGAGCTGGTGATAGGATTCATGAAAGAAAACGATGATGAAGAAGCAATACAACTGATGCAGGATACGGAGAATGGATGAACGGCTTTAGTCTACAGCAGCAGGCAGGTAAAAGCCGATTATATATCCCCCAAATAAATACGGGGGCGGGCTATTGGAATTGCAATTACCGGGTAAGCGATCCGCTGGGGCGCACCCAAGTAGCCAGGTTTTGGAACCGCACTTTCTTTCGCCGGTTTAACGACATTTGTCAAAGCAAGAACATACCATTTGCGAAGTAGAAATTTCACTACCTCTAAATACGCTTTTTTAGAAAATCAAACAATATTTCAAGTAACAACTACACCCCATGTTATTGGTGCTGTGTATGCCATCACATGGGCTTGCAACTCAGGTAGGTAGAAATTTAATCCATTATAGACCTATTGCTACCCCTTTTAAGGAATACCCATTCTCCGTCAACATTGTTTCATCACAGGAGTAGACAGCTGTTAATTAATAAGCTTACCTTACTGAGGCTGTGTTAAAAAATGAGTTACTAATAGATGTATTTCGAACAATTATTATTATTTCGATCGAAGAAAACAACGCTTATTACATCGCTTATATCCCTGGCTTAGTTTGAAAATTGATATAAATATGCATGAGGAAAATTGGATACCGCTTCATTATTATTCTTATTTCCTATTAGTTCGGCTGCAGGCCCCGACCCGGCGGATCCTTTTTCCCAAGACCACGATAACGTGAATGGCCTTTCTAATAAATTATTTAATTGCAACAAGGATTACTAAAAAGATCATTGTATGAAAGACATAGCAAAACGATTTTCACAAAATCCTTTATTATCACCCAACGATTTACCATCAAGCGGCGAAAGCCTGCAAATTACCTGCCTTCTAAATCCAGGCGTGTTTACATACGAGGGCAAAACCTGGCTGATAGTTAGGGTTGCAGAAAGGCCTGCACAGAAGGAAAATATTATTTCTTTTCCAATTCTAACAAAATCGGCGACTATTGAAATTATTGAAATACCCAAAGATGATCCGGAATTAAAAGCTACGGATGCTAGAGTAATCAATTATAAAGGTGTTGATTATTTAACTACCCTATCACACCTGCGCTTGCTGTGCAGCGAAGATGGTATTCGTTTTCACGAACCCGAAGGATATCCCCTGCTAATGGGAGAAGGAAATTTGCAAACATTTGGAGTGGAAGATTGCAGGGTTACCTACCTGGAGCACCAATACCACCTCACATTTACAGCCGTTTCTGATAACGGGGTGGGCGTTGGGTTACGTACAACAACCGATTGGAAAAACTTTCAATCTCATGGCATGATGCTGCCTCCGCACAATAAAGACTGCGCCATTTTCGATGAAAAAATAAAAGGAAAATATTATGCGTTGCACCGGCCAAGTAGTGTAGATATAGGCGGTAATTATATCTGGCTGGCAGAGTCTCCTGATGGTATTCATTGGGGCAATCATACGTGCATCATTAAAACAAGAAAAGGTACATGGGATAGTGCCAGGGTAGGAGCAGGTGCGGCGCCCATTAAAACCGGGAAAGGTTGGCTGGAAATTTATCATGGTGCAAACCACGAACACCAGTATTGCTTAGGTGCTTTTTTAATGGACCTGGAAGATCCCTCAAAAGTAATTGCCCGAACAGAGCTTCCAATAATGGTGCCCACTGCCAGTTATGAACTGAGCGGTTTTTTTGGAAACGTCGTATTTACCAATGGACATATTGTGGATCCTGACGAAGATACCCTTACCATTTATTATGGCGCTTCAGACGAATTTGTTTGCGGAGCCCGGTTTTCTATAAAGGAAATACTCTCACTATTAAAATATAACCATGCGTAATAAACTGAAAATAGAAATTGATCATTTTAATAGCCAGCCGCATAATTTTCGTATACTTATTTTAACTAACCTGGTTTATGCATTTGTGCTGCCGGTGATTGATACTTTTGTAGCTGCCTATGTTATGCGCAATTCCAACGACCCCACCAAAGTAGTAATTTATCAATTGACCGTTTACACTGGTATCCCGCTCACATTTTTGTTGAATGGTTTTTTATTAAAACATTTTAATATCCGGAAATTATATTCTGCAGGTATGATGCTGAGTGCCGTTTCGATGATATTTATGATGAGCTTACAGACGTTGAATAATGTTGGGCTTGGAGTAGCTGGTATTATAATGGGTTTATCGTTTGGATTTTATTGGGCTAACAGGGATGTGCTTGCTTTGGCCATTACCAATGACGGGAACCGGAATTATTATTATGGGCTGGAGACATTTTTTTATACCATCATTGCAGTGATTGTTCCAGTGACCATTGGTTGGTTTATCGAGACCAGGGGCGGAGCAAATCATGATGATGCTTCTATTCACCTTGCCTATAAAATCATTACCGGTATTGTATTCTTTATTACGGTAGTGGCATCCATTGTTTGCTTTAGAGGTAAATTCCCAAATCCAGTACATAAGAAATTTATATTTTTTAAGTTTCATCCTTTGTGGTATAAGCTTCTTTCTTTGGCTTTATTAAAAGGACTGGCCCAGGGCTTTTTAGTAACCGCACCAGCCATGCTAATAATGACTTTGCTGGGGAAAGAAGGTGCGTTAGGAACTGCACAGTCTATAGGAGCAATCATTGCGGCTGTTATTATGTATGTATTGGGAAGATTATCTAAACCAAAAGACAGGATTAAAATATTTGCAGTAGGCCTTTGCCTGTTTGCATTGGGGGCATTAATAAATGGCGCTTTATTTAGTGGCCTGGGGGTAATCATATTTATTCTCTTATTACTCATTGCAAAACCATTAATTGATCTTGCCTATTTCCCCATTCAATTCCAGGTAATAGATATCGTGAATAAAATTGAAAAAAGAGGCGAGTATGCCTACATACTAAATCATGAGTGGGGTTTATACTCCGGCAGGTTGCTGGGTGCAGGAACATTTTTAGCGTTGGCTTATGGTATATCCACTGAAATTGCATTGCGATACGCTGTTATTATTATTGCCGTATTACAGTTGTGCTCCATCCTGGTAGCAAAGAGAATTATAGCTCAAGGGAAAATTCTCTCCCCGGAAGAACCAGATATTGATATCAAGGTGATTGGTAAAGGGGCGGAAGTAGTGGTGTAATAACCCCGGACGGCGGCTTCAAGCCTCGTCAGCGGTTATGGGAAAGGTTTAACAATGAAGATATACAAAGTGCAATAAACTTCCGGTTTTCATCTTTAACTAAATCAATATAATAATGAACAATATTTTAAAAATAGGTGTCGCTTTCCTACTTTTTATTCATTGTCACATGAAGGCCTCTACGCAAGTGATCCAACAAATAATACCAAGGGTTGAACAGATGCCCGACCTGCCAAAACCACTGCAAATAATCGATTATAAAAACCTGGCACTTCGGTTTGATCGTATCATCTATGACTTCAACGCCAAAGGAAAATTTTGGCCAATGGTATGGCTGGATAGCAGTAAGAAAAATTTTCCCCAAACGGTAGTTGGCATGTACACCGCTGTAGCTGATGTTCGGCAAGGCACCAATAACAAAGGCATGTTTCATGAAGCGCTGGCTACCATGGGCGCTGTGCTTGGAGCTTCACTCGTAGGCATCGATAAAAGTAACCAGCAAAAGCTAAACTACGTTGGCATGCTGAAAAATTATTTTAATAAGGAAACCGGTTGGAATATTATGATGAATAACACCTGCCCGGAAGTAGCTTTACTGGGGGGTGGATATGGAAGGGACTGGTGGTATGATGTTTATCCGAACCTGTTGTTTTATGCGATTTATGACAAGTATCCCAATGAACCTGGGTATACCGAAATTGCCCGGAGCATTGCAGATAAGTTTTATGGAGCTGATTCTATTTTGAACGGCAATTATGACTGGTCTTATTTTGACTATGGTAAGATGGCGCCAATGAAGAACCAGATCTGTGCTCAACCTGATGTAGCAGCAGGACACGCATGGTTATTGTACGTAGCCTATAAAAAATTTGGCGACGCACGTTATCTAAAAGGAGCCGTTAGTGCCCTGAATGCTTTACAGGCACAAAAAGTAAATCCAACTTACGAATTACTGATGCCCTTTGGGGCCTACCTGGCCGCAAGAATAAATGGAGAGATGGATAAACGCTTTGACATGAATAAACTTTTGGGATGGAGTTTTGATGGAACAGCAATCTGCAGGGAAGGCTGGGGAGTATTAGTTGGCAACTGGAATGGCATTGATATATCAGGTATTGTCGGTAGTACAGTTGATCATGGGGGATACGGTTTTTTAATGAATACGTATGATGCAGCCTGGCCCCTCGTGCCTCTGGTGAGGTACGACCAATCGTATGCTACCGCTATCGGGAAATGGATGTTGAATGCAGCAAATGCCACCAGGTTTTTTTATCCTCAATATATGCCGGATGATCACGAGACCATTCCGGGATTAGCGGGAGTAACAAAAGGCGTCATAGGATATGAGGGCATCATTAAGCAATCTTCTTATAAACAACATGAAAGTTTAAAAGCACCGGTGGCACAAGGCGACGGGCCACTTTGGGTGCCGGGTAAAAATCCGCCGGAATCCCAATTCAGTGTGTATGGCAGCGGGCATGTGGGTATCTTCGGGAGTATTATCCGTTCCACCAATGTTACAGGAATACTTCAATTGAATTTATTGGCAACAGATTTTTACCATGACAAGGCATACCCATCTTTTTTATACTACAACCCTTTTACAACGGCGAAAACAGTCTTAATAAAAGTTGAAACAGGTAAGAAAATTGATCTGTATAACACCGTTTCCCAAAGATTTATAGCCCGTAATGTTTCAACTGCTGCACCATTAAAGCTTGCTTCGCAAAATGCAGCAGTCATTGTATGTGTACCCGCTGGTGGAAAAATCAGCTATGAAGGGAAAAAAATGCTGGTGGATGGAATTGTTGTGGATTATATGTTTAAGCAAAAGAAGGGCTAAGTACTTAAGTAAACAATATTTATGAATAGGATACTCATTGTTTTAATAGCCTTATTGATCTTTCATACCGGCAGGGCAAATGGGGATACAACAAAAAATTGGTGGAAAGAGGCCGTGTTTTATGAAATATATATGCCCAGTTATGCCGATAGTAACGGGGATGGGTACGGTGATTTTAAAGGTATGACCGGCAAGCTGGATTACCTGCAATCGTTGGGAATAAAAGGTATCTGGCTTACTCCATTTTTACAATCCCCCAAAGTGGATAATGGTTATGATGTAGCAAACTATTACAATATCGATCCTTCTTATGGCACTTTAGATGATTTTAAAAAGTATTTGGCAGTGGCCCATCAAAAAGGAATAAAGGTTATTATGGATATGGTGTTGAATCATACTTCCACAGACAGTGAATGGTTCCGGGAAGCACAGAAATCTACCAGCAATCCTTACAGGGATTATTATATATGGAACGCCAAACCCAATAATTGGGAGTCATTTTTTGGTGGAAGTGCCTGGCAATTAGATACGCTGACCAACCAATATTACTATCATAAGTTTGACAAAAGGATGGCAGACCTTAACTGGTCTAACCCGAAAGTTGTAGACGAGATCCAGGCAGTATTGCGATACTGGCTAAATCTGGGGGTTGATGGTTTTAGACTTGATGTGATCAATTTTTTAACCACAGACGGAATTAGGGATGATAACCCAATGAAGGATGGTTTACAGGAACATCTTTATGATATCAATCAGCAAAGTGTGAAAGATGCGATGAGAAAAATTAAATTGGTTGTAAATGAATATAAGGACCGGTTTATTGTCGGAGAAATCGGTAGTGATAAGATTGAGGTGTTGAAACAATATCAATCGCCGGAATTACTGGACGTGGTTTTCAACTTCAATTTTGGAAGTATACCTGGCTTCTCCGGGCAACGAATCTTTGATGAGTTGCAAAGCATGGAAAAAAGTATGAAAAGTTTTCCAACCCTATTTTTTGGTAGCCATGATATGCCGCGGATGATAGACCGGCTGGCAGGGGGAAATAAAGATAGGGCAGTAGCTTTAGCGGCACTGATGCTCACCGCAAAAGGGGTACCGTTTATTTATTATGGAGAAGAAATAGGGATGCACAATATCATAGCCCATCGCTATGAGGAAATGGTGGATATACAAGGTCGTACACATTACCAGCTGGCAATTGAAAAAGGCAAAAATCTAACTGAGGCACTCAGGGAAGGTAATGAACATAACAGGGATAAATCACGAAGTCCTATGCAGTGGAATGGAAATGTTTTCGCAGGATTTTCAAATACCAGGAGCTGGATCAGGATTAACCCTGATTTCAAGGAAGTAAATGTGAAGTATTTGGCAAAGAAGAAAAATTCTATATTGAATGTCTATAAAAAACTCATCGATTTAAGAAATTGGGAAAAAGTATTGCAGTATGGAACATATGAGAGGCTTGAATATAACGCGGACCAGCTATTGTTTACCCGCTCATATGCCACAGACAAAATCACTGTGATCATTAATTTCGGTCTCGAAAAAAAAATAAAAATCCCTGCAGGTGGAAAAATAATAATGGGAAAGCCGGTGCTTAAATCGAATAGCTTTATTATTTACAGAAATTAAAGCTGCAGGTAAATTTGTTAGATATACTCCGCATGCAATTGTAAAAAATCCTACTTTTTCTGCCTTCTTAAAGTGATCGCAGCATTTTTATTCAGATCACCGGAGAATCTTATTTCCTGTCTTTTATTGTCGTATTGCAACACCAGCAATCCGGTGTTCGGAGGAAGTGATCCGAGGTTTTCTGCATACATGATCAGCTGAACGGAATCGCCCAGGTCTGGAGTAATATAAACAGTTTTTGTAAATGGGGTTGTATTCAGGCCCTGCCTTGAAACGATGGTTTTCCCATTTAAAGCAACACTAACAGTATCGCCGTCTACTTCGCCGTTATCATATAAAGTAAATTGCACGCTATCTGATTCTATATAGAGTTGTTGAATGGTTTCTATTTGTCTTTTAGCAAGATCCAACGCAGGCGCTACAACGATATTTACTGGTGTCGGTTTTATAACCGACGGAAGTTTTGCGACAACCGGTTCTGTGGGTTTTGCTGCAGGAGTCGCCGGTTTGGCAACCACCAGAGGTTTTGCTGGTTGGCGTTTATTCACGACAGGGGAAGGGGGCTTATTGGCAGCCGGGGTGGCAGGCACAGTGGATTTTGCGATGGCCTTCGCGGGCACAACAGAAATGCTTTCTTTTGCCAATACCGGAGCGACCTGCGTTTCCACTGGAGCAATCTTCGCAGAAGTCCTGATTGCTATCCGTGAATTCACCGGACTTTTTGCGATCATT
Organism: Chitinophagaceae bacterium; assembly: GCA_043727215.1. Classification (GTDB taxonomy): domain Bacteria; phylum Bacteroidota; class Bacteroidia; order Chitinophagales; family Chitinophagaceae; genus Ferruginibacter. Next base: position 10,908 of record JAYSYY010000094.1, on the reverse strand, counting down.
GGCTCGCTGGAAACTATGCCAGGCTTCCTGGCTACACCAAGCACGACAGGTGGAGGTAGTATCGTTGCAGTACGCTCCCTTTTTTCAACCACTACCACAGCTTTGTTTTCATCGCTGAGGGTTGCAGCGGGGGTTTGTGCAGGAGCCCTTTTTACAAGATCGACGTATTCTTCGGGTAGGCTTACGCGTTTACCGTAATCAGCAATGGGTGCTGTTGCACTGGTTTTTTCTGGCACAGGTTTGTCTACGGCAGCCACTAATGGTGCTTTTTGATCCGGGCTATTAAAAGTGAATGAAATAGTATTGGACAAATTTAATTCACCCAATTTCGCGAACAATTTAGTGTCAACCGGACTTTCTTTTTTTTCTAAATCAATCGTCCCTTCTGCGGGCTTAAGCATACGCAACGCTCTTGCCTCAAAAGTTCCATAAAGCTTCCATACTTTTCCGCTTTCATCCAGGGTGAGTTTGTTGGTTTGTTTTATTTTTTTTGGTGCTTCTTCTCTAAAATTATTGAAAAGCATGTCTTCATCTTCAATGATGATCTTATCATTTTTAAATCGCACCACCACTTTTTTTACTGACACAATCTCTTCTCCTCTGACAGTGAAAGTGGTATGGGAATACCCGGAAAGAATACCGTTCGTACGTGTAATAATTATTTCATAAGGCAGGTTTAGCTCAGGAGTAATAACGGTTCCTTTCCACAATCCTGTAATATCTTTATCCGTTGTTACCCCGGTCTGGGCCAGGGTTTGTAAGGGTAATAAAAATAGTAGAAGAATTTTTAGAAACTGTGTCATGGGGAAAAGATAAAACCTTTTTTATAACGGGTTATCCCAACAATCAAATTTAGCTATTCCGTGAATATTGGCTCAGATCAAGGTTAAGGAACTATATTTTTAGAGGGAACCTCCCTCTACCAACAGGGTTTCAGTTGTTAGTTCCTGGATAAACGTGCTGCCTCCAAGACAGGCCATCATGCTGGAAAAGGCCAGCTTGCCCAGTTTGGACCCACTCGTTTCCACGTAAGTAATTTCCGGGTAATATAGTTTAGGGATAAAACCGTTGCTCATAGCAATCACTGCCAGGTCTTTTGGTATACTCAAGCCTTTTTTCTGTATTCCCTTTAAAACTCCTGTAAGAATTTCATCACTCATACAAAAAACAGCATCTGGTTTTTGCGCCAGGTATTTGGCTGTAAGTTTTTCAGCTTCATCGGTAGTACCGGCAAAATCTATTAACAATTTTGCAGATGGTGCTTTGCTGGTTATAGTATCCCTAAAAGCCGTTAATCTTTTTTTAGTGATCAGCAGTTTTTCATTTCCGAATAAAGCCAGGATTTTTTTCTTGTTTTTACTAACCAGGGCATCTGCCGCCATTACAGCAGAGGCGGCATCTGCCACACAAACTTTGTTGCAATCATTCACCTCGGGAACTTTGTCAAAAAAAATAACCGGCGTTTTTAAATCTTTAAATTTTAAAAAAGGCTCAATGCTGGTAGTTTCAGATGAGATACATGCAAACAATCCGGTAATACCGTTCTGGCGACACAATTTCAGATTACTGTTTTCAACCGCTAACTCATCGCCCGACTGCAATATCATAAGAGAGTATGCATTTTTCCTGCATTCTTCCTCCACGGATGAAATAAAAGAGTCATAAAAAAAATTGGATATGGAGGGCACAATTAATGCAAAAAGCCGGTTGTCTTTTGTTCGGAGGTGGATAGCATTCACATTCGGCTCATAGTCCATGGCATTGGCAAGCTCTACAACCCGTTTTTTAGTTTTTTGTGAAATGTCCGGATGATCTTTCAATGCCCTCGACACTGTAGAAATACTCAACTCAAGTGTTTGAGAAATGGTTTTTAAAGTAGTAATGGTCATGAAAGGATCATTTATTAATAAATTTAAGGAAAATTTACACATCAAACGTTTTCGCAAACATTACCGCAAACGATTGCACTAACTAAATTTATAAACTTAAAATTCGATTGCTAAAAAAAAGTTAACTTCATATCCTTAAAAACTGGTTTCATTTAGATTGCTCGTTATAACAAAGCACACCCTATACAAAAGGGTGTCATTGCCTCGCTGTTACAAGCTGTCATAATCTTTCATTTTTACCAAAATTTATCTACTATGCTGTTGGATTTATCAAAAAAAATCAGTCTCATTTTATTGGCAATGCTGGGGTTCACGGCAGTTGCTTTATCGCAAAACACCGTAACAGGTACCATCAAAGACAAAGAGGGTGCACCCATAGCCGGGATTTCTGTTACTGTAAAAGGATCCAAAGTAGGTACTTCTACGAATAGCCAGGGAGATTTTTCTATTTCTGCTGCTGTAGGAAGTACGCTTCTTATATCTGGCACGGGGTACACACCTCAAGAATTCAAGGTAAGTGATAACAGTTCTGTTAGCCTCACCATGGAAACCTCGATGGGAAACCTGAATGAGGTGGTAGTAACTGGTTATGGTACAGCCCGGAGAAAAGACTTAACAGGTTCCGTAGGTTCTGTTTCGTCAAAAGATTTCAATAAAGGTATTCAAACCGCACCCGACCAGCTGATACAAGGAAAAGTTTCCGGGGTACAAGTGATAAATAACAGTGGTATGCCTGGTGGATCAACTACTATTCGTATCAGAGGTGCTTCTTCAATAAGGGCAGGTAATCAGCCACTATTTGTAGTAGATGGAGTGCCGCTGGACAATAATAGTGCACGTCCGGGTGGTGCGGGAGATCTTGGAGTCGGAGGAGGTTCCCAGGGCTCAAACCCACTGAATTTTATCAATCCTTCAGATATTGCCTCAATCGATGTTTTGAAAGATGCATCCGCTACTGCAATATTTGGCTCCCGGGGTTCCAATGGTGTTGTGTTGATCACTACTAAAAAAGGCCAAAGCGGAACTCCGAGGATCGAGTTTAACGCTTCTGTAGGAATAAGTAACGTGTTAAAAAAATTGGAAGTGTTAGATGGCAATGAATACAGGGCGGGCCTACAAAAATATAACTTAGGTACTGCGAACGATGAGAAAGGAAATGTGGATGCTTTTGACGCAATAACCCGCACAGGAGTAACACAAAATTATAATATATCCGTTGCCGCGGGTAATGAGGGCGCAAAATACAGGTTATCATTGGGTTACCTGGACCAGGAAGGAATTGTACGCAAATCGGATCTAAAAAAATATACCGCGAATCTTAGCAGTGCTTTCCGGTTTTTAAGTAACAAGGCACTTGGGTTAGATGTAAATATTATAGCGACCCAGGCCCTGGATAACTCAGCACCAATCAGCACAAATTCAGGGTTCAGGGGAAGTTTGATTGGCCAGGCATTGCAATGGAACCCTACAAAGCCATTAAGAAAAGCAGATGGTTCTTTAAATGTAAACGAGGGAGGTGATGTATATAATCCATTAGCTGCCAGTGAGGCCACCAATGATCTCAGTAAAGTAACAACTATATTAGCCAGTATTGCACCATCGTATAAAATTACGCCAGATCTTGAGTATAAGTTAATCGCCAGCATTAATTATGGCACTGGAGACAGGAAAACCTGGATTGCAAATTTTATTAATTTTAATGATCCCAGGCCCATTCAAAGAAGAGTGGACGCACAAGGTAATGTTACTAATTTAGGAGGTTATGCAAGACTGGCAAATAATGAAACCATTGGTCAGCAAATAACAAATACTTTAAGTTATAATAAGAGTATTACTTCATCGTTGAATGTTAATGCAGTAATAGGGACTGAATACCTGAAATATAATAACAGGAACAATTCTATGAATGCGGTTGGTTTCCCAAATATCACCTATCCTTATTATGATTATTTTCAGGCGACAAATCCTACGCAAATAAGACATGATTTTTATGTTTCCCCCACCACAGAACTACAATCTTATTTCGGTAGAGCAATGTTCAATTTTAGAGATAAGTATTTATTAACTGCCACTTTTAGAGCGGACGGTTCCAGTAAGTTCGGTGAAAACAACAAGTATGGTTATTTTCCATCATTTGCGGGAGCCTGGAATATCTCGAAAGAAGAGTTTTTTGCTAACGACTTTGCGAGCAATTTAAAACTTCGTTTGGGCTGGGGTAAAACAGGTAACCAGGAATTCCCTGCAGGTGCTTCTCAACGTAGGTACAATGTAGGCTTTGGCAGCATTTCACCTGACCAACTGGAAAATGCGGAATTAAAATGGGAAACATCTACAACCACAAATGCGGGTCTGGACTTCACCATCCTGAGAAACAGGATCTCCGGCTCCATAGATTATTTTAGAAAAATTACAGAAGATATCCTATTCCTCAAAGATGCGCCTGACCCCGTTATTGGCGGAGGAAGGCAGTGGGTAAATCTCCCGGGTGAAGTAGAAAATTCGGGTGTGGAGCTGAGCTTGAATACCAACATCTATAACACGAAAGATTTTACCTGGGATTTTGGGGTGAATGCCACCATTCTTAAAAATAAACTAACAAATTTTGGTGCCCCCCTTGAAACAGGAGAAATTCACGGCCAAGGTCTATCCGGAGTTAGAAGCCAGTTATTTGCTGATGGGCAGCCTTTAAATGTTTTCTATTTAAAAACTTTCGAAGGAATAAACAAAGATGGTATTGGCGTTGTTCCTGATGTAAAGAATTTTGTTGGAGATCCAAACCCGAATTTATTATTAGGTATCAGCACCAGGGTTGGTTATGGAAAATTTGGTCTTGAAATAAATATGAATGGCGCATTTGGACACCAGATTTATAATAATACTGCGAATGCTATTTTGACGATCAATAATTTGGGTATAGGTAGAAACACAACATCAGAAGCCCTGAATGCGGGAGAATCCCTTGCCAGCCCCATAGCTGCTTCTACAAGGTATCTTGAAGATGGTGATTATTTAAAACTGGCAAATGCTACCCTAAGCTATCGTTTAGGTAACATAAAGTTTGTAAAAGGCGCTAACATCTTTATTACCGGTCAGAATCTTTTTGTGATTACCAAATACACCGGATTTGATCCGGAGGTAAACACAGATAAAACTTACCAGGATCTACCATCTTTTGGTATTGAGTATACGCCATATCCATCTGCAAGAACATTTATGCTAGGTGTAAATTTTTCATTTTAATTTAAAAAAAATAGCTATATGATAACTTTAAAAAAACTTCTATTCATTCCTATTGCAATAGGCTTATTGGTGGGTTGCAGTAAACTGGACGAGAAGTTAAATGGCCAGTTGACAGATGCTGAGTTCAGGGCACTGCAACAAGGAGGAGGAGGAACTCCTGATTTTACTGCACTTCTTAACGCAGCTTATATAACATTGTACGGGCCCTGGTCCAACCAGAACAATATATTTGCATTGCAGGAGCACACTACCGATGAAATGATCGGGCCAACAAGAGGGGGCGACTGGGATGATAATGGTGATTGGCGTGTACTCCACGCCCATCTATGGGATGCGAATCATCAGCACAATGCCGACGCTTTTCGTGACTTATTAAGAACATCATTTAATGCAACAGATATTTTGCGCTTCAACCCTCCTGCGCCAGTAGCTGCTGAGGCAAAGTTTCTAAGGGCATTTTCAAATTATTTCGTTTTAGACAATTGGAACCAGGTGCCTTATCGTGAAAATACAGCGGATCCCAATGAAGTCCCGAAAGTGCGTAAAGGTATGGAGGCTTTAAACTACATTATTAAAGAGGTAACAGAAAGCATTGCCAATCTGCCTGATAATCCCCGGACCTTCAAAGCATCTAAAAATGCCGCCCGCGTATTATTGATGAAGTGCTATATGAACAAAGCTGTTTATCTGAACCGGGAGACTCCAACTTTTGCTAAGACAGACATGGATTCGGTTATTTTACTGGCAGATCAGATAATTGCCCAGAATAAGTATAGTTTAACAGCCAATTATTTTGACAATTTTGCACCTACGAACGACATCCTTTCAAGAGAAAATATCTTTACGCTGGGTAATAGAGACGCCGCAGCTCCTGGCGGTGGTAATAATGGGAACGGTGTGATGTTCAACTATCACCAATCTTTGCATTACAACAGTCCTGTTGCAAATGGCGGGGGATGGAATGGCTTTACCACACTTTCTGATTTTTATGATAAGTTTGATCCGGCTGATAAAAGACGCGAAGCCAGTTATCCCGGTGTCACAGATGTATATGGCATAAAAGTAGGTTTTCTTATCGGCCAACAATTTGGGCCAGCAGGCGTGGTATTGAAAGATAGGAAAGGGAATAACCTTGTGTTCAAAAAAGAAGTTCACCTGTTGGAAACCGATCCTGTTGCCATAGAGCTGAATGGTATCCGTGTTGTAAAGTATGTTCCGGATTATGGCCCCCAATTTCCTACATCACAAGATTGGGTCTTCTACCGATATGCAGACATCTTATTTATGAAAGCTGAAGCTATTGTAAGGGGTGGAACAGGCACAGCAGCTATTGCTGCAGGTTTGGTAAACCAGGTACGGACAAGGGCGGGGTTAGGCGCGTTGGCTGCCGTAACAACGGATAATCTTCTTGATGAACTGGGCAGAGAATTTTATTGGGAGGGCCGCCGTCGTAATGACCTGATCCGCTTCGGTAAATATTTGCAACCCTGGCAGGAAAAAGCACAGTCTGAGGCTAAAAGGTTGTTATTTCCAATCCCAAATCGTTCCTTAGCTACTAATCCTAATTTAGTGCAAAATCCAGGGTATTAATTTATTAGTATTTTTATAAATAAAATGGTCATTTTTAATGACCATTTTTTATTTTATGGTGAAAGTAACAGTATGAAGATTTATGTTTATTCAATCTGGGTCCTCCTGGTATTTTTTTCCTGTAAACGGAAACAATCTTCCCCGTCACTATTTCAGTTAATAGATAACACAGGGATTGATTTCTCTAATGACATCCAGAACAGCAAGGACTTTAATGTTCTTACTTATCGAAATTTTTATAATGGAGCAGGAGTAGCTATCGGTGATATCAATAATGATGGCTTAGCCGATATTTTCTTCACCTCCAACATGGGTGCAAATAAACTATATATTAATAAAGGCAACTTTGCCTTCGAAGATATTTCTTTACAAGCCGGGTTGATAAATAAGGGTAAGTGGGCAACCGGTGTAGTAATGGCTGATGTGAACAACGACGGGTTTCTTGATATATATGTATGTTATGCAGGTTACCAAAAAGGTAAAGACCAGGAAAATGAATTGTACATCAACAATGGTCTTTCTATCTCTTCGTCAAAGGCAGAAAAGGGTGGAGTGGCTTTTACGGAATCGGCAAAACAATATGGGTTAAATGATGCTGGCTATACAACCCATGCTGCATTTTTTGATTATGATCTCGACGGGGATCTCGATTGCTTTATTATCAATAATAGTTTTATCCCCGTCAATACATTGAACTATGCAAATAAGCGGGACCTGCCAGCTGAAAATTGGCCGGTCGCCGATTTTCTTAAGGGGGGAGGCAATCGTTTACTAAAAAACAATGCTGGAAAGTTTATTGATGTAACGAATGAAACCGGTATACACAGCAGTTTAATAAGTTTTGGATTAGGGGTAACGATTGGTGATGTTAATGGAGATGCTTATCCCGATGTGTATGTATCCAATGATTTTTTTGAAAGAGACTACCTGTACATTAATCAGAAAAATGGCACATATAGAGATGAGCTTGAACAGTGGATGCAACATACCAGCCTAGCATCCATGGGTGCTGATATGGGTGATATAAACAATGATGGTTATCCCGACATCTTTACAACTGATATGCTGCCCGACGATGATTACCGGTTAAAAACTACTTCCCTATTTGATAATATTGATGTCTATCGCCTGAAGGAAAAATCTGGATTTTATCACCAATACATGCAGAACACTATTCAGTTAAATAACAGGAATGGAAAGTTCATGGATATTGCATTCTATAGCGGCGTTGCAGCCTCCGACTGGAGCTGGGGTGGATTAATGTTTGATATGGACAATGATGGGCTAAACGATTTGTATGTTTGTAATGGCATAAAACAGGATGTGACTAACCAGGATTTTATTGATTTTTTCGCCAATGATATAATTCAAAAAATGGCGCTCACAGGAGATAAAGAAAATGTGGAAGAGATTATAAAAAAAATGCCTTCTAACCCGCTACTCAACAAAGTTTTTAAAAACCTCGGTAATTTAAAATTTAAAGATGCAGGTGCGTCACTTGGTTTTACACAGCCTTCTTTCTCTAACGGCGCAGCGTATGCCGATCTTGATAACGATGGCGATTTGGACCTTGTTGTAAATAATGTTAATCAAAAAGCCTTTGTTTATAAAAATAACAGCCGGGAAACTGGAAAAAATAATTATATCGGTATTTTTTTAAAAGGGCAGGGGAAAAATACTTTTGCTGTTGGAAGCAGCATCAGGGTTTACCAGGGTGACCAGGTTTTTAGCCGTGAAATAATACCCAGCAGGGGTTTTCAATCCTCAATAGATTATAAAACAATAATAGGGTTAGGTAATAAGCTAGTAGATTCCATGATAGTTACCTGGCCAGACCGTTCTATCACGAAATACTATCAACCTGAAATAAATAAGGTGCATGTGATTCAGCAGGATCATCAAAAAGAATTTCTACCTGAAATAAAAAATGATTCTTCCGGCAATTTATTACACCGGGTTCCACAAAACTTCGATAAACATACTGAAGATGATTACGTGGACTTTTATTATGAAAGAAACTTACTGAACATGCTTTCCAGGGAAGGTCCAAAAGCAGCCTGCGGTGATGTAAACGGGGATGGGCTTGATGACATGTATATCTGTGGCGCGGCAGGCCAGGCCGGTCAGTTATACCTCCAAACAAAATCGGGGTTTATAAAAAAAGAACAGGAGTCTTTTAACAGGCAGGCACCATTAGAAGATGTCACGGCCTTATTTTTTGACTGTGATAAGGATGGCGATCCGGACCTGTTTGTGGGATCTGGGGGCAATAATACAGTCGCTGATGAGTTAATAAACCGGTTGTATAAAAATGATGGCAAGGGCAATTTTGTTTGGGCGCCTTATTCACTTAAAGCCAGTGGTACCAATGCATCTGTAGTAGTTGCTAATGATTTTGATGATGATGGAGATCTTGATTTATTTCTTGGCAGTAGAAGTATTACAATGAATTATGGAATGGATCCTCAAAGTTTCCTATTGGTAAATGATGGGAAAGGGAATTTTACAGACATCGCTAAAACAAAAAATCCGGATATCGCACACATCGGTATGGTTACCGGCGCTACCTGGGCGGATGTTGCCGGCGATGAAAAAAAAGAATTGATCATAGGAGGTGAATGGATGCCTCCCGTAATATTTTCTTTTAATGGAGATCATTTTGTAGAAATAAAAACAAACCTGAAGCAGTTGTCTGGCATGTGGCAGACACTGTCCTCTTGCGATGTAAACGGGGATGGCAGGCAGGATCTTATACTCGGTAACATAGGAGAAAACTTTTACCTTCATCCCAGTGAACAGCATCCTGTGAAGATGTGGGTCAATGATTTTGACGGCAATGGGGTGGTGGATAAGATCATTACCCGAACCATAAATCAAAAAGATGTTCCGGTCTTTCTTAAAAAGGAAATGACCGATCAATTGGCTTCATTAAGAAAACAAAACTATAAGTTTGAAGATTATGCCCGCAAAACAATTCAGCAATTGTTTACGCCGGAAATATTAAATGCCAGTTCTCAAAAAATATTCAATTATGCGAGCTCTTGCATCGCGTTAAATCAGGGTAACGGTAATTTCAAAATTCAAAGATTACCCGATTATGTTCAATTCTCTTCCGTAAATGCGATACTGTGTACAGATATCAATTATGATGGAAAAATAGATATGGTATTGGGGGGGAATAAATTTCACTTTCAACCACAATTTTCGAGGTTGGATGCTAGCTACGGCCATCTTTTATTGAATACAGGTAATGGGCAATTTAAATGGATAGAGCCGGCTGTGTCAGGGTTAGAGATAAGGGGAGAAGTAAGGGACATTATAAAAATACCTGGTAAACATTTAGAGAGGATATTGTTTTTACAAAATAATGATTTCCCTTTTTTATACCAGCTTAAAAAGAATAAGAATGTAGAAGCTAATAAATAATTATTCTCTTGAACAAACATATATCAAATCAGCCCACGAAGTATCTTTTATTCATATGTGCATTTTCCGTTGTGATATGTTTATGCTGTAGATCAAAAAACGATGCACCCCCATTGTTTGTGGTGTTGGAGGGCAACACAACCGGTTTGAATTTTAGCAACAGGCTCACATCAACTCCTGAATTTAACATGTTCAAATACATGTACTTCTATAATGGAGCAGGAATTGGTGCTGGAGATTTTAATAATGATGGGTTAACGGACCTGTTTTTTTCATCCAACCAGGGGAAAAACAAAATCTTTCTCAATAAAGGTAATTTGAAGTTTACTGATGTTACCTCACGGGCAAAAATTCCCCAGGATGCAGCATGGTCAACAGGTGTATCAGTTGTCGATATCAACAATGATGGGCTATTGGATATTTATGTTTGCAGGGTAGGAAATTTCGAGACCTTGAAAAGCAAAAATCAATTGCTCCTTTGCCAGGGCATTGATAAAATGGGCACTCCTTTTTATAAGGAGGAAGCCCACGCTTATGGATTGGATTTCTCCGGATTCAGCACGCAGTCCGCATTTTTGGATTATGACATGGACGGTGACCTGGATATGTTTTTGTTAAATCATTCGGTTCATCAAACGGGGAATTATGCACCGAGGGATAATTTTCTTAACAGCTACGACATATTATCCGGGGATCGGCTATATAGGAATAACGGGAATAATACATTTTCTGATGTAACCAAGGAATCAGCAATAAACAGTTT